>NZ_JAJKFQ010000002.1:682997-1365995 GCF_020966635.1 Stieleria sp. JC731 | reverse complement strand
ACCGAGTTGACGTTCGAATCGGACACCGCCAATGGCACCGGCTGGATGCGAAGCCAAGTCGGTCTTGGCTCGATCGATCCGACCACCGATGTGGACTGGTGGAAGTTTGACGCACTCGCCGGAGACAGCGTTGACATCTTCAGTCAACGAACCAGTGGCAGCCTAGATCCCTACATCATTTTGTATCGGCTCAACGATGCAGGGGATGATGTGACCTCCATCGATCAAGATGGCAGCGGCGGTCCGGGCATCACCGACTATATCAGTGGTCGAGAACTAAGTGAAGATGGGACCTATTACATCCGGGTGCTTCGCAATAGCGGATCAGCCAATTCGTTTGGCGGCTACGACCTTCGGGTCAACCTTAACCGGCTCCATGACATCGAAACCGATCAGAACTATAGAAATGATTCCGTCGTGAATTCTGATCAAATCGTCTTGACTTCTCAAGGCGAAGACACATTCATCGGGTCAGTTGCTGGCACAATCATGCCCGGCCAAAGTTCCAATGTTGATGAAGACACCTTTTCGCTCGGAACGATCGAAGCTGACAACACGGCATTGCTAACGATCACCTTACCGCCATGGAGTGCCATCGATCCAGTCATCGATATTCGCAACTCGCTTAACGAGGTCATCAGTACACAGACGTCGACGAATGGCTCAGTTGTTCGCTTGGATATCGCTGAAGACGGCGTTTACTATGCGACCGTAGTCGATCGCGGTGATGGCGATTTGGCTGGGCAATATTTGTTGCAGGCTTCAATCCAGCCCACTGACGCCCTCGATTTTGTGGATTTGCAAGTCACTGACGTCACTGCACCGGCGACTGCTAGCAGTGGCGAACAGATCGTCGTTTCTTGGATGGGAGTAAATGCGGGCGCTGTTGACTTGGCCCCGACGACTTGGAGCGACCGCATCTATCTCTCAGCCGACAGTGAGTTAGGCAACGCCGACGACGTTGTGCTGGGAACTTTCACACAAGCAAGATCGTTGACTGCTGGCGGCGGGGACTACGCTGACTCACAAACCGTCATGCTTCCGCCGGGTATTCAAGGTAACTATCAGATTTTCGTTCGCACCGACGCGATGAATGATGTACCGGAATTTATCTTTGAAGCGAACAACGTCAGCACGAGCGATAACTTGGTCACTGTTTCTCGAACTCCCTCCGCGGATCTACATACATCCGATGTAGTCACACCAGCTTTGGCATTCGTTGGTGAGCCAGCAACCGTCACGTGGACGGTGACCAATGGAGGCACTGGAACGACGGGCGACGGGACACCCAACGGAACCGTCAACTCGTGGCTCGATCGAATATTCGTATCCACTGACGACGTCTATGGCAACGCCGACGACGTTTTGATTGCAGAAGTACCGCACGATGGCGTTCTAGCCCCCGGTGAGAACTACGCGGGCAATTGGAGTGGCACTGTTCCGACCGGGCTGGATGGCAGCTACCGGTGGTACGTTCGAACCGATGCTGAAGACGCGGTCTACGAATTCGAAGACGCGTTGTCAAACATTTCTGAAACCGACGAATTGTTGATTGCTCCAAGCCAGTTTGCGGATCTCATTCCGACGGAAATCGGATTGCCCGCGACGGCAACGAGTGGCCAGCCGATCCCTATCACTTGGAACACAGCCAATGATGGTTTCCGTGACACGACGGGGCCTTGGATCGACCGATTCTATCTTTCAACCGACGATATATACAGCGCTGACGACGTTCTGATTGACAGCGAAATCATCAACCAATTGATCGCGATTGATGGTTCAGCCAACTTCTCGACCGAACTTCTCTTGCCAGAGCGTATCGAGGGTGATTTCCATCTGATACTGGTCGTCAATGCAGATCAGGCGGAGTACGAATTCCTAGCATCCGACAACAATACGATTGCCTCGGCCGCCATCTCAGTCACGCGGCGACTTGAGCCTGATTTGGTTCCGGAAATTGTCGAATCACCGACGACCATTCAGCTCAACGTACCATTCGATTTCAGCTATACGGTCAGCAACCGAGGAGTTGGCGATACAGTCGGAACGTGGATCGACCGGCTCTACTTGTCGTCTGATTCGGCTGTCGACGAAGACGACCTGATGGTAGCTGAAATCGCGAGTTCGCCTGACTCGTTACCACTAATACCTGCTGGCGCTCCGTATAGGGTCACTGACAGCTTCACCATTCCATTCGGATTCGATCCCGGCTCCTACAACCTGTTGCTGGTTGCGGATGCCGACCAAACCGAGTTGGAAACGGATGAGCTGAACAACACGATCGTTCTCGGCCCATTGTCGGTTGAGCTTCCGCCGCTGCCTGATCTTGTGGTCACCGGCATTGTTGCGCCGCCCTCCGCACTCTCTGGGCAGCAGATTCCAATCACTTGGACGATCTCCAATCAGGGTGAAGCTCCTTTCTCAGGCAGCTTCGGTGAGCGAATTTTCCTGTCAAGCGACGATCAAATTGGCGACGACCAAGCGTTTGGAACATTCACGTTCACCGGCGAAATTCCCGTTGGTGGCTCTGTCGAACGAACACAACTGATCACGCTTCCCGGAACCCTCAGCGAGGATCGTTTTGTTGTTATCGCAACGGACATCGAATCGGAGGTATTCGAAGGGGACGGCGAAGCCAACAATGTTGCGATTGATGACGCTCCGATCGCGCTCACTTTGCAGCCGTTCCCTAACTTGATCGTTTCCAACGTCACCGTTCCCGACACGGCGTTCTCCGGCCAGAGCACCGGTGTTAGCTGGACGGTTGAGAACATCGGCACCCGAGGCACCAACGCTCCGATTTGGAACGACTCCGTCTACCTCTCGACCGACACCGTCTTCGACCCACAATTTGATGTGTTTCTTGGTCGCACTCCCAACCAATCCTTTTTGGATGTGGGCAGCTCATACCGCACCGAGGATTTTCAAGTCACTCTGCCGCGTGGGATTAACGGGCCGTACTACTTCCTAGTCATTGCGGATTCCGATAGTCGGGTCAATGAATTTGGCGGCGAGGACGATAACATCTCGTCCGCTGGACCCACCGATGTTACGCTCACCCCACCACCGGATTTGATCGTCGAATCGATCGTCGCGCCGGCGATGCGGATCTCCGGTGAAACAGCTCGAATCGATTGGGTGGTCCGGAATCAGGGCACCGGAAGCACCCGAACCGACGCATGGAACGATCGAGTCTTTCTTTCGACCGATCAAGTGCTGGATCAGGACGACCGACCGCTAGCTCTCGTAAATCATCGTGGCGAACTACTTCCCGGTGAGACGTACGCGGCAACCGCCGAGTTTGCGATCCCGCTGGAAGTTTCCGGCGACTTCTTCTTCATCGTCGAGACCGATGCGGTCACCGGTTTTGCCGGCGGCAACGTGTTTGAACATGTGTTCGAAGAAAACAACACGATCGCTTCCGAAACACCCACCACGATCATTCAGGGAGCACTCCCCGACCTTGAAGTCACCAGTGTCACCGTTCCGAACGGTGCCCGTTCCGGTGAATTGCTCGAGGTCACCTATACCGTCGAAAACCTGGGCCAGACCACCACGCAAACGACAGCCTGGACCGACGCAATCTATCTGTCGTCCGACGATCAGTTTGATCCTTCCGACGATTTCTTCCTCACGTCAACGGCACACTTCGGCGCGTTGACCGCCGATTTCACCGAGGCGAGCCGATACACTTCGACGGTCAGTGGTCGCGTGCCCGACGAGTTGGCTGGTACGTTCTTTGTTTTTGTCGTTACCGACTCCCGGAACGGAGTACTCGAATTAAGCGATGACAACAACACCGGTGTTTCGGCGACCACGACCAGCTTTACCCAAAGCCCGGCCGATCTGTCCTCCACCCAGTTATCGGTTCCGCCATCGGCAGTCGCGGGCGGGACCTTTCTCGCCAATTGGTCGGTTCAGAACGTCGGCTCGGGCAGCACCATCATCAGCCGCTGGACAGACAATGTTGTGCTGTCGACCGACGAAGTTTTCGGGAACGGCGACGACATCACACTACTTCGCCGTTCACACAACGGCCTGATCGAAGCTGGGCAAAGCTACGACGTTGCGAATCAAGCAGTCGAGATCCCGTTTAGCGTCTCGCCAGGCGAGTACTTCTTGTTCCTGCAAGCTGACTCGGGCGAACGAGTATTCGAGGATGGCCAGCGCGCCAACAATGTCAGCTCACCCGCACCGCTTTCGATTGGTCGCGACACGCCCGACCTGCAAGTTACGTCGCTCACGACCGCCGATACGGGTGAAGCCGGTCGCCCGTTCAATATTCAGTGGTCCGTCACCAATACCGGCACCGGTGCGACCAACGCAAACTTCTGGGCAGATCGAATATACCTGTCGCAAGACACGACCATCAGCCTCAACGATATCCGTCTCGCCGAGGTCCAGCGAACCAACCCGCTCGGGTCCGGTCAGAGCTACTCGCGAAACCGTAACTTCGCGATTCCGCTTGACGCGGTCGGTGAATACTTCGTCCTCGTTCAGACCGATGCCCGTAATAGTGTGATCGAAGGCGCGGGTGAATCAAACAACGCCACAGGAACGTCACAAGTCGTTCGCTTTGCTGAGTTCGATCCTGATGGCACCGGGGGCGACGGCCCACGTCCACCGGCCGACCTAGTCGTAACAAACGTCGATGCACCCGCAGACGGCGTCAGCGGTCAGACGATTGACGTTTCTTGGTCAGTTCGCAACGACGCATTCATGACCGATGGCGAATGGTTCGACTCGGTTTATCTTTCGCTCGACCAAGTTTTCAATCGAGACGGCGATGTCTATCTCGGATTCGCCAATCGACCAAACGACCTTGCAATCGGTGAAAGCTACACCCAGTCGGCGACGTTCCCGGTCCCGCGTGGACTCTCCGGTCCCTACTATGTCTTTGTCAGCACGGATGGTAGCGACCGAATTCCGGAAGTCGGCAGCGTCGCGAACAACGTCGCTAGGGATCTGCAGCCGATCGAACTGACCTTGCCACCACCCGTCGATCTTGCGGTCGGCACGATCACGGTTCCCGCGTCCGCAGCGCTGAATCAAGTCGCGTCGGTCAGCTACACGGTCAGCAACCTCTCGACCGAGGCGATCAACGGCAGTTGGACCGACCGGCTCTACATTTCGGCGGACGGTCAGTGGGATATTGGCGACCGCCTATTCGGATCGGTCGATGTTTCGGGACCAATCACTGGAAACACCAGCTATTCACGAACAATCGAAGCACCGCTGCCCGGTGTCGTCCCCGGCGATTACCACGTCATCGTCCGTTCGGATATCCGCAATCAAATCGCCGAAGCAGACGAAGACAACAACCTCGCTGCTTCCGTCGATCGCACCGACGTGGACGTTGAATCGCTGACTCTCGGACTGCCCGTCACGAGCAATCTCGGTGACGGACAGTCGCTATTCTATAAAATCGATGTTGAAAAGGGCGAGACGCTTCTCTTCGAGCTTGATTCGGACAATGCCGATGCCGTCAACGAACTCTACGTCAGCTTCGGAGAAATACCGACTCGATCAGAAGCCGACTTCACTTTCGCCAATGCGCTAGCCCCGAATCAGCGAATTGTTGTATCGGTCACAGAAGCGGGCACCTATTACATGCTCGCCCATGGTCAGCAGAACACCGATGACCAGTCGATAACGATCGAGGCAAATACGATTGACTTCACCGTCTTCGATGAATCCTTCGGTCGCGGGGGGAACATCGGAGATCGCACCATCTCGATCAGCGGTGCAAAATTTGATCGCACCCTAACAGCAACGCTCATCGATGCGGTAGGCACACGGATCCCAGCCCAACAGATTTGGCACGACACGTCGATACAGAGCTACGCGACATTCGATTTGCGTGGTCTCGCTCCAGGGTTCTACGACGTGGAGGTGGCGACGGAGTCGGCGGGTTCGATTTTGGTCGAGGACAGTCTTGAGGTTGTTGCTGGCGGTGGCGGGCTTGCGGAAGTCCAGATTGATGCTCCATCACGAGTTGGGATTGGGGCAAGATACGCTGTTGAATTTGCATGGGCCAATGATGGTCTGAACGATGCACCAGCTCCGTTTGTCTTGGTCGGCAATACCACCCCGCTGTTTCTCACGCCGACGGGTGGAAACCTGGGCCTGTTCTATGAGTTCGTCGGGATCAATCAGAACGGAGGGCCGAAGGGCATTCTGAAGCCTGGCGACTTCGGAACCCTTACGCTCTACTCTCAAGCTTCGCTTCAGGCGGGATTCGATGTTCCATTGACAACCCGGCAACTCGCCAATCGCGACGCAATTTTCGATTGGGACGCTGTCAAACCTGGTTTGCGTCCGAGCAATCTGTCTAGCCAGCAATACGATGAAGTCTTCGGTCAGCTTATTGCAAATGTGGGGACGACTAACGGTGATATCCTGGACTCGTTGGCGAAGAACGCATCTTTGATTTCAAGCTATTTGGGTGCTGTCCCAACGTTTTATGAGTTGATGGATCTTGAAATTGTCAATGCACTTGCTGAATTGACAACTTCAGTGACTGGCCGGGTGCAGGCAAACTCGTTTCAGATTGCAATCGGTGGCGAACAGCTTCGTTTAGTTCACGCATCGACAAACGAAGCTTACCTCGCCGAAACTCGAATAGACGGCGAATTTGTATTTCACTCGCTTGATCCTGGCGTCTACCGTATTGACTATTCCGCCGGTTATTTTGACGACAATTTGATCGAAGTTGAGGCTGGCATCCAGAGTCGCGGCATAGACATGCAGGCTTTTCACGGATCTCAAATAGCCCTCACGGCAACTGATGAAGCTGGACGATTCATTGACGACTTCGCCTTTGATCTGTTAGACGAAGACGACAGTCCTGTATCGACGTTCTCAACGGAGAACGAGTTAGGTGTTAATTTCTCAAATTTGCGTCCGGGCAGCTACAAGGCAATTGTAAGAGCCGAGGGATTTGCAACAGTCGAGATCGAAGGAATTGAAGTTCTTGCTGAAGATGTATCGCTTCAGCTTCAATTACAGCAGGAATCTGTGATTACTGGTTCACTGGTCGCCGTTGGCCAGGACCCCTCAGCCATTTCGATTGTTGCATTTCCTATCGAAGGTGGCAGCGCATCAATTCCGTTTCAGGCGACTTTCCAGAATGGAATTTTTAGAATAGGAGGACTCTCGCAGGGTGTCTATGACCTGGAGATAAATGAGGAGGGAGCCGTACCCGTCAGACTTGAGGGCGTGGCGGTAAACGATGGTTCTCTCGCCGATGTAGGGACCATTTCTTTGGTGGCCGCTGCGACAGTTTCGGGAGTCGTGATCGTCGAGGACAGTGCGATTGTCGGGAACGACGCCGTCGCAACGCTGGAGTCAATGGAGGGCTTAGTAGTGAGCGCGCCCGTTGCAAACAACCAGTTCGTCATCGACGCTGTGCCACCTGGGACTTACGAACTATCAATCTCTGGAGCAGATTTCGGTCGCTCTGTACCGCAGTTGCTCGAAGTTGAGCTTGGAACTGATATTTCCGACCTTTCGATTCAACTGATGGAAGACAGTTCGATTGCGGGAACGGTCAGACTTGCTACGGGAGAGTTCGCGGAGGGGGTGTTGACCGTGCTTGAGCGAGTGGACGGCGGAGATAGCTTCTCAACGGTCACCAGCCAAGAAGGAACGTTCTCGATTATTGGAGTTCCGAACGCAGACTATGTTGTCTACGTCAGTGGGCAGAAAGAATCAACGAGCCAGCTTGTTTCTATCACTTCTTCAAATGCCTCCATCGGCGGAATCGTTCTTCAGTTAGGCGATTCGTCCAGACTCACTGGCGAAGTCACAAGCAACGCTCTTGCTGGGTTGGCAAACGCAGTAGTTTCAGTCTTGCAGGATGGAGTCCTGATCGCGACAACGCCGACCAACGACCAAGGCCGCTTCTCATTCTTGTTCACGAAAGCAGGAAGGTATGAACTATCCGTAGACGCAATCGGTAGCAGCTTCTTCGTTCCTCAAGTGGTTGACGTCAACCTCGGTTCGGATCAGGTGATCGATTTCGATTCCGGTAACCTGACGCTCAGCATCTCTAATAGCTCTGGTGAGTCAATCGAGAACGTGACGCTCAGCCAGCTAGATGGATTGAATTCAATTTCTGACTTTACGACTTCAGATGTCTTGGAGCCTTCTCTTGACGTACAGGGCTTGGTGCCGGGAGTTTACAGGTTGAGCATTGTCACCAGTTCCGGGACGCACGATCAAATCGTCGTCGTGGCCGAAGACAGTAGTGTCGAATTCTCAGTTGATGACATTCAATCAGTCTCGATACTTGGCTCGCTCAACGCCAGCGATCTGGAATTGATCCGGTCCGCTTCAATTTACTTGGCAAGTTCCGACGGTGTCATCTCGCCGCGAGTTATCTCAATCCAAGACAATGGCGATTTCTCAGCAGAAATCTCTCCAAACGAATCTGTTGTGTTGAGGATAGTCATTCCAAGCCATGAAGAAATTGAGCTACAGTTTAATGCCCTAGCGAACGTTGATATTGGTGAACTCACTCCTTTTCCTGCAACCGGTTCGCTTGTCGGAGCAATTAAACCATCGACATTCAATACGGCTGTACCTCCCATCGTACTGTTGCTGAGACGTGGGGTCGTAATTGCATCGACCGGAGTAGCTTTCAATGGCGATTTTGCATTCGATGCCGTTGTAGGGGACGATATCTCGGTTGTCGTTCTTTCTCTGGGCAACAAAAAATCTACCGAAGCCGCCATAACGGTCGAGCCAGGCAATGGAGTAAACATCGGATCAATCTCAGCGGAATCATCCATTTTGGTGATCGAAGCCCGAAGTGACGAGAGCAACGTTTCCACTTCTCCAGCAAGTTCTTTTTCGGAGGTTTCGGACGAGTCGATCAGGTTAGCAGAAGGTGAATCTATTTTCTCCCGATTCGTGCCTGAGTGGTTAAAACCTTTCCTCGGTAGCGAAATAAAAGCAAGCCCACTCGAGGTACGAAATCGACCTGAAGTTCCCGAGGATTGCGATTGCGGCAATTTGGATACGCAACTGAGTAGCGCAATTGGGCGGCAGGCTCGTGAACTTAGAGAGGTTTTTGATAGTGAAGAACGAATGCTTCAAAACGCAGGGTACGTCCTGCTAACGTTCTTACAGGGCTTTGGACAGGCATCACTAAACGGTGGTGTCGCTCTGTTTAAAGCGACGACACTCTCTAGACAGTCAGTCTTGGCTTTTCGAGAGCTGGGAACTCTTATGCAGGTTGCTAACGACCTTACACCCGAGCAATCTCAACTTTCAAAGGAGACATTGGGAGCACTCACCGCTCTTGCGGGTACAGACAACGGAGTCGAGCGGTATAAGAACATTATTGCCCGGGCGAAAGACGCGGGAGAGGTCGATGATTACAGTGAATTGGTTGCTCAAGTTTTGCGACTTGGAAACTCAATATCGAGTGACGTCGCACGTTTTGTCGAGGTCGTTGCCCGGATGGCGGGGCAGAGCGAGTTGTTCCCACCTCGATTCCGAATGTTTTTTGACCGAATCGAAACGATTTTTCAGATCAAAGAGGACTTGGAGAACGCATTCGCTGCCGTCAGTCGTGGGCTTCGAACTTCAACGGGAAGCTTCAATGCGATGAGGAATGATCAGCGTACGTTGGAATTACAACAGCAGAGGTATTTGACAGCAGTCGCGGATGCAAATGCTTTGCTTAGTGCACTCAATCACTGCATCGAGCGTTGCAAAGCTGAACGGGACGACAATCAACCAGATCCGGACCCAGACCCTGATCCAAACCCAAATGATCCCGACCCCCCTCGTCCCCAGCCGAAGCCGCAACCACTCGACGATGATGCGTTGGAGCCGGAGCCTGGCGACGACGATGACCCGACAGATGATGATGAGCCTGGAGATGACGGCCAACCCGGAAACGGAGACAACCCGAACGGAGGCAACTCACCGATTCGACGGAATCCAATCTTGCGGTTCTTCAACTCTGACCCGAACGACATTCTCGGGCCTGATGGTTTTGGTGAGCAGCGGTGGGTAAGCGTCACCGATGATCTTCAATATCGAATACGCTTCGAGAACGACCCGTTGGTCGCGAACGCACCGGTGCAACAGCTCCGGATTACGCAGACTTTGGATAGTGATCTTGATCCCCGATCATTCCGACTTGGCGACTTTGGAATCGGCGAAACCGTGTTCAGTGTGCCGGCAAATGTTGCCGCATTCTCAAAGCGGTTCGATCGAGTCGAGGAGGATGGGATTTTTATCGATGTCGTCGCGGGCATCGATATCGCTTCACGCGAAGTGTTCTGGGAAATTTTGGCGATCGATCCGGCAACGGGACTCGAACCATTCGATCCGCTTCTGGGCTTCCTGCCACCAAACCTGATGCCCCCGGAAGGCGACGGGTTCGTGACGTACTCGGTCAGGCCTAGCAGAACTTCAATTACCGGTGACATCATCGATGCGGAAGCTCGAATTATCTTTGACATCAATGAACCGATCGACACGCCGCCGATCTTCAACACGATCGATGCTGTTGCCCCAACCAGTGAAGTGGACGCTTTGCCTTCGCAGGTAACCGAAACCACTTTCGACGTCAGTTGGTCGGGCACGGACGATGAGGATGGATCAGCGGTCGCCTCATACGACGTGTTCGTGTCGATCAACGACGGTCCTTACGAGAAATGGCTCGGCCGAACCACTCTGACGACGGCCCAGTACGTTGGCGAACTCGGGCACACATATGCGTTCTATTCGGTAGCACGAGATAACGCGGGAAAGATCGAGGCCATTCCGCAAGCCCCGGATGCACTCGCGTCGACCCCTCCGGCACCAGACGACATATCGCCCACGGTAATCCAGACGGTCATTCAGGCAGGGATGACGCAGCGATCCTATGTCGACTTGTTGACATTCACATTCGACGAAGCAACCAATCTGGAAGCGATGATCGCCGACGGCGCGATCACCGGTGCCGTGACGCTAACGAATTTGGGAGTCAACGCGGACACAGACACCGACGTTTTAATCCCGCTGACTGCGGACCAATTCCGCTACACCTTCGACGAAGAGACCGGCACCTCTCAAATCACTTGGTCGCTGGACCAGTTCGCGGGCGGACGCCAATCGCTCGAAGACGGATTTTATCAGGTGACTTTCGCGGCCGCTCAAGTCACCGACCTCGCCGGCAACCGACTCGACGGCAACGCAGATGGAACCGCTGGTGATGACTACTCATTTTACTTCCACAAGCTAACCGGCGATGCCGACGGAAATGGGGTCGTCGATGCATTGGATCGATCAATCGTGCTTGACTCTCTCGGTCGCTTCTCGAATACGGACGACTTCGACGCGAACGCCGACCTCGACCGCGACGGTCGAATCAGCGTCCGAGATCGAATCATCGCCACCAGAGCAAACGGTCAATCCATCGCGCCCCCCAATGGGATGCCATTGTCAGCAACTCAGGCCAGTGCCCCTGCTCCGATCGCTTACGAGGACACAAATCGTGATGGCCGCGTTTCTGCTTTGGACGCTCTTGTTGTCATCAACCATTTAGGCCGACAACAAGTTTCAATGAATTCGTCCGCGGAAGGTGAAGGTCCTTCAGCGTCAAACAGTCAATATGATGTCAACGGAGATGGTGCAGTCTCGGCGCTTGATGCATTGCTTGTCATCAACCGACTCAGCCAAGAGTACGCTGCAAGCCGTGCTGAATTTGAATTGGTTTCGGCGGCCCGAGACTCGGCTAGGTCCGTCGATCACGTCTTTCTTTCGCCGTCCGTCGATGCTGACGATGATGAAGACGATCAAATGCTTCGGGTTCTGGCGGATGACCAGCAAAAACTGCGTCTATTGAATTAGTCACCCATCTAAATTCGAATTCCACTGAAAACGTTTACACTCCAGTCAGGATACTTCAAATGCCTCTGCGACTCCTGCTACTTTCATTTGCGACATTGATGTCGACCGCAGTTTCCGCCGCGCCGGTCCAGCTCTTGTACTCAAACTCAGCCTACACACCTGGAAGCAGTTTCACCCTTTCGGTCGGACTTCCGGCTGCTACCAATCTGGGCTCCTACCAAATCGACCTATTGTTGTCGGGAAATTCTGGCACCGCCGGAGTCGATTACTTTTTCGATCTCGCGGGAACAGATGCGGCGGCATCAGGATACGTATTCCCATCCGACGCCTTGTTCTTCGATGCAGTCAATACTGACTCGGCGATGACACAGCGTCTGACGCTCAGTGATTTCGATTTCACCGGAGTCGACGTTGTTCCGGGCACCAACAGTTCGGTCGCCAACGTCGTCGTGTCAACGCTTCCGACCTACATGGGCGATTTGACATTCTCAGTTGATGCTGCCGCCTTAATCTTGGACACACCCGATCTCACGCCAACGCCGATCGATGAATTCGCATCGATTCAAGCCGACACATTCGCGGTCTTGCCCCAAACCATCTCTGCTGTACCAGAACCTTCAAGTATCTTACTTCTCGTCATCGGTGCTGTAGGGGTCCTGGCTCGACGCCGAAAGCGTTGCCCGGATGCGGTTCGCAAGTGAAGTTTTTCGAGCTTGTCACCACTGATGGTCGTTATTCACCAAGTGGCTTTTCAGTCCCAATCTATGTGTCGTTCTGAATCAAACACTTGTTCGGCCCGATTGCTGACTTGGTCGCGGGCGACAGTTTCCGCCTTCGATTGAAGCGGACCAGGACAAGTTGTTGCCAGACCGAAACGGTGAGTCAAATAATTTGAGTCTTCAGCCGTTTCTAGCGGCGCTTCAAACTAAATGCTTCCCGTATGGATATGCGTATATGACCATGTACGCCCATCCATACGAGACGCATTCAACGGCCGGAAATTGCTAAATTAACGGGCAAAATGCGGCATATTGGGTAGAGAGTGTTATGGCAGGAGGCCATTTCTTAGCTCTGGCACCACGCCAAGTGTTTTGGACGTATGCAATCCCAGCCCATTCGACCACGGATTGCTAAATTCAGGCCGTTTTTGCGGCATATAAGGTGATTGGAATCGGTTATCCGTTCCAATTCGCTGGAGACGCACCAATTCAAGATCGCCGACGCGAGACGGTTGCAGTGCATGATGATCTCAACCGCCTCTTTGGGCATCGGCATCTGGTGATCGTGTCGCCCGGGTAGTTGCGGATCATGCCGTGCTTGCGAATATCGTGTCTGCGCGCCGGTTCGCGCGCAAACGACAACGGGCGTTCCATGCGTTTCGCGGCGCCCTCTTGAACTAGACCAGTTTCTCTCGCTGGCATTCCCCAACAGGCCCGGGAGCCATTTCTTTCGCTGGGTCGATTCGTGCTCTCCGTCTGCGCAAGACGCTGTTTTCCCTTTCAGTATTCGAGGAACCTATGAACACGACTAAGAAGTTTCAGTTGGCTACAACCATTGTTGCCTTTTCCGTTCTCTATGCCTTTGGATGGCTGTGGCCACTCATCCGAATCTCGCTCTCCCTTGGCGGATTTGCGGCCGTGATCCTGACACTCTATCTGGCAGTGACGCTCGTCACAAAGCGATTGAAAAGGGACTCAGACAGGCCACCGTTAAGGGGCATCGATTTCGTTCCCGTGCTCGGTACGATGCTTGTGGCCATCTTGATCTTTGGACTCCTGGCCGTTGTTCCGTCGGGCCGAGAGACTGATTCTGAAGAACGGACCGTTACTACCAGAGAGCATTCGGTGGAGCAACCGGAGCCCCATGCCCGTTCACCAAAACGGGAAAAAAAGGCCAGCACGACACAAGCCCCAAGCCTCTCCGAGGATGATGAAGCGTCGCGAGCAGCGGCGGAGTTTCTAGGGGCACTGCTTGGCGCAAGTGCCGAACAACAGCGCCGACAGCAAAACGACCCTCGCTACCAGCGATTCAAACAGTCGATTGAAAATACTGCTATCTGCCCACGTTGCGGCGGCGCCGGGGTCTATCGATACGTTGACGGTAACGGCGTTCTGCAATCAAGGTCGTGCCCGTCGTGCTATGGATCAGGACGGTCCTTTTGACGGCAAGCTCCTTGCTGATGGCAAGCGCAGATCAGCGAGGTATTCGCTGACCGTATTCAACGGAGCGAATCGCTCCAGGTGGCACAGCTAAATAAGCGGCAAAAATGCGGCATATTACTTGAAGCGGTTCTTAGCTTTCCGTGACATTCCCTACTCCGACCACAAAACCCGAAAAGGTGCTTTTTGACGCACATTGTGTTAACCCTTCTGTCAGTTGCATTGCTGTTGGCGATCGTCGCACTGATCAAAGAACGACGGTTGCGACTGGCGCTGCAACGAATCCTCAAACGCCTGATGGACCGTTGGAGGTCCCGTGAAAACACCATCCATTCTGATTCCGATGATGCTGTTGGCGATCGTGGCGGGATGCCCAAGAGATAAAGATACCCGTCTGATCGAGATGGCGCAGCGTCACGAAATCCGACAAGCTGAACAGAACGTTCGCGCCGCGGAACTGCAACGAGAGGTTGCCGCAATGCAACGGGAGGTGCAGTCCGAACGTTCCAAAATCAATCAAGAGCGTGACCAACTCGAGGACGAACGGCGCGATATCGCGTCATCACGTCGGTTTGACTCGCTTTCCGCAGCGGCGATCACCAGCGTGGGTCTCATTTTCGCCTGCTTGCTCCCGCTGGGCTTGATCTGGCTGTTGCTCACCAGCCCGCAGGATGCCTTAAGCGATCAAGCAATGGTCAACTTGATGATCGACGATATGGTCGCCGATCGGCCCATGTTGTTTGATCGAAGCGACACTTCACATCGTGGTCGACTCCTTGACACCACGACTGATCCCCAAGAACCCAAATGATTTCCCCCAACATCAGAGGACAAGACATGTCGCACGTCGTGACTATCGCGACAGAGATTCGAGATCCCATTGCCCTACGTCGCTCTTGCCAAAGACTCGGACTGGCGGAACCGGTCCATCGGACCACCAAGCTGTTTAGCAGTGAGGCGACCGGCTACTGTGTCGAACTTCCCGATTGGAGATATCCGGTCGTCTGCCAGATCGAGACCGGCACCGTGCTCTACGACAACTACAACGGCAAGTGGGGCGATCAAGTCCACCTCGATCGGCTCAAACAAGCCTACGCGGTTGAAAAGTCCGTCTTTGAATCGAGACGACAGGGGCACTCGGTTACCGAACAAACCTTGGCTGATGGGACGATCAAACTCACCATTCAACTCGGAGGTGAAGCTTGAAAACCATCGAAATCCTCGTTCGACTCAACGGTGAAACTCGTGTTGAAACCAGAGGCTTCGCGGGCGATGAATGCCGAGAAGCGAGTCGATTGCTTGAGTCAACGCTGGGCAAACGGCAATCGGAAGTGCTGACGAGCGAATTCTACGCGAAGTCTCAAATCGAGCAAAACAGGCAACAAGAACGTTAGCCAAACAACTCGAAGTTCTTACTTCTCAAACGTTGACAAACGCTTGCAACGAAACCCGACGACGGGGTCCGTCACGCACTGACCTAGTTGTCGAAACCCAAATACTCATTCAAAAGGAATGCCTAATGAATCTTTCCGAACGGATCGAGGAATTGACACGAGCATGTTTCTCGGCCATCTGGGTTGAAAGCTACGAACACGATGACGCGATCGCAGAGATCGCACAATTGTGTCGAGACCAAGATTGGCGGATGGCCAGTTGGGACATTGACCAAGGAATTCAACTATCCGGCAGCACGGTCGGTGACGACCAAGCCTCAGATCCCTTGTCGGCGATCCGTGTGATACCCTCGCTCGCTTCAGAAGAATCGCCATTGATCGTTGTACTACGCAACTTTCATCGATTTCTCGGCTCGGCCGAAATCGTACAGACGCTAGCCGGTCAGGCCGTACGTGGAAAATCGACTCGAACGATCTACATCGTGCTGTCACCCATCGTCCTGATTCCAACCGAACTGGAAAAGCTGTTCGTCGTCGTCGATCACCCACTGCCGAATCGCCAGCTACTAAGACAGATTGCAGAAGAGATCGCCACCGAAGACGGTGAGCTTCCGACCGGCGACGAACTCGAAACAGTTCTCGACGCTGCGATAGGGCTGACGCGACTGGAGATGGAAAATGCCATCGGCCTCAGTCTCGTCCGCGAATCCAGGGTAAAGCCCGACACGATTTGGGAATTGAAATCGGGCATGCTGAAGAAGTCCGGGCTACTGCGTCTCTACAAAGGCGAGGAGGACTTCCGATCACTCGGTGGCCTGGAAAGCTTGAAAGCATTTTGCAAACGATCCCTTCTGCATTCGGGACGGGACAATCTGCTCAAACAGCCCAAGGGCGTGTTGCTGCTGGGTGTTCCGGGGACCGGCAAGACGGCTTTCGCAAAAGCACTCGGCCGCGAAACCGGCAGACCCACATTGATTCTCGACATCGGTGCCCTGATGGGAAGCCTCGTTGGACAGACAGAACAGAATGTCCGACGAGTGCTGCAAATCGCAGATGCGATGGCGCCCGCAATCCTGTTTGTGGACGAACTGGAGAAGGCCCTCAGTGGCGCATCGGGTTCGGGACAAAACGATTCAGGCGTGTCATCAAGGATGCTGGGGACGCTGTTGTCCTGGATGAACGATCACACATCAAACGTGTACCTGATCGCAACCTGCAATGACATCTCACGACTTCCGCCGGAACTAACTCGCGCCGAACGATTTGACGGTATCGTGTTCTTGGACTTACCTGGCCGGGAGCAGAAGGACCGCATCTGGGACCAGTACATTCGTCTGTTCCAGCTTGATGCCGATCAACGGCGTCCGGGTGATGAGGGGTGGACAGGTGCGGAGGTCCGCTCCTGCTGCCGTCTTGCCGCTTTGCTTGACATCCCGCTTTCGCAAGCCGCACTAAACGTGGTCCCAGTATCTGCGACCGCGTCGGAATCGGTCGAGCAATTGAGGCAGTGGGCCAGCGGGCGATGCCTTGATGCCGAAAAATCTGGCATATACCAATTCAAACCAACGAACGGCAAGGCTCGCCGTCGCGTCTCTCGCACGAATCCATCCCAGAACTGAACGATGGAAGTCGACCTTTCATCCAACGAACTCGCAGTCATTCGGGCTGCCTTGCGGTATTGGCGCGACGAAATGTTATCAGCCGAACCCGCAACTCAGAAACACTACTTCGATGCGTCACCCGTCCCAATGCTGGGAAAGGCAGAACTGGAGTCCGTCATCGCGCGACTCCAATCCCCATCCAAGTGAAAACCATATTCAGAGGAGTACCTATGAGCGTCATGCTCGACGAACCGGAAAGCCAAACAACGCAAACACATGGAAATCGGCTTCAATCCGAAACAACCGCCGTTCGACTTCACATCCGTTGGCCGGGGACTCGCAAGAGCCTCAGCCGCGATCAGCGACAACAGGCTGCGGGCGCCTTTGACGCGGATATCCGCACCCTATCTGCCGCCAAGCGATTGTTCGACACGTCACACCCCGCGTTTCGAGCGGTTTCGACTGTCAAAACAAAAGCGACCGCCTTGTGGAAAGGAATGACGTTGCCTTACATCGAGCCCGGCGTCCGCTTGTTGCGTCGAAACGATGTCTCTGAATTTGATGGCCAAATGACATCGATTCGGGATGAATTGGTCGATGCGGTAGCCGAATTGGATCGATGTTTCAGTGAGCTGGTTGACGCCGCACGGGAACAACTCGGTCACTTGTTCGATTCATCAGACTATCCGGCCACGGTAACCGACCAATTCGCAATCAGTTGGGACTTTCCATCTGTCAGTCCTCCGGCATATCTGCGGACGGTCAACCCCGAGTTGTACGAACAGGAATGCAAACGCGTTCAGTCGCGGTTTGCCGAAGCCGTCGAGCTCGCTGAACAGACCTTCGCGGAAGAGCTGACTCAGCTGGTCAATCACCTGGCCGAACGACTGTCGGGATCCGTTGATGGGAAACCCAAAGTTTTTCGCGACTCGGCTGTGACGAACTTGAACGAGTTTTTTGATCGCTTCAAGCGGCTGAATATCCACAGCAACGAATCGCTTGATGAACTGGTGGATCACGCGCGTCAGGTGATCAGCGGCGTTTCCCCGCAGGAGTTACGAGACCGAAATTCACTTCGGAATCACGTCGCAACATCGCTATCCCAGGTCGAATCGCGGCTCGATGAATTGATGACCGACCGACCTCGCCGCAACATCATCCGGGGCCCGCGATGACGGTCACGGTAGTAATTGATCCAAGCGGCCAGCTTCGGACGATATTCGATGATCGAGTCGATCTCAAAAGTGTCGGCTCGATCTCAATCAAGCGTGGTTCCTATGTCGAACCAACACCAGATGGGCAATGGACTGCCGATCTTTCCGTTGTAGGAGGTCCTGTTCTGGGACCGTTTCGACGGCGCAGGGATGCATTAGACGCCGAGGTCACTTGGCTTCAATCTCATTGGCTAGTTCGTCACTAGGTCTAGCCACCAACACAGATCTAGATCCGTAGCCCCGGTCGTCTGATGCAAATCAGACGGCCGGGGCTTTCTTTTTGTCCCCACCCATCTTGGAGATTTCGATGAACCAGAACGAACTCAACCGCGCCGTTGCCCGAGCAACGGGTGAGACCGTCACCGCGATCAAGCGTCTTGGATTCTTAATCGCGGACCCTGATCAGCCCTTTGATGATCCGACCGATCCCGTGCACGGCGGTCGTGTCCTCGACTGGGATGATTTTGACCTCCTATGCAGGGATCTTGATGACAGCAGCTTCGATCCCGAAGTTGCATTCTGCTAAAGCGATGACAGCTACTCGCAAGACGCAGAATCCCAACGTAACGGTTCGCCGCCACCCGATTCGCGGGCGGCGGCGAATTCGTTTTTCCAAACGCACCAAGAACAAGCGAGCCAAAAAGGTAAACAAACATGAAAGTCCTGTTGATTTCAAATGACGCCGGAGGATTCGCGGAGCACGTCGAACTGTCGGCTAGCACTACAGTCAAACAGCTTTTTGAGCGACACATCGGCGCCTTCAACCCGAACAATTACTTGATTCGAGTTAACCGGCAACCTGCAACGTCAGATCAATTGCTATGCGATGGTGACCGAGTGAGTTTCACCCCATTGAAAATTGAGGGTGCACACCGTTGAACAAGTCACGAAATCAAGCTTGTGCTCAATACGTTGCCGCAGCCGAGATCGCGGCGTTGTTGGCGACGCGTCCAACTCAGCATCTCTGCTTGGGCGGAGTCGAGGATTCACTGAACGACTGTCGTCGCTGGTTATCGCGATTTGATAAGGCCCGAATCCGTGGCTGGCACTGCGCCGCTCGTGAATCTGCGGAGCGGTACCGCGACGCCGTCGATCGATTGCGAAAACATGCTGAATCGATATCAGCCGTAATGCAACGGAAAGATCCCGAGGTCTCGCCAAGCTCGATCTTCCATGAAATCAGGGCGCTACGCCAAGAGTTTGACGATGTGGTGATCCAACGATCTACAAAGCAGCTTCGCTGTCGCACTGAAGAGATTGTTTTGGAGAGTGTCTACCTGGGACGCTTCGAGATCGTTCTGCGATGGGATCGAATCAATGACACGCGGCCTTACGAGGTGTTGTCCGTGGCCCCGGGAAATGGAACTCGTGATGGGACCACGCATCCCCATGTCCAAGGCGACACGCTCTGCGAGGGTGATGGTGCGACGGCAATCAAGCGGGCTCTTCAGGAAGGCCGCCTTTATGATTTCTTCTCTATCGTTGACCGAATCCTGAAAACCTACAACGCGGCAAGTGCCTACGTCTCGCTCGATGATTGGGACGGTGTGACGTGCCGATGCTGCGGCGATACGGTTGACTCCGACGACCTGTCTCGTTGCACAAAGTGCGAGACCGAACTTTGCGATGACTGCAGCACCAGCTGCGATTCGTGCTCCGATCGCTTCTGTAGCGAATGCATCGGAACGTGCGCCGGTTGCCATAACTACTGCTGCCACTACTGCGGCAAGTCCTGCGATGAATGTGATGAGTGTTTCTGTGACTCCTGCTTACATGAAGGGATGTGCGATGATTGCGTCGATCGAAATGAACAAGAATCAGCCGAAGTTTCCGATTTCCAAACCGAGCAACCGCGTGCTTAGGTTCACTCCCTACGCGATGGCGAAGCTACTTTTCCTCCGTGACGTTGGGCCAACCGAAGTCGGTGGATTCGGTATTTCCAATGCCGAGGATCTTCTCCTCGTGGAGGATTTTCAGCTCGTCGAGCAAGTTTGCACGGCGGTGTCCGTCGACTTTGACGACGATAGCGTTGCCGACTTCTTCGACTCACAAGTCGATGCGGGAAGGAAGCCCGAACAATTTGCCAGGATCTGGATCCACACGCACCCAGGGAGTTCACCTTCGCCGAGTGGGACGGACGAAGCAACATTTGAGCGCTGTTTTGGAGGCAGCGACTGGTGCGTGATGTACATCTTGGCGCGGGAAGGGAATAGCTATGCCCGCGCCCGATTCAACGTCGGCCCGCGGTGTGATAGGAGACTACGCTGCCGGACCCAATTCGAATGCGAGTTCCCAGCATCGGATCACGAGGCATGGTTTTCCGAGTACTGCGAAAACGTCTCTGTCGATGACCCTTTCGCGAGCCGCGACCGGAATACAGCTGCAGACATGGAATTCGAATGGTGGCAAGAGTCAGATTCGATGCAAGTTCAACGTTCCGGCACCTATCCGGAGTGGCGCCAATGAGTACAGCTACCGATCGGTTCCAGAGTCAACAGGGATTGGTGCCAGCAGATCGACTCGCCGAAATTTCGGCAACGGTCATTGGCGTCGGTGCCATTGGGCGACAGGTTGCGATTCAGATCGCTGGAATCGGCGTCCCTCGGATTCAGTTGATTGATTTCGACGTCGTCGATCTTTCCAATACGACAACGCAAGGCTACCGAAAACGAGAAATTGGCACTCTCAAAACGCAGGCTTGCGAGAGTGCCATCGGGGAGATCGATCCATCGATCGAAGTCGCTCGGATTGAAGATCGATTCCGGCCACGGCAGAAGATCGGCAACGCTGTATTCTGTTGCGTCGATTCGATCGCGGCACGCACAGCGATCTGGAATGCCATCGAGCGAAAAACGGATTTCTGGGCAGACGGCCGAATGCTCGGCGAGGTAATCCGAGTTTTGACCGCAACCGATACCAAATCAGCCGACCGATACCGCTCGACCCTATTCCCAGCAGCCGAAGCTCAGCAAGGCACCTGCACGTCACGAAGCACCGTTTACGCCGCAAGTATCGCCGCCGGATTAATGGTCCACCAATTCACCCGCTGGCTCCGCAACATCCCCATCGACACCAAAACCAATGCCAACCTCCTATCCGGGGAATGGACGGTCTTCGACCGTTGACATTGCCATGTGCTCCTATCACCCCATTTTCCGCCACCCTGGCCTTCCTGCCCATGACCGACGGGC
Organism: Stieleria sp. JC731; assembly: GCF_020966635.1. Classification (NCBI taxonomy): domain Bacteria; kingdom Pseudomonadati; phylum Planctomycetota; class Planctomycetia; order Pirellulales; family Pirellulaceae; genus Stieleria; species Stieleria sp. JC731. The sequence goes on along the minus strand of NZ_JAJKFQ010000002.1, from coordinate 1,344,583 downwards.
TGAAAGACACTTCTTCAGTATCGAATTGACAGACATGGCAACGTAAGCAGGTAAAGAAAATGATCTACCTCGGCGTCGGCCGCACATTAATCGTTAGGCAAGAGACGATAAGAGCATTTTGAGAGGCCTCCCGTGGTAATGCTGGCTTCCACGCAGATTTCCGTGCAACTGATCGCTATTGTCGAGAAATCGATTGCATTTAGCCTAATTCGCTTGCGAGCCTTATTGATTGCGGTGTGGGATGCTTTCGCGATCCGACAGTTCCGCATATCGTTTCCGAAGGGCTTCACGAATGATCTTTTCCCTCGCTGGATCCTCGAAGGATGCGATTAGTCGTCGGACATCGTGCTCCGGCAAGGCCAAAGTGGTCATGACCTCGGTCACGTCATCGCTCGCTGGGTATGACTCAATTGGTTCCGTCGTAAAGTCTCCACCGTATTGCGTGCGCAGCTCGGCGACATTTCGGTCTCGTGCTCGTTTTGCTGCTGCATAGACGCCTCGGTTGTAGCCTCCAAATGGTTGCGTCACCCGACTTAACAAACCCGACTCTGCTACATCGCCAGATCCTGCCCCCGCGTCAATCTCAATAAGGAAAATGCCACGCCGTCGCAACTCTCTAGCAAGCTGCTGGCAACTCGGTGTTTCAGTGGTTTCAATTTTGGATAGGATGGCCAACACCGAATCAACACCCGTGTTGTCGACCATCCCGCCATCCAGGAAATGGATTTGGTCATCCGAACCGTTGTTCGGCTCGGGGACCTCTGCGGCAATTCGAGTAGGCTCAAACCCGAACGGAAAGGACGACGACATTCGAACGGCCCGGGTTAGCCGAACGTTTGGCTGGGTGCCGCCGGCCTGAAGGGTTGAAAGGCTGTACGGTTCGTGGTCTTTGTCCGAGAGAGTCCATCGTTCGCCTTCCGCGGTTTGTTCCAGTCTCCAGCGTGAAAACCAACCTTTCGGCAATCTCGGAAACCCCACAATCACGCGTCGTCCGGTATCGATATCGGCCACACCGAACGTGAGCAGCGGTTTACCTGGGTCCAGCGTTGTCTGATCGATCGACTGCCAGGGAAATGCTCGATCCCAATACGCGGTCAACGACTCACCACGATTGGAAAAGGGAGTCAGGAAGCCTCGGAAGATCGGTCCGAGGTAATCGCGGGTAACCGCGTCCTGCGTCGATAGCTGCCAATCAGATGGATAGTAATGGGCAGCCAATGCGAGGCCGCCGCCAGAAACTCCGCTTCCCAACCATACACAAGCTGGATGCTGCCCGTCCTGGCGAAATTCGTCCTCAACGATTTCCAGCGACAATGCCGCAACCAATGCTGCCCGTGAACCGCCCCCGCTAGCAGTGACGATGATGACGGGGCCTTCTGGTTCATTCCGCAAGCGGCGAAGCGACGCTTCAACCCAGTCCACTGGCTCTACGCTTCTTAATTGTTCCACGACATCTGGAACATCTGTTGGGCCCAGGTCTACGTGGCTGGTCAGGCTGGCGGCCAAACCCAACACCAAGCAAACGATCAGCCGCCAGGGCCAGTATGTGTTTCGATAGAGGAAATCAAATAACGCGGCTAAGAGCGTGCCAGTAAAACCAAGAACTAAGAACGCCCAAACTGTGTAAACCGACATGTCGAAAGCATCTGACGACTCCACTGCAACCCAGACCAGTTCCAATAGCAACGCTGACACGAGAAGAATGGATAACACTTCACCAGTGCGTCGCCACACCCGCACTCGCCTCTGGACTGTTTCGTCCGCTTCCCCAGTTTCCTCAGTCTGATCAGGGCCATCGAGGACACGGTCTGGACCCACCCAGGTTCCTAGCCCCAGCCAGAGCGCTACCATTGCGGCGAACAGTCCCAGCATACGAATGAAACCGCCCGGGAGAGGCCACACCGAATCGATGCTGGATAGTAATGACGGTGAAAGCGGGCACGACATGGCCATCCAAAGCCCAAGGCCGGCCAACGTCAAATTGACGAAAACAGCCCAGCCAGTCCCGCCAAACTTTCGCCCAAGCCGCGCAATCCAATATAACGCTTGCGTCGGTGTAACAACAAACACTCGGAATGGATATCGGAGCAAACGCCGCACGGAAATTGGCACCTTTCGGAGCGTGCGATCCACAACCGTTTCATCAGGCGAGAGAAACAGGAAATATCCAATTAACACAGCACCCCAGATGGCCAGCGCGAAAGTCATCCATCGGATCATGCCGCCGACGGCGAACACGTCAATGACCAACTCTCGGATCTGGTCCACCGAAAGCCCTACGAAAAGAAACGCCGCCAAAGCAAGCACTGTCAGCAAGTGGCGACCGAGAAGTTTCTTTAAGGCCTGGGGAACGCGATAATCGAACATCTAGAAATTCCAAATTGCGGCCGGGCGGTCTAACTGAAAAATTTGAATCATAAATCAAAGTCGCTGCTATCCCGACCGGATTCAATAGTGCTCGGCCTAAAGGAATCAGTGTCGGACTTTGGATTGGATTAACGTTGAAGTGGTTCGATCAGACGCGACCAGAAGTATTCTGCTGCACCCGCCTGGGTCAGTTGCTCGTCAGACACCTCACGAAAGTGAAATCCCATTGTCGGTCGCCACCCCAATGCAATTCCATCCGTCACAACACCGAGCAATTCGTTGCACGAGCTGCCGCGGCTTGATTTGTCAGCGCTATACGCGATTTGGTCCCCACCGAAGCTGTCAGACAGGCTGACCGAACATTCAGACTTCGGCGAGCCATGCTCGTAGATGGTTGCCGTAAAAGTGTTCGCGTCGACTTGGCGGAATGACGTTTCGATGCCGGGATTTCGAGATTGAAGCTCGGACAGCGAACCCTCGAAGAAAGTGGCCATGTATTGAAAGGAATCTTCACGGAATCGGTCCTTGTCACGCTGCGAGAAATCGCGTTTCAAACGCAGATTGCTTGATCGTGGATTTTCAGAAACCAATGTTGCTTCTTGAACCGGAAAAAAGGCCTCTTTCGAAAGGCTGGACGAAGCGGCGTTTCCTGATGCGGCCTGGCGAATCGCACTCGTAATCTGAAGAAACGCATCGTGCATGTTTGGAAACTTTGATATTGGTTTTCCATCCTGCGGTATCGCCAAAAGCTTCCCGAACGGAGCCATGTGCCACTCGCAAGGATCCACAATAACAGGAATGACGCGGGCGTCCCCGGCGTCGTGTCGCTCCATGGCCCTCGTCATTTCTACGGCGTAGCAGTACTGCGACGCAATGAAGTAGGGGCTTACAAGAAGCAGCACAATGTCCGCCTTTTCCAAGTGCTCACTTATCTTGCCGTTGAATTCATCACCGGCAACAATTCGCCGATCATGCCAAGTCTCGATGACACCCTGTCGTTTCAGCATCGCAAGGTGTATTTCAAGCTCGTCACGAATCACTTCGTCGCGGTGCGAGTATGAAAAAAATAGGTTGGCCATCTAGATTGGTCTCCAAAGAATCTATTGATAGTGGCGGTGGGTTCCCGTCGGCATACATCACGTTGCGGCACGGCTTCCACGGCATACCAACGTTGGCGATGCCGGGCTGCCTCTAGCCTGCCTTCCTGCGGACCCAGACGGGTTCGAGTCTTGGACTCGCACACTTCTCACAAACGACCGGATAGCCGGGCTCGTCTTTCTCGCGGGGGTCTTCTCGATCAAAGACTTCGACTTCGAAACGGTGGCCACAAATCTGGCATTTAAGTAGCTTCACGAGCATCTGCTTTTCTCCGAAAAAACGTTGGTGTTTGCTAAACACTGCACGATTGGGTTGCGAAAAATGACCGCGATGTGCGGCCACAACTTCATGCAGATCTAATTGGAGCAAACTTCCGAAGGGTGTCAAGTGTTTTACAAACACACACGTCAGTCCAGGTCGTCAAACAACGTCTTTTCTTTGACTTTCACGAGCAAATTTAATTTTTGCAGGCGTCTTCGCATTGCCGGTGGTGAGACTTCAAAGATGTCGGCCATCGGCTTCGCGGCGGCTTCAAAGAGGGCGTTCTCCTCTGCGAGGGGTCCGGTTTTGAATCTCAGCCTCCGCTGGATTTCAGCTTGTAGATCTGGGGATGCGTTGGCGCGAATTTCGTCCAGAGACATCGGATCGCCGTGTTCGGTTTGGCTGTGCCAGACCCGGCGGATCATGGCCTCGGGCATCATCAGCATTGCCGCAAACATATCGGCTTGGAGTTCGATCGGGTCGTCGTCGCCGTCGCGGCAGATATAGTTGGGGCGATTTGGATCGTCGGGCAAGAGCGAAGTTTGCGTGACGACGCGCTTTTGAAATTTGCGGCGATGGAGCCGCCAGTGGCCGACTTCATGAGCGAGCGTGAAGTGGTATCGCCCGAGCATCTGTGGATGTTCGTGGGGATCGAGAGATTGGTCGATGCCGATTTTTTGCTCTTCCACCCACAGCGCACCAAAGACGCCATCGACTTGAAACAACTCCTTGGCGTCGATGATCTCAAAGTCGAGCTTCAAGTAAAGTTCGACAATGTCGTCGATAGGGATCGGTGGCTCGATTATCTGACGTTGAGCGTTTCCGAACTCGGTCATCAATTGCTGGACTTCAAAGTCCATTTGCTGTGGTGTGATGAAATCCACACCGTACTTGCCCATGCCCCGACGCGTCATTTGTACTTGCCTTTTTCTTCGCGAATTTCGTCAGCCGCCTCTCTCAGTCGCTTGATTTGCTCGGGTGACATTCCTTTCACGGCCCGCAAAAGATCAGGTACTGCCGGGTCAGTGTGGATAATGTCCGGCAGATCTTCTGAAAGTCGATCCGCCAACGCCATCCATTCATCAACACTCTCTTCAAGCAACGTCGCGATCCGCTCGACGCGGTCTGCTGTAGGTGGAGCTACCTTGCCCTGTTCGACTTGCGATAGGTAGGTCGGACTAACGTCGACAGCAATGGAAAACTTGCGAAGGCTATACCCTTTCGCGACACGTGCTTCACGCAAGCGTTCGCCGAATGTCTGCTTCTTCTTTTTGGCCATGGTTAAAGCTCCCCTTTGAATGCACGGTCGAGGATTGATGGCATCATAGCGTCGAGATTAGCTTTGGCCTTAGTTCGCTCTCGGTGCGCGGATCTTATGCGTTTTAATAGCGTTCCAAATCGTTGTTGCTCCGCCATCTCCGGAATTGGAACCTTGATTTTTTCAAGTTTTTTTAAACCAAGCGTTCGGTTTCGTCCCGCACCGCCCGGCGAAGCATCACTGATGCTGGCCATTCCCTCTGGTGTCAACAAATAGAAGCACAGAAATTGCGGAGTCGCGAGACCTTCCTTAGGTACGCAAGTAATAAACCGGTGGGAGCCGACCCGGCCGTGATCCTTTGCCTTGGCAACAGCAATCGCGCCCTCCCACGCGAAGACGTTGCTGAACACTAAATCACCGGCCTCGATTCGATAAAGCTTTTTTGAACCCACTGACATGAAATCTAGTGATGGCTTGTGAAACGTTCCCTTTCCGAACGAGCGTATGCCAAGCTCAGCAAAAGTCTCCCCTGGTTTCGGCAGGACGCGTCTGCGGACAATCGGTGCAACATTTACCAAGGGAAAGTACTCTGAATCCGCAGTGACTTCACTCATTCTGCTTCGCAAGAGTCCGAGCGAAAGGCTGTCAACTTCGTGATGTGCCGCATAAATCTGTTGCAGCTTTTGGTGGATGGATTCGATCCGTTCTGAGATCGCGATTTGCTCATCAATTGACGGTAATGGAATCGCGTAATTGTATAGTGCCTCTGGCTTGATTCGTTGTCTGCGACTACCCATTCCTGTCGTAAATTGAGCAACCTCTGTCCAGGTTGTGGATCTGCGGAAAAACCAGGCCAGAAACCGATAGTGAAGTCGTTCTTCATTGCACTCAAACAAGGGAAATTCGTTCGACACGAAGTGTCCATCGAATTCAACCGGAACTAATCCATAGGCCCCTTCAAAAGCGAATAGTCTGCTGTACACAAACTGATTCGCTCTTGCGCGGTACAGCGACGACGCACTCGATGTCGAACCAGAGATCGGTGGTTTTTCGAATAGCCCTCGTCCGCAATTGTAGATCCCAAAGTTCGGATACTCTTGATCGACCTCGACAATCACTCGTTCATCACTTTTGGAGATAAGTTCGCCAAGCGGGACCATTGGCCAGTTTTGCTGATTCATCTAACCGCTGCTCCTTGCCAACTCGGCCTTGATCTCTTCCATTATCTCGATGATGCGCCGCTCTTTCACCAGAATATCGTCGGCCAGTTTCTCCGGTGGCAGATGTTCAAGGGCCTCCGCGCTTTTAGGGTTCTTCTGGTCCAAGTTGCAAGAGACTAGTGCACCTGTGTCGTCGTACTTAAGGACATCATCGACGGACACTCTCCATGCGTTATCCGTTTCCTTCCTACGTTTCAACGCAAACCATTTGGCAACGTCGTCAAACTCATTCGGCTGAATTGGCTTAGTCTTCGTGTAGTTCTTGCGACCTTCCGGAGGCGGCAGTTCGTAATACCAAATCGCCTTGGTCGGTCCAGAGCGATCGAAAAAGAGCAAGTTGGTTGGAATGATCGTGTAGGGCGCAAAAACGCCGTTGGGCAATCGTACGATCGTGTGCAAATTGAATTCTTTCAGAAGTTCTTCTTTAATTCGCGCACAGACTCCGTCGCCAAACAACGTTCCGTTTGGAACAACGACTCCGGCACGGCCGCCAATTGCATTATTGCCGGCAGGCTTCCTCAGCTTTCGCATGATGAGTTGCAGGAACAGCAAAGCCGTCTCGGACGTTTGCTTATCGGCCGGAAAGTTGTTGCGAATGCCGGCTTCTTCTTCGCCGCCAAACGGTGGATTCGTCAGAATGACGTCAACGCGGTCCTTGGCACCCAATTCGGTGATCTTCACGGTCAGCGAATTGCCATAGTCAATCGAAGGTGCGTCAAGCCCGTGTAGAAGTAGGTTCATCTGAGCCAGCATGTAAGGCAGCGGTTTTGCCTCGCCACCAAAGATGCTTTTTTCCTGAAGCGTCTTACGCTGCTGGACCGTATTGCATTGCTTCTCCAAGTGCTCGAATGCTTCCGACAGAAACCCGCCAGTGCCGCAGGCTGGATCGAGCACGACCTCACCAAGCTGCGGATTGGTCACTTGAACCATGAATTGAACGACGGGTCTTGGCGTATAGAACTCGCCCGAATCACCGGCCGCGTCCCGCATCTCGCGAAGCATCGACTCGTAAAGCCGAGCCAGCGTGTGAATCTCGTCGGTCGAATCGAAATGAATTCCATCGACAAGGTTGATCACATCACGCAATAGGTAGCCCGACAACATGCGGTTGTTGACGCCATCGAACACTGTCGCAATGACTCCACGTCGCCGATCATCGGCAGTGGCCTGCAGCCCACGCAAATACGCCAGCAAACCGAGTCCGCGACTTCCATCCGGCCGAGTCGCTTCATCTTGGTTGACGAACGCGATCAGCTCATCACCCGTGATACCATCCTTATCCGTTGCCCAGTCACGCCAACGATAGGGCGCCTCAATGGCGGACTTGTACTTCTTGCCGGCGATCTCAGCTCGTGCTTCCTGTAGCTTCTCTCGATCATCAAGAAACTTTAAGAACATGACCCATGTAAGTAGCGGCAAACGATCAAGGTCTCCGTTGAGTCCCTTGTCCTTGCGCATGATGTCGCGAGCCGATTTGATCAGTGAGCCCAATTGCTGCGCGGTCGTTTTCGGGGCTGCGGGCCTCTTAGCCGTCTTGGCTTTCTTTTTTGCCATCTCGTAATCCTACCGTTAGGTGGCGTCAGTCTTGTAATAGCCTTCAGCGATCAAAATTCGATCGGCAATCTGATTCAGCTTTGTTTCAATCATTCCAAATTTTGAATTGTAGTAAGGTTCGACAGAACCTTCGATGAACTCTGCTTCTACGGTGGGCACAAGGTGACCACCAGGACCAACCCGGAAATTGAACGAGTCAAGAAACTCCCATCCATATGGCTTGGTCATTCTAAAACTCGACCGAAGAAACTCGCACATCCCGTTGCTTGCCTTCACTTGAGCAGGAAAAACAAAGTTGCACGCTGGTCGCGCGTCTGTCTTGAAAACCGGTGAAACGTGTGTTGAAAAGTAGCAAACTCCATCGAACCCCTCGTTCTTGGTGATCCACTGGAGTAGCAACTGAGGAACTATGTATTCAGGCTTGAACGGACCGCCTCGATCTTTTACGCGAATTGAGCAAGCTGCAATCAGCGGCCAAAGAATCAAACTTGGAACGATGAATTCAAATCCTGGGTCACTATCTCGTAGATCGGTTTCTTGGTTTGTATATAAAGCTAGTCGAGCAGGGCGGTTTGAGAGATTCAGTATTTTTACGGGGCGATCGCAAGCCAGCCAAAAAGCAGAGCAATAAAGTTTGTGTAAAGGTGGACGCCCCATCTCTTCCCAGCAGGTATACAGCGAACCTCCCAGGTATAGACACGGCAGGCCTGGAATACTGTAGCGTTGAGTTCCTACCTTCGACCGCAGTTCAAAAGGTATATGGAACAAAGCCTTCGGATCATCCAAGGGTGTGTCAGATACGCGGACTCTGTATGTGAACCCTAGATCGGTTGCAGAGATGTTCTTTAACGCGATCGAATTCAATTCTGGGAGAACTGCTTTAATCGCTTCCTCGAACCTAGAGTACGCATCCTGTGGATGCCCGTCGAAAAATAGTGCAACGGTCTGCTTGATCGAGTCCGCGAGATTTTCGATTCGAGTCGCATTCTTCGCTACCAACTCTTTCACTGGACATGGAGCTAGATCGTTGATAGCTGAAAGGTAGTTCTGGAACAGAACGGTAAGGAAACCCTCGAAGTCATGGGACTTTTTCCAGTCTGTAGGAAGATTTACATGCTCATGCTGAAGGAGTTTGTCTAGGTGCATTGGTCAAGCTGCTGCATAAAGCAGCGTTTGAAGTTGGATGATTGCTTTGCGGAGTTCTTCCACGCCGCCAAACCGCTTGGCGATCTCGATCACGTTGCCGTATTCGCTGATCGGAGGAACCTCTAGCACGTCTGGGATAACGAACTGAGCGGTGCCGTGTTCGGTGTACTTATCGAGTAACTCATTGAGGATGCTTCGTGCCTCGGGGCCGAACTGCTCGAAGAAGTCGCTGCGATCGCTTCGCAGTCGCTGAGCACGTTCACGGCGTGTCCTTAACGGTGCGTTGAACGCTAGGTGGCAGATCAGATCGAGTGGGTCGGCGTCAGGTTGATTCGCCGATTCGGCTAACTGGTCGAAGTCGATGCCGCGATCTTCCAGTTTCTCAATGATGTCGCTGCGCTTTTGCGGATCTGCCCACTCGCCTCGCAACTCGGCAGCGTTGCGATACAGCGTCCGCACCTTATCAGCGGTGTAATCGGTGAACTGGACGACGCGAAGTTGCGTTCCGTCAGGATCAAGTTCGTAGACTAGATGCGCGGCGATCTCGACTTGGCCACCATCGAAGTAGAATTTTCGCCTGGGCTCGTCAGGTTCATCTGGCGCTAGTTCGGTGGTGACCTCGTAGCCTTCCTCTTCCTCTTGAACCGTGATGACTTCATCGACAACTGTTTCGCCTTCGTCGTTGATCGTCTGTTCGGTTTCGATGGTCGGATCGCCATCAAAGTCCGTGTCTGCGAACAATCGAGTTGCTGACCCGGTGTAATCGAGGATGCTGAAGAACAGTTTTCCGTAGTCGTCACGTACCCGAGTCCCGCGACCGATGATCTGCTTGAACTCGGTCATCGAGTTGATGATTCGCACTAGAACGATGTTCTGAACGGTGGGGGCGTCGACACCGGTGGTTAGCAGTTGCGACGTCGTCAGGATGACTGGGGTACGTCGTTCTAGATCTTGAAAGTTGCTCAGGTGTCCGCGGCCGATCTCTTTTTCGTCTGAGGTAACGCGACAAACATAGTCGGGGATATCGCGAACCAAGTCCGCGTTCAAATTGTTGAGGGCGCGACGCATTTCGTCGGCGTGTTCTTGGTCTACACAAAAAACGATCGTCTTGCCGTAGCGGTCGGTCTTCTTCAAGTACTCCGTCAGGTGCTTGGCGACGGCGTCGGTCCTCGCACGTAGCGAGACGACCCGTTCAAAATCCGTGGTTTGATACTCTTCGTCAGGAATCTCGCGACCGAACCGATCGAGTTCACCCGCGCTGGGTCGCCATCCAACCGCGTCCCAAGTCGTGACGATCCGGTGGACGCGATACGGCGCAAGGAAACCGTCGGCGATTCCTTGCCGCAGGCTATAGATGTAGATCGGATCGCCGAAGTAGTCATAGCTGTCCGCATTGTCTTCGCGGCGTGGCGTGGCGGTGAGGCCGACTTGAATTGCTGGCGAGAAGTATTCGAGGATCTCTCGCCAACTGCTATCATTGCGAGCGCTACCTCGATGGCACTCGTCGATCAGTATCAAATCGAAAAAGTCACGCTCGAACTCTTTGTAGAGCCCTGGGCGGTTGGCGTCTTCGGCGATGGATTGGTAGATCGCAAAGTACATCTCGCGGCTTTGGACAATTTTGCCGCCAGTGATCTTGTAGCGAGCGTCACCAAAGGGCGCGAACGTCTTGGCCATCGGATCGTCGACCAAAATGTTCCGATCAGCGAGATACAAGATACGCGGCTTGCGATGGCTGCCAGTTCGATTCCAACGCGACGACCACAATTTCCAGCAAATCTGAAAGGCAACGACGGTCTTGCCGGTTCCAGTGGCCATCGTCAGTAAACTTCTCGGCGTGCCGCCGGCGATCGCACCTACAGCGCGGTTGATCGCGATCTCTTGGTAGTAACGCGGCGAAAATCCGCTCAAGTGATAGGCCGGCGCGAGAACGGATTCAGCGGCCGTCTCGGTAATAGATTCTGCATCCGTTAGTCGTCGCCATAGCTCGTCTGGGGTTGGAAACGCAGTCAGTTCGGATTCGATGCCGGTCGTGTAGTCAAACTCGACAATCCCGTGACCGTTGGTCGAGTAAGCGAACATTAGGCCAAGGATCTCGGCGTAATCTTTGGCTTGTTGCAATCCGTCGCTCGGCGTTGCGTACGAACCCTTCGCTTCGACGACAGCGATCGGGAAGTCGGGGCGGTGGCGAAGGATATAGTCGGCCCGCTTTCCGGGGCGACGTTTGGCTCGCCTGCCCGTGACAATGATCCGGCCGTCCGTAAAAGTGACCTGTTCGTTGATGCGGTGCGGTTCTTCCTCCCAGCCCGCATCCTGAAGGCGCGGGACGACATACTTCCGGCAGGTATCGGCTTCGTTGGCCATTGTTGGAGTTGCCAAGCTTTAAGAGAAACATCGCCGTGGCTGTGCAGTGAACAGCAAACATGATACGCTGCTCCAGTGTAGGGCACAACGAGGAGACTGGTTGAAGTGGACCCCAATATTTGGACCACGACTTAAGATAGAAAATTTGTGTTTTGATCGGTAAAACTAGGATCAATCCGAGATTTCATTTACCGAGGAAAATCATGGCAAGGAAACGCCGATCGTTCTCTCCGCCTTTCAAGGCAAAAGTAGCCTTGGAGGCAGTGAGGGAGGTCAAGACGATTTCAGAAATCGCTCAAAAGCATAAGCTGCATGCGACTCAGATCAACCTTTGGAAGAAGCAGTTGCTTGAAGGTGTCGAGGACATCTTTGAGGACGGACGAACCAAGCCCACCAAGGAGACGTCCAACGAGCCTGACGCCGCCGAGCTGTACGAACAGATCGGCCGTTTGAAAGTTCAGTTGGAATGGCTCAAAAAAAAAGTGGCCCAAAACGGTGACTGAAGCCAGGGAGTGGATCGATTTCGAGAACCCTGATTTGAGTGTCCGTGAGCAATGTCACTTACTGGGAATCCACAGGAGCAGCATCTACTACGAACCCCAACCGGAGACCGAGGAGAATCTTCAATTCATGAGACTAATGGATGAATAACACCTCAGGCATCCGGCTCGCGGTTCACGGCAGATGGTCGATTTCCTGGAGGACCAAGGATTCATTGTGAACCGCAAGCGAGCACCGCAATTGATCTTCATGCATCCTCAGCGATTGGTGGTGCCGTTGTTTCAGCGTCCTTACGTTTGGAACGAAGAGAACCAGTGGGAGCCGCTTTGGTTGGACGTGATCCGCATGGCCGATCGCGTACTTCAAGATCCAGCGGGCAAGCATTACCCACACTTTCTAGGCGCTGTGGTGCTGCAGCAAGTGCCGAATCCGGCTGGCACCATGCAGGAACGGACCATCATCGACGGGCAGCAGCGACTGACTACGTTGCAGTTGCTGTTCGATGCCCTGCATGCCGAATTGGTCGGTGCTGATGCAACCGCGCCGGCGATGCGATTGGAGCCCTTGATCACAAACGCGGAGCCGTTTCGGACCAATCCAGAAGACCAGTTCAAGGTATGGCCTACCAACCGTGATCGACCTGCGTTCAACGCTGTAATGTCGGCACCTGTGCCGGTCGATTACGACGGCGTTGGTTTCAGGGACCAGAGAATGACGCAAGCTCACCGCTACTTTGCAGAGTCGGCGGCTGCGTGGTTGCGAGAAAATGGGGATAATGCTGTAGCGAAGCGGGCTGCAGCGATAGAAACCGCAGTGCGTGACTTGCTGCAACTGGTCGTGATTGATTTGGGGGCGGACGAGAATGCGCAAGAGATATTTGAGACGCTCAACGCTCGCGGCGCTCAGCTAACAGCCGCCGATTTGATCAAGAACTTCATCTTTCAGCGACTGCTAGAGGCCGGTGCTGATGTCGAGGTTGCATACCGGAAGTATTGGCGAGATTTCGAGCGGTCGTTCTGGGAAGCGGAGCTGAGCGTTGGCCGTACCCGCTACTCCCGGTCGTCGATCTTTCTTAATCACTGGCTGATCGCCCAAACTGGGGAAGAGGTAGTTGCACGTGAAGTTTTCACGCGTTTCAAAAGATTTGTCGATGAGTCTGATCAGACCATGGAAAGCTTGCTTTCACGTCTGACGGCTACCGCAAAAATCTATCGCAACTTCATTGAAGCGGGAGCAAATCAGTCTGGTACGGTGAATCGGATCGGCTTATTCGCATATCGCACAGGGGCGATGGAGAGCGAGGTCATCAAACCCTTGGTACTTGTTTTGTTGGATCCCGAAAAGGATACAATTCCCGACAATCAGCTGGATAAGGCACTTTCTGTGATCGAAAGTTGGATGGTCCGCCGAATGCTGCTACGGGCCACGACCAAGAATTACAACCAGCTCGTGTCAGAACTCGTTCGGCATCTACAAGGCTGCGATCGCTCGAAGGCTGGTGACGCAATCGAAGCGTTCCTACTCGACCAAAAAAGCAATAGCCGTTACTGGCCGGATGACCAAGAAGTTAAGGAGCAGCTAAAGGTCTTACCAGCCTACCGACGATTGGGGCGTGGCCGGCTAAGAATGGTCTTAGAAGCTGTTGAAGATCGACTTCGAGGCTGGCATGGTGCGCAGACCGGATTAGGCGGTGAACGTGTCCCAAGAGGAAAGTTGGCTATCGAGCACATCATGCCACACAAGTGGGCCGCAAACTGGCCGCTACCCGCAGGGCCCAGAAGTGAAGGTGAGCGAGAGGCATTAATCCGCACGCTCGGTAATTTGACGCTGCTCACCTCGCGATTGAATTCAAAGGTCTCCAATGGCCCTTGGGCTGGTGACAACGGTAAGCGGCAAGGGCTTGAAGGCCACGACGTCTTGGTCATGAATCGCGAGCTGCTAAAGGAGTCGAAGACTGAATGGACGGAGGCGAAGATTCGCTCACGAAGCGAACAAATTGCGTCACTCATCACCGAAATCTGGCCGACTCCTGATGGCTATAAGTCTGGGTTCGCAACCGAGGCGGTGCGCCCGAGGCATCGCGTTGATTTGAGCGACCTGCTGAGCGCTGAATTCCTCCAAGCCGGGATGAAGTTGACACCGAGACGCAAGAAGTTTCGCGATGAAGTTGCCGTACTGTTGTCGGACGGGCGGATTGAATGGAACGGGCAGTTTTTCGCCAGCCCATCGAACGCAGGGAAGGCAATTACCGGCCTGAAAGCTGTCAACGGCTGGTATTTCTTCCTTGTGGATACCGACAAGAAGCGGTCGCTTAAAGATGTGCGGATCGACTATCTCGAGTCCATCTCGGCCGACCCGGATGATGACAACGACGACGATGCATAGCGAGAAACGGTGCCGCTGGCTTTCATTCACTCGGGAAGCCAATTGTGTCCTGATACAATCGCAACGCGATCCTATTCGGAATCGTAGCATGACGACAAAAGGGCATTGAAGGAGCATTTGGACGGTTGCTCGCCTGGCGGCATTATTTTCGCTCAGGTGAAATGCAATCTCCTCCAGCGTTGGCAGTGGTGATCGATATTGTTACTCCGTTCACTCGTCGAGTGCAATCAATATATCGCCTTCACCACGTTTGTCGATGTAATCGATTAGCTGCTTTAGCGCTGCTAAAAGTCGTTTCGCACGTGCTTGACTGACGAAGTTACCGCTCTGTCCGTATCGCCACCGGCGATCGCGGCGTTCCATCAATTTTTCGATGGCAACTGCGAAAGTCTTTTTCGCACGCAGTGCCAGTGCCGAGTCAGGATCGAGAAAGTCCTGTTCATAGATACGGTATCGAAGCGCGTAAACGACAACTAACCCGCTATGCTCGAACAGCCATGCCAAATTGTCTTTCTTGATTTCATCATCAAAAACGTTGATACATTCCTGAACGAGCAATGTGGCATCTTGGCTTCGTAACTCACTCATGGCATCTTGCCGTTGACTTAGCAGCCGTCCCAGTGCCTGCATTTGATAATTCAAAAGCCGTTTTTTGTTTCCGGTAGGTATTTCAGCTAAAAGCTTCCTAACGAAAATGGATGCGGTCTTCGGATTGCGAATGCAATTCCCTGCGATGATACACGTGGTCTCGCCTGTCTTGGATGTTTGAGTGATCTCACGACGAATCCAAGCATCCATACCGACACAGTCCGCTGACATAAATCCAAGAAGCTTGACCGCCTCATCGTGTGTCCTCTTGTGAATTGCGGATGGAGTCACCGAAACGTAGGCCAAGATTAGCTTCGTCAACTCGTCTACGATCGATTGATCTTCTCCCGGAGGAACATGCCCATCGGAACTGACCGCAGAGGTTCCTGACGCGACTCGCGCTGTGTCGAGCAATCTGCTTAGCGACGCGTATTTGGAATTGACGCCATCCGGACCATGAACGTCTCCAAGAAACTGCTTTGCTCGACTTCGAAACGCCTTCCACCTTCCGATTTCCGCTGGTCGTGGACGAAGGTTCGGGAAAGCTCGAGGTCGGCTTTTTGCATAGGCTTCTTTTCCGATCGGTACCCCTTCATCGTCCAGCAGATGTGACATGCGGTCCCAGTTTGCCTGAATACTTCTGGCTGGCACCGTTCCGTATGCTTCGGTCAACAAACGAAGCTTGGCATTTCCTTGCGCAGGCGTAGCAGACACATGAAGACGAGCCGCAAGATCCAACTCTGCGGGATGATCCAGTCGAACCTGCAATTCTCGCACGCCGTCGTACTCGTCATGGGCGACCACTAGTTTGATGCTTGTTGCACCGCGACGCAGCGCGAGCCCATCGATCGGTCGAGGCAGGTTCCACTCTTCTCCGCCTGGGACAAACTGATCCATGTCGCCAAGCAGACTAAGCCAGTCGTATTGATGATTGCGATCGACGAATAGCTCAAGATCGGGAAGCGTGTCGAGGTAACTGATGCGGTCCTCAACCCGATCACGCGCAAAGACTGCTGCGCCACGAGCGAGAAGGCTCTCACCGGTGACTCCATCGGCTATAAATGGAGGATTCTGGCCCGCCGCTGTTCGCCGCCGGACTTGTTCGCCGCTGGCTACCTGATTGGCAAAATCCCCAACGAAGATGATGGTTGCCGAAGAAGGAATTGTCGATAGGTGATCGGCAAGTGAAAGATCAACCTGCCAACGGCTCTTTTGCTCTACTGACCAACCTGCGATTTGCTCCAGCAGGTTTGATTCGGATATCGAAGAATCGGATTCATGAGCCAGCATAGATGAAGCGAATCGCTGCTTCCAAATGGTTTGCGAATTGACATGGTCACATGCGGCGGCTTCCGTCCAGCCAAAACCAGGAGTGTGCCAATCGCTGACGATGGGGCGTCTGCGAGCCGGAATCCATCGAAATCCATCTGACGCTTTTGTTGGAACCAGTTGAAGAGTCGAGCACCGGACCTGCCCCCAATCGGCGTGAACGATTGGTAAAGTCAGAGGATCATCGGAATCGCTTTGCGGCGGCTTCAATGTGTCCCGAAGTTGCTCAAGCCAAGCGAGCGCGGCTGCGACAGGAAGCCAAAGCAACGATGCATTAACCCTTGCCGCGGAACATGCGTCAAGCAGTTTTTGCTGCTCCCGCTGCCGAAAGTCATTAGGAATAACAATCGCTGATGGTGCGTTTTTGCCATGAATCTTAGCAAGTTGAGATGCACCGCTCGAAATTGCGTCAAGCGAACTCAGTTCATGATCCTCGTCATCAATCGCCCATCTCCAACGTTCATTCCCGTCGTCAGCTCGGCCGGTCCATGCGGCGGCGACTGGGAAGCGACCACTGCCAGTTTCTGAGCTCACGAATGCTTCGGGTGGCCAGAGTGCGGCGGTTCCTCGAGGGTGAGGTGGCGACCAATAGTCCAGCCTGAGCGGCTCGCCAACCATTCGGCTCAGCAAAACCGAGGCCGGAACGTTCTTCCCGTTCTGTCGTTTCTCAATCGTGTTCTGTCCGCGTTCAAATGGAACGGCATGGGCGGCCCAGTGCATGGATCCCAGGCTGATTCCCCACGCATGTTTGTCTGGTGCCGGCGAGTTCACAATAGGCACCATTTCTGGTGAAGCGGGTCGAGAGAACTGGAGTTTTCAATCAAAGTTAATGGAACTGTGTGCGTGTCAAGTTCCTTCCCGGTCACAAGGTCGATGAGCGTAAGTACGGCTTCCGTTTCCCCATCAGGAACGTCTTCAGTTGCACGCATTCGCACTGGACGTTCTGCAAAGGCAACCCTCAAGGTGACCGCTTCGTATTGGTCCCGATTCCACGATGCGATGAACACATCTTGCTGTGGATGATCGACCATTGCCCCGAAGTTCCCTTCATCAATTTCGATGCCACAGCTTCCCATGACTCGCATCACATCGCCGGCGGACTCCATAGGACCGATGTAAAAGAATGAGTCGCTGCCCGTGTTCCAAATCGGAGGTCGTGCGCCCCAGTCAAAGAATGAACCGCGAAGAGGTGTTTCACGAATTCGCAAATCAAAGCGGTGAGCCGTTTTTTTTGCCTGCCGGTCGTTAAGACAACGGCTAGCGGTGCTCAACCAAGCAATTGTTGCCATGTCTGCAAACGCCCGATATCGCCATGTCCAAAGTTGTTGACGACGACGCTGCTGACGAATAACTTCCATGTACGAATGCCAGATCTTTTTGTACCGAGACTCGTGCAGCAGCACGTAATTCGGTTTTGGAAGGCTCGGCAGGCTAGAAACCTCTTGGAGCCAGGGTAACGATTCCAAACGTCGGCAGAGCTTAAAGAAATCCGCGGTCATGCGGATCCACTCATGGGTCGGATAGCTGGCCTGATGTTGTCGCAGGTAATCATTTGCAAGGGAAACGCACCTTTTCAATAAATCACGAACGACACGGTTTTCCAATGTATCAACGCTCTCGTAGCGTTGGACCGCGAGCACGGTACGTCGGTGACCCGACTTCTCTGCGAGCGTGTTGCCCGGTTGACGCGTCAACCAACGGACGCAGCTTGAATCGAGTTCACGGAGGCGATTGATCGGCTGCATCGCACGCCGTCGCTGCAGGATTCGTTTGGGATGGCCTGCGACATCGGCGAGCACGCTGGGTAAGCGCCTTGCTAGCCGTACAATCAACGCACTCGGCGGCCGGTTGGGCTTAACCGCATGTCGCCACTTGCTCAGAACGCGGCCGACACTTCGGATTGCGATGCGGTTTGGGTTTCCCTCCCAATAGATGGATCGAGGATGCGGTGCATCGTAGATTTCGTCGGCAAATTGTGCGAATTGTTCCAATGCATCCAGAACCGGAGACTCCTCCGGTGCGACATCTGCCGAATCAATCGTCGATTCTGTCACGCTAGACCTCGGTGCGATCGATGCCGGTCCATTGGAAATAATCGTCTTTGCGACAAATCTCAATCTTGGTCTTCAAGGCATCATCATCAACCTTCTCAAGAATTCGATCGATTGTCCCGAAGGCTCGTTGCACGCTAGGGTCTTGAGGATTCAACCCCATCAACTTCGGCAGTATCTTCTGTTCGATTTGATCAGCAATGACGAAGTCTAAATGCCGTTCGACGTCCGGGTAATTTGCGGCGTATTCAAGCATCGAGTGTGCGACACGATAGGCAAAAGGCCGATTGACTTGATCCATCGATCCTCGTAGTTCACCGATCCAATCCAAAAGAGTCCCACGCTCAACTTCAGTAAGAGCTTCCGAGGTTTTGCACCAGCCTTCCCACGTATCGCGGGTCAATCGAGGGCGGCTTCCTGAGAGGCGTCCGTTTCGCTGTGACGCCGGAACTGGCACAATGGAATTTGGGCTGCCAAATCGGAGCACGTTGGCTCGGTCAATCACCTTGTCGGACAGTGCCTGAGTCGTTTCATCCTCGTTCATCGTTCCGACGAATAAAACATTCTTGTCGACAAATAGCTGCATGGGCGGCTGGCCACTTCTTCGCCCGCCGACGTCCAACGGAATCTCTGCGAGTTTTCGTCTCTGAGAGTTCTTGGGGTCGATGCTTCGTCGAGTCTCCAAGCGACTCAAAAACTCGCTGAAGTAGTACTCAATGCGGGCAAGGTTCATCTCGTCGAGCAACACCAGCAGCAATTGATTGGGCAATCGCTGCTGTTCGTAACCCTGTGGTGGATTCCAACCGCGGTCGTTCTCCGCCCCGATCGGATCCATCTGAATCAGTGCCCGTGTGAGATCGGTGGGGCGAAAACGTCTTTCGAGGTAATCGTAGAACCCAAACAAATCCTGCGGACTGTCCCAACGAGGTTGGACAGCCACATTGAGAAAATTAATGCCAGTTGCTTCTGCGTAGCGTCTTGGTAATTCGCTCTTGCCCGTGCCGCTAACACCGGCGAGCGTCACCAGTGGTGAGCTGTCAGTCGTCTTGAGTGAGGTATGGAAAGCGTAAAGAGTGCGGCGATCGAATTTCAATCCAAACGACACAAGGCTGCCAGCCAGGTCTTCCAGGCATTCCTGTTCGCTACGGGACTTCTGTAGCGTCGATTCGAGAACTGGCAACACGGGCTGCCAAATTTCGTTTTCCTCTGGCTTGGTGGGCCCATCATGTTGCGCCACTGCCGATGAAAGATTGTCGAACATGGTTTCCAACGTCGGAATCTGAGCACTCAGTGCGTTCGACTTCGACTCGAGTTGAGCAACTTCGCTCGCGAGTTTGCGGCGTTCTTTTTCCAAGTCCGTCCTTTCGTTCTTCAATCGATCAAGGGATTCTTGCAACTTGCTTGCAGCTGCCTCGGATTCTTCGCGACGTCGCTTCAGATCGTTCAGTTCACGATCGAGCGAATCTACTTCTTCCTTCGCTGCTCGCTTTTGTTGTTCCAGTTCGTCTTCGAGCTTCCGCCTCGCTTGTGCCGCAGCTTGCTCGAAACGGTCCGCCTCTTCCCTCGCAGCCCGCTTTTGCTGCTCGATTTGAACTTCTAGCTTTCGCCTTAACTGAGCGGCAGCTTCTTCAAGTTGCTCTGCCTGTTCCTGTGCCGCTTTCTTGCGATCCTCTAGTTGTGTGATCTCTTCCCGAAGTGCCGCGGCGCGTTCGAGTTCACGCTGAAGATCCTGCAAGTCAAGTGCAAGCGTGCGTTGCCTTTCATCCAGCTCTTCGAGTTGAGATTTTCGATCAGCGATCTCCCCGTCTAAGCCTGATTTCTGTTCGTTTAGGCTCGCAAGTTGTGATTGGGCCGTTTCGAGTTCGTTTTGAATGCGTGCAACTTCTAGCTTGTCTTCCTCAAGCCTTGCAATTTCTTCCTTCGCGTCTTCCATCCATTGACGTTGGTTTTCTGCCGCTTCGATCGTTTGCTGTGCGTCGAATACGTTGTCTTTCAGAGTGTCGTACTCCTCTCGCAGCTCTTCGATCTGAACTTGCAGATTGGCCAGTCGAGTCGCGTCGGGTAAACGCTGTTCACGTTCCCAAAATCGGATCGCTTGACGGCGATGATGCCCGTATGCCAGAAGTGCCAACAAGGCACCGATCAGCGTCACGGCTAATGCAAGAGCGACTGAGATAATCGACCAGAAATTTGGATCGCTCATGGCTGCTCATCACCGGTTTCTTCGGGCGGTGATGCGGTTGGCTGCACATCTGGCACTCGAATCTCGCTGACGGCTTTGCGAACTTCCGCTGCTTTCGCTGCCATTTCCTGGATCGTCGAAGCAGCCGTTGCGGAGATTTCGGAGAGTGATTTCGAAGCATCTGTCGCGGCAGTATTAAGCGTCGTAGTCATCTTTGCCATCTGGTCGGCGAGCTGCTGTTCTTTCTTTCGCAGCTCGGCAAGTTTCGCCTCTGCCATCTCGAGGTCGTTCTTCATCCCCGCCAATTCCGACATCGTTTTGTCTCGAGTCGTCGTCTCTTCATCTACCTGCTTTCTGAGCGCTACTAGCTCATTGGTGGCTTTGGCTACGGCAACAGTTTGGCGACGCAGCTCTTCGCTAGTCGTTTCCAGATTCTTGGCGGCCTCGGCAGACTTCTCCTGCTGCATTCTGTATTCGGCAACACTGGCCAACTTTTTTTGCAGGAATTCATCGAACTGTGCGACCCGCGCTTCCATCGCAGCAAGCTCTGCTTCACTCTTGCTAAGAAGCTCTTTTTGTGTCTCCACCTTCGCTTCGGTCTCAGCAGATTCCAATTCAAGCTTGGCGAGCGCCGCTTTGATCTTCTTACCTCGTTCGATCAGCTGTGCATTCAGTGTCTCGGCCTGCGCACGTTCTGCATCGGATGCCGACACCGCTAGCTCGGCCGCCTGCTTTTGTTTGTTCACCTCTTCCAACTTTGCGTTCGTCGTATCGATTTCACTCTGTAGTGACTCGCGAGTTTGCTGGAGCGAGGAAAGAGTTTCGCTTTGTGAAGTTGCGGTCTCGACCAACTGATCACGCTGCTTTTGAAGCGAGTCGATCGTTCCTTGAAGCAGCGCGGCTTGCTCGCGTAGCTG
This sequence comes from Stieleria sp. JC731, assembly GCF_020966635.1. Taxonomy (NCBI): domain Bacteria; kingdom Pseudomonadati; phylum Planctomycetota; class Planctomycetia; order Pirellulales; family Pirellulaceae; genus Stieleria; species Stieleria sp. JC731. The sequence goes on along the minus strand of NZ_JAJKFQ010000002.1, from coordinate 1,323,362 downwards.
ATCGATGTTCTTGCTGGCCTGTTGTTCGATGCTATTCCAGGTATCAATAGCTTCTTGACGATTCTTGTTCGCGGATTCCCATGCGGCCACCCTCGCTTGAAAATCAGATTCCTGTCGTCCGGCATTCAGAAGCCCGAGCAGCGACCACGTTTGCAATGACAATGCTATAACTGCCGCAATACCGATCAACCATGGCCAAGCGATTGAAGGAAGTTCGGGGCGAACGTCGTCCGACAGATTTGGCTCTACTGGCGCATGCGCTTGACCGGTAGATGGATAATCTGGCGGCTGTGGTGGCTCGGGATAGGCGGTCATGAAGGTGAGACGGCGAATAATGCATGGAAACTCCGGTTTCAGCTGTAAATAGCTGCCCTGGGACCACTATTGTAGTTGCCCGGATGAGGCAGCATAGTCTCCGGTCATCGACCTAAGCCGCAGACTCACATGAAACTCATAGAGAATCATTTCTCCCAATGGTTTGCTTGATCTTTTCAACGCATCGTCCCATGTCTTCGCGGAGTTCATACACCCAGAATCGAAGGATCGTCCATCCGCTTGCGATCAACGCCTGATCCCGACGAATGTCGTCCGAAACGCGATCACCGCTGCCGCTGCGGTGATAGGTCTCACCGTCGACCTCGACATCCAGCTTCATCTCATCGCTGAACAAAGCGAAATCAAGGAACCTACCGCACGCTGGATACTGCTGGTGAAACTGCAACCCGGCCTTCGTCATCGCTTCTGCCAGCGCCGGCTCCCACACCGGGCCGACCAAGTCGGCGCGAAAGCCTGATTGGGCTGCCTTGGATCTTTCGGCCAGTTCGCGATCACAAAACTCAGCGAGCGTGCGGATGTGGCGGATGTTGCAATTACGTGCCCAAGTCGAATCGCCGAAAACGTGCAGCAGCTGTTTCGCACGACTGGCAGCAACGTTGAATCGGTTTGGACCGCCCGATAAAAAGCGAAGCGAACCATCTGTCAGCGTCTCTCCGCCAACCAAGCTAAACAGAACAATGTCACGTTCGTCGCCTTGAAACCCATCGGCCGTGTCGACCAGTAACCGAGCCGTCACAATGAATTCTTGGGGCAAGGACTGGTAAATGGCGTCTCGGAGTCGGTTGGCTTGTTGGCGAAACGGGGTAACAACACCCAGCGAACCCTTGTATCCGTCCTCGTGCAAACGTTTCAATTCGTCACAAATATGCGAGATCTGTTGTTGGCTCAGAGCGCCGCCGCCCGGGGCAGGCTGGCTGTCGTCGGGAACGTCTGTCCATTGAATTCCTTGTTTGCCCGTGTCTTCCGTCAAGACCGTCCAAGAACCTTTGTAGAACGTCTCGCTGCAATAGGCGGCGATCGAAGGATGACACCGGTGATGCTGTCGCAGTGACACTCGCGATCCAACGCTTGGCGACGTATTGGCGAAGTGAAACATAGATGAGGTTCGATAGCTAAATCGTTCCAACTCAATGTCATCGACACCAAATTGTCGACGCAGATGGCGGTCAGTCGCCGACGAAAGGCTTGTCACATGCGAGAGCTGCATCGGATCGCCAACGATCATGGCTCGCTTGGCGCGAAACATAAGCGGAATCACTGAAGCGATGTCACACTGCGAAGCTTCGTCGATCACCAATAAGTCGAATACGGCTGGTTCGAGGTTGATGTCTCGGCGAATAGAAAGATTGGTTGTCGCCGCCAACGGAAAATGTTTTAAGAAAATTGGAAACGCTTTCCGCATCGCTTCCGACCAGCGTCGATGATCGGCCTCGGAGTCCAATCCGCTTCGATTCTCAATCGTCGCCAATATGTTTGCAAGTAGACATCGCTCTTCGTCGGAGATTTCAGCACCGCTTTGTCGTGCCAGTTCCAGAAACGACTCAGCTGAAAGTTTGGCGACTTCTTCAGCAGTCTTATGGGCAGCACGACATGCTTTATCCGTGGGAGGGAGTGCATCAAGCTGCCTTCGCAATTCACTTGCCAAAAATGCTGCTTCGTTCGTTTGCACGATCGGCTTCCAAAATTCCAGCACCTTCCGGCTGAAGGTGATTGTTTCCGGAGTCGCATTGTGCCCCATAGCTGGGAGTTTTCTCGATCGATCGAACACTTGTTTCATCTTGCCGTCGATCGCAATCGCGCGACTTAGTCCTTGTCGCAATCGCTTCTTCTGAAACAGTCGCTGCCACAACCAGGTCAACGACCATCGAAACGGTTTCGGATCGGCCAGTATTCCAATCGCAGCGTTGATCTCTATCTCGTTAGGTAACTGTTCGTGGCCGCGAGTCGCGAGGTCACGATACTCTTTGGGCACCAAACGCACCAATTCGTCGAGATCGAACGATCGCTTGCGGAGTGCCTCACGGATTTCCCCCACTTGCGAAACCACCTCAGCCGTTTTCTCATGATCGTCAATTCTCCTCGCCAGTGCTTGGCGTACATTTTCGAGATGCTCTCGGTCTCCAACCAAATCGCTTGAAACCAATTGCCCAATCGCTGCCTGCATTGACATGTCGGCGGGTGCCCCCCACGGCCGAGCAAGACGAAGCATGATAGGCCAAGGTTCGGTGATTGCGTTGACGCGGGGTACAACCGCTTCGAGTGCTTGATGGTTGCGGCTGGCTGCAAGCGCGCTGCGGTCCAATAGTGCTTGCTGAGCAAGAACGGCAGCAACGACTCGCGACTTTCCGGTTCCGGGCGGTCCAACGACAATGGAAAGATTTTGCTCGGCTGCGGCTCGCGAAGCTGCCATTTGTTCGTGATTCAACGTCAATACCTGAGCACCGATGACATCCGGCGGCCTAACGTCATTTGAGGCAGAATTAGCTGGGAGTTTTGGATCTTCGCTATCCGTTGCCGGGCGAAAGTCTCGACGACTTTCTGTGCCATCGTGTGGAAAGAAATGCCGTAACGCGCTTTGATCTAGTTGCTCGTCCGGCGTCTCGTTCGCTAGCTTCAGAAGTTCCTTGTATAGGCCTCCTGTGAACTTCCACTTTTTCGGGATGATCAAACCAGCTCGGTTGTAAATGCCATCTTTTCGCAGGCTGGCCAATCCAGGTGATGACCGCACGCGACCAGGGTCGAGCGCCTCAACCTGCCAGTCTGGATAAAAGTGATTCAACAACCTCGCACATTCACTCCATGCCGTCGAGTTGATTCCATCGTCACTTACGGAGTCGACACCACAGAGCTCCAGGAAAGTACGACGCTCGTCGACATTCTTGAGACGACGTTCAAGCCAGCCCTCATTGATGCGAACAGGACCAACTGATTCCAAGTGAAGATCAGTGCCCTGCAGGTTGGTTCGGCACGGAAGGACAAAAACAGGTGAGACAAAATCGACGTCCTCGCCTTTCTGCGCGTCCCGCCACCGGTATCGCTGCAGCGGATACCCAACAAACAGGTAGTCATCCTCAGTCAGTTTCCGAATCCATTTGTGCCACGACTCCCGTGTGCGAATCTGCAACTGCGAAGAGTTAGGCAACGCACCATCCATGCAAACGATGGTCTCAAATTCGTCGGCCGCTGTCGCCGTGATCGAAGACCGCTGATCTAAACGCACGCACTCTGCATAGTAGTCGCACAGTCGCCGAAAGGTCGACCAGCGTGAGCCCCGACGATCGAGATGGCGGGAAACCATCTTCGTCCGAGTCGAAGATCGGCTCGTAGGGTCGTGTGAAGATTGAGGGCGACCGTTCTGATTCGGTGACTGTCGAGAATTGGTCCGCGACGGCGACGAAGTTGTGGCGGTCGGATTTGCTGAAAGGTTGCTGCCCAAGTCCGCACGCGAATGGATAACCGACCATTTACCTCCGCGAAATGTGACCTGCCCATCACCTTGAAGCTTCAACAAACACTGATTGACTTCACTTGGGCGAGTCTTCAGTGATCGCGCCAGTTCACGAGTCGTCATTCCAATAGAACGTCCGCTCAGCCTCCGCAAAAGTTGCTGCTCGTCCACCGATAGGCTGCTTCTTGCCACTGTCCGTCCACAAGCCTCAATTAATGTAAAATTTCCTCCGCAAGCATTTTAACGAACATCCATGAGGTGCGGCAGCCAACTCCGTACTGTGAGCGCAGCAAAGACGCCCGCGGTAGATTGCTCCACCACGGGCGTCTTGAATTGCTGGAATTACGTGACGACGCGATTCCGTCGATAACTTTCGCGATTAATTCGAAGACGAATCGCGTCCAAAGTCCGTCGGCTGAATGGCGGGCAATGACGGCATGTCGGGGTAGTATTCCCCTGGGTGACCCGGCGGGAGGTTATCGGGGTCGGAATAGCTGGGCGGCACGTGATACGGATGATCGGGCGGCAGTCGCGGTCAAGTGTGAATGGGTGGCGGGGCTCCGATTACAACGGGTTCTTCGGGCTCCGGCGGCCACGACCAATGCTGCGGGTACTTCTTGCGACATTAATAGGCATGGATTCTTGTAGTCCGCCGGGAACTGGAAAAGGTCATCTCGTCCAGGCAATCAGCCACGCAGTGATTATCAGTGACGCGATGGTTTGCAACCGCAGGATCCATTAGGTGGTTCGTAACCTCCTAAATGACGAAGTCAATAGAGAGTCCAAATTCGCCCGAAATGGGCGCGCACTAAAGGCGACGCGGGAGTCCACTTTGGACTGATCGGTGAAATCGATTTGGATGGCAGGGCTTGTTTCCAAATTCGATTCGTGCAACCTGACCGGAACCCGTACGTTCACTCAGCCGGTCCCCGAGGGCAGTGACTTTTCGCCATGACGTTCTCAATTTCAAGGGATTGTTGGTCAGAGCTCAATTTCGCAATTTCCCGAAGCCTGCGTTCCGCCAGGGCGTTGGGCAATATGTCGGCACCTCCAGATTCGAGCCAACTGACGAAACTCGTGGGCAATCGGCGGACATACGAAACTTGATAGCAAACTGTCGCCACTGAAACTCCGAGACGATCGGCAGCCTCTCGCATGCTGATTCCCTCGGCGGATAACATCGTCTCGACTTGGCGTGCTTTGCGAATAGTCTCGCTGATTGGTTTGCCGCGACCGGTGATTTTGTTAACCTTGGTTGTCCGAGAAAGACGAGAGAGTCCACGATTCCCCGGGAAAAGAGCATGGTTGAACGAGACTCGAAAAGTTGCGTTGGGCGTCGTCTCGGGGAGCTGAAATTAAAAAAGCGAAAACTCTCGCGAACCAGTTAGCACCTGCCGCCTGAATCAGGCAGGCAGGTGTTTTCAATTTCGGCCCGGTTTTTCGCGGTGTTTCGACTTTTTGCCGTGTCAACGAAAGTTCTCTGTTTCGTTTCTCATATTCGGCCTGCCGGACTCAACCACCCTGGTTGGCCTCAAACCACCGAGAGCTTTCTGAGTCTCTGCTTGACTCGGCAAACTGGTTAACACGAAATCGGGTCGGTGGAGGACTCTCATGGACAAGACCATCCGCACGTTTGATACTCACAAGGAAGCTGAACGCGCCGCGTACGATGATGACGCAAAGCTGTCCACCAGTGAGCGGCTGGCGAACTTTTTCAAGATGATGGCGCCCGTTTATGGATCTTCACAGCGACTTCAAAGAGTTTATCGAACTCGCAATCTCGATGAACCTGAAGTTCGTGATCATTGGCGGATGGGCTTATAACCGCTACGCCGAACCTCGAGCGACCGGGGACATCGATTTTTTCTTGGAGAAGTCAGAAGAATCCGAAAAGGTCACTCGAGAGGTTTGACCGAGTTTGGCTTCGGAAACGCCCTGCCAGACGCACCGCTCTTCGAGAAGGATGTGATCATGCTTGGGCATGCCCCCTATCGCATCGACCTGATTACAAAGATCGACGGCGTAACATTTGATGAGGTTTGGCAGACGCGAGAGTACGAAAGTTTCTACGGGCTGCGCGTCCCTTTCATCTCTCTCGAAAAGCTGATCAAGAACAAGGCATCAACCGGCCGCGATCAAGATAACGTCGACGTCGAAAAACTCCGTCGCAAACTGATATAGCAACATTGCATCAGAAGGGATTTCATGACGCCCGAACAGATGCGGCTCGTCGCCTCGTCCACTACGATTGGGGCCCAAAAGCGATCGGGAGTGGATCAATGCGAGTGCAGATCAAAGTTGGCGATGTGCCGCAATGCCCCGCTGACGTTTTAATCTCGACGGCAAACCCCTTGTTAAATCTTTCTAGGAAAGTCAACGGCACGATTCATAGCAAATTCTTCCTGTAGTGGATCTTGTTAAAGATCCCACTCATCACCAAGAGGATTTTTAACAAAATCCACTACATGGAAAACCTAGAGAAGGCTCGCACACTGGCCTAGTCACGACTGCTATCGTACCCGGCGTTTTCGTTCGGCTTGGCTGGGCCCAGTTATCTACTTTCCCAACCGAAGATCCTTGGGAAGCAACCCGATGACACGCGTCCGATATTGGCGGAGGTGGTTTGCAAATTGCAACACGAGTATTGCAAAGTGTAAATTGCCAGTGACGTGGAATCAGTTGGTTGTGAATTCGAGATGAGGCATCGGGCACTGATATGGCTTGGCGACCATCGCACCTGATCTTGGCTGGCGAATTGGACAATACGACGTTCGGATGGACGATCGGCTGGCTGGAATTGGCGGGCTTTGATCAGCCGCTACGATTCAAGTGGCTTGGTAACTGCAATCCAGACTTGGCGGGTTGGCGGTTGCGGATTCATCGCGTTGAACCGGAACTGCCACCAGAGGACGATGAAGATGAAGCGCCGAGAACTTGCGCGCACATTGATCTGGATCAGTCTGGACACGTGGGCGACATAACCGCGGATCAAATGGTGAAGCACTTTGAATTGCCCGCCCACGAAGCGGCGCGGCAACTGATGCAAGGCAAGCAGCCTCCGTATACGTGGCGAAAGTGCCTTTACCTGGAATGGTTCAGCAACACAAACGGTCGGGCGGTTGTCCAAAGCACCAGCTTGGAAGTCGAACGAATTGGCCAGCGGAGTTTCGAGCTGACCGAACAGCAGTGGCGTGAACAAGCATCTCAGAATGCCGAGCAGATAGGGTTCTTTATGACGCAACTCGGTGACGCACTGGAAACCCCTGAATCAAATGAGGGTGAATGAACGGGAGCGGCACCAGATCTGTTTCAGACGCGGCCTGGCCGGTCGAATGCGAATTCCTGAATGCGTAGAACAAGCACCGGTAGTGGACGAGGCGACGAGTCCCTGCTGACGGGATTCGTCCTCTCACCAATCTTCATGTCAATTCGCAGAAGGCTTCATCGAGCATCGCATCGAAGAACGTCGATTCATTGATTTCTTCAAACAGTTCTGTTTGCCGTCTCCACGAGCAGGTTGCGTTTTCAAACACGACAGAATGAGATGACGAGAATCGGGTTCATGTGTGCGAAGCGAGCCAGATCTTCATTCAAAATTCAAGGATCTTGATCTCGTCTGCATACGTTATCTGAAAGCGAAGTTATCTATCTAGTTTCAGTCAGGTTGACGATTCATGCCGGTTCCGACGCGTGTTAGATTCTCACTGAGTCAACATAGGGGAAACAGCCTGGGGCGAACAAGCATGGCGGAATCGCAGAGAAGCGGATGTTTAGGGTTCCTTTTGAAGTTCCTTGGCATCGGCACGGGCAATCGAGCGGAGGGTTTACGAAAGAAACTCCCTTATCGTCTACGAGACAACTTTCTTTCGCCCGCGGAATTGGCTTTCTATCGCGTTCTTGTGCAGGCGGTCGGACAGAGGTACTCAATCAATATCAAGGTCCGCCTTTGGGATGTCCTGTACGTCCCGCGACAAGAAGGCAGTCGAAGCTACGAAAACAAAATCAGCAGCAAGCACATCGACTTCCTGCTCTGCGATCCGACCACGATGCAACCGTTGCTTGCCGTCGAGCTCGACGACGCCAGCCACAATCGCAAAGACCGACAAGAACGTGACGTATTCGTCGACGACGCCTTCGCCGCAGCTGGCCTTCCCATCCTGCACGTGCCAGCCGCTCGCACGTATTCTATTGCCGGAGTCCGAAACGAAATCGGTACACTGATTCCAATGCCTGCTGAAGGAACAGGGCAAGTGAGTCCCTCGGTTACGCCGTCGCCAGACAATTCTTCCGCTCCGACATGCCCAAAATGCGAAGCCGCAATGGTGAAGCGCAAGGCTGCCAAAGGGAAGCATGCCGGAAAGCGATTCTGGGCTTGCTCCAATTATCCCGGATGTCGTGAGATCATCGCGATTGACTAAACCTAGAATTCCCAAGGGTTTTGTCGTTTCTGGGCGGAGCGAAGTTCGGGCAGTGATCACCAGTAATTGACAATAACTGCTAGTTGCCGCAACAATTGGGCCATTCATTGACCAAACGTGTTAAACCATTCGTCTACGCTCTGCAAGGGTCCGGCGATGAAGGTGCAATCGGATAGAGATCTCATGCAAGACCAGGCAACCGACGACTGCGTGCTGACTATTGAAGAGCTTGCGGCCTACCTAAAGGTATCGAAGTCGACACTCTACAAATTGGTCCAGGAAGGCAGTGTTCCTGGCCAAAAGGTTGGACGTCATTGGCGTTTTCGCCGCGAGACGATTGATCGTTGGTTGGACAGTAACGACGGCGGTTCAACAAAACCTCGCTAGGAAAATGAACGAGCTTGCAACGGAGTGACGAAGACGACAGCACGCAAGATGGCGCACGATGAAAATTCAGGACATTCAACCAGGACAAACACTCGAGGGGCTTGAGCCATCCTGCCTAGCGACGGTCGCTGCTGTCGCGGCCATTGGTGACGGTGCGGTCCAGGTTTTCTATCGAACGTCCGATGGTGGCGTTAAAGAACGCCTCCTTAGCGCCGCGGATGAGCCGAACATTTCCATTGCGACTGCGGAAACGCCGTGGTCTTTCGACGGCAATGGAGAAGCATTCAAGCTAGCCGTTGAAGCCAAACGGATCGATTTAGCGTTTTTGTTCGATCCTATGATGGCCGTTCACACGTCCAACGTCGAGCCGCTGCCCCACCAGATCACGGCGGTCTACGAATCCATGCTGCCGCGTCAGCCGTTACGGTTTGTACTGGCTGACGACCCAGGAGCGGGCAAGACCATCATGGCTGGGCTCTATATCCGCGAACTCGTCATGCGAGCCGATGCACAGCGGATCGTCATCGTTTCACCGGGAAGCCTCGTCGAACAATGGCGTGACGAGTTGTGGGAAAAATTCGGTCTGGAATTTAAGGTCTTCTCGAAAGACCTCGAATTAGCTTCACCCAGCGGAAACCCGTTTGACGACAACGATCGTCTGATTATCCGCCTCGACCAAGTATCTCGAAATGAGGAGTTGCGTGATCAACTCTGCGCCGTCCCATGGGATTTAGCGATCTTCGACGAAGCACATAAGTGCGCAGCCCACTACTTCGGCAACAAGCTCAACAAGACGAAGCGATTTGTACTGGCTGAAAAGTTAGGTGCGGCATCACGGCACTTGCTTTTGATGACCGCCACTCCTCATAACGGCAAGGAAGAAGACTACCAGCTTTTTCTCTCGCTTCTCGATTCTGACCGATTCTATGGCAAGTTTCGCGATGGAGTTCACAAGGTCGACGCCAGTGACGTGATGCGGCGAATGGTCAAGGAAGAACTATTGCGTTTCGATGGAACGCCGCTTTTTCCGGAACGAAAGGCCTATACCGTCAACTACACACTGTCGGATATGGAAGCCGCGCTTTATGAAGCGGTTACACAGTATGTCAAAACGGAAATGGGTAAGGCCGAGGCGTTGGGTGGCCAGCGAAAGGGATCAGTTGGGTTCGCCCTTACAGCTTTGCAGCGACGATTGGCTTCCAGCCCCGAAGCCATCTTTCAATCGCTCAAACGCCGACGAGAGCGATTAGAGAAGCGTCTGCGTGAGGAAAAGATCAGCCAACGCGGGCGACAGCTTCTAGCCGAAACAATGGACGACGTTCCAGAAGACGATGATGACCTCACGGCGGAAGAACAGGAGCGGCTAGAAGAAGAACTGGTCGATCGTGCGACAGCTTCGCAAACTCCTGAGGAATTGCAGGCAGAAATCTTGATCCTCGAAGGACTCGAAGCCAGTGCTAAGGCGGTTGTGGCATCTGGACTCGATCGTAAGTGGGATGAGCTTTCGAAGATACTGCAGAGATCGCCGGAGTTGAAAGACGCTACCGGTCGTTTGCGAAAGCTCATTATCTTCACCGAGCACAAAGACACCCTGAATTATCTCTACGAAAAAATTGCGGGCGTCCTTGGAAGCTACGATGCGATTGTCACTATTCATGGCAGCGTCAAACGAGATGATCGGCGAAAGAACCAAGCATTGTTCCGAAGTGATCCCGACGTTCGCGTCTTGATCGCTACCGACGCTGCTGGAGAAGGTGTTAATCTTCAGAACGCTCACTTGATGGTCAACTACGACCTGCCGTGGAATCCCAACCGCATGGAGCAGCGGTTCGGTCGTATACACCGCATTGGGCAGACTGAAGTGTGTCACCTTTGGAATCTCGTAGCCAAAGAAACCCGAGAGGGCGAGGTTTATCACCGCCTGCTTACCAAGTTAGAAGTTGAAGCTGTAGCATTGAAAGGACGCGTCTTCGATATCCTTGGTGAACTATTTGAGGACGTGAGCCTGAAATCGCTATTGATGGACGCGATTACTTATTCCGATCTCCCTGAAACACGTGCTCGACTGTCGAAAGTTATCGACGACACACTCGATCATACCCACATCAAACAAGTTCTCGATCGAAACGCTTTGTCGCAAGAAACGCTTGGTCCTGAGCGGCTGTTCGCTGTCAAATCAGAAATGGAAAAGGCTGAAGCAAGGCGGCTACAGCCGTACTTCGTTCGATCTTTCTTTACTAAGGCATTCGAGCAAATCGGCGGCAGCATGCACCCTCGTGAAGCTGGCCGTTTTGAGGTCACTCATGTACCCGGATCACTTCGTGAACGCGACCGACGTATCACCGGCCGCAATCGCCGCGACCAATCTCCCGTTCTGCGCCGTTATGAAAGGGTGTGCTTTACCAAGGAAGCCGTGCAACCGCTTGACAAACCCGGCATTACGCCCGCTGTCATGCTGCATCCCGGTCATCCATTGATGCTAGCCGTTAGCGATTTGATTTTGGAACAGAATGCCAATCTGCTCCGTCAAGGAGCAGTTCTCGTCGATCCCACTGACGAAGGATCCGATCCATGGCTTCTCTTCATGTTGACACACGAAGTCAAGTCGGGCGACGGCACCGTCATCTCTAAACGGTTGCAGTTTGTTAGGGTCACCCGAAATGGCGAAGCCACTTTTGCCGGCTGGGCGCCGCACCTGGATCTGGAGCCTATTGCCCCAGAACAACAGACTATTGTTGATTCTATTTTGAATGCTGATTGGCTCAAAGCCAATCTCGACCAACAAGCCCTCACGCTCGCTGCCACAACGTTGGTCCCTGAGCACTTCGCCGAAGTCGCGGATCGGCGAATCGCTCACGTCGATAAAACTCTTGGCGCTGTCCACGAACGACTGACTAAAGAGATTGACTTTTGGACAGATCGCTGGATGAAGCTTAAAGAAGATGCAGAAGCAGGCAAAGATGTACGGCTCAATTTGGACAACGCCAAGAGAACGATCACCGAGATGACATCGCGGTTAGAAAGCCGCAAGAAGGATTTGCAGTCGATGCGACACGTGACTTCGGGCACCCCCGTTGTGGTCAGTGGTGCATTAGTGCTCCCGATCGGCCTTATACACGCGGAGCAAGATCAAGCACCAACGCCCGGCAATACGTCTGCTGACCCGCTAGCCCGAGCGCGTTCCGAGAAGATCGCCATGGATGCGGTCATCGAGATCGAAGAAGCAATGGGATGCCGTGTCGAAGATGTGGCTGCTGCCAAATGTGGTTGGGACATCACATCCTACCCACCCAATGGGAACGGCGTCCAATCTGATGCGAGGCACATCGAAGTCAAGGGCCGAGCAAAGGGGGCCGATACGGTCACAATTACGCGCAATGAGATGTTATATGCATTGAACCAATCCGAAAAGTTTATTCTCGCCATTGTGCAGATCAACGAGGACGATTCCGTCGAAAGCGTCCATTACCTAACCAATCCGTTCGACTCCGAGCCGCCTTGGGGAACATCGTCGATTAACTTCAAGTTAAGTCATCTACTCGAACGGGCCGAGCGACTCCGCTAGGTCATACACAGTTTTCTTTGTCCAAATATTAGTCCTCAATACCTTTGAGATAACAAGAACGCCAGATGGCACGTGCCGACCTCATTGCCGATTTAGTCACCTACGGAATGTCAGGGGATCGTGTGCGCTTTCGTAAAACGGTGGAAGCACTCATTGTTGAGGAACGCGCAAAGAACCACGGGGTGCTAGCGGATCGACTGGGCGACCTATTGACCGTAGCTCCTCAAGAAACTGCCACCGCAGCAACGCCCAATGGACAAATCAATGGTTCGCATTCACTCGAGGCTCGCGTTGGCAATTTGTACATCGAGAAAGTTCCAGAGCGAACGCTTGATGAGCTTCTATTGCCGTCTGATGTTGAATCAATCATCAAGGAAGTGATTTCGGAGCACCACCGCGTTGATCTGCTTCGATCGTACAGCCTGGAGCCACGCAATCGCCTCCTTTTCGTTGGGCCACCTGGAAACGGCAAGACATCCTTGGCCGAAGCGATTGCCGAGTCGCTAATGGTCCCATTGCTGCGCGTACGGTACGACGGCATTGTAGGAGCCTATCTTGGCGAGACCGCCGTTCGACTTAAACGTCTGCTAGACGCGGCAAGAACGCGAAAGTGCGTCCTGTTCTTCGACGAGGTCGAGACGATCGCCAAGGAACGCGGCGACACTCGCGACACTGGAGAAATCAAACGCGTCGTTAGCTCGTTGCTCTTGCAAATTGACGACCTCCCCAGTCACGTCATCGTGATCGGTGCCACAAACCATCCCGAGTTATTAGACAGGGCCGTATGGCGACGGTTTCAGGTTCGTGCCGAACTCCCCATGCCCACTCGCGCTCAACTCGCTGAATGGTTTGCTAAGTTTGAGAAACGACTTAAACAACCACTTGGACAAGCTCCAGACACGCTCGCCAAAAAGCTGTATGGCATCAACTTCGCTGAAGCAGAAGAATTCGCTATCAGCGTCATGAGACGCCATATACTCAGCCAGCCCGATGGCGACATAAAGAAGATCGTCCAAGACACGCTCAAAACCTGGAAGGCGCGATCCGTCAACGCAGGAAGTGAAGACGGAGGCAACGCGTAATGGTGGAGCGACCTCTTTTAATCTTCCCAAGTCCACAGCAAGCGAATCGCAGCGCATTGGGTGGCGGTGGCGGTGACAACTTCACTCGCCCGTCACATTCACGTCAAGGTGAGCGAGTGACGCTGCAATTGACTCGGCTTAAAGACGCGTTCGAGCGCCGGGCAGCAGAGGTGCTTGCATCGCCCGACGGAATTGATCCGAGTCAAGTGATCGTCATTGAGACCGTCGGCAGCGTGAGTGGATTTGCCACCGCCGTTAGACGTATCGAAGGCTTGGAGTGGTTGGGCGAGTTTGAAATCGACGAGATCGCGCCCGATGATGACTTTTACCGCACCGATTCGGACGAGAACCCCAACGATAAGACGATGCGTGGGCGGTTATATCTCGTATTCACTGATCAAGCGGCGATGCAGCAGCTCTTGGCTCAATGGGAGCGATACAAGAATGATCGCAATGTCGTGTGGGAACGCGGGCTGACCTCGCTTCGAGATGTCTTTGACAAACTCTACGACATTCGTCGATGGGATGTCCAAGATCGTCTAGAAGAGAGTGGTGCACTCGAAATCTGGCGTGAAGAATTAGAGCATGCACCTGACGAAGTCATTCGGACGGAAATCGAGCTCTGGTATCGAGGTTCGCAGGAAGTTCGCAACCAATCGCAACGAGAGATAACGCAACTTGTTAACCGTGTCGGAGGCAGTGTACTTCAATCGTGCGAGCTTGCCGCAATTGCATATCACGCCATGCTCGTTGAATTGCCAAGGCGGGCGATCGTAGGAATCTTAGAAAACCCAAGCACCGAGTTGGTCAAGTGCGACAGCATCATGTACTTCCGGCCGACCGGACAGATTGCGGTAGGCGAACGTCTCGACGGTCAGGAGCGACACGAAGCACCAGATCGTGGCAGTTTCCCCTATCCCACTGGTGATCCCTGCATCGCAATTCTGGACGGGCTACCAGTTGAGAATCACCTGCTGCTGCGAGATAGGCTGTCCATTGAAGATCCCGATGATCTTTCTCCAACCTACCAAGTGCGAGACCGAGTTCATGGCACTGGCATGTGCTCGCTAGTCGTTTGGGGAGATCTTACGGATAGTGAGCCGCCGTTAACACGGCCTGTCTATGTCCGCCCGATCACTGTCCCAGTGGAATCACTTAATCCGCCGTACCCAGAGCGAATGCCGTCTGACCAGCTCTCGATTGATGTGATTCATCGTGCAGTTCGACGAATGTATGAAGGCGAAGAAGGCTCGCCACCATCCGCGCCGACAGTCAAGATTATCAACCTCTCCATCGGCGATCAAAGCCGTCCTTTTCTTCAAATGGTTAGCCCATTCGCTCGTCTGATTGACTGGTTGAGCCATAAGTATGGAGTTTTGTTTGTCATTAGCGCTGGCAATCAGCTGGGCGACATTCCAGTTTCCAAGTCCAAGGCAGAGCTCGATGCGCTGAGTCAAGACGAACGTGAAAAACTGATCATCAAGGCTCTTTATCGTGAATCACGACATCGTCGGATGTTGTCGCCTGCTGAATCCATCAATGGGTTAACAGTTAACGCCACAAACCACGATTCGAGCGGCGAGCTGGATCCCGGGCGTTTATTTGAGTGTTATCGCACTCCCCTACCAAGTCCCATTGCATCGTTTGGAAGTGGCTATCGTCGGTCAATCAAGCCCGAAGTTGTGTATCCAGGTGGGCGCGTACTCTACGATTTCGCACTTGACGGAAATCGGGTTGTTTGCCGGCCGCACCGGCGACGACCGGGGCACCAAGTTGCCGCTCCCGGAACCGTTCCCGGCGATGGAGCGAAAACCTCGTATTCGCGTGGAACCAGCAACGCTGCTGCGCTTGTTACCAGAAGCCTCGGCTTTGCGTATGAAACGCTCACCGAATTGCTTGACGAACAAGCAAGCGACGTCCCTGTAGATTCGTACTTGGCTCCCCTATTAAAGTCCTTGGTCGTCCACTCATCGGACTGGGACGTCGCCGGGGATCGTTTACGGAACATTCTTTCGGCCAACCATGATTCTGGTTCAATAAAACATGCAGTCAGTCGTTGGTTGGGCTATGGCGAACCTGACATCAACAGAATGCTTGAGTGCACAAAGCAGCGTGCAACAGTTTTGGGATTCGGGTCGCTCAGCGAAGAGCAAGGCCACGAATTTGCAATGCCGCTACCTACCGGTCTCGGATCGCGAAAGACTGTGCGACGATTGACAGTGACGCTAGCCTGGTTTTCACCAATCGTATCGACGAACCAGAAATATCGTGCCGCGCAGTTGTGGTTCGACATGCCTGGCAATCGACTCGCCAATGACCGTCAAGATGCAGATTGGCAAGCGGTCCGACGCGGAACCGTTCAGCACGAAGTTTTTGAAGGCGATCAAGCTATCGCAATTACGAGTGGCGATTCGATCGGGGTGAAAGTCAGCTGCAAGTCTGACGCAGCGAAGGTTCAAACCCCGATCCATTACGGGCTTGCCGTGTCCTTAGAAGTTGCGGAAGGCATTGACATTTCAATTTACGACGAAGTGCGAGCCGCAATTGCGATCCGGCCAGAAATTGACGTTCGCACTCGCAATCCCATCGAATAATTAAATCGTTTTCAATAAGAATCCTGAATGACTCACGAGATCAAATCTCCGAAGAAGCTGATAGAGGTGGCGTTGCCGCTGGATGCGATCAATGCGGCGTCTGCACGGGAAAAGTCGATTCGGCACGGACACCCTTCAACGTTGCATCTGTGGTGGGCTCGGCGTCCGCTGGCCGCTGCACGTGCCGTGATTTTTTCGCAATTGGTTCACGACCCCGAAGACCTTTGGTACTACCAGAACCCCGGGAAAGAGCCAAACAAGCAGGTTCGTGGTCACTGGACGAAGTCACGTGCGCGTTTGTTCAAGATCATCGAAGACTTGGTTTTATGGGAGAATACGACTAACGAAGAAGTTCTCAATGTCGCCCGTGCCGAGATTCGTAAAAGTTGGGCACAGACGTGTGAGCTGAATAATGATCATCCGCAGGCGGATGAGTTGTTCGATCCGGACAATATGCCGGGACTGCACGATCCGTTTGCTGGCGGCGGTACGATCCCGCTGGAAGCCCAGCGTTTGGGATTGGAAGCGTACGCAAGCGACCTCAACCCGGTCCCAGTTCTCATCAATAAATCTTTGATTGAGGTCCCGCAGAAGTTTGAAGGGCTGCGTCCAGTTAATCCTGAATCCCATAGGAACAGGGATCTAATTGACAAAGTGTGGAGCGGCGCAAATGGCTTAGCTGATGACGTACGATATTATGGAGAAAAGCTTCGTGAGCTAGCGGAAGAACGAATAGGGCATTTGTATCCGAAGGTCAAAATCACAAAAGAGCTCGCCGTAGAACGCAAGAGTCTTGAACCATATGTTGGTAAGGAAGTTACAGTCATCGCTTGGCTTTGGACCAGAACTGTGAAGAGTCCAAATCCAGCATTTTCGGATGTCGAAGTCCCACTGGTCACATCTTTCTCGTTGAGTAAGAAGCCCGGAAAAAGTGCATATGTGAATCCTGTAATTTCAAAAGAGGGCTACGGATTCGAGATACAAGACGGTGAAACACCTGAAGAACTGAAGCTGGGGACGAAGACGTCGCGAGGGGCAAATTTTCGCTGCCTGATGTCGAATACGACAATTGAGCCTGCTTACATCAAAAAACAGGCGGTAGCGGGGAAGATGGGTGTGAAGTTGATGGCCATTGTTGCGGAAGGTATTCGTGAACGGATTTTCCTTCCCCCGTTGGAGGACCACGAAGTTATCGCCCGCAGCGTTGTACGCAGGGATGAGCGATCAATACACGTACCCTTAGCTAATGACCCGCGAAATCTTTGGTGTTTGCAATATGGCCTCGACCATTTCGACAAGCTTTTTACGAATCGGCAGTTCGAAACGCTGCTTACCTTTAGTGACCTCGTTGGCGACATCAAAGACGATGTCATAAGCGACGCCTCTAAGTCGATGTCGATAACGGACTCTACAAAGCTATCTGGCGGTGGAAATGGGCCCGTCGCCTACGGGGAGGCTGTGAGTATTTACCTGGCTTTTGCGGTCGACAAGGTCGCCGAAGGAAGCTCGGTGATTTGTTCATGGAGTCCGTTACCAACAAAACTTCACGTGGTCAGTACGTTTGGACGCCAAGCACTCCCCATGACGTGGGACTACGCAGAATCCAACGTTTTTGCTGATTCATCTGGAAATCTCAGTCGGATGTGCAAACTGATTGCGAACGCACTTGCGACCCAGTCACCTCGTCATTCATCGCCGTCTTCTTCGAAACAGGCCGATGCGCAGTCAGTTGAATTAGGCGGCAGATTCGTTTCGACAGACCCTCCATATTACGACAATATTGGATATGCCGACTTGTCGGACTACTTTTACGTCTGGCTACGGCGTTCACTGCGTAGCGTTTTCCCAGATTTGTTCGCGACGATTTCTGTCCCGAAGTCGGAAGAATTGATTGCGACCCCATATCGTCACGAATCAAAAGATGCAGCTGAGCACTTTTTCTTAGATGGAATGACCGAAGCAATGGGGAACATTGCTCGTAAAACCCATCCATCGTACCCTGTCACGATCTACTACGCTTTCAAGCAATCAGATACCGGCACTTCAGGAACGGCGAGTACCGGCTGGGATACGTTCCTTGAGGCGGTAAATCGAGCGGGCCTCAGCGTGACTGGCACATGGCCGATGAGAACGGAGCGAGCGGGTGGATTTCGTAACAAAAGTCAAAATTCGTTGGCTTCGTCGATCATTCTGGTTTGCCGACCGAAGGGTACGCAGGCAGACAGTGTTTCACGCAGAGACTTTATCCGCGAGCTAAACGCCACGCTACCAAAGGCGCTCGACGCCATGACTCGGGAGAGTGAAGATCTCCCTTCCCCTGTCGCTCCGGTCGACCTTTCCCAAGCTGTGATTGGCCCCGGAATGGCTGTCTATTCCAAGTATTCGGCGGTACTCGAAGCGGACGGATCGCCGATGACCGTTCGCACCGCGTTGCAACTTATAAACCGTTTCTTGGCTGAAGACGATTTCGATGCAGACACGCAGTTTTGTTTGCACTGGTTCGATCAATGCGGATGGGACGCAGGAGTCTTCGGTGAAGCTGATGTACTTGCCCGCGCTAAAGCGACTAGCGTCTCCGGCTTGGTCGACGCCGGCGTGCTTCGTAGCGGCGGTGGCACGGTGCAACTGCTCCGCTGGAATGACTTCCCTGCCGACTGGGATCCGCAGAAAGACATGCGAATTCCGATTTGGGAAGTCCTGCACCAATTGATTCGCGCCTTGCGACAGGGCGGCGAATCGGCCGCCGGCAAGTTACTCGGCTGCGGCAACGTCCAATCCCGGGCCGAAGCCGCCCGTCAACTTGCATACCGGCTCTATACTCTTTGCGAACGCAAGAACTGGCCCGAAGACGCTCGTGCTTACAACGAGTTGATCACAAGTTGGACCAATATTGAGTCGGCTACTCCGCAAGTTATACAAACCGAATTGTTCTGACGTCAACTGAACGTCATTGGAGAGCACCACATGGCCGTAAAGCTAAGCAACTTAAAGCGATTGAAGCTAAAAAACTTCACCGTATTCGACAATGATTCAATCGAGTTCAGCGAAAAACTGAATGTCATCGTAGGAGAAAATGGTTCGGGTAAAACTCATTTGCTCAAACTTATCTACTGTGTACTTGCTTCGATCTCGGACCCCGGGAATCCTACGAGCGACCCGAAGCCAACAAAGCGATACCTACAGCGAGTCATTGCTGAGAAGCTGCAGAACGTATTTCGACCCGACCATCTAGGCCGGTTGATTCGACGCGCACCAGGGCGAGGGCGCTGTGAAGTAAACGCGATTATTTCGCAAAAGAAGTCAGTCTCGTTTTTCTTCAACAGTAGCAGCAAAGCAGAGGTGTCTATTGACCGACTGCCAACGCTCTGGCTCGAGGGCGATCCGATTTATCTTCCGACCCGAGAGCTCATGACGCTGATGCCATCTTTTGTTTCGCTTTTCGAGACGAAGATCATTCCGTTTGACGAGACATATCGCGACACATGCGTTTTGCTAGGTAGTCCCGCACTGCGAGGACCGCGTGCTGCCGAAGTAAACGTAATCCTCGAGCCTCTCGAGAAGATCATCGGCGGCAAGGTCGAGACAGATAAGTCTGGACGCTTCTATGTGCGAACAGAAAGCGGAAACCTGGAGATGCCGCTCGTTGCAGAGGGGCACCGAAAGCTGGCAACCATCGCTCGTTTAGTCGCGACTGGACATCTGGTTGGCGGTAGTCACCTTATCTGGGACGAACCGGAAACGAATTTGAACCCTGCTGTCGTCACCAAGATCGCGAAGGCGATTCTTCAGTTGTGTGCTGGAGGCGTTCAGGTCTTCATTGCGACGCACAGTCTCTTCCTGATGAGGGAGCTGGACATTCTTCTGCAATCCGATGAGCACCAGGATGTGGCCGCACGATTCATTGGTCTACACCGAGACAACCATTCAATTCGAGTTGAACAAGGCAACTCAGTCGACGATGTCGGTGAAATTGTTTCGCTTCAAGCGGAGTTGCAGCAGACTGATCGATACCTCGAGGTGGAGGCAGGCGATGACGACGTTTGATGAACAAGAGCAGGCGTTTGATTTTCCCGACGAATGGGACGTATCCAAGTTTGACGAGTGGAGTTTTTACCGAGGACAATTTTCGTCGCTTGCGGACGCGAATTTGAATTGCTCCGCTTGTGAAACCGACGTTCGTTGTGCCAACTGCAATTCTAGGCGCGTCGCCGGGACAAAAGGGATCGACTTTCTTGCTATCGAGTCGGATCACGACTGTTGGCAAATTGAAGTAAAGGATTACCGGAAAACGCTGGAATCAACGTTTTTATTCTTGGCGGATGAAGTCGCTTTAAAGGTTCGCGACACGTTGGCTTGCTTGGTCGTTGCTCGCACGGGCTCTAACAACGCAGATGAGCAGCGTTGGGCTGAGCGAGCGATCGGGTGCAGCAGGCAGCATGTTGTTTTGCACTTGGAGCAGCCAACTTCGAACTCACGCCTCCAATCTCGCCGAAAGCGAGCCGCCGATGTCCAGCAACGGCTTCGACAGCTGGTCAAGTGCATTGACCGACGTGCCCGCGTCGTCGATCAAACAATGAACGGTTCGGTGGGCTGGACCGTCACCGACAACTAACAGATACACACTGCGACTTCGATAATGGCTGTCAAACCTTGGCGAGAAAACATCACCCCACACGCGGACGTTCTGGAAGGAACGTTTCAGCAGTCAGAGTTTGCTGCTGACATTACCGCGGTCCACTCCGGGAAAGCGACACCAGAATACCAGGATCCTATCAAGTTTTTTGACCGCACCTACATCACTGAGGGGATGCGGTTGTTATTGACGTCGGTTGCGAACCGGCTCAATGGCAAAGGCGGCGATCCGGTCATTCAATTGCAGACGGCTTTCGGTGGCGGTAAGACGCACACCATGCTGGCCGTCTACCACATGGCAACTCGCACCGGATCATTGGATGAATTGGCTGGGATTCCAGGCTTGCTCGACCAGGCCGGATTGATGGATGTCCCCAAGTCTCGCGTTGCCGTTATTGACGGAGCTGATTTGTCTCCCGGGCAACCATGGAAACGCGGCCGCAAGGAGATCCGGACGCTTTGGGGCGAGCTCGGTTATCAACTTGGCGGTGACGATGGTTACAAGCTGGTGAAGGAGGCAGATGAGAACGGAACGTCGCCGGGAAAAGAGATCATTCGTCAGCTGCTTCATGACTGTTCACCCTGCGTGGTGCTGGTAGACGAGCTTGTCGCATACATTCGTCAATTTCCAGAGAATGGTGCCGTAAGCGGAGGAACCTACGATACGAATTTGTCTTTCGTGCATTCCTTGACCGAGGCGGCCAAGCTTGTTCCCAATGCCATCGTGCTGGCCTCACTCCCAGATTCGGAAATTGAAGCGGGAAGCGAGCGTGGAATCAAAGCACTTAAGGCAATGGAAAAGACTTTCGGACGCGTACAAGCATTGTGGAAACCGGTCGCAACGGAAGAAGCGTTCGAGATTGTACGTCGTCGCTTGTTCGATAGCGTCAAAAGCGCTGAAGCACGCGATCTGACTTGCCGGGCGTTCGCCGACATGTATGTCGCTGAAGGCGGCAAGATGCCGTCCGAAACGCAAGAGTCACATTACTATGACCGACTGACCGAAGCCTACCCGATTCACCCCGAAATCTTTGACCGATTGTACGAGGACTGGACAACCCTGGAAGGTTTCCAACGAACTCGCGGTGTCCTAAAGTTGATGGCCAAGGTGATCTACCGGTTGTGGAAAGACAACAACAGTGACGGTTTGATCCTGCCCAGCAGCCTGCCACTATACGATGGTGACTCGCGTAATGAGTTGGTCTACTACTTGTCCGCCGGTTGGGATGCGGTACTTGAGAAAGACATTGACGGGGAACGAGCCGAAACAACAGCAATTGACACTAAAGAAACTCGATTTGGAGAGTACCACGCCGCTCGTCGCGTCGCTCGCACACTATTCCTCGGCAGCGCTCCTTCGGCCGGCTCGTCACAGGGGTCATCAGGAAAGCCTGGCACTCGTGGTATCGACCGTGGTCGCGTGCTATTGGGGTGCGTACAGCCAGGCCAGTCATCGTCGCTGTATTCGGATGCACTGAATCGATTGTCGGATCGTTTGCATTATCTCAACACGTCCGGTGACAAGACCCAGGACTCAACTCGCTTCTGGTTTGACACGCGTGCCAACCTTCGCCGGGAAATGGAGGATCGCAAAGGACGCTTTGACCTCAGTACAGACATCTTCAAGAAGTTGGGTGAAGTCACCAAGAAGCTGGCTTCTGGAGTCACCTACTTTGAAGGCGTCCATCCATTCATTCCCCACGAAGACGTTCCCGATGACGCATCATTACGACTGGTGATTCTTCCACCGAAGCACGCATTCCAGAAGGAAGACACCAGGGACTCGTTCAAGGAGGTCGAGAACTATCTCACCAACCACGGCTCGTCACCTCGCCATCGTAGCAACCGTTTGATATTCATTGCGCCGGATTGGGGAACGCTTTCACGCGTCAACGATTGCATTCGCACTGCGCTCGCCTGGGGCTCAATAGTGGACGATGTCAAAGAGCAACGGCTGAACATCGACCGCCTGCAGGAAAACCAAGCGAAGAAAGAATTGCAAACCGCTGAAGAAGTGCTTCCGCGCGTTGTTCGCGAGTGCTTTAAATGGTTGCTCTGCCCCGTGAAGCATAAGCCGACGGACTCCAAGACGACCATTGAGGCGTTTCAGCTAAATACCAGTGGCGGCGCGTTTGCGTCTGAGGTGCAGCGGGTTTGCGTGGAGAACGAATTGGTCATCTCGGCGTGGTCTCCGATTCATTTGCGATCAAAGCTGCAGGAACTCTATTGGAAAAGTGATCGGCCTGCGGTCGAGGCAAAAACGTTTTGGGAAGACTCGCTGCGCTACCTTTACCTTCCAAGATTGAAGGACCGTAGGGTACTAGAACAAGCGATCATCAAGGGCGCGGGAAGCAGGGACTTCTACGGAACTGCATTTGGTCATACCGGGAACAAATATGAGGGATTCAGATTTGGCGACGATAACGTGCAGTTTGATGCGACGTTATTGCTAGTCGACCCCGAAGCTGCGGCAACGTACGAAGCCAGTATCAGAATGCCACCACCTGAAACGCTAGACGCATCGGGCACGGAAACAAGTGGCAACACAGCCGTTAAAGAAAACGGTCTATTAGGGGGCGATAAACCGAAGGCAACGGCAGGCGGCACGGCGATCGAGACGACAAGGAAAGCAAAGACGTACTACGGCTCAATCGATATCACGCCTTCGGGCGCGAAGATGCAAATGGTCAATGTCGCCGATGAAATCATCAGCCTTTTGGCGAGCGACCCCAATGCTGTCCTTAAAGTGTCCGTCGAAATCACTGCCGAGTTCCCTGAAGGCGCGTCCGATCAAATCAAACGGGCCACATCAGAAAACGCCAACAACTTAGGGTTCACGACCAGTGAGTGGGAGTAACCAGGTGGAGTACTGGCTTTACAACACTGATGAAACGGAACCGGAGGGCGAAGGCAAGCATGCGGTCATGCTGAAGCAGCAAGTTGTCGCGGCATGGGGACATTGCAAAGGCCTCGGAGCCGAAGTGACGTTAAACCGGCCCAACCCAGGGGACATAGTCTTCTATTTCCGAGCCGGTTTCGGAATCATTGCCCGAGCGGAAGCGGTTGATTCCTACTCCTCGCCAAGTCAGTCAGTGTTTGGAGCCGTCGGGGAATATCGTCGTCCAGTTGACAATCTTCAAGTACTGCCTGAGGACAAACCAATTACTGTCGCAGAGATCACTGCGTCGACCGGTTACCAAATTCCGTATCGCCAAATCATGGGACGGATTCTTGATGCGTCCACAGTGGATTACTTGAACCGGCGTTTTCGATCGGTGAATTCAAGGTCTCTTCTAAGCAAGAAGGCAATCAAGCAATCTTCTGGCGGCTTCTTTCAAACGGCGCCGGAAGAACGCAAAAGAGTTGAAGTCGCTGCTGTGAGTGCTGTGACCAAGGCGTATGAAGCAGCAGAATGGCAGGTGAAGTCTGTAGAGCGAGAGAAAGTCGGTTACGACCTTCATTGCACCAAGGGCGATAAGTTCGAATGCGTGGAGGTGAAGGGAACTACCGGACCAGACGAGCAATTCATCATTACCGCCAATGAATTGAACAAAGCGAAGACGGATCCCCGGTTTGTTCTATTCGTCGTTACCAACGCGCTCACGAAACCAACCCAGAAGAAATACTCTGGCCAGCAACTGATATCAAAGTTTGACATTCAGCCCCTTCAATATCGAGCAGTACTTCGGAGCTAGGCGAGGCAAAAAAAGTGATTGAAGTCTCACAATGACAAGCTGGGCGATTCATGATGCCAGCATTGCGAACGGCTCGCTCACCAATGTGGAAGGCAGAATTCCAAACATGCGTGAGAGGGACACGGTCGTGTTCTTCAAACGTGGGGACCGCGACATCCACTTTGTTCGCCGAGGTGCTGTCGACCAGGTGTCGCGTTCGACGAACAAGGACACTGGACGAGAAGAAGTATCGCAGGTGGCACTCGCCGTTGGCGACGACTTGGAGCCAGCGCGAGTGCTTTCAGATTTCACGTACTCGCTCGAAAGGATAACCAGGTTCGCGACACCACAGTTCCACTTTCGC
The DNA here is from genome assembly GCF_020966635.1 of Stieleria sp. JC731. Classification (NCBI taxonomy): domain Bacteria; kingdom Pseudomonadati; phylum Planctomycetota; class Planctomycetia; order Pirellulales; family Pirellulaceae; genus Stieleria; species Stieleria sp. JC731. The sequence continues at coordinate 1,298,862 of NZ_JAJKFQ010000002.1, read as the reverse complement.
AATCGCATCGTCAAACTAACCGACAACGACTTTGAAACGATCATAACTGGCCGAATCTTTTGGTCCCGCACCGGTTTTGGCACGTTTGTGAATAGCCTGCCAGTCGAGCGTCTTTTGGTATTCGTCCAGCGTGTCGCCGAAAGCGACGCAGGCGTTCTTCTCCGTCGTGCGAACTACTCGGTGCTTTGGCGGTTGTTGCGGGATTCTATGCTCAGCGAGTATGTCGACGCCCACTACTACGCGGACGAGATCGCTCGATTGGCGACGAATCTAGGCGAAACGGGAGTGGACTACCAGGAACTTCGAGTTGCAATCGCCGATACGAACATGAGCGGTTCGATATCGATGATGCGGCATGAACTCGCTGCCTTCTATGAAGCAGTGTCCAATGACGACACGGATAATTCACTCAAGGTTTCCGAGTCCGGCCAGCCGCCCTTGTTCACACGCATTGATGGCAGAATTGAACGCAACAGTGAGACAGAACGAATTTTTGAGATCATATTTCGAGCAACACCATGGCCAACTATCCATCAGATTCAGATTTAATGCGTGAGGTGAAGAATGCGGGTGCGAGTCTAACAAAAGCGGCTCTCTGGTCAACGAAGACACCGCTCGACATGGCAAACAGTTTCCTGCTGGAGATGTATCTTCTCTTTCGGCTCTGCGATGACCTTCAAGCGAACTACACCGTTGAATATGTGAAAGGAATACATCCGAACGAGCACACGTTTCCACAAGCGGCATCAAATAAAGCCGGCTGGCCGAAATTCATCGTCAAAGATGCCTCTTCGGGTAAACTGCTATTCCAGATCTGCGCTGGAACTCGTGCAGGCGATATCCACGGTGCGCAGCACGCAATCGATGTCTCGATTCAAACGGCTGCTGCAGGAGACACGCCAGGCCCGGATGATGTGCTTCAGATATTTGACGCAAAATACCGAAGTAACTCGAGTCACCGAATCAGCAAGCACGAGTTTTCTGAGTTTGTACGCTGGGTCGAGCTGTTCAAGCTGAGAGGCGCGGGTACCACTGGTCTCATGCTGAACTCACTGACGTCGCTTGACGGCAACTGCTTGGTTACCAATGGAGAGCCGTCAACAGAACCTGACGCTGAGTGTCACAGGACGAGCGTGAGGGAAGTTACAAAGTTTCACCCAAATGAAACTCTCCGCCACCGCCCCTGATTAGATTGGAAACCGGATAAGATTTTAAAAAGAACATGGCTGGACGATCGATACGCATTTTCTTAGTGGACGGTGAAGAATCAGGGCTGCTCACAGCTGAAGTCATGAACTGGTCTGGCAAGCTACTGGTCGCGCCCCGTACCAAGCTTGCTGACTTGGCCAAGCGAGAGGAGATCGTTCGCACCGGGGTTTACATTCTGGCGGGACCGGATCCGGAAAACCCATCTGGCGAGATCGTCTACATCGGCGAAGGCGATAGTGTCTTCAAGCGACTGGGTCTCACGACAAGGACGAGCGCAAAGAGTTTTGGACGCGCTGTGTCGCGGTGATCAGCAAGGATCTGAATTTGACCAAGGCTCATGTGAGGTACCTGGAGAGCCGCTTGATCTCAATGGGATACGCTGCAGGCCGAGCAAAGATCCACAATGGTACCGCTCCACCATTGCCTCCGATGCCGGAAGCTGATGTCGCAGACATGGAGGGATTCTTGCAGCACATCGAACTCGTCCTGCCGGTACTTGGGTTTTCATTCCTCAAACCCAAACCGTCGGTGGGCGATCAAATGAACGCGGCCACCGGGGCGACGGACACCTCTCCAGTTTTCGAGTTTTCGTCTGGCGATGCCACGGCGAAGGCACGTGAGATCGATGGAGAATTCATCGTCTTGAAAGGATCGACAGCAACGCTGGAACCTCGTGCAAGCTGGACGAGCTACCGGGAACTTCGACAACAGCTCGTCGACAACAAGAAGCTGGTCGAGATCCCTGACAAGGGATTGCTCCTGTTTGCCGAAGATGTTTACCTCAGCAGCCCGAGTGCCGGTGCTGCGATTGTCGCCGCTGGGAACACCAATGGCCGTGCCGCGTGGAAGGTCGCCCAAACCAAGCAGACGTACGCAGATTGGCACCAGACACAGTTGCCGCCTGAATCGGATTCGGAGTGATGGGAAATCGTGGATCACACAGCCTGGCTGGATCGCATCGCAAAACTGAACAAGGCTCGATGGTGGGTCGATTGTGGATGCGGCACACATCCATCAGTTTGCCGACTCACGGAACAATGATCCGCGGAATGGTCTTGCTTTGAGCAAGAATGCTCATTGGCTCTTTGATCGCGGACTATGGTCGATCGATGATGACTACCGTGTACTCGTTGCCGTAGGCGAGTTCGCAGAGTCGTGTCCGGATCAAACTACTTTGGCTGGATACACCGGCAAGATACTCCGATTGCCTATCAATGAACAACTGTGGCCCGATCGACGTCACTGTCGGTGGCACCGCAAACATCGATTTCTCGGGTGACACGTTGAAAAAATTCATGCATTAGAACCGTGTTCAATTCCCGAGGTCTCTTTCGTCGAGCCAATCAAGGAGGGCATCGTAGGTAAGGCCGGTGGCTTGGTTGGCTTTTCTTGCGAAGGTCTTGGAAGAGGCGAGCACCGCGGCGGTCGTGTCAGTTACATCCTCACCAATCAATGCCATGCATCCTTTGCGCAGCATAACCCACGAACGGTTGCCTTGACGTTTGATCTCTCTCAATTCGATGTCGATCGGGTCGTCTGAGCTTGCCGTCGTGAACTCAATCTGATCGTGCCCCGCCTTCGAAAGCGGGATCGGTGGACGCCCGTCTCGGACAGGATGGTGCAACTCGATGACCGAATCTTCGAGCTTGTCGCCGGTGACCAAGCAGTGGTCTGCGAGCTTCCGACATTGCGTCCTGGCAGTTCCACCAAGCAGAAATCTGTCCGTCGCCGCTGACTCGGCGCTGACCCATTGTTTTAATGCGTTCAATGCAAGGCAAAAAGATCGGAACTCGGTCGATAGTCGTTGACCAAGAAACTCCGGTAGTTCGGTGGTATCGAGGAAATCACGCATCTGCCCCGGTGAATTTGCAAGTTGCTTTGACTCTTCCAACAGCGTTGCGCCCACCTTGTTAAGCAGGTCTTCAAAGGTCCCACGTGGAAGCTTCATATTGAGCAACTGTGGATCCTGCCGAGCGATGCGTTCGTAGTGGGCAAAGTATTTTTCCAACAGCTCGTTCTTATCAGTCGGCGACAATGGTTGGTCGTTCTTTGGCCGGATGTATTTCTCAGTTTTCATGGTTAGCTTGCAGAAAGTTGGTGTTGGTCTTTATGCGAATGATGCCGCGATCGCTTTTAGCATCACCATCGAGATGTATCGACCTAGCGGGATGTTTCTCGAATGCGCGTCGGCTTTCAGTAGTCTGATTGAGGGAGTCACTTTTGAATTTATGCTCAAATTGTACCCCGACCAAGCTCGCGAAATCAGCAACCCTGAACTCGGCTTCAATCGGCGGAAAAGGTTTCTGGTTTTGCAAACTATTTTCGGGTCAGGGTTTACAAGGGAGTGAGCCTGCGAAAGGTCACACGCTGAGGGTTACACTCGGAGAGGTCCCATCGCAAGAACCAAAGGAGGTGTGCCGCTACCAAAGATGAAGTCCCGTCTGTTCCTGCCGATGGAAAGCGTTCAAAAAATCAATTCACCTTGAATCGTGAAGTGATGCACGTCACATTGCAATCGATTGAACCTCCGCGTTGCAAACGAGACACGAAACATGAGCGAGTATCAATACATCCACTTCGCCGCGGTGGATCAGCCACTCAATGACAAACAACTCGCGTACATGCAGGCCCAGTCGACGCGGGCAGAGGTCACGCGTTGGAGCTTCGAAATCGAGTACCACTACAGCGACTTCCGCGGCAACGAACTCGAGATGATGCGGCGTGGGTACGACGTGCACCTGCACTACGCAAACTTCGGGATTCGCACGCTGATGTTCCGGCTGCCATTTGGATTGCCGATCAATGAAAAACAGTTCGACGCGTACGCGATGGAGTACTGTATTGAATGGACAAAAGACAAACGCGGAAAAGGAGGCGTGCTGTCAATCCAGGCTGATGCCGATTCAGACTTCTACGACAGTCCGTACTTCGCTTTCGAACGTCTGAAAGAGCAGCTTCCAAAAATTCGCGAAGCCTTGATGGCGGGCGATATTCGGGCGTTCTATCTCGGATGGCTTGCTTTCAACTGGGATGATGATGACCTCGAACCACCCGTACCTGCCGGACTGAAAAGCTTACCGCCTGAGCTCGCTGAGTTCGCCGACTTCTATCAAGTTGATCGTGATTTACTTGCCGCGGCCAGCACCCAGTCTTCAGATGGTCCCAGCCGCCCTATTGACGAAGAAGCAAGTTTCGACGCGTGGCTGAGCGAGCAATCACGTGGCGATCTCCAAAAGCTTATGCGGCGAGTCCTTGAAGGAGATGCAGTCGCTGTTCGAGCCGAGTCGTTGGCCGCTATCAGAAACGCTGCCGGTATGGAGACCTGGCCAACAACGGAGGGCACTCGAACGCTTGCCGAGCTTGCAGAACAAGCTACAGCGAAAGCTGATCAACGGGAGAAGCGAGATCTGGCCGCTGAGCAACGCAAACTGAACAATCGCCTTGCGAAGCTTCGAGAGGATCCATCTGCAGCGATTTCGGAAGCGGGAAAGCTGATCCAAGAGCGGTCAACAACCAGTTATCGTCAAGCAGCAAAGTTGCTGTCTGAACTCCGAGACGCGATTGGTGGTGAGAAAGGCGAACGGCTTGCGAACAACGCGGCCAAGAAAATCGTCAAGAAGCATCCCACACTTCATCACGTCAAACGAGCCTTCAAAGATGAAGGCGTGAACTACAAATGAATCCAAGTGCAGAAGAGAATCGTGATCAAGTCGATTCCTCGGATTCGTAATCCTTCATTGGTAAGCCAACTCGTTTCCCATCCTTGTAGACTTCAACCAACCGATAGGGCTGGCGAAGATCCCTGTTGTCGTAGACGAAAACGTGCGGCAGCCGGTTGATCGCCCGCTCAAGGTTTACCTTCGTTCGCTCCAAACGAGACCGGAGCTTTTCGTCGGGGATATCATGTCCGCCCCTGGCGACTCGCAGTGCGACGCGGCCGATCGACTGACTGACTTCGGCCATGCGGATGAAGAAAAGCACCACGGAGTATCCAAGGTCGGCATACCCGGCGAGTGCGTCGACTTTGTCACCAACAGGGTCCGAGAGCACTGTTTCAAAAATAAAACTCTCTCGCTGATTTACAAGAGAAGATCGAATGGCGGCAGCGACTTCGGCTGCATCGCAGGCCGGAATTTCCAGTTCACCCGCGATTCTGAGAACAGCGTCGAGCTCATCGTGTTCTGAAGTAAACGACGTAACCAACTTGCAGCCACCTTCAAGACTTGGCCGAAAGAGATACTAAAACACGAGACATGTTATAAATGAAGTCCTGCCATTGGCTTCGGTGCGAAGGCCGGCGACAACATTCAGCAAACTAGATGACAGGAAGCTTTCAATATGGGACGTATGCCGGAAGACCGAATGAAGAAGGCCGTGGAGCAACTTGAGACGATCTCCGAGGAGGATCACGCCAAGGTCAAGGGATTGGCTGCGATTGTCAAACCGCTTCGTAGCTTCATTCACAAAACGCCCGATGACTACGGCATGACCGGTTGGTCCGATGTTGTGATCGCTTCCGAGGATGGCACGCCACTGGAAGGCTGGTACATCCCGGCCAAAGGCGGAGAGAGTGACAAGCTCATCATTTTCAATCACGCATTGCCGATGTGCCGCTCCGGATTCCCCGGCCATTTCGGCGAACCTTGGAGCGGTTACGACGCCGTCGAGATTGATTTTGTGATTCAGTACAAGCATCTAACCGACGCCGGCTACAACGTACTGACCTATGACATTCGTAACCATGGAAACAGCGCCGCTGCCAACGGCGGACTCAGCGGCATCGGTTGTTGGGAGTGGCGTGATTGTGTCGGCGTGAAGCGATACGTCGACAACCATCCGACGCTCTCCAAGATGAAAGTCGGCCTCTACAGTCAGTGCATGGGTGGCAATTCTCAATACCATGCGATTCATCGGCACCCAGAGCTTTTTGAAAACGTCCTCTGCATGTGCAGCCCCATGGTCGTTTCGATGGCTGCGATCTACGACGCCTTCTCCGAACTTCAAGGCATTCAGCACTACCAGGAACTCATCGATCTTGAGCTCTTGAAGATGGGCGGATTCGTCGCCGCGGAAATGACACCGCACCACTGGGCTCCCAGCGTGACGATGCCAGTCCTGATGTTGCAGGTGCTGGAGGACGAGTGGACCAGAAATCCTGAGGATGCACAGAAGACTTTCGACTTGCTGGGAAGCAAGGAGAAGGAATTGCTGTGGATCGAAAACACGAAGAAACGATTCAAAGACGGCTACAACTACTTTGGCAGGCACCCCGAGAAAATCCTCCCGTTTTTTGATCGGTACATGAAGTGAGAATGGCGGTACGCAGTAGGGGAAAACTTGCCCAAGCGGACCGTGCTTACTGCCCATACGCATACTGAAGCAGTCACCAGCGATGCAGGTTGAACCATTCGGTTCGTCCGTGTGTCATGGCCGGCATGAGGATTACATCAATTCAACCCGAACTGATTCGGGAGATTCCATTCCTGAATGCTGGCCGAGGGCCGGGCGGTTTCTACAGAGACTCGCTGCCGGTGCACCGTGGTTTTGTGGATGCGCTACCGGAGGGAATGTCAGCGATCATTGCCACAGCTGATCTGCAAGGACGCGAGACTTTCGAATCGGCTGGTGGCAAACCACTTCGTCTGCTCGGTGAAGTACTGCCGGCAATCCTTGCCCATGAGATCATTCCAAATCTCGGCCTCGCCAATGGGAGGATTGGGTTGCTACTGGCCGGCGACTTCTATACCGTTCCCGCACTCGACAAGCGTGGCAGATCCGGTGACGTAACCTCCGTCTGGCAGTCGTTTGCCGACCAGTTCGATTGGATCGTTGGCGTCGCCGGCAACCACGACCTGTTCGGCGACGCGGCAACTCGTCCCCGATTTACCGACCCAGTTCATTTTCTCGACAACGACAAAGTCACCATTGATGAACTGCCAATCGCTGGGCTGAGCGGCATCCCGGGCAATCCAAGACGCCCATGGCGTCGCACAGAAGATGACTTCATTGAAGCATTGGACGGACTGCTATGCGATCCACCGGCGATTGTGGTCATGCACGATGGACCGGACGTACCCGAGTTCGGTTTCCGAGGTTCGCCTAGAATGCGAGAAGCGATCGAGCGTTCGGATCCGACGCTCATTGTTCGAGGGCACGCCCATTGGAACAAACCTCTCGCAGAACTCCCAAACGGGACTCAGGTTCTTAATGTCGATGCGAGAGTCGTCATTCTCACAAGTGAAAAATCATGAAAGTCTATCTCGACGATGACCGAGAAACGCCGGAAGGTTGGACTCGGGTTTATTGGCCGGATGAAGCAATCGAATTATTGCAAACAGGTCAGGTAACCGAGATCAGCCTCGACCACGATCTGGGAGACGACAACCGCGGCACCGGCTACGACGTGGTCAAATGGATCGAAGAGCAGGTTGCGACGAACAACTTCGTACCGCCCAAGATCAAAGTTCACTCCGCCAACATTTCTGCTCGCCAAAAAATGGAATTGGGAATCTCTTCAATCGAGCGACTCTCAAATCTGTAGCGGCAGGTGACAAGTCATTGCTAATAAGAGGTATCATTAAACCGATTTAATCTGCGAAACTCCTTGATGCCCATGAACCCACGACAAATCGTTTCGGGCTATTTTGCTTTGCAAGCGATTGGAGTCGTGGCTTGGTGGGCACTGTTGATGCTACATCCACAAAGCATCGGATGGTTTCATCCGCAGGGTTGGCCAGACGATGCGTTGCTCTCCTTTTGGCTCGCAGATTTCACTCTGATCGTAGGCGGTTCATGTATCGCCGCCTTCAGCGTCTGGCACCAGCACAAATGGGCATCGACAGCGGTTTGGAGTGTTGCCGCAATTTGTTGGTATCCTACTTTGGTATGCATCGCCACGAGCATAAGAACGGGTGAAGCGTGGATTGCTTCAGCGATGATGGTCTGCATGGCGGGACTCTCTCTTGCGATGGCTACGATTCAGGGCAAGCAAGGCGATGCTCCCGCGGCATTTCGAGTGACGTCAATGAATCGTTTTGGTTCATTGCTGTCGACCCTCGGGCAGATTGTGATTTTTTGGGGAACGTTCCTCTGGATTCTGCCCAAGGGAATCGTTGAGCTTCAGGAGGCGATCAACTGGAACCTGTTTGAACATTCGTTCCAGACGCAGGCGTCGATTGGTCTATTCCTGCTGGCGTCCTGTCTCGGCCTATGGAGTGGTATCTCGATGGTGACGCTAGGCGGTGGAACACCGCTGCCGACCGCGACCGCGCCGCAGTTGGTGGTTGCCGGACCTTACCGATTCGCTCGGAATCCGATGGCCGTTGCGGGCATCCTCCAGGGTATTGCAGTGGGTTGGCTGCTCGGCAGTGTTCCGGTCCTTATTTATTCATTGACTGGCATCGTTGCGTGGCATGTTTTCGTGCGTCCCGTGGAAGAGCAGGACTTGCTGAAGAGGTTCGGCTCCGATTACGAGCGATACCGAAGCCGCGTTCGAGTTTGGGTTCCAACAATAGGATGGACTGTTCAACAAGAATTTGAAGGTTCGGAATTGCCTGATGCCAATAATGACGCGAAACAAACGGACAGCTTCTGATGGCCAATCGAATCAACGTTTTGTTCGTTTGCAGTAAGAATCAGTGGCGGAGTCCGACGGCCGAAGCTGTCTATCTGGACGATCCGCGAGTGTCGGTTCGATCTCGAGGCACGGCAAAGTCCGCGAGGCAGACGCTTCAGGATATCGATCTAGCCTGGGCAGACCTTGTCTTGGTGATGGAAGACAAGCATCGCCATCGGTTGCTCGCAGACTATCCCGGCGAGACCGGGTTCCTGCCCATCGAAGTCTTGCATATACCCGACGACTACCAGTTCATGGACCCGGAGTTGGTAGAATTGATCCGCGTCGCTTCTGAACCAATCATTGATTCCTTTAAGTCAAAACCGTCTCGTGGTTTGTGATTGATCGATTTGCAATTTCTGGGTGCCGGTCGGTTATTTCCATCCTGAAGCGAAATGAAACTCCACGCACCGATGAATGCTCATCGCTTTACAACGGTGTTGGTGATAAGAGGTGAGCATGTCAAAAACACCAACTGCAATCGTTTTCGTAACCGCGATCACATGGGCAGCGTTTGCGGTTTGGTTGGGCACCAATCCAGATGCGTTGCTGCCCGCGTTCGGTGTTGAGGCTTCATCGCCACAGATGCTGACGGAAGTGCGTGCGTTCTACGGCGGAGTCGAGTTTGCTATCGCGACGGCAATGATCCTACTTTGGTGGCGTGGAGAGTTGTTTGCTTCGCTCTTAGTTGGAGGATTGCCACTGTTCGGATCAGCTTGTGGCCGAATTGCCGGCTTAGTCTTCGATGGCTACTCGACGTTGCACCTTGGCTTCGCAACCCTGGAACTTGTCGGCGCAGCATTTTGCTTGGCCGGGTGTCTCATGATTCCGAAACCGCAAGGCGACACCAATTAGCCGCACAGCCGCAAACGCACGAGCAGAGCATTTAGTTCATCACGAGCCGATGGCATCTCGGGAAGCTTGCTGGCTTCGTAGGCCGCCTCGAGTTCGTTGGTAAGTCGCTGGTATTCTCGGGTGTGGAAATCCAGATCGGCAGCTTGAAGCGTTCCTTTCTCGGGTCCGCAACGCTTGCGGTCCACGAGCTCGTCGATGTACGAGAGCTTCGCCGACTCGTTCAGCGCGATCAGGTTGGCTTCCACCTCGCCGGTGCGCATCAGGTGGATCCCCGTCAGCAGTACGCGATAGACGTACAGCAGCGGCTTGACGCGCGGAGGTGACTCCTTGGCAAAGAGCTTCCACTGGGTCGCGGCAAATCCGAGGTAGTGATGTGCGTGGTGACGCGTGATGCAGTTTTTGGCGATCGACTTGAGCTCCTCGTGCTCGGGAGTGCTGTAAACCACCAGCGGCGAGAAGATTTGCTCAAGCACGTACCCGTTCCGCTTCAGCATCAACCGGAAGAACTTTTCCACGTCGTGCGTGACCAGATCGATTTCGAGGCCGTCGTAGATACCCTCTTTCTCAACAGTCTGATCGCCACTGCCTCCAGTGTTACTGCCGAGTCCGACAACGGTCTCCAGCGGCAGCATATGAACGCCACGGAGATCGAAGTCAGAATCGGGTGAAGGGAAACCATAGAGATGGGCTCCACTGATGGTCGCGAAAAGCAGCGGGTACGGATGCGACTCGACGTGCTGCATCATCTTCGCGTGGTCAATCGTGCTGGCGTCGGTCATGGCAATGACTCCTGCATCGCTCGCCGGCGTGCGTCGACCAGAAATGCGTTGGCACGCTCGTAGTCGGGACGCTCCGGGAGCTTGGTTGTTTTGAACGCAGACTCAAAATCACTTTGCAGATCCTTCCGCCACGAGTCTGCTTCGGCGAACGGCATTTCACCTCGTTTGATCGTCAACAATTGGTCACGATACTGGCCGACGTCCACCATCATCTCACCCGAACGCAACACGTGGGTTCCAGACAGCAGCAACCGAATCAAGTGCATCACGTGCTTCCACTTCACTCGCCCCTGATTGCGGATGTCGGTTTGCATCTTCTTGAATTGTGATGCCACGTATCCGGAGAACGTCTGGAAGATGAGCTTCGAGAGGAATGCAGATCGCATCTCGAGCAGTTCTTCACCCAGCGGAGTCGCCGACTCAACGATTGGGGAATAGAGGCACTCGAGCACATTTGGGTTCGCCTTCAGTGCGAGCACTATGAACTTCTGCAGTTCCCAGTAAACCTCTTGCGTCTCATCGTTCTCTAGTTGCTCCGGAACCCCGAAGAGCGACCAATGCAGTTCAGCTGCCGGTAGGTAGATTCCACGGCGATCGGTATCCGACGCTTCGTCTTCCAGCCCGTACGCTCGCGATCCAATCACGCAGCGATAGATCACGCGATCCCATAAAGGATGAGGGTTGAGGGCAGAAGGATGAATTGTATTTCCATATTCCGCCTTCACCCTTCCTCCTTCAGCCTTTCCAATGAACTCCGCCAGCCGAACGAGTTGGTCGTGATGGATCGGGGCCTCGAAACCGTCACTGAACTTCACGCGGTAGGCGTGCGTGCGATCGATTGGCGATCGGACGATCACACCGACAGCGCCCGCCGGGTGCGCAATGCGGCCGCCCGTCGCCATGACTTCTTTCTGAGCGACCACCTGCGTGCCGACACTGTAGATAAGCGAATATTCCGTCACCGAAGTGTTTCCGTTGAAATCGATTTCAATAAAGTCTTGACCAACAAAACTGATTGGACGACACGATAGAGACAGATTTTAGCTGGATTGGCCGTGGCCGCCGGAGCCAGAAGAACCCGTCGTGATCGAAGCCCCGCCGCCAATCCACACCTGGCCGCGACTGCCGCCCGACCATCCTTATCACGTGCCGCCTGGCTACTCCGCCCCCGACAACCTGCCTCCCGGCCACCCCGGTGAGTACTACCCCGGCATGCCGCCGTACCCGGTCGTTCACCCGGTACCGGATGAACTGGAAGGATCGACCGGTGATGGAAGCTGCACCAGTCAGTGACACCATTGAAAGGATGAAGGTAGAAGGGTGAGGGATGAATATTGGTGGCAACCTTTCGTCCTTCTGCCTTCACCCCCCTGCTTTCCACTACCCTCGCTGAGACGACGCTCGGAACCGCCGGAATTCGTCGCCGTTCACGGTTTTTGCGAATTTGGCCTCGTGCTTGGTCACTCGGCCGTGGGTTCGCTTTCGCCAGAGCTTGAAGGAACTTGGCTTCATCTCTCGACGCATCAACTTAATGACGTCGCCCGGGGACAGGCCGAACTGGTCCTGGATGGCGTCAAAGCTGGTGCGATCTTCCCAGGCCATCATGATGACACGATCGATCTCGCCCCTCGATAGTTCGGATTGGCGTTCGCCCATCAATGTTTCTCCCAAGACTCCGGACTCCAAATGATTTGCTCCAGGGCAGGATTGGCAGTAGTCAATGGCAGCATGGGCGTTGCTAGCCGAGTGCCTACAGTACCCGTAGTGGATGAGGCGACGAATCCCCATGCCGCCGGTAACCCGCAAGGACTCGTCGCCTCGTCCACTACCCTGGAAAGACATTCAGCAACACTTGGGAGTTGGGACGGATGAAACGTATAGAAATCTATCGAAAGGCAATCTATATCGCGGGATTCCTCGGAGTCGCTCTGGTCGGCACGTTCGCCCTGGCGATCAGCACTCGAGCGGGGTACGAGTCAGCCGAATACAAAGTGATCGAGAACGACGGCAGTTTTGAAGTCCGCGAATACCCGGACCTGATGTTGGTCGCGACCGATTCTAAGATGGACTCTCAAGGTCGGGACGGCAGCTTCATGCGACTGTTCCAGTACATCAGTGGAGCCAACGAAGCCGAGCAGAAGATCGCGATGACGACGCCGGTTTTCATGGAAGGCGAAATCGGCAAGTCGGATGTCTCGATGGGGTTTGTCATGCCCAAAGAAGTCGCGACAAAGGGAGCTCCGGATCCGAAGGGTGAAGGCGTGAAACTGCGAGAGCGAAAGGGCGGCCGGTTCGCCGTGGTTCGCTTCCCCGGCAAGCTCGATTCCAGGCTCGCCAAAGAGAAAGAAACCGAGCTGCGAGAATGGATGAAGAGTCAAGGCTTGGAAGGAGAGGAGTCGGCCGAGGCGGCTGGTTACGATCCGCCGTTCACTCCAGCAACACTCCGCCGGAACGAGATACTTGTAAGGCTGAAGGAAGAGGGCAAAGTGAAAGGCAAAAGGAAGAAGGATGAAGGCTGAACAATCGACCAAATTCATCCCTCAGCCTTTTGCCTTCAACCTTCTGCCTTCCGTTTGGCATTTTTGATGCAGGTGACCAGAATGGCGGTCAATTCATTGGCCTCGTTCATTAGCGGCTCAAGTCGTGCTTCGGGAACAATCTCTGAATGAACAAGTAGCTCGAACCAATAAACCGTTTCTTCCAGTTCTTGCAGACCGCCTCCAATCTTGCTCGTGAATTCAGCGGTTGACCGGGCACGTGTGGCTTCGCGGTAATGCGATCCAACCGATGTCCCACTTCGTAGAACTTGCTTGCCGATCACCTGAGCTTCGGTTGACTTCGGCAACGCCGAATACAACCGAATCACACGCAACGCAAACTCACGGGTTCACTCTGAAAGATCGTTCCGTTGTTCATTCAATCTTACTCATCCCTCTGCCTTCATCCTTCCAACTTCCGCTGCATTCGATAGTTGGTCATCCACACTCCGCGGCACTCGACGGACTGCTCGCGAACGACGCCAAAGCCCATTCGCTCGAAGAATGGTTTTGCGGTGATACTGGCATCCGTCGTGATCTTTTCGATTGAATGATCGATCGCGTCTTTCAGAAGTCTTCTAACAAGTCCACCAGCGATACCGCGGCCCTGATGGTCGGCGGATACAAACAAGCGATCGAGATGTCCTTCTCGTGTCATATCGGTGAAGCCAACGATACAACCATCTTCGATTGCAACGTAAGCGAAACGATCATGGAACCGTGCACGCCATGTTTCAAGATCAACCGTTCGTGAAGCCCACGCCACAATCTGGTCGGGCGTGTAGTCACGTGAGTTAACACGATGGACGCAATCCCTAAACAATGCCAAGCACGTTTCTGCGTCCTGTGGTCTGAACGGTCTAAGCTGTAGTGATGCAGCACCGCCCATCACTCGACCCAGTATTTTTGGTGGCTCAATGCTTCGCAGCACTTGACCGTGCCGTCGAACGACTTGGCCGCATCAGTTTCCAGCTCAAGAACCATCCAAGCGTCTGCGTTCTTCTCAGGTATTGGGTAAGGAGCTTGCAAACCGCGAGCACCGGCGGGCACAAAACCAAATCGAGAATAGTAGCCTGGATAACCGAGCACAAAAACGAGTTGCACGCCGACTGCGGCAAGTTGTTGCAACGCCTCTTTGACGAGATGCGTGCCGATACCTTTGCCATGCAGCTCGCTGGGCACAGCCAAAGGCGCCAGAATTTGGGCTGTCACACCATCGGCAGAGCCGCTGGCCGACTCGATCGTGACAGACGTAAAAAGCACGTGACCGACAATCTTGTCATTTGACTCGGCAACGAATGAATGCATCGGCTCTGCCGTCGGATCGTCGAGCATCTCTTGTAGCAAGCTCACTATCACAGGACCTTCGTCCCCGCCGAATGCATCAAGGTGCACCGCAAGGATGCGATCACGATCATCGCTGCGGGCCGGTCGGACTTGAGTGGCGTCGGTTTTCATCGCTGGTGTCAATCTTCAGGCGTGTCGCCCATAATGTGCTTCCAAAGATTCAGATTCTACCGAGATGCCGCAGACATATGAGTGACCTCCGTCAATTGCAGTTCAACAATCTCGAAGCCGCCGTTGATGACGCTCGGCAATTGTTGGCTAGCGGCTATGTCCGGCATGGAAACTGGTCACTCGGGCAGATCTGTCGGCACCTGGTTTTGGTTCAAGATCCCAGCGTCGATGGCTATCCGAATTGGATGTCACTGTTTGCGCCATTGCGACCTTTGGTGCGACGACTGCTGTTGCCCAAGGTGCTGAGCGGTGATTCTCCTCGTGGGATACGAACGGCTCCGTTGTTCGTTCCGCCGGATGATTTGGAAGATACAACCGAGGTGGACGCATTCGCCACCAGTGTTACACGACTGCTGAATCACTCCGGCAACTTCGCGCCGCATCCAGGATTCGGCCGATTGCCACGCGAGAAGATTCTCGAAATCCACACAGCTCATGCTGCTCACCATCTCCGACATCTTCGAGCACACGATCAGTCTGCTTAATTGGTCGCCAGAGAAAATCTCGTAAGGTGCGAGTACAAAAGCATGGACGAATCGTTTGACTTTCATGCGAGACAAGTAGTGGATGAGGCGACGAATCCCTGCTTGACTTTCAATGGAGGGACTCGTCGCCTCGTCCACTACGTTAGTTTTCCGAAAGCGAGTTTTTTCGCGAACCATTCGGATCCGATAGCGTCTATTACCCCAGAACCGGCCAAGCCGGAACACAAAAGTCACACCCAGAGAAGCGAGTCGAGCTTTCTGATGTTTACCAAGCAGCAATCAAATCAACTCGAACGGATACACGAAGGGAATACCTTCGGCGGTAGCGATTGGTCTTTAGCCAGTACGTTCCTGCCCGGTAATTCCCCGTATCGATTGCTCACGTGACACTCGCTTCAAGCGAACTGCTTTCTACATGAAGGCTCGGTGTCACGCAGACATCGAGCCTTTTTTCGTGTCCGTACCGGACGAACCCAACATGCCAACATGGGCTGGTAGCTGAGACGGTCTAGCGGCGGTCTGAAGAACCGCAGACGAGGATTCGAGCGCCTCCCGGCCCACTGACAAGGAAGATATGCGCCGACGGAATCGGCAACACACATCGGATACAGGTGCAGATGGAAGCACGCCTGCTTTGGGAGCAGGAGGTTCTGAGTTCGACTCTCAGGTGTCCGACTTGAATGGGAACAAAACGGTAGTCGAGGGCTGGTTGCCCAGACACGGCTGATAACCGAGTTGCGCTGAGTTCAATTCCCAGGGCTACCACTTACGACAACGGACACAAAGGAGAACCAAACATGCTGCAGCGATTGAAACGCATACCCCAAATCATTCTTGGGGTTGTGGTGTAACTGGCAGCATGACGGACTTTTAATCCGTTCGGTGAGAGTTCGATCCTCTCCGGCCCCACTTGCTACCCACGGCGTGTAGCTCAGTGGTGAGAGCGGTGTCCTTATAAGACACGGGCCGAAGGTTCAATTCCTTCCACGCCGACTGATACGAAACAACAAAACAATTTGGGATTGTGGCAGACAAGGTAATGCATCGGTCTCTTAAACCGAATGATGTGAGTTCGATTCTCACCGGTCCCACTTTGGAAGTTTGAAGAGTGAAGTTCGAAGTTTGAAAATCTTCACACTTCACCCTTCTAACTTCAAACTTCCGCAGATCTTTGACAATTTGGTTGTGATGCAATTTTGCGCCCATGATGTAGCGGTAGCCTGCTGCCTTGCCATGGCGGAAGTGTGGGTTCGACTCCCACTGGGCGCTTGGTCAGACTTCAGGATTCAGGAGTCAGACTTCAGAGAGCGAAGAAGTCCGTTGAGTACTCGGCCTGTTTCGTTGGCAATGGCGATCACTTTATTTGCGGCGTCTTCATCGAGATAAGAGAGCCGTTGAGCAAGTGAGAGCTGATACTCGACTTCGCAGACGGATCCGTAGGAGATTTCCAGAAATCGAACGTAGTCGGCTTGTGACGATTTCGCACTGCCTTCGACGATGTTCGACGGAGCAGAGACAGCGGCGCGTCGAAGTTGAGACGTCAATCCGAACATCTCCTCTTTCGGAAAAGTTGAAGTGCATTTGTAGACGGCAATAGCAAGTTGATCTGCCAATTCGAACGCCCGCAGTTTTCTGTAGTCTCGCATGCTTACCTCTGATGCCTGAAGTCTGAAACCTGAAGACTGATTCTATTCCGGTGTGGCCCAATCGGTAGGGCGGCTCCCTGTTAAGGAGACGATTGATGGTTCGAGCCCATCCACCGGAGCTTTTCGGAAGTTTGAAGAGTGAAGTTAGAAGTTTGAAGAAGAGCAAGACTGCACAACACTCGGGTGTTGGCTAACGGTAAGCCAGCTGCCTTTGAAGCAGTGGTATGCAGGTTCGAATCCTGCCACCCGTGCTTTCAAACTTCACCCTTCCGACTTCGAACTTCCAAACACCGAGGCGGCAACTGTTGGTCGTTGCACCTGGCTCTGAACCAGGCAAACACAGGTTCGATTCCTGTCCTCGGCGCTCATTAAAGAATTGCGGGTATAGCTTGGAGTAAGCGGTGTGGTTTGGGACCACGCATGGACAGTGTGCGACTCACCGATACCCGACTGTGGCCAGATCTGGTGCTGGTTTACAGAGACTCACTGTGAATGAGTTTGTCGCCGGTTCAATTCCGGTTGGTCACCCTTGCAACGCCGCATTCGACTACTGGCTAGGTCGGTTGCTTCTCAGGCAACAGGAAGGAGATCGATACTCCTATGCGGTACTCGCTTCAAATGAAGCAATTAAACGGCGTGGTAGATTCTGTTGGCAGAATCGTCTGGTTTTCATCCAGGAGTCCGCGGGTTCGATTCCCGCTCACGTCGCTGCGAGCAATCGCAATACTCGGAAGTCACCCGGCCGGATGAGGACACTGTCTTGAAAACAGCTGCGGGTCAAACCGTTGTGGGTTCGAGTCCCACGGCTTCCGCTTCAACTTGGGAGCGTTTCCACACGGGAGGTTGTAACCCTTCTGCCTTTAATTGTGTGGTAGTCGGCGAGAGGTGCGATTCCTTGCGTTCCCACTTCAAACACGTCCTTGGTGTAACGGTAGCACTGCTGATTCCAAACCAGTAAGTCAGGGTTCAAATCCTTGGGGACGTGCTTGGAAGTTTGAAGTGGGAAGTTCGAAGTGCGAAAGTCGTCACCGGTTCTTCTTGCAGATCGAAGTTAGTATGGCAACCAGTTCATTGGCTTCAGCCGTGAGCGGTTCAAGCCGAGATGGTGGAATGACCTCGGTCTTGGCCAGCAAACGCAACCAATAGTGCGTCTCGCGAGCTTCTTTGGCCGCGATTGAATATTTGTGAACGAAGTCACGCTTGCTTTCGCTTGCCTGGGCTTCTTCCACATTCGCACCGATAGATGTGCCGGACCGGAGCAATTGCCGCATCAGTGTTGCAGCAACACTGCTATCGCTCTCCAAAGCAAGGCACAGCTTTACGATCCGCTCAGAAAACGCAAACGTTCGGTCAGGCAAGTCACTTTTCATAACGAAAGGTTACCGCATTTCGATTCAAACTTCCTCCTTCGAACTTCAAACTTCCAAAGTCCTGTGGTCCAACGGCTACGACGCCTGTTTTACACACAGGAAACGATGGTTCGATTCCATCCAGGACTACTTGCATGCCCAGGTACGCCAATCGGCAGAGCGACTCGGCTTAAACCCGAGTGTTTGCAGGTTCGATCCCTGCTCTGGGTACTGAAAACTTATGAAAGAGGCGAACCACCAATCAAGCATTGTCCTCTTCAAACACGAAACACATGGGGCGCTCGTCCAACGGGAAGACGTCTGTTTTGCAAGCAGAAAATCGGGGTTCGATTCCCTGGTGCTCCACTTGGTTGATTCAAACGGCTCGGTAGGCAACCGGAAGACCACTTTGGCTTAGAACCAGAGATGCTGTGGGTTCGAATCCCACTCGAGCTATTCGGAAGTTTGAAGGATGAAGTTCGAAGTTTGAAATTTCGCACTTCACCCTTCTTACTTCAAACTTCCAAAGTCCTCGTGGAGCAGCGGAGTGCTCGCTTGCCTGTCACGCAAGAGGTCGTCGGTTCAAATCCGATCGGGGACGCTGTCGGAGGTGAATAGGCGGTAGCGGTTTAGGCTGTAGGTTCAGAACCAAGCAGACAGACACTTTAACCCTATGGCCTAACGACCTACGGTCTAAACACCTAACCTGGCGCGGTACGCAAACCGGTAAAGCGGCGGAGCTCAAACCTCCGTGACATGTCTGTGGGTTCGATTCCCTCCCGCGCTACTTTCATGACAGCCAAGTGGTGGAACCGGTAGACACGCGATTCTCAGACGATCGTGCCCACAGCGGCGTGCGAGTTCGACTCTCGCCTTGGCTACTTTTCAAAACATCATTGCAGGTGCGACAGGTGTCCAACTGACCGTCATAAGGTCGGTGTGCTCGGCTCGATACCGAGACCTGCAACTTGAGCTAGCGGATTAGCCGTTAGCGAATTAGCGATTAGCTTTTTCGGATCGAGCGAATCAACGCCGCCAATACCTTTGAGGCCTCGGTTAGCTTGTCCGTGAAGTCTGTGTGACTCGGACCGAAATTTAGGCGAACCGCGAGCGAAGTTTGGTACTCAAGTTCTCGCAGGGATCCGTAAGCAACATCTAGAAATCGGAGAAACTCCGCTTCCGTGTGCCTACCGCATCCTTCGACGATGTTCGATGGAACGGAAACCGCAGCTCGTCGCATTTGAGACGTTAATCCGAATTGTTCTTCGCGAGGAAAGTTCTGCGTGAATTTGTAAGTGAGCAATGCAACTTCATCGGCCAATTCAAATGCACGTAGGTTCTTGTGATCTCGCATGACTTCGCCCCAAGGGAATGAAAAGCTAATCGCTAACAGGCTAATTGCTAACAAGCTAACACACCGCGGATGGGCCAGTGCTCAGCCAGGCCTCATAAGCCAGGACCGCCGGGTGCGACCCCCGGATCCGCTACTTTTTTAAAGGTAAAAGGTTGAAGGCAGAGGGATGAATCTCTTCCATTCATCCTTCCCCCTTCTGCCCTCAACCTTTCTCTTGATCGCGTGGTCCAGCGGCGAAGACGTCTGCGTGACATGCAGAAGATCGATGGTTCGATTCCATCCGCGATCACCTGTCGAAAGTTTGAAGTGGGAAGTTCGAAGTTTGAAGGAAGCAATGCGAACCGATTTCACACTTCACCCTTCTTACTTCAAACTTCCTGAGTTCCTTGCAAGATCGGTGGGAGGGTTCGATTCCCTTCCGGTCCACTCATTAACGGAAGGGCAATCCGATCGGCGACGGTATCCGGTTGCTAGCCGGGCGAGCATCTTGATGGTGCCTTGAGGGTTCGACTCCCTCTCCTTCCGCTTTTGATTAGCAAATTAGCCGTTAGCGAATTAGCGATTAGCAAGAGACAGAAAGCTAAGGGCTAAAAAGCTAAATGCTAACCAGCTATTCCTGGCTCGATGGTGAAACGGAAATCATCTCTGGCTTCTAACCAGAAGTTCCGGGTTCGATTCCTGGTCGGGCTACTGCCGAATATCGCGGTCACGTTGGCTGCTGGCATCATTCCGCTTGTTTGACACTTTTGAAAGGCATTGTCATGAGCATGCAGAGTATCGAGCGTCAATTCACGCGGATTGGTGCTCGAGCAAAAGTCCACCCTCCGATCGCCAGACGCTGGGGAACACCTCCCGAAGTTTCGATCGACATCGGCAACGACGCCGAGGGCGAGTTCTTCGATCTTGCGATCCAGCCCAAGTTGGTCGCTGAAACGCAAGTCATCGACGTACAGCCTTCCATGCGGCACTTGCTGTTGATGTCGCGTCAAGACGACGGAAAGCATAAGTTCCTGTGCGGACACGATGAACGTCACTGGTTCGTCGCGGCCGTTCCAGAGCGAGCTTCGGTTTCTTCGGTCAAGACAGCGTTCGACGCGCTCAAGCCGACTGCGGTGCGAGCACTCGAAAACCGTCTCGGTGTGAAACCGCGAAAGCGAAACCGTCGACGCAACGAAGCGTTCATCCGTCAAGGTGAATGGTTCTTCGTTCCCGTCGTAAACCCGAGCTTTGTCGATGAGCGACTGGTGCTCCGAAACGAGCCGATTGCACGTGGCGGTGGAAAGCCGCATATGTGCGAAGAGGTCGTTCGGCAGGGAGGACAACTGGTTTACGTCAGCAACCAATACCCAAACGGTGTGACCGAAATGCAGCGTCGACAAATGATAAGTCGTCGACCTGAACTTCGTCATCTGCATTGGGTGGCTCAACGACGAAACCCGAGTGTGTTCGTTCGTGGACGAGTACGTCATCCGGATCACAAGACGATCATCTTGAACGGATGGCATCAAGTCATGATGAACACAGAAAACGAATCGCTTGCAATGCGACACGTCGCATTCATCGATTAACCCGCGGCTCTCCACCACGGTGGCGAGCCGTTTCATACGGTGCCCGTGGTGTACTCGGTTTGTGCACACTTGCCTGTGAAGCAAGAGGCGGGCGGAAGTTCGAAGTAAGAAGAGAGAAGTGAGAAGTTTAGTCGCGACTCTTCTTGCAGATTGACGTAAGAATAGCGATCAGCTCATTTGCTTCCTGTTTCAATGGGTCAAGTCGTGCGGCTGAAACCACGTCAGCGGCGATAAGCAACCGAAGCCAATAATGGCTCTCACGAGACTCTTTCAACGCAAGCGAGTACTTGTGGATGAAGTCCTTGCGACTTTCGCTCGCCTGAGCTTCCTCGATATGGGATCCGATCGCCGTACCGGCTCGGAGAACTTGCTTCATGAGTGTCCCCGAAACAATTCCCTCGGATTCGAGGTGCCGACAGAGACGAACAATTCTCTCAGCAAACGCGAACGTGCGATCGGGCAAGTCGCTCTTCATTTAAAAATGCCTTGCGAGTGTGATGGATAGCACGACGGTCTTCGAAACCGTTAGACGGGGTTCGACTCCCTGGCGAGGTACTTTAGCTCAATGGTTAGGAATGGGCGAGGCAGGTAGTTCTTACTTCGAACTTCTTACTTCAAACTTCCAAAGTCCAGGTTCGATTCCTGGGCGAGTTATTAAAGGGTCGCCCGAAGCGAGTGCTTTATGGGCGACGTCATTGTCAGGTCACACGATAGAACCTGACAAAATCAGAATGCCTCGGCGGCGTTAGGAGCGAGCGAACAAATGGATCCTGCGTTCACCATTCGAAATGATCGCTCAGATTGTCCTGATCTGACAGCTCGTACTTCACATCAACTCCGCTCCGAGGCTCCATTCACTTAACCATTACCAATCATCAATCACGCAAACCGACAGGAGGTGCATCATGATGATTAGCGGTGCTCGACGAGAATTCATCATCAAGGACACCCACCGCGGTTTGTACTACGAAGACGGTAAGCTGACGAAGATCCTCGAGGCGGGACACTACAAGATTCCGCCACGCAAGCGATTCTTCAGAAAGCTTCCGACCGTCGAGTGCATGCTGGTCGATGTTCGTGAGCGAGAGCTGACGATCAAGGGCCAGGAAATCTTGACGGCTGACAAGGTGGCTATCCGAGTCAGCATTCTGGTGCAGTTCCGTGTGACCGATCCGAAGGCTGCGATCCACACGGTCGATAGCTTTGAGGACCGACTGTACAGCGACGTGCAGCTAGCGGCGCGACGCTCACTGGCGTCGATGACGCTGGAGGAAATCTTGACGAACCGAAATCGGCTGAGTGAGGATATCCTGTCCGACGTCACCGAATCGGCCGGCAGCTACGGTGTGACGATCCGGCGAGCCGACGTGAAGGACTTGATCTTCCCAGGAAACCTGCAGGAGATCATGAACCGCGTTCTGGCAGCCGAGCGACACAGCCAGGCTCAACTGGTCGAAGCACGTACGCGTGCGGAAGTCGAGCAGATCGAGGCGGAGTCTCGAGCTGAAATCACGCGACGCGATGCCCAGGCGGATGCCGAGGCACGACGACTGCGTGAGCAAGCCGATGCGGAAGCGACGCGTTCGAAGGCGGAAGCCGAAACGCAAGCGTACGCGGAACGTGTCAAGGCAGCCGAGGCACTAGAGGGCCACCCGGCACTGCTGCGACTGGCCGAACTCGAAACGCTGCGTGAACTGGCCAAGAACGGCAACGCGCGACTGTACCTCGGTCTTGACCGGGTCAGTCTGAACGGAACGGATTCAGGAAAGCACGATTCATGATGGAAGCGAATCGTGTATTCGATTTAGGCAGGACCGGTGCCCCGTTCATCGGTCCTGCGGTTTTTCGTCCTTGGAGTGTGCTGGACAGCACCCGACCGTGCGAAGGTCGTAGATCAGGTTCGATTCCTGGCGAGGACGCTTTGCACATATAATTGACGCCAATACAAATGGAGAACACGACGCAAACCCAAACGATTGCATGTATCGATGTAGGCTACACGGATAGTGCAGCGCGAGCGGCATGCGTTGTCATTGACGACTGGCACGCTTCGATCCCAGTCGCCGAGCATGTGGCGACGATCCATGAGGTGAAGGAATATCAACCCGGCGAATTCTATCGTCGAGAGCTGCCGTGCATCCAAGTGGTGCTGGCAAAACTCGATCAACCACCGACTTGCATCGTGGTCGACGGCTACGTTTGGCTGGATGGAAATGGCCGTCCCGGATTGGGCGTTCATCTCTACGAAACGCTCGATCGCAAGATTCCCGTGATCGGTGTGGCGAAGAATCCGTTCAAAGACACGGACCACGCCACTGAGATTCGTAGAGGCACGAGCGATCGGCCGCTTTACATTACGGCCGTGGGCATCCCGATCGCCCAAGCAGTTCTGAACATCGGCGCCATGCATGGGCCACATCGACTTCCAACAATATTGAGAAGAGTCGATCAGTTGAGTCGGTCGTGAAGGTTCACGATTGAACTACAATGCCGGAAGAACGGCTACGAAACTCGATCAATTCAGATTGGCTCGGTCCGAGCGAAGAAAAGCATTTGGAACAAACGATGGATCAAAACGCCATTTGGTCAACAGTGCGCCAAGTAGAGGTAATTGCTTGGCTTTCACTTTGGATTTCCGTTTTTGGCAGTGTGTTAGCAGGTCGCTGCGGCGCGCAGGAAGTATCCGCCGATCGGCCTCGCGTGATTGTCACGACGGATGGTGAGGCGGATGACCGATGTTCGATGATTCGGTTCCTGCTCACTTGCAACGATTTCCAAGTGGAGGGAATCGTCAATTCAAGTTCCCAGTTTCATTGGGTCGGCGGCGAAGGCTGGAATGCCTTCCATTCGGTGGATTGGGTTAAGGAGCAAATCGATCTTTATGCCCAGGTGTATCCGCAACTCAAGCGTCATGATCCAAACTATCCCACTCCGGAATACCTGCTCAGTCGTTGGAAGGTTGGCAACATCAACGGGATCGGCGAGTATCAGGAACGAACCGTTGGTGCCGAGTGGATCGCCGATATTCTGCTCGACAAGACCGATGATCGGCCGATCTGGATTCAAGCTTGGGGTGGCTGCAACACGATCGCTGCCGCGTTGAATATCATCCGCCACGAACATGCGTCGGAGATGGAACGGGTCGCGAAAAAGTTGCGACTATTTCTGATTTGGGAGCAGGACGAAACCTACCAAACTCAGATTCGTGAAGCTTGGGAACCGTATCAGGTGCCGACGATCATTTCCGACCAGTTCGATTGCATGGCTTACATCTGGCCGAAGGTGCTTCCAAGTGAAACGAAAAAATACTTCGAGTCCGCTTGGATGCGTAAGAACATTCTCAAAGGTCATGGGCCTTTGTGCAGTGCCTACGAAGCGAAGGATGATGCGTTTCACGCGGAAGGTGACACTCCGGCGTTTTTGCATGTGATTCCAAACGGGTTGCGTAGTTTCGAATCGCCGGCATGGGGAGGTTGGGGCGGCAGATACGTCAGAGTTCGAGAGAATGTCTGGATGGATCCGGCGCCCGCTCCGATCTGGAAGCACCCAGACGGGCAATGGGGATTTTCGCAAAGCTGGTCCAAACGATTGGAAAACGTGACATCCGCCGATGAGATCGCGATCCGCACGCGATATTTCAAGCCGATTTGGCGTTGGCTCGATGACGTGCAGAACGACTTTGCAGCACGCGCGGACTGGTGCGTTAAAGACTTTGATTCGGCGAATCACCATCCGGTTGTGAAACTGAAAGGAACTGACTCTGACATCAAAGCAAAGCCAGGGATGGACGTCGTACTGGATGCAACCGCAACGACCGATCCCGATGGAGATGAACTTCAGTTTCGCTGGTGGCATTACGAAGAGGCTGGGACTTACGAGAGCAAACCAATAGCAGATTCGAATGCAGCTCGCGCAGTTCTCACGATTCCGAGTGATGCGAAGCCCGATGACGAGATCCACATGATCTGCGAGGTCACGGATGACAACTCGCCTCCATTGACTCACTACCAACGCGTGGTGATACGCGTGATTGAGTAGCCTCTTCGCACATTTACAAAACGACTAACTTTCGGCCTTTCATCGCGAACCATGGATCGTGCGGAGAGTCTTAGTCATCAACAAAACGCTGGAGCCAGATGGCCAGGCAACCGGCTGCAACCCGGTCGAAGTGGGTTCGACTCCCACCAGCGTTTCTGACGAATCGACTGCAGGCTTGGATTACATATTGCTAATGTGAACCATCTGAGCTGTTACCTCGTCGATCCGTCACAAACCAAAGCTGCTTGAACTGCCGTTTGGGTTTACATATGAGGAGCCTAAGGTAGCGATGTCGGGCGACCGGCTAGTGAACGTCACCGGAGTCTCTCGCAGACAAAGGTGCCAGTCAACGATCGGCGAAAGCCGAAAACGGACGCTCCTAAACGACTCAACAACCACTTCGTTCAAGCACAATACACGGCGACTGCCGGTTCGGAATACATGTTTGGAAGTTTGAAGTCAGAAGAGTGAAGTGTGAGGGCAGGGAATGAATGCTCGTTTCAAACTTCGGACTTCACTTTTCAAACTTCCGATCGCCTCGTCGCCACGCATACACAACTGACTGCCGATTCGGAGTACATAGGGTTCTGTGGTCGAAAGACCTTGCGGGTTCGAATCCCGTCTGCGATCCATGATCGTAGTGGTGAAATTGGAAGACACGCGGAAAAAAGCCTCTGGTCAACACCTCGTCGGTTGCTTTTGAACACGAACATGGCGACTGCCAGTTTGGAATACATGGATTAAGACACGTGCCTGCACGAGAAGCGGGTTCAAGTCCCGTCCAGCATCGCTGGTCGTCTATCTGATGCTTCTGAACGACGACTTCGTCGCCAACCGTACACGATTGACTGCCAGGTTGGACTACATCACGCGACGGTCGCGGGTTCGAATCCCGCCAAAGCGAACCTTTGGCTTGCTTTGTAGCTCAGTGGGTAGAGCATCGAATTGTCTGATCGATAACTTCGTTGATCGTATTTACAAATCAATGAGCAAAGGCCCAGCGTCGCCCGCTCAAACAATACACGACTGACTGCCGAGTTGGAGTACATCGACTGTTAATCGAAGGATGCGGGTTCGAGTCCCGTCGGTTTGGCCAAGCCGAGCCGTAGCTCAATTGGGAGAGCTTATCTCTGACACATCACTTCGTCAGCCGTTTTCATTTTCATTTGCTTGTGAGAGTAACCATGCGTGTGCAATTTCAATTCTTCGCCATTACGAAATCCGGCGCCGAGTAATTAGGCGTCGAGCGAAAACGATCTGCACATTCAAAACTACTTTCATCAAGTGATATGAATCATGGAAACCACAGCCGAAACCAACTTCGCGACAAACGTGTCAGCGCGCGTCGCCGGAGAAGACATCAAACCAGGAGACTACGTCACCGCTTTGATAGAGATCTACGAACTGCCATCGTTCCTGTGGTGCTGCACCAGCAGCACACTCGCGGCGGACGAACCGGTTCGATCGGTCTACAAAGCCCGTGACGCTGGCCAGCCCAGCAAAGTCATCGCCGTTTGCTTGCCGTTCGTTTACACCAAGCAAGCGAGAGGCGCCACCGCAATCTTCGACATCCGCAAACACCAGCTCGTCCGGCTCGACCGAGGCACTGGTCGCAAGGTGTGGAAGCGATTGAGGAAGAACTTGAAGAAGAAACGGAAATAACAAGCGCACACGATCGACTGCCGACTCGGAGTACATGCTTCAGGAGCCGGGTGTCGTGGGTTCGAATCCCACCGGCCCAACTGTTTATCCAAGCAGGGCCGTAGCTCAGTGGTAGAGCACCGTAAAGTCTCTGATCACAACTTCGTCGATCGCGTTTTGTTTTCCGAGCTGCATCACAACCAACAACCGAACACATTCGACTGCCGGAGTGGAGTACATGGCAACGAACCGAAAGGTTTTGCGGGTTCAAATCCCGTCCCGTCCGCTGGAGAGCAAAACGGGCGGGTTCTCTGCACCAACACCTCGTCGAGTGTTCAAAACAAATCGTGGGATGCGTGTTCCGATCGCCTGTGAGTGATATGTCGAACTCCGTCCCACAACGGTCATCCCGACTGTCGGAACGGAGTACATGAAGGTTCGATTCCCTCCGGCACCTCTTCAGTAGTTGGCTCCGTGCCAACACCGTCTAAGGTGCCGCGCTCACTTGGGAGCCACCTCTGAACCAAACTTCGTCGGGACTTTTAACTTCGTCGCGAACGGGACTTCCGGTTGCGACTGTCCAAGCAGGTGCGTCACCTGCGATACGTAGGAGGCTGTAATGGCAAATAAGTCTTTGTTTTCGAGCATCACGAGCGTTCTACCGCGAGCACTGGCTGTCAACGAAGCTGGCGGTCCGGCGTACAAGTTCCCAGCGAAGCATGCGCTCGCGCAGCTTGCGGCTACCGGTACGTTCGGAAACGTGTTCTACGCGACGGCCTCGGATCAGCTTGACCAACTGCGAAAGTTGATCGACGAAGTCGACGACAACGAGTTCCTGGCGAAGCTGGCGGTCTACTCACGTGAGCGTGCTTACATGAAGGACATGCCGGCGGCGCTGCTCGTCACGCTGTCGACTCGCGACACGGCGTTGATGCACAAGGTCTTTGACCGAGTCGCTGACAACGGACGCGTTCTGCGCACCGTGTTCCAGATGACTCGTTCGGGACAGTTCGGTCGCAAGGGTCTGTCGTCTTCGCTTCAGCGTGCGTTCCAGCGTTGGCTGAACGAGGCTTCGACGGGTAAGTTGCTGTCAAGCTCGATCGGTAACGATCCAAGCCTGCGCGACGTCCTGCGAATGGCACGTCCGACGCCGAAGGATGACGCTCGCCGAGCGTTGTTTGGTTGGCTGACCGATAAGGAAGTCGACAAGTGGGCTCCGGCGACGGAAGCGGACTTGCCGGCCGAGGTTCAGTCGCTGAAGGCGTTCCGTGCTGCGGAGACCGAAGAGGCTCAAGCGTTGATCGCTGGAGACCTGCAAGTTCGTTGGGACTTGCTGGCCGACGCTGCCAAGGGTCCGATCGTCTGGAAGGCAATTGCCCGCCAGATGGGACCGCAAGCTCTGCGCATGAACCTGAACACGCTGTTGCGTCACGACGTTTTCAAGAACGGTAACAAGCCTGACAATGCAATGATCGATTACGTTGCCGGCCGCATTGCGGATCCGGAGGCGATTCGACGTTCACGTCAGTTTCCATACCAGTTTTTGGCAGCGTACCTGAACGCTGCGGATGAGGTTCCACACAAGATCAAGTCAGCGTTGCATGACGCGGCGGAGATCGCATGTGGAAACATTCCGCAGTTGCCGGCGCCGGTCATCATCGGTCTGGACACGTCTGGATCGATGGGATGCTCGGTGACGGGATGGCAAGGTCGAGGCCGCGCGTCGAAGATGCGTTGTGTTGACGTCGCCGCGTTGTTCGCCGCAGCGATCCTGCGTCGCAACCCGGACAGCGTCGTCATCCCGTTCGACACGCAAGCCTACGATTTGTATGGAAAGGGCGCAAAGATCGATCCAAGCGATTCGATCCTGAGCCTGTCGGCACGACTGTCGAAGTACGGTGGTGGCGGAACCGATGTGTCGTTGCCGTTGGTCGAGGCTAACAAGCGGTACGCAAAGCGTACGTTTGCTGGAATCGTCCTGGTCAGCGACAACGAAAGCTGGATCAACTCGGGGCGTGTCTACGGATACGGCCGAGGCGGTTCGACTGGCGTCATGACCGAATGGGAGAAGTTCAAGAAGACGCAAGCAGCGGCCGGCATCGCCGATCCGAAGTTGGTCTGCATCGACATCGCCCCATACGGCAACACGCAAGCCCCCGATCGACAGGACATCCTGAACATCGGAGGCTTCAGCGACGCAGTCTTCAACGTCGTTAGTAACTTCCTAGAGTCCGACACCAATCGCTTCGTCCGCGAGGTCGAAGCCGTTGAGCTGTAGGACTAGAGGCTAAACATCGAAACGCCCGTGACGGAAATCTCTGTCGCGGGCGTTTTCTCGTTTGCGGTACAATCTCAGTCATGAAATCTAAAGATAAACTCGTCTCCACCAGCAAGTTTCTTAGCTTGGTCCTTCGGCATCGACCCGAAGTGATTGGTGCAAAGCTAGACCCTGAAGGTTGGCTCGCGATCGACGAATTGATTGCCCAAGCAAACGCTCACAGAAAAGCGATCACGCTGGAACTGCTTCACGAAGTGGTGGCGACGAACGACAAGAAGCGTTTCGCCTTAAGTGAAGACGGCTTGCGAATCCGCGCTAGCCAGGGCCACTCGGTATCAGGTGTCGAACTCAATCTCGAGCAGAAGACGCCTCCCGCGATTCTCTATCACGGAACGGTCGCCGCATTTCTCGACAGCATTCGAGCCACCGGTCTGCAAAAACGATCGCGTCACCACGTCCATCTCTCACCGGATCAAGAAACCGCCACCAAAGTCGGCTCGCGGCGAGGCAAGCCCATCATCCTGCGAGTCGCTGCCGAAACCATGCATCGTGACGGTCACCAATTCTATCTCTCCGCCAACGGCGTCTGGCTGGTCGATGCAGTCCCGGCATCTTATCTGACTTATTCAGGATGAATGCTACATTGAAAGAATTGAATTGACGGACACCACGAAATATTTGGGATCAGGAGTCGGAACATGGTGAATGATCACCTATCCAGACGCCAAGCTGCTTTGCAAACTGTCTTTGGCTTTTCACAGGCCGACCTAACGGTCAATCGGTCTGGAGATCTATCGGATGCTCAGAAAGAACAGATCTCAAGTACACATTTCGCGAACGTTCGTTTCGCGTGGATTGCCTTCTCGATCGTGCTTGGAGTTGGTTTCTTTGGCTTCTGTGCGGACATGCTTCGCACTGGGATGTTCGGGATTAAAACGCTGTCGATCTACGTTGGTGTAACGGTGTTTTTCAGTCTGATCCTTTGGGGTTTCACTATTCACTACCGCTATCAGATGAAGCGAACTCTTCTGGATGGAAAAACTTTCGCTGTGAAAGGTAAAATCCAGTTGATCACGAGGCGGAATGAAAAATTATTACATCGATATTTTTGTATTGACGGTCATCAGTTCCAAGTTGAACGGTATGACCACTTCAAACTGCTGCAGGAAGCTGGCTTAGCAGGCCAGGAAGCCATCGTGTACATTTCAACGCCACGGAAGGCCGTCCAGTCGGTTGAGTTGAAAACCTGATTTCCTACACGTTTCTCTAGAGCCGATCGGTAATGGAAGCGGACGAGCCGACGAGTCCTCTCCTGATCCACCAGAACGATCTAAACGTCCTCCAGAAAAGGGACTCGTCGCCTCGTCCGCTACGGTTGCTTAATCGTGAGCCGAGGGGCATTCCTTGGCCTTTGTCGCGTTTAATTCAATGAACCGATGCCATTGCTCCGGAACGTCGTCTTCATAGAAAATCGCTTCGGTTGGGCACTCGGGAACGCAGGCACTACATTCGATACATTCATCGGGGTCGATGTAGACCATCGTCTCATCCTCGTGGAAGCATTCGACCGGGCAAACCACCAAGCAAGCTTTGTCTTTGCAACCGATGCAAGGTTGAGTAACCACCATTGTCATGGGAGAGTCCGTAGGGGGTAGGCTGTAGTGGATCTTGTTAAAGATCCCTTGAGTTAGTCAGTACTGGATCCGGCCAAGGATTCCGAGCGGGAGGGATCTTTGACAAGATCCACTACCTAGGAAGTGAGGAACCTCGTTTGGAACCGGACAGCGAAGACGGGAAAGAATTTCAAGAATCCGAATCGATCACGGATCGGCCGGACGGTTGGTTGCTGCGCCAGTGGAAAAGCGGCGACGAGCAGGCGGCCGAAGTCATTTTTGACCGTTACGCTTTCCGGCTTGTGGCCCTCGTCGCCAGCCGCCTGAATCACCGGTATCGCTCGCAAATTGATCCGGACGCGGTCATGCAATCGGCAATGGGAAGCTTCTTCGACGCTGCCCGACACAGTCGCATCCAAGTCAGCCGTAGCGTTTCGCTGTGGCGATTGCTGGCAACGTTCGCTCGTCGAAAGCTTGCGCGATCGATCGAGCGTCACTCAGCGTCAAAGCGTGGTGGCGAGCAAACTCAAGTCTCTCTCGATCAGGCCTTTGATCAGCCGCAGAGCGTTAGCTCACGGTTCTCTACGGTTGGTGCCAACTATTCCGATGCGGACGAGTTATTGGATCAACTCAGAGCAGAACTTCCGGCCGATCAGTTCTCGGTCGTCGATGCCTTGCTTGCCGGCCTGACGCAACAGGAGATTGCTAAATCGCTGGGGATAGATGAACGGACTGTACGAAGGCGAATGGCACGGGTCCGAGAAACGCTTTCACCGATGCTCGATGTAGTGGATCTTGTTAAAGATCCCCAGGAACAAACGTCGTCGGAAGGATCTTTAACAAGATCCACTACGTTGCCGCGAGTCAACTACAACGGATTCGTGCTTGGAAAACTGATTGGTAGCGGTGGCTTCGGCAAAGTCTATCGTGCGAGCATGCAATCCGATGGTTGCACGGTCGCTGTAAAATTCCTTCGTAAAGCATTCTGGCAAAACGATGAAGCTCGCGAGTCGTTCATTCGGGAAATTAACGCTGCGTCCCGCATCAATCACCCTAGTGTGATCCGCTACCTCGGATACGGCGAGTCGCCACATGGCGGCCCATACGTTCTGAGCGAGTGGATCGACGGTCGCCCAATGCACGCGATCGACCGTCCCAGCGAACGAGTCAGCAAGAAGCGTTTCCTCCACTGGCTGCGACAAATCTGCGAAGCCCTGCAGGCGGTTCATGATGCTGGACTGGTTCACGGCGACCTCTCGCCCGCAAACGTTTTGATTGACAATTACGACCGAGTCACGATTACCGATTTCGGCTTTTCACAAGTATCCGCCGGAGCGACTTCTCCAATTCTCGGCGGTACTTTGGGCTTCGCAGCTCCCGAGCAGATTGATCCGGCCTTCGGAATCATCAGCCAAAAAACCGACATCTACGCCATCGGCGGTCTTATCCACTGGTACCTCACTGGGGCACCACCCAACGCTGGCGACGGTACGGCCGAAACCCTGATGAAAACAATCGATCACCAGCGTCCCAATTACGATACCAGTTCTCCAATGAACGCAAACTTTCAAAGGATTTTGCGTCGGTCGTTGGTATCGTCACCGGCGGATAGAACAATCTCGTTGAGCGAAATCAGTTGTCTCATCTCAACGGTCCTTCCATCGTAGACTTGAGTGTCTTCCCGAAACCGTCAATGGAATAATTCGGTCTGATCTGGGAAAGTTAATCAGTCCAGAAACGAGGCAGGTTGGGAAACGCGTATCTACCGCGCTCATGGTGGCTTCCCGATGGACGGGGAGAACCGCATGCTGGCGCATTGCGGCTGATCGCATGGCGTCATGTGAGTGGGGCGAGGAGAACCGCATGCTGGCGCATGGCGGTTGATTACATGGAGTCATGCGAGTGGGGGCGGGGAGAACCGCATGCTGGCGCATGGCGGCTGATTGCATGGGGGCATGCGAAATTTCACACGAAATCTCGTCGTTCCTGCACGACATTTCGTGATCCACGAAATGTCGTTTCTACTGGAAAACTGCCATTGAATCCGTAAGTGATTGACATTGAATGACTTACGAAAACCTTAAGAGTTTTGGCACAGTGCTTGCCTAGGGGATGAAACAGAAAGCTGGTGATCACCAGCTGCACTTCAACACCTTTCTCTATGGGAAACCAGATCATGACACGCCTCGCCCCCGTCGACTCATCCACCGCATCCGAGAAGTCCAGCCAACTGCTCGCCGGAGTTCAGAAGAAGCTCGGGATGACTCCCAACATGATGTCCACCATGGCTCAATCATCCGCGGTGCTGGACGCCTACTTGAAGTTCTCCGCCGCGCTGGGTGATGGCGAGCTTTCCGCCAAAACTCGTGAGCAGATCGCATTAACCGTGGGACAAGCCAATCAGTGCGTTTATTGCCTGAGCGCCCACTCCGCGATCGGAAAGATGGTCGGCCTTTCCGCAGGCGAGATTCGAGATGCTCGCACAGGAACCGCGGCCGACCCGAAGACTGAAGCGATCCTGTGGGTTGCTGCGAAGCTGGTTGAAAAGCGAGGCCTTCTATCGGACGACGACGTGGCCGCCGCCAAAGACGCCGGGATCACCGACGGAGAGCTCGCGGAAGTGGTCGCGAACACGGCGCTCAACCTGTTCACGAATTACTTCAACCACGTAGCCGAAACCGAAGTCGACTTTCCTAGCGCCGAGCCGCTCGAAACGGTTGCCTGATCAACGCCCACTTCTTTCAAACCTAGAAACACATTCAAGAACCCAAACCATGCCTCATCTAACTGACATCAAGCCTCCCTTCACACGCGAGACCGCGATCGCCAAAGTCCGTGCGGCGGAGGATGCCTGGAACAGTCGAGACCCTAAGAAGGTCTCGATGGCTTATTCGGTCGATAGCCAATGGCGCAATCGTGATACGTTTCTTTCAGGCCGTGACGAGATCGTGCAGTTCCTGTCCGGCAAATGGGATAGAGAACTTGAGTATCGCCTCGTCAAGCAGCTCTGGGCGTTTACAGACAATCGAATTGCCGTCCGTTTCCAATACGAATACCACGACGATCAAGGAAAGTGGTTTCGTGCTTACGGAAATGAGAACTGGGAATTCGACGACGACGGTTTGATGCGTCGCAGAGAGGCAAGCATCAACGACTACGCGATCGATGAAGCCGACCGCAAGTTCCACTGGGAACAAGGCTCCCGTCCCAACGAAGCCCCAGAACTCGTCGAAGTCGTGATGTGATCGCGACACCAACACTTTCCGCTCAACCACTGAATCGTAACGGAAACAGTGATGTCTAACTCAAGCCTTTCTACAGCGACGGAACCGATCCGCCGCTGTATTTAGAATGTCAACCGTGAAGACGAAAATCGGCAATGTGACGTTCGGTTGTTCAATGCGGATATAATCATGCTATGGATATTGCCACGCATGCTCTGATTGGGACAGCAACCGCTGCAGGCCTGTTTCAAACACAACCGGCGTTGGCGGTCGGTCTGGTGCTTGGAAACGTTGCTCCAGATTTGGATGCCTTGTCACGTGTGACTGGCAAACATGCGTTCCTGCGTTTTCACCAGACCTACACCCATTCTGTCGGAGCCATCGCGATGGTGCTCGCCATCGCTGCCGGCTTGTTGATCTTGGGACTCCCCGTTTGGGGCGAACTGGCGATGGGGTTGGTAGTCGGAATGGTGATGCACGTCGGACTGGACCTCACTAACTCGTATGGGGTGAAGTGTCTATGGCCGTTCTCGCAAAGACGTTTTGCACTGGATTGGATTTTCTTCATCGATGCTTTCGTCATTGCCCTATCCGCAGTGATTCTTATTGGCCAGTTCGTTTACCAGGCTGATGAAGGCTTGGTACGGTTGTTCTCGGTCGCCTTCATACTCACATTGATTCTCTATGTCGGCATACGATGCATCCTGGCGTTTCGTGCTAGAAGGCTAGTGAAGTCAGCAGACCATCAAACGGTGCCTACATCGATCATCCCCACCACATGGTCGCCTTTTCGATTCCTGGTCTGTCGGCAAAAAGATCGCTTGGTTGAAACATTCACGCTTAATGCTAGATCGGGAAGCGAAACCGATAGGGACCTCATCGAGGTCTTGGATCAACGCGTTCCAGAGGCAATCACTGAATGTCGCGAATGGTTGGTGATGCGATCCCTTTCCGATTCCTTCGTTTGCGTCGAAATTGACGAAGTCAACAAAACCTACACTTGCCGAGATCTACGAATCCGAAATTTCGGAACCAAGTTCGGCATGCTGACGTGCCAACTGGACGATCGGGGAGTCATTCAGAGAAAGACTTGGGACGTTTGATGAACGTGAATTGGAAACATCATCCATCGCACGGATTTCGGTTTTCGCTTACCGACGCTCTGGCAATCGTCGCTTGCATCTTTGCAACGGTTTGGGGCCGTCGTGAGCTGGGGGTTGTGGCATGGTTATTTCCCTTTGTGCTGGGGCACTTCTTTTTGTTCTGCAACATCTTCCGGGTTCCGCGGAAGCCGGAGTTGATTTGGGCGAGTGCATTCCTCGTGATCGTCTCAGGGTGCCTGATCGCTGATGCCTCGATTCTTCACAGCCTGTGGCTGGTTTTACCAATCACAGTGGCAGTTCTCGTCTATGCTATTCGACTACCGACCTATCACGGCGTCGGATCACAGAAGCTGACTGAAGAGGATACGAAGCTTCCCGATTGATCCCTTCTCTCAGTGGGCTCTGCAAGCCTCATTGAGGAAGGCTGATGACGCCATCATTGCGAGCTCGAAGAATTCCGTTCTTCCGGCATGAGCGCAGACCGCGTTGGCAGGTCTCGCTGGCTGTTGACTTCTTCTCCGCAAGCTTTGGCTGGGCCAATATCGTACACACCCGGCGTGGACTGCCGCCGAGTTGATCGGCAGGTACCTAGAACTTATCTTGATGCTGTCGTTTTCGCTTATCGAGCGCCGCCGGAAAGGCTTGAGGTCAAACTCAAGTAAGATAGGGCGTAAGCGGCGAGACACACATGCTGCGAAGAGAAACACTTTGGAAGATCGCGGCGACCACGCGATAAGTTCAGTTGATGGATACAAAGGCATCTAACAGCGGTCGAGGTTTGCCTGTCGATGGCAAGGCACTGCGGGACCGTCGGATTCGGCTGGGCCTCACCCAGGAAGCCGCGGCGAAACTTGCTGGCTACAGCGATCGCGTGCTTCGAAAACTGGAACAAGGAGGCCCGGTGCTCTTGCAAACACTTGACGATGTGGTCGAGACATACAACCAAAAAGATCCCATCGTCAAACTTCCGGTTTCCGCTTTTTTGAGTTCCGAACCCGAAGGCGACGTCGCAGCCTTTTGCCGTCGCTGGTTTGACTGTGTTTACAATCAACGCGACCTGTCCGTCATCGACGAAATGATGTCGGAACATGTCGAGATCCTTTCCGAAGGTGAAGTCCGACACGGCCGTGATGTGATTCGAAACCGTGTCTCTCATGTGCTTTCGGCTTTCGATCCACTGACACTGACGGTGGAAAGCATCATCACCCAAGCCAACGCGTTTGCGGTTTATTGGAGTGTCCGTAAAAAGCACGTGGGTGAATTCCTGGGCATCCCCGCCTCCGGTCGTTGGATCGAGGTCAAAGGAAGTTCCCAGGCGACAGTCCATAACGGCCAAATCATCTCGGTTCGAGATCATTGGGACATTGACGACTGCATCCGGCAGATCAACGGGGACGCATCCCGTCCCGTCTAACCGATCGCAAACTTCGAGTCCCGTTCGGAGTTGTTTCCGATGCCACGATCCTCGCTTGCCGAGGATACTTCGTCATGGACGTCGACATCCTGCGGATAAAGTTCGAAACCGAAAGCCCAATGACCACGATCACACATGGAAGCTCAATGGCAGCTCAAATTTTTCTAAACGCTGCTCTGGTTCCAATGTTCTCGGATCTCGCGAATCAGCTGATCTTCGAAACGCAACAATGAGCTACCGTTCATGTCGATGGTGTCTGGCGTCGATGAGACTTTGGCAAATTCGCTGGCTTGCACCATGGCAGCCTTCCAAAACACAACGGCAGTCGAAGAGTCGACATGGACCCGTTCGATCGTTAAGTGAATCGATTCAAAGGTCAAAAATATCGCACGGAAGTGTTGCCGAATAGAATCTCGTCCCTGAAATCGTTTCCCTGCGGCAAGCAGCACTGCGTCGTGGTGCACAAGGTCGTCAATCGGTTCGAGATTGCGGCTATTGAAAACGTCGTCGAACCAACGCCGAGTCTGTTGTTCCAGTTCCGCCCCCTCCGCGCTGGCAAAGAGGTCGATATTTAGATCAGATCGAGCATTGCGACCTGCTAAAGCGAAATACTCTTGCCAGAACTGAAGCACATCGTTTCGAGCGGAACGGCTGATCGGTCCGCCGTTTTCCAACTTACGAATCAACCGATCAGAATACCCGAGTTGTTTGGCGAGTTGCTCCTGTGTCATTCCCGCCAGCAGACGCAGTTGTTTCAGCTTTGGACCGTCAACCTTCACACTTCGCATCATCGCACTCGATCGACTTGAGCCGACAACACCCGGAATCCTTCAAACAAATGTGAGGCATGGCGAATGTCGAATTGGTCTTCAAACCAAACCAGCTTCCCGGCTTGAAACCTAAAGTAATGACTCAGCTTCATTGGTTCTTGAAGCGGCATGCCCCGAGGATGAATCCAGCTGTCTCCCCACATGTAGACCTCAAGCCCATGAGAGTAGAAATTGTGGGTTGATTGATGGTCGACGTCATCTGGTACTTCGAGGACCGAAAAGAAACGCCGGAAACCTTCTCGCAGTTCTTCGACTCCGCGGTAATCACCCGCGAAGGGAATTTCCATCGGATCACCGTTGACGCGAAAGTGAACTTCGTCGTCCAGCATGTCTTCGATGGCATCAACAATTTCGGCTTGATGCGAGTACAACGCGTCGTTGTAGCGTTTAGCCATCGCAATGGGGAAGGATTTCAAGTCCTCGGCAACGAGCTTCAGATCTTTGGTGCTGAGGTTCTTCGCGATCACGGTCAAACTATTGGCCGAACAGTTGCCACCTTGTTCTGCTTTGCGGATCAATCGCTCCGAGCAATCGCATCGCTCGGCAAGCTCCTGTTGGCTCAGACCAGCCTGGTGACGAAAGTGCCGGATCAATTCTCCATTGCATCCTCGGGGCTCTTGAGGATCGGTCTGGACTTTGGCTGGTCGCATCAGGTCTCGGCACGAGCGGAAATCGTATGTTGCATACTCGATTGTGAATAACGACCGAAAACAGAGCAATTCTGACTCAATCAAAAAGCGGCCGTTAGCGGAAATTCACATAGTATTTTTTGGGTTGCCGAGCAAAACCTGAGACTCAGCCCGCCATAGATGCCATTCGCAGACGCAACAACGCCACCTAGGCCAGCGTTCCGGTTCCGTTCCTGGACGGACTTTCAGCAGTTTAATACGGTCGGGACGAATTCTGTTTACAGGGCAGAAAGATCCCAACTTCCGTCTTTGAGAAAGCTGAAATGCCGATTTTCCGGAACCGCTCGATTAAGCCAAGCAGCAAGCAACGTGTGAATCAACGCAAGAAAGCTGCCCGTCGTCGCTTGCAAGCGGAGCTACTTGAAGATCGACGGCTGCTGGCAGCAACTGTTCTTTATGAAAACTTTGAGCCACCGGGATACACCAGTGGCTCTCTGGAAGGCAGTGCAGGCGGCCCTATTAATTCGCCAAATGGTTCGTATGCAAAGAAGTTTGGCAACTTCTCAACTCAGTATTA
Source organism: Stieleria sp. JC731 (assembly GCF_020966635.1). Taxonomy (NCBI): domain Bacteria; kingdom Pseudomonadati; phylum Planctomycetota; class Planctomycetia; order Pirellulales; family Pirellulaceae; genus Stieleria; species Stieleria sp. JC731. Next base: position 1,260,600 of record NZ_JAJKFQ010000002.1, on the reverse strand, counting down.
CAGCCCTCCTCGACGCTCCCATTTTTATGCAGATCTAAGTGGCTTTGATTCGGCGTACGTTGAATTCGACTTTCAGCCTGGAGGCGGTGGAGATATGCCAGAATCCGAAGACCATCTATTCGTCGACTATCGGCGAGTAAGTGATCGAATTTTTTGGGTTCCTCCCGACTGGCAAACGCGTTTACTTGCACTGAACCCCACCGGATATTCATCAACGGCATTCACGCATGTGAAGATAGATCTGCCAGCGGATGCACTTCACCAAAATTTCGAATTGGAATTTGACTATGGACAGTCAGACTATGGTGGGCTGTTTAGCAGTGAGCGTGACAATTGGTTTATTGACAATTTACGAATCGTTGCCAATCGGCGTCCCACTTTGTCGCTATCCAGTCCGACTGGAATCAGGACAGATGATGATCTGCCCCTTCAAATTGTTTGGTCGGGAGCAGATGCGGATGGTGACAATTTAAGTGGTCTCTACTCCGGCAATGTCATCACGGTTACACGCGATGGAGAGATGATCGAAAGTTCTTCGAGTCGTAGTGGTTCGATTGCCATCGACCCCACCGATCTCGTTGGCTCTTTACCGCAGCAGTATGTCATCCAAGCGGGAGTCAGCGATGGTACGAGTAGTCGCGAGCTCACTCGTTCATTCACACTGATCGACGATGACATTGAACCGCCCGTGATTCAAGTCGGAGGCTCTGAGGGATCCGAAGCTGCATCGACACCACAAGCTTTCAATTGGTCGACGGAAGATGATTCAGGAAGCGCCTCACGAGTTATCGTCACGCGCAATGGCGAAGCAATTTTTTCACGCGAATATACGGAGAACATCTCTGGTGACTCGTTCAACTTCGATTCTTACGGAATTGGCACGTACGAGCTGTTCATCGAAGCAACAGACTTGGATCAAGACCGTGACAATGACCGACTGACTTCGACCGCAACGCGTATCGTTAACGTTCTTAATTCCCTGCCAACGCCGTCGATGGGAATTGCGACACCAATCGTTGACCGGAAGGAAGGACACGCCGTCGAGTTCTCTGGGTCAGGTTCGTCAGATCCCGATGGCGATTCGCTCAAATACATTTGGAATTTCGGTGACGGAACATTGATGGAAGGAGAGTCGGTGTTTCACGTCTTTCCGGACGACGGCGACTATGAAGTCAAGCTGACGGTCGTCGATCCTTACGGAGGGATTGGTGAAACGATCACGCACGTTACGATCAGCAATGTTGTTCCCAGTGCCCTGGTGACGCCACTCGGCTCTCCCGAAGAAGCCCGTGAATACTCTATTGAACTCACCTTGGTGGATCCGGGTGAGGACAAAACCGCAGCAACAATTCAATGGGGCGACAATACCGAAACTGCCGTAACCGCATCAGGAACATATTCGCATGTCTATGCCAGCGGAGGCACCAATGCGGACTTCCGTGTCTTACTTCAAGATGAGGACGGTGACTATGGCGAACAGTATACCTCGATGCTTACGGTTCAAAACATAGCGCCAGCGATATCTGGATTGCCGAGCTATATAACCGCGCATCCGGGTGAATCGATTCTATTTGATGTGTTAGTCACCGATGGGGCGAATGACACACTGTCCTACTTGTGGGACTTCGACGGAGACACGGTTTCAGGAAGTGATCTGCAGAGCGTTAGCCACACTTTCACGGCGGACGGTCTTTACCCGGTCAGTCTGCAGGTGACAGATTCCGATGGCTTCACTAGCACCGCAGGCACGGTGGTCGCGGTCGGGGCTCCGCTTTCTTTTTCGGTTTCCGAACAAAGCGTCACTGAAGACGTTGGCAGTCTGAGTGTGGAGGTCTCGCTGGACAATGGAATCGGTCTGGCAACGCATATCGAAGTCCCTCTTGTCGTTTCCGGGACCGCGCATGGAGATGATGCCGAAGTTGGAACTTTGCTGATTCCCGCTGGCGCAACAACTGCCACCGTGAGCGTTGATATTACAAATGATCTATTGAGTGAGAGCACCGAGATGATTGAGTTAGCCATCGGCGCAGTCGCCGGCGTTTCGGCCGGTGTGATCCCCACGCACACGATCCGGATTACGGACAATGATGACGTGCCCACCGCGTACTTCTCCGCGACCGGAGGTGTCTTTGCGGAACAAGATCAAAAGGTCACGCTTGTCGCATCGCTTAGCGAACCGGCAGGTCGAGACGTGCAAATTCCAGTCATGTTTACCGGGTCGGTAACCATCGGATCAGACTTTCAAACGCCATCGTCGATGGTGATCACGGTACCGGCAGGCGCAACCTCTAGTCAATTCGATTTGCTATTGGTCGACGATACCGAGCGTGAGCTCGCGGAAAATCTGATCGTGGAAATGCAGCAACCGATTGGCGCGGACCTGTCTACGACGTCTGGACAATCAACCCGTGCGGTGGTGACGATTCCACAAAACGATGCCCCAGAGATCCGCCTCGATTCGGCCTATCGAATCACGTCCGAGGATGTCTCGGAACTGTACCTGACGGCACGCCTGTCGGCGATTTCGGACCAAGCGATCAGCGTGCCATACTCCATCAGTGGGACGGCCGAGAACGGAGAGGACTTCTTTTTGCTGGACGGTTCGATCCTGTTTTTGCCCGGCAGCCTCGAATCCAGTTTGCGCGTCAATATCAACGACGATCTGATCGATGAGCCAATCGAGTATTTTGCTGTCCAGCTTGAAGATCCAGGGACGGCTTTGCTTGGGACCTCACGTACGATCGTCACCGAAATTCTGGACAATGACATTGCGAGCGTATCATTCTCGACCGAAACGATTGAGGCATTCGAAGATGAATCTTCGATCACAGTCAATGTCGTGCTCTCGAACCCGCTCAGTCAAGCTGTAACGATTCCGATTGTCGTTAAAGGAACTGCGGTCGAAGGTATTGATTACACGCTTTCAACCACATCGGTGACGTTTGATCCGCTCGAGACTTCCAAGTCGATCACGGTGAATTTGCTAGACGATTCATTGAATGAACCGACGGATAACCTTTACCTACAATTCGGTGACGTCTCAGGTGTTGCTGTGGGAGATCTACAGCAAACCGCCATTGTGATTCGTGACGAAGATCCCATCATTCGACTCCGTCAGGCAAGTTTCTCGGTTCTGGAAAGCGATAGCCAATATCAAATCTTTGCAACCCTTTCCGCCCCTTCGAACGAGAGCATCACCATCCCGCTTCTCTACCGTGGAAGTGCCACAAGAGGCATCGACTACGCCGGACCGTCATCGATCACGATTCCGGCCGGCGAAGTTTCAGTTAGTATTGGCGTATCGCCGATTAATGATGTCGATTTCGAAGGTGACGAGCAAATTCGTGTTTACGCGCAATCGCCCACCTCAGGTGAGTTCGCGAACTCAACGGTGTTGACAACGGTGCTTCGGGATGACGATGAACCTCAGCGCCTATTCTGGACGGTGGCGGAACAGACGGTTGTTGAAGGAATTAACTACACGACGCTGCAAGTAGAGTTGACTCGGCCTGCATCCGAAACCGTATCCGTTGGAGTCGAATACATAGGTGGATCGGCGCGACTCGGCACCGACTTCATTCCGACGGTTCATTCGGTATCAATTCCTGCCGGCCAGACAAAGGCTTTGCTGGATGTGATCATCGAAGATGACGAACAGAGTGAGTACAGGGAAGACTTTCGGCTCAAACTAATTAACGCCAGAAATGCGTTGCTACCGGTGGATCCTCGACTGCACTATGCGACTGTTAAGATCACCGACAATGAAATCCTAAGTGTTTCGCAATCCTTGCAGCTGGTGTCAAATCTCGACGCTTACATTTCCGAGCAGGTTAAGGATGAAGCAAGTGAGGTTTCCAATAGCATTAAGCAAAAGCTAGCGGAAAACCAAAACTCGATTGTTGATGCGATCCTCGCTTCGGCCGACTTACTGGTGAAGTTGATTCCGCCGCCGTTCAACATTGTTGCGGAAGTTCCCGTCAAAACGACTCAGTATCTGCGTGAGAGATACCCGGGAACGGGGGCTGCCGTTTTTGACGAAGCGGGGATACGCGCAGACTTCGATCGAGATGAATGGGGGTTCATGCGGAAATTGGCCGCCGAAGTGTCCAAGAACATCATGCTTGACTATGTCGGTTCCCTTTATGATTTAAGCTTCAAAATATTCGTTAAGGTGGGGGACTGGCTTGGAGAAAACGTCAAGCTAGACCTGCAAACTGGGCATATTGAAATTCCTGCTTGGAATTTCAACACGCGTGAGATCACAACAGAGAAAGTTCTCGACGCGATCGATACATGGGATGACGGTGCCTCAGAATGGCTGCAACGAAATACGTGTTCCAACTGTGGGGTTTCGGGACTCAGCATTAACTCGGTCGTAGAAGCAGTCGAATCGTTGTTTGGTCCCTCAGCCAACCGTACTGTTTTCGTGGACGCCAACTTTAACGGGAGCTTTGATCCGTCGGAGCCGTCTGCCGTTACATCGATTGATGGACGAACCTTGATCTTCGGCATGGAAACCGTTGATGCCAATGAGAACGGAATACTTGATCCCAACGAAGGTCAGTGGATTGCCACCGGTGGAGTGGACGTCTCAGTGGACCGGCCGATCGAGATCTCATCGCGTGCTCCGTCTACCTTCTCCGTCATCACACCAACTTCAACCCTGATCACTTCACTTCTAGAAACGGGAGACTATGAGAGGAGTGAAGCTGGACATGCGTTAGCGGAACGCCGGGTACTTGATGCTCTGGGGGCAACAAACGTTGTCACCGCCGATACCAATTTTATCGTTGCCGCCGCCAATGGATACACCGATTCGGCGTTGCTGTTTGCGAGAGAAACCGAACTCTACAACTTGGTGATCGGAATCTCCAAGTTATTCCATGCCGCTGAACCGTCTTTGTCATTGCAACAGTACGCCGATTGGGTCTTCATCGATGTTGCCGAAAAAGTTGCTCGAGGCGGATCGTCCTTCCGTTCGTCGATTCCACTTGTTGTTGGAAACGTGATCGAGGGAGTTTCAGTCCGATCCGGGGTGCAAATCGATGCATCCATTCTGGAGTCCGTTGCGACGGCACTGGCGAACGCCAATTTGCAAATCGAACAAGTCACGCCGGAAGGCAGTCAAGCCTTTTTGGAGCATGTCGTACGTGTTCAACAAATCGCACAAACAAATTTGGTTGAACGCATCGAACAGCTAAATCGCGGTGAGCTATCGGCAGCTGAATTTGATTTGCTGGGATATGCGTCGGCAATCTCGTCCGAAATTGAAACGGCGGAGATTGGCAATATTACTCCTGTCTACCTGGCTGCGTTTGATGCCGTAGGACGGGAGTCGACGGGCGCGCAAAACAATGTGTTTTCCTTCACCGTGTCAGCGATTGGAGAGTCGAGTCATTTGCCCATCACCGTTGACTACGAAGTGATCTCTCAAACCGCAACTGCTGGTGAGGATTTCGAAGCTGTCACCGGCACATTGACCTGGCAGCCGGGTGATCTGTCCGATCGACAGGTCGAGGTGCAGGTTTTTGCGGACTCGGATTTCGAGAACGACGAATCCTTCCAGTTAGTACTCAAAGATCCGATGAACGCCGTATTGCTTCGATCGTTTGCAGACGGTTCCATCATCAACGACGATTCGCTTGTGCTGGATTCCGCGAACGGCTCGCAGGATACCCTGGCAGTCTCCGCCGGTTCAGGATTCGCGGTGATCACGCGGAATGGGGAAGAGATCTTTAGTGGCTCTGCCGGCCAGGACGCTTCAATCACACTCCAAACCGATGAACTGGATTTAATCACCGTTTACAGCGATGCAGAATCTAGTATTCAGCTTTCGGAAAATTATGCGGGACACATCACGCTAAGCATTGATTCATTTGAAATCGAAATCGATGGTTCTCCAATGATTTCCGGTGAAGGCATGACCAATGTCATTGGCTTGCCCCGTCTTTCTGATTTAGGGCAAAGCCTGAATCTCAACACCGTGGTGCCCGATGAGTTTCTCGACACATCCACTTCAATTTCTTGGGACTTGACTCTGGATGGAGTCACGGTGGACTCCTCACAAGGGAATGTCGTTGAGTTGTCTTCCAACAGTACCGGGCTTCACGTCCTGACGATGGAAATCGCCGATGGTTATCGCTTCACGTCGATGTCGCAGGAAGTATTCATCGGTGGCGAAGGTCCAGTTGCCGTTGATGACGACTTTGTAGCCAGAGAAAAGCAGATGTTGGAAGTCGACAGTCTGCTTGGTCTTCTTCGCGATGATTTTGCATCTCCAGGGACGACGATCTCGCTGACCGAAATTGATGGGCAACCGATTCTAGAAGAGGGGCCGTTCTTGTTCGAGACCGCTGCGTTAAATCCGTCGTTGCCATATCTGGCAACGTCGCTTAACAGCGATAATTTTTACGGCGTTCGATTTGAAGTGACAGCGACCACGCATTTGGATCAAGTGGGTGGAAACTTCCAATTCTTTACCGGGACGGGGCCGTTTGCCGCAGTCGTCGCACTCGATGATGCAACGGATTTGCCTGACTCGGAGGATCTTTCGACGCCTGATGTGCTCGCCACCACTGTCATCCCGCTTGCTTTTCAAGATGACGGTGACAAACGTGGAGCGATTGACGTGACATTGCAGCCGGGCTGGTATGCGGTCATGTTCGGCACAGGGAAATTTGGTTCGAACGGCATTACGAATTTATTTCTCAATAGCGACCCAGTTGGCGATCAATCATTTATCCATGCACAGCCAGGTGTGCCAAGGTTCCTAGCACCAACGGCGGCATCCGGAATTCCCGGGGCACGTTTCGTTTTGGAAGGTAGCACCTTGTCGACGATGAGGACAGTCACGCTGGGGTCGGGCGCGAGGATCCTTGCAAATTCAGACGGCAGTTTTTCGTACAATCCAGCCGGCGCATTTGACGACCTTGCAACCGGAGAAACCGGCGTCGATGAGTTCAGCTACACGATCGAAGACTCCGGCGGACGAATTGACACTGGACGTGTAGCGATTTCAGTTGCCGGGGAGAATGATGCGCCAATTGCTGAAGATGATTCGTACTTCGTCTCGGAAGATTCGCTTCTGACCCCGGTTACCAACGTCGGCATCTTGTCGAATGACACGGACGTGGACGGCCGACAACTACGTTTAGCGACGGTCAATGGTCAACCCGCCGGTTCGACCCTGACATTGTCTTCCGGCGCTATTCTTCAAACCTCATCGGAAGGGAACTTCGTCTTTGACCCTCGCACTGCTTATGATTCGATGACGGCAGGCCAAGCTGTCGAAGAGGTCTTCACATATACGGTCGTGGATGAAGGCGGATTGTCTTCAACAGCGACGGTCACGATCACGATCAATGGTGTCGATGATGCCCCGAATGCGGTTGCAGACGAGTATGCGGTCGCAGAAAACGATTCTTTGACGATCGAAGCTCCTGGCATAATAGCGAATGATCGAGATGCGGAAGGCACCGAGCTGGGCGTCACCGCGATCGAAGGCGATCCGATTCCAATCTACGCATCTTATTCCTTCGCAACTGCCTCGATCGATTCGGGATCTTCGGAAGTTTACACGGTGATCAATGAAGGCAATTTCTACGGAGTTCGCTTCCAGGTCGAAGAAACCCTTCACCTGGACCGAGTGGGAGGCAATTTTAAGTTCCTCACCAGCACGGGTCTGTTTGCATCGGTCGTGGCTTTGGAGAACGAGAACGATTTCCCTGATTCGTTTGACCTTTCAACTCCGGATGTGATCGCATCAACGGTGATTCCGCTCGCGTTCGGAAGTGACGGAAATGTGCGTGCGGACATCGATGCGATACTACAACCCGGTTGGTACGCCCTGATGTTGGGTACCGGAAAGTTCGGTACGACGGGCAGTGCTGGGTTGCTACTCAACAATTCACCCGGCGAAGATGATTCTTTCATCCACTCACGATTGCTTGTGCCGGAATTCCGTGAGCCGACTGTGGCGACGGGGATTCAGGGGGCCTGGTTTGCTTTGGAGGGACGTTCAGAGGCAGGAGAAATCTCGATCTCGCTGGCGTCCGGCGCCACCGTCGTCGGTCTTCTTGATGGTAGTTTTTCCTATGACCCAGGAACGGCATTCGACTATTTGCCGGAAGGAATGTCGGCGACCGATCAGTTCACTTATACGGTCACCGATGCGACAGGCAAGTCCTCGGTCGGAACCGTCGCCATGACAATCAACGGTGAGAACGATCCGGCATCTCTGCATGGTGACCTCAGTCCCGTGATCGATGAAGACACTGATTTTGTCGCTGGACTTCTGTCCGTTGATGATGTGGACCAGGGCGAAGCATACGTTGTTCCATCAACCCAAATCGGAAACTTCGGCAGTCTCACAATCCACAGCGATGGCAGCTGGATCTATGACTTGGACAACGCGGCCGTTCAATTCTTGAATGACGGCGATCAAGAATCGGATGCTTTCCAAGTTTCATCACGAGACGGATCAGCCAGCGCGATATTGACTTTCTCTATTTATGGCGGTGACGACTCAGATACCGATGGCGTTGGCGACGAGATTGAACGTGCTATTGGAGATGGGAATGGCGATGGAATAAACGACAGTGATCAAGACAACGTCGCTTCACTACCAAGCGTGGTGAGTGGATCAAACCTCACAATTGCCGCGGCGAACGGTTTCACGCTTACAAATGTACTCAGTACGTCGATTCCAAGTTTTGACGTCGCGCCACCACAAGGGATTGAATTTCCGATTGGATTCACACAGTTCACCGTCGACGTCGAAAACCCCGGCGATTCGACAACCATCACGATCTTTTTTGATGAGGCGGAGTCTTTTAACGCGATTTACAAGTTTGGGGTGACTCCAGATAATCCAACGCCTCATTACTACGAGTTCGCTTACGATGAGGCGAGCGGTATCGGGGCACAGATTCTGTCTGCCCCGTCCCGAATCGTGTTGCACCTTGTTGATGGCGGTTCAGGGGATTCCGATGGTCTCGTCAACGGCAGCATCAGCGATCCGGTTGGATTGGCGCTCGCACAGCGAATCGGTGACGACTATGTCAGCTTGATCGAGGACGAATCGATCACGGTTGACGTGCGAGCAAACGATGTTGGCGATGGCGAATTGGACATCCAATCGATTACCCAGCCCGAGCATGGAACGAGCCAAATCAACCTGGACGGGTCGATCACCTACACGCCTGCCCTGGATTACTTTGGTCCCGATAACTTTCAGTACAGTGTCTCTAACAACACTGGGCAACTCTTTACCGCGACTGTCTACGTCACTGTTGTTCCGGCGAATGTCGCGCCGAGCATTTCGGGCCCCATCTTATTCAGCGCGAATGAAGATCAAGGACTCGTTCTTATCGATCTGCTGCAAGGAGCAGCCGATATCGATGGTGATGAGATGAGCGTCGTCGGTCTGACGCACGCCGCTGGAGATGACGCCGGGGTGACAATCGAGGGGATGTCGCTGTCGATTGATTTGTCACTGTATCAGTCGATTCCCAGTAATGGCCACGAAATTCTGGAGTATCACTACGACATTTCTGACGGAAACGGCGGATCGGTTAACCAATCGGCGACCATCACGATCGTAGGTGTGAATGATGCTCCAGAACTATCGTTCGACTTGGAATCCGTGACAGTTTCTGAAGGAGTCATTGCCTCGAACACCGGATCATGGAGTGATTTGGATCTGGGTGACGAAGTGACGTTGTCAGCGTCCAACGGCATCATAGTAAAATCAAGTGACGACCGATGGGCGTGGAGTTTTGAGAGTTCAAATGGCCCATCGGAATCACAGACGATCGTGATCACGGCAGACGATGGAAGGGGAGGGATCTCCGCAGCAAGCTTCAACTTGAATATCACCAACGTAGCACCAACCGCGTCAGACGCGACATTCTCCATCGTTGAGAACTCGCCCAACGGCACACTCATCGGAGTTGTAACCGCAACCGACCCGGGGGCGGATACACTTGAATTCTCAATCACCGGTGGAAGTGGGGCGACGGCTTTTGCGATTGACTCGGCTTCGGGAGCGATCTCGGTTGTTGACGCTTCACAGCTTGATTATGAAACCACCTCCTCCTTCGATTTGGAAGTGACAGTCAGCGATGGAGATGGCGGCTTCGACACCGCGAATGTGCAGATTGACTTGATCAACATGGCCAGCATCTCTGGCGTTGTGTTCGTCGATGTGAATCAAAACGGCCAGTTCGATGCCAATGAACCAGGAATCAACGGTGTTGTGGTCGAACTACGCGATCAAAATGGAAATGCGGTACTCGATTCACACGGCAATGCGATCAACCAACTGACCAGTGACGGTGGGTTGTATTTATTCGAAGACTTGCCGGCATCGACCTACCAGTTGTATCAGATCCAACCGACCGGAGTCTCTGACGGTGGCGAATCACTTGGTTCGCTCGGCGGCTTGCAGATCGGCGATGACACGATGCAGCTGACAATTTCGGATGTCGACGCGTTCGATTACACCTTTGCCGAGATCGGGTCCCAAGTAACATCGGGTGACACCGCGGGAATTGGATTCTGGCAAAACAAACGCGGTCGGGCGTTGATCACCAGTGGCGGTGAAGACTTGGCGATTTGGCTTACAATTAACTTCGGCAATATCTTCGGTGACTCCCTGTCTGGAGCCGATGGTGCGGACGTCGCAAGATTCTATCGCAACGAATTGTTCAAACATCGGGCCAAGAAAAGTGCCGGACCGGCGAAGGTCGATGCACAGTTCATGGCCGTCGCTTTGGCAACCTATTTCACCAGCAGTCAGTTGGCAGGAACCGTCGCGAATAGCTATGGCTTCAACGTCACCAGCACCGGAATTGGGACGCGTGTGGTGAATGTCGGTTCGACGGGTGCGGCGTTTGGTGTCGACGACAACTCAGAGCTGACCGTGATGCAATTGCTTCAAGCCACGAATCGATTGACGGATGAAGCGAACGCCACCAGTGGTTTCGCTTACATCTACGATTCCGATGGCGACGGAGACATGATGGAAAGCGAGATCGAATTGCGTCGGCAGGCCAATCAGTTGTATCGTCTTATCAATACCATCGATAACCAATCTGACTCAGAACTTTCTAGTCTCTGGTCTTTTCTGACAAGCTTCCGACTGTCTTGTTAAAGTTGATGAGAGAAATGCCAGATGCACCGTCACAGCCGTTCGTTGAGATTGAGAACGGTGCTGCGACTTAGCTCTTTGGTGGCTTCGAATGCTGGGTTCGTCCTTCAATCAGAAGACGCGTCTGGATTGCGGGCTAACCATAGCAAGTCGCTTAGCTGTTTCATTTGTTCGCGACTAAGATGCTTCAATTGTTCGCGGTGTAGGTTGTCTAGAGGTTCGTCCATCCGCTTTAAAAGCGAGGTCCCTTTCCGAGTCAGTTTCACCCATACGACACGACGATCTTTCTCGCAGCGGTTCTTTTCAGCGAATCCCAATGAAACCAGGCGGTCGACCAGTCGGGGTAGATCTGACTGTCGCGTCAACATTTGCTCGCCGATCTGATAAACCGATACCGGCTTGCCATGCCCACGCAAGATTCTTAGAGCGTTGTATTGCGCGGAAGTAATACCGTGCTCTTTGAACAATTCATCGAACGGTTGATTCAATGCAGAAAACGTCTTGGCCAGATTCAAAGCGACTTCGCGTTCAGGCAGAAGCTGATCCGGATGGCGCATCCCGATTTCGAGGCCAATACCTGACCTCTGAGATTTCTTTTTCATTTAGCTTCAGCTTATTCTAACCCAGCCGAACGGAAGTCATACTTAGGCTGCCACCAACCATCTCATTGTTGAACAATTTCAGCGTATCCGGATTGTGCTCCAAACCGAGCACATAAAGCAAAGGCAGATAGTGATCCGGAGTCGGAACGGCCAAGTTCATCGCCCGCCCTTGCTTGGAATAGTCGACTAACTTCTCGTAGTCGCCGGTGGTAAGCTGCTGATTGACAAAGTTCTGTGCTTCGAGCGCCCAGTCAAAACCATGATTGCGACGCTGCATGTTCTGAAAATCGACAAGCCGTAGATTGTGGACAATATTCCCGCTGCCAACAATCAGAATTCCACGTCGTCGCAGTGCATCAAGCTGCTGGCCCAATGCAAAATGAACCTCGGGTGCTTTTGTGCGATCAAGACTCAACTGAACCACCGGAACATCGGCGTTGGGATAGAGATGGGTCAGTACCGTCCACGCTCCGTGATCGAGCCCCCAAGAATCATCGAGCGATGCTGACGTCTTGGTGATCAGGCCTGCCGTCGCCTGGGCTAGCTCTGGACTTCCAGACGCCGGGTATTGGAATTCATGTAACGCACGAGGAAATCCGCCAAAATCGTGGATCGTTTTTGGCTTTTTCATCGCGGTGACCTTCGTCCCATGTGTGTACCAGTGGGCTGAGATGCACAAGATCGCCTTTGGAGTTGGGATTGTCTTCGCGACGGAACGGAATCCTTGCACAAAGCGATTCTCCTCGAGCGCATTCATGGGACTGCCGTGTCCAAGAAACAAAGCAGGCATCGTCTCAGAATGCGGTAATTCCTGAGCGAAAGCGTCAAGCTGATTCAAACTGTTAATCGACAAGGTGCTGCCTACAAGTGCTTTCCCAAAATCTCGACGTTCCATGGTAAAGGTGACCTCCCAGCTTTCGCGTATCTGCCAACCCAATCAATAGTATCTGTTACAACAGATATCGGCAAGGCTAATAGCATGATTGAGCGTGGGCAAGAATTCTTGAGCAGAAATTACGACGGTGTCTTTTGTCCGGGCGGCCCACAGGTTGGGCGTGGCGCGAAGAGCGCGAAAAGCCCGTTGCGATCGAAGGACCGCGTCTGAAAAGAGAAGCCGATGAAAGGAGGAAGGCAGAAGGACAAGGGATGAAAATGTAGTGGATGAGGCGACGAATCCCCCCGTCGTCAATCACTTGCGAGGACTCGTCGCTTTATCCATTACACCTTGTCCACTACTCTGAATACTCAAGCGGCAGGGTGCATGATCTATGCTGGTTCGGGCAGAACTTTGCCGGTTCGAGCATCGACACGATGCATACGCGTGATCTCGCCTGCGGAGCTACTGGAAAACTTTAGTGAGACCAACCAATAGGGTTGATCGGGCACATTTGCGGCAACCATGGCTCGACGGATCTCGGGATCGTTCACTCCGTTTTCGCTATAGAGCTTGGCGTGAAATTCTTGCTCGCGACGAATCCTTTCGGCATCGAAAAAGACTGCCGAGCATTTCGTGCCCGGCTCGATGTCTCCGAAATGCTCGATAACGATCATGATCGCCGCTTTTTGATCAATCTCTCGCACGCTGACTCCGCTGTGTTGTTTGAACTTCCGCGTCCCTATTGTCGTCATGCCGAGTTTGAACGCAAGCGTCTAGTCGGATGTAGAGGAGATGGGACTTCTTCGTAGTGGACGACGCGAGGAGTCCTTCTTTCTGAGTCTTACCGCTGAGCGAATCGTTCAAGAATCGACTACCCCGCTCAATTTATCGGCGTCACTTCCATTGCTGCATTCCGAGCCTTCTTAGCCGCGAAATGATTCGGTCATATCGATCCCAGAAATCTGTGTCGAAGGTTTTTAGTTCGGGGTAGCCGGGGACAAGACATCCGGTGAATGGGTATTTCGAAAACTGATCGGTTTTCACAAGTCCGCTTCGCTCGGGGTTTCTTGCAATGTATTCGCATAGCTGCCTGAAATTGGCTTCCTTGCGATCATCTTCTTTCAGGACATGATCGTAGGCTTGATCTTGAAGTGCAAAGCCAACGCGCTGAAGCGATTCGTCACATCGCGTATGAAAGTGCTTCATCGCATTTAGCTGATCGCATTGAAGGTATAGTCCGATCCAAACCATGTGAATATGATCCGGCATCATGCAGTAAATCGGGCAGGCTAATCCATACCGAAACATCGTGTGTGTGATGAGCTCTCGAAACCGATAGTAGAATGCCGAATTGAGCCATCCTTTATTACGGTTAAGAATTGTGACAGTCCAGTGAATAATCGCCTCTGCCTGGTAGTGTTCTCTAGAGAGGCGTTTCAAGTGCTCTCGTTTCATGAAAATCCTTTTGGGGAAGGACTCGTCGCCTCGTCCACTACGGTTCATCGTTGGGACTCGTCGCCTCGTCCACTACCATCATAGATGTTATCCCAGGGTTTCACCGCGTTCTAGCATTGCGATGAACTCGGTGATTTTCCTTGCTTTGGTCTCGGGCTTCTTTGCATTATGGAGTCGACAATAGAACGCAAACTTCTTGGACTTTGAAAGCGTCGCGTAGAACTTGCTTGCCCTTTTTGACTTCTTCAACGCGGCGAGAAACGCTTCGGATTCTTCGAACGTCGAACTCGAGGCATAGGCGTTATCCCAACGGCCATCGGCCTTGGCTGCTTCCACTGCTGCATGGCCTGCTGGCTTCATGCGGCCGTCACAGATAAGCCGTTCGACATGCTGCTTGTTTACCTGAGACCAGACGCTTCGTTTTTGCCTCGGTGTAAACTTATGAATCCATGAGACGTCGTCGCCTTTGCGTACCGGCCCATCGATCCAACCGAAACACAATGCGACGTCAAGTGCCTCTGCATATGTGACACTTTTAAGTCCGCTGCCTTTTTTAAAGAACTGAATCCAAACACCACGATGATCGGCATGATGTTTGTTGAGCCATCGTTCGAAAAGCGCCGGAGTACGAAATGCGATAACTGGCTTGCCGTCAGGCGATACAAGGGCGGCTGCAGCGGTCGCCCCTTTTGATTTCTTTTTTGCCATTTCCGTAGGGATTGATTGCGATCGAAGAATGAAATGAGCGTTGCGTAGGATAGACGCTGAAGTGCTCGCGCAACAGCGTTGTCGTCAGCCGCATTGAGCTCGGTATCGAATTCGCCTCGGCTGATTTCCCCATCAAAGTCGGAAAGTAGACCACAGCATCGGTCATACAGTTATTCGATCGATTAAAATCTCGACAGCAAGTTGTCTTCTAGAACCAGGTCTCACTGTTTCATTCGCAAATCAACCGATAGGATTCAATGGCTCCTCATCAATCTTTCACATGTGCCTCGTGTGGATTGGAGACCAGCGAAGTGCTGTTGGATGGACGTTGTCGTGAATGCCTTTTATCAGATGACGACCACGAATGTCCGCTGACCAATTTTCAGTTGCCACCAACAGAAGACCTTGCGGCCACGGTCGACACCGAAACATCGCGGCTCGAATCCGGTGGTTCGTCGGAAAGCGATTCGAAGTTGGTCGGCGACTATGACATCATCCGTGAGATTGCTCGCGGAGGGATGGGAGTTGTTTATCAGGCGCGACATCGGACGCTAGGTCGCGATGTTGCATTGAAGTTGATTTTGAGTGGTGGATTCGCATCAGAAAACGACGTGCGTCGATTTCACCTGGAAGCCGAATCTGCAGCCGCAATGGATCACCCCGGAATCGTTGCCATCTATGAGATCGGCCAGCACGACGGCCATCACTTTTTCACGATGAAACTGATCGATGGTGGTTCGCTAGCAGAAAACATGCAGCGTTTTCGTGCTGACATTCGAGCGTTGGTTGTGCTGCTGGCTAATGTCGCTGATGCCATCGACTATGCGCATCGTCGCGGGATTCTGCATCGTGATTTAAAACCAGCCAACATCTTGCTCGACCCGGATGGCTATCCTGTGGTCACCGATCTTGGCTTGGCAAAGCACACCGATTGTGATAGCGACCTAACTGGCTCGGGTGCGATTGTTGGTACACCAGCCTACATGCCACCCGAGCAAGCCAATGCGTCCAAACAGATTACGACTGCGGTTGATATCTATTCTTTAGGCGCGATTCTTTACGACGGCATAACGGGGCAACCTCCACACAAAGCTGAGTCTGCGGTTGCGACGCTTTTAGAAGCGGCGAGGGGAGACATCGTAGAACCCAGTCGCTTGAATCCGAGAATCGATCGGACCCTTGAGTTGATTTGCATGAAATGTCTCGCCCACAATCCGGCGGAACGTTACGCATCTGCAAGTGAACTTAAAAACGACCTGCAAAATTGGTTGCTTGGCAAAGCGGTTTCGGTCAAACCCAAGACATTGGTATCGATTTGCGGTGACTTGATTGGGCAGCAATTGCGATCCGTCCTCGGTGCAATGTTGCTGGGAGTTATCGGCGGACTTGCATTGGGGATCCCGCTTTACAGCGGCATTGCCAATCGCCTTTTCGGCAAGGCAAACGCTCGCTTTAATCTAGATGAGTTATCTAAGCAGCTTCCTTCGTCCGACATTGTCGTCCCTTGGTGGCTACAACCACCGGAGTCATTGGTCACATTCTTCACGCTGTTGGGAATTCCGTTTTGCCTATTTTTGGGTGTGATGATCCGCAGGCTTGTCCGCCCGCAAGACATCCGACAGGCGGTGGCAGTCGGGTTGGTCGCCGGTCTACTGATGACAATCGTCCAGTTTGCAATTTATGGGATCGCCGCGAGCTGGCAGACGTTCGCGTTGGCCAATGCGAATCAAATCGAGCAATTAGCTCTTGCAGGTTTTTTGGACGAACCGGGCAAGCTGCGAGTCATCTCTGAATTACTGGATCAGCATCCCGAGCTGACTAATAGACCAGGGCCGCAGCAAGCGACACTTGTCAGCAAGTTGGTTTCGATCAAGTTGATGTTGACATCGCCACCCGTCACGATTGGTTGCCTATCAGCTTGCCTCATTTTTGCCGGTGTCTTTTGCTTGCTTGGGACGACGCATGCCTATCGCCTAACGCAGACTGATTTCACAGCGGTCAACCGAACGCTGAGGTATACCGAGGTGATCATTCTTTCGACGGCAGCAGGCTTGTTGGCATGCGTCTATGTATTCATGTTCTTCGGAATGATCCAAAACGCCCAGGGAACAATCCATGTGCGTGCACGAGAGCTTGTCGCACTCTCATTTCTAGTCGCGGCTATCGGTCCTGGATGGTTACACGCGAAATGGTTTGTGCGTTGGAGCGGTTACATTCTCGCGACAGTATTGACAACCGCCATTTTGATTAACTGACAGCGGACGTGCACTTGCATGGCTTCATCTCATCGGGCATCGCGGCACAGAATCTAGCCATTTTCGGATTGGCATCGTGAATTGCCTGAGCGGTCACGACAATCACTCGCGTATAAAACCGCCAGACTGGCCATTTCCAAATAGTTTTCAGAATGTTGTCGATTCTGATACCTGCGGTTCGACTGCTCCGTGCAACGATGGATCAAACGACTTCGCATGACACAGAAGTCGACAATTCGGCTCGGTGCGAAGAAGTTACACATTCCGGCTGCTTTGAAATGGCAGCTTTCTCTGAAATGCGAACGAAGACCAATGATTAAACAACTGTTCGTCAACCTTCCAGTGTCCAACTTGGAATCTTCGATGAAGTTCTACGAGGCGTTGGGATTCAACAACAATCCCCAGTTCACGGACCAGACGGCGGCCTGCATGGTTTGGAGCGAATCGATCTTCGTGATGCTGTTGACGCACGCCAAATGGAAAACGTTCACAAGCCGTCCCATTCCGCCTTCGACATCAAGTGAAGTGATGCTTTGCCTAGCTTGTGAAAGCCCTGAAGCTGTTGACCGTCTAAATGAATTGGCCGCAGCCCATGGCGGGACTGCCGACATCAATCCCAAGCAGGAACTTGGCTTCATGTACAACCGCAATCTGGCTGACCCCGATGGACATGTTTGGGAAATGATGTGGATGGATCCGAAAGCAATGCAGGGCTAGTCTTCAATCGAATGCGCGTCTTTAAAAGCAACCGGATTAGTTGAAGCCTCACTGAAATCACAGAGATGGGTCGAACGATGTCATTGTCATGGAAACTTGCCTTGGTGATCTGCCTTTGCGTGACTTCTGCTATCGACGTTCACCGAGCGATCGGACAAACACCTGCGAAGTCAAATCCTCGACAACCATTTTTCAACACAGAAACGAAGCAACGTGGCTATGCTCCTGTCAATGGACTGCAGCTGTATTATGAGGTCCACGGGGCAGAACACGATGGTATTCCGCTGGTGTTGATTCATGGCGGAGGTTCTACGATTGAATCCAACTGGAGCCGAATGATTCCGCTATTGGCCAAGTCTCGTAAAGTCATCGCGTTCGAAGAACAAGGCCACGGACACACAAAGTCTATTGATCGACCCTTCACTTTTGAAAACTCGGCAAGTGACTTAGCTGCGTTGCTCGATGTTCTGAATGTGGAAACCGCTGACGTGCTGGGTTTTAGCAATGGTGGAAACATCGCACTGCAGTTCGGAAGACTGCACCCAACAAAAGTAAATAGGCTGGTTGTCATTTCCGCGATGTACCGGCGAGATGGAATGATTGCCGGTTTCTGGAATATGTTTACGAACCCGGATATCTCGATGATGCCAGAAGCCTTAAAAGCGGCGGACCGCAAGATTAATCCTGATCCGCAACACCTGCAGCAGCTCTTTGAGCAAGATTCCACACGGATGGCAAGTTTCAAAGATTGGCCAGACGAATACATCACCGGTATCAAGGCACCAACTCTTGTCGTCGTTGGTGACCAGGATGTGGTCCTGCCAGAGCACGCGCTGCGAATGTCTCGTTTGTTGCCAGCGGGTAGGCTTTTGGTTGTCCCAGGAAAACACGGAGACTTTCTTGGAGACGTCTTATCCGATCGCCTCGATAGCCAAGTCCCGACCGCTATCGCGACGATGATTGAAGATTTCCTGGATCGATAACCGGGTTGAGGAACGCAGAATAGCGTTGAGGCTCGTCGCTGGGCGATGAACCGCGATGCAGGGACTGGTCGCCTTGTCCATTGTGGTGATTGGTTGGAACTCGTCGCCTCGTCCACAGTGGTTCATGGTTGGGACTCGTCGCCTCGTCCACTACGGTCATTGCTGAAAAGGACTCAACCGCGGCTAGCGCCAAAGCGGCTCATCGTTGTTGCCACTGAGCCGAAACGCGCTAGCGACGGTTGACGGTTCCGGGCTCCAAACACCTAACCGCACGCTCGCGCGTCGCGGCTGATCGTGCCTCGATCTTCTGCTGGCTCTCATCACCCGCTGCCGCCAGCACGCGGTTAACACGCCACATAACCGCGGCTAGCGCCAAAGCGGCTCATCGTTGTTGCCACTGAGCCGAAACACGCTAGCGTCGGTTGACAGATCCGTGCTCCAAACACCTAACCGCACGCTCGCGCGTCGCGGCTGATCGTGCCTCGATCTTCTGCTGGCTCTCATCACCCGCTGCCGCCAGCACGCGGTTAACACGCCACATGACCGCGGCTAGCGCCAAAGCGGCTCATCATTGTTGACGCTGAGCCGAAACGCGATAGCGACGGTTGACGGTTCCGTGCTCCAAACACCTAACCGCACGCTCGCGCGTCGCGGCTGATCGTGCCTCGATCTTCTACTGGCTCTCATCAGCCGCTGACGCCAACTCTCGGTTAACACGCCACTCAACCGCGGCTAGCGCCAAAGCGGCTCATCGTTGTTAGCACTGAGCCGAAACGCGCTAGCGTCGGTTTAGCCGGGACTCGTCGCCTCGTCCACTACGGTTAATTAGGTTGCTGATCCTGCCGGTATCAGATCGTTAGGTTTCCAGCAGCTAAATGAGCCGGCTGTGAACGTATCTTCAGGTAGAAAAATGGGGGCCCGGACCAGCACAATAGGGGAGGCAATAAACCTTCTTTGTGGCAGCCAGCTATGAATTACAACATCGATCCTATACATCCGGATGACCCCAAATCGGAGAGCGGTTCTTCCAACCGAGTCACCGGTTTGCTGACTTCGATGGTAGTCCACGGTGCGTTTCTTGTGATCCTTGCGTTGATGGTTGTCTCGGATCAGAACCCCTTCGCCAATGTCATCCGACTGTACGCAAGTCATGGTGACTCCGATTCATTAGCCGATCTCGTATCACTCGATTTATCCGCCAATTCACAGTCACAGACGCCACGGGCGGAGTCGGAGTTTATTACTGTGGATCTGCAGTCTCAGTTCGATGTACAAGCCGATGACCTCAATTCGTTGCTTGCCCCGGATGTCTTGATCGAGCCTAGTGATCTTCAAGCCATGGTTAGCATGCCTGATCGGCTGAAGATGACGACGGGGACCAAGTCAAAGAACAGCGAAAAGTCACTTTTTGAACAGATGAGCTCGGCACTGCAAAAGCAATCGTCATACACCGGGCCGCTACTGAAAGATGCTAAAGATGGCGTGCGTCAGACCCGTACCACCGCCGGTGCGGCACAAGGGATACTTGATCAATTGCGCGAGACCAACGAACACGAAGGTCCCGTCTGGATCCTATGGGTGATGGATGCTTCGATCAGTTTGGTAAACGAGCGGCAACAGCTGGCGCCGATCATCGGGAACTTTTACGACGAGATTAAGGTTGCACGAAAACCCGGTCCTTTCCCTTGGCCAACCACAGCGGTGTTCGCATTCGGTCAGGGTGTGGTGCCCCTAGGCGTTAACAAAGGGATGCCAAAGCCCTTGGACATTGCCAACACGTTGATTAACGTTCCGATCGATCAAAGCGGCGTCGAAAATGTGATGTCCGCGGTGTCAGCTGCCATTGCCAGTGTCCCAACAAGAAACCCTGATACCAGAATCGAGGTTGTCGTTTGGAGTGACGAATCGGGTGACGATCTAAATGCGCTAGAAGATGTGATTCTATTGTGCCAGCAGCGAAAAGCACGAGTCCATGTTGTCGGCCCGCTTTCGGTATTTGGAATCAAAAAAGGCCTACAACAATTCACGCTTCCGTTCCCATACAACCAACCGATCCTATTGCCTGTGGACCGTGGGCCTGACAGTGCGTTTCCCGAACGCGCTCAGCTGCC
This sequence comes from Stieleria sp. JC731, assembly GCF_020966635.1. Taxonomy (NCBI): domain Bacteria; kingdom Pseudomonadati; phylum Planctomycetota; class Planctomycetia; order Pirellulales; family Pirellulaceae; genus Stieleria; species Stieleria sp. JC731. The sequence continues at coordinate 1,239,743 of NZ_JAJKFQ010000002.1, read as the reverse complement.
CTATTGGTACGAATCGACTGACATCGACTGGGGAAACGGTCCGATCATCCCGGCCAACCTAGGCAACGACGACTTCGGCGGTCCTCATCGCCAACGGTTGCTTGCCCCAAGCGGCCCGTATGCACTGACACGTCTGGCTCTTGCGACCGGTGGAACCTTTACGGCCATCAATCGCCCGGGCGATATCGCGACCGCTACACGCGATGAATTGTTCGATTACATGCCCGATTACCGCAGCACTGCGGAGATCGCATACGACATCAACCGCTACCCGCTTCGCCGGGCAGTCATCGAAGCGGCGGCGTTGACCGGGACCGCTGAATATTGGCCGCCACGAATGAGCTACCCGTCTTCGATATCGGATCAGTTTCCCTACCGCAATGTTAGCTGGTACATGGGACCGGTAAGATTCTCAAACCGCTTGCCCGATGATCTTGAGGTAAGTGTGAAACGATTGCGTCACGCGCAGCAGGTGATCGAGCAAGCGATCCAAATCATGATGTTACGATTCGATCACAGCGATTCCCTTGCATCCGAATCCAGTGACTCGGAAACGGAATTCGTTTTGCACGAGGTTTCATTGGAACAGGTCACTCCGAGCGAGTACTACCAAGAACAGTCACCACGATGGAAAGCATGGTATGACCTGAACCTGGGCCGCTTGTTAGCTCACAGCGTTCGCATTCACGAATTCATTTTGCAGTGTGAAATCCTGGCCAGCCGCGAATCACGCGCGATGATGCTTAGCCAAGGGTTCAACCAACTGAAAATGGTGCCTTCGCAAGAAATGAAAGGCGGAATCGTCAGTGCGACGCGCGTGCAAACGGCGGTGAAGCTACTCGAACGTGTCACACGTGATCATGCCGACACACCTTGGGGTGACCTCGCAACTTGGGAGCTTGAACATCCCGTCGGTGTCCGACCAGTGCTGTCGACTTTGCCTCCGCCGATCCGCGTTGCGAGACCGATGTCACGGCCCCAGACATCGCGTCCGACAATCCCACGGTTGTAAATCACAAATCGTTGCTGAACTTTAAAATGCTAAACTGTTGATGTGGCAGTAGCAGCCCCATCTACCTAAGCGAAGTTCCCCAACAGCGATGTCTATCAGCCAAGATTCGATCGAACAAAATCTGCGACAGCATGTCGATCGCCTCGCGGGCCTTATCGGTCCACGTACTTTGAGTCAGCCCAAAACGATTCAAGCGACGATCGGCTACATCGAAGGCCAGTGGGCGGAGATGGGTTACGATCACAAACGTGAATGCTATGACGCGAATGGTGACGAAGCGACCAATTTGATTGTCGAGTGTCCGGGAACCAAACGAGCCGATGAGATCGTGTTGCTTGGCGCCCACTACGATACCGTCTTCAGCACTCCTGGTGCCGATGACAATGCATCCGCGGTGGCGGTTCTGATTGAAGTCAGCCGACTGCTGCGTGAGCACACCGGTAAACGTACCGCACGTTATGTAGCGTTTGCTTGCGAGGAACCGCCCTACTTCAACTTTGACGCGATGGGCAGCCAACATCATGCACGCCAGTCGCGATCACGCGACGACAAGATTGTCGGGATGCTATGCCTAGAAATGGTCGGTTACTATAGCCTTGCGAAAGGTTCACAAGCAGTGCCGCCGGGAATACCGAAATGGATGCATCGGTTCTTTCCGCAGCGTGGCAACTTTCTAGCAGCAGTCGGGAATATCCCCTCATGGAAACTGTGCTGGAAATTCCGTCGGGGTTTTAAACGTGGCACGCGTCGCATGCCTTTGTTTTCCATCTGTCTTCCAGAAAAGATTCGTGAGATCCGGCTGAGCGACAATAGCTCGTTTTGGGATCAAGGCTATCCTGCCTTGATGCTCACCGATACCAGCTTCCTACGCAATCCGAACTATCATCGATCCACCGATACGCCCGACACGCTTGACTATCCGAGGATGGCCGAAGTGACGTTAGGCGTCGCGTCGGCGATGCGAAAGTTGCTCGGATAATGCCACTGGTCGATAATCGACCAAGTGCTTTTCTTGCTGGTTGTCCGTAAAGCAGGACAAAAACGCCGAACCGCCTTGCCGTTGGCGTACCCTTTTCGTGAGCTATACAGGAATCATGAGCTACACAGGTTACAAGCTCGGGAGTAGCATTCTGACTGAAGCCACACTGTGACTCTTTTTCGAAACTCCGCGACTGATGAGTTCTTCAGTCACTGGCGAACAAATTGGGCGAAGCGATGGTACGTTTCTTCAGCGTGATCCGGTGAGCCGATTAGAGTGGCGTTGGGAAAGGCAAAAAAGTGAATCGCCATCGCAGCAACGACAGCTCTGACGAATCGAGTGACGGTTTAATTGCCGAATACCTTCGACGCGTCAAAGACGGGAGCGGCATCAGCCCTGAGACATTTATTGCGGGGTATCCGAAATCGGTTCGCGAGGACTTTTTGCAGTCTGTTCGGCTCATGCGGCGAACCTCCACCCCGGTAACATCGCAATCCGGTGATGAAGCATCCCTCGGATTGGAGCTCCCATTTCGACAGCTAAAAAACTTTGAATTGTTGCGACTGCTTTCCAGTGGGGGAATGGGAATTGTCTATGTCGCGCGAGAGATCGAAAGCCAACAGCTTGTCGCGCTAAAACTGGTGCGTCAGTCGACGGGCAACCCTCGAAAGCGTCAGCTGCGACTGCAACGAGAGTCTCGCGCTGTAAAAGCGCTGGCACACCCCAACATTGTTCCGGTGATTGATTCCGGCGTTGAATCCGGAGTCGCGTTTCTGGCGATGCAAATGATCGACGGTGTGGCACTGGATTATGTGATCAACGCATGGCAGCTAGAGGACGAGGTTGCAACGGGCGAGACGATCACTGTCGAAGGCTTTGGAACAGATTTGTCATCTGAAGGCATCTGGGGCACGACGCCGCTTTCAGAAAGCGATGCCAGTCTCTGCGCCTCAAGCTTTCAAAATCACAACTTTTATCAGTTGATCGCCGAACGAATGGCTGATGTTGCAGACGCGGTTCATACCGCACATGCGGCCGGAATTATCCATCGCGATGTCAAACCGTCAAACATCCTGCTAGATGTAAACGGTAAGGCTTGGTTAACCGATTTCGGACTGGCTTCGTTCGAAGAAGAGCTAACCGAGTTGACGCAGACGGACGACTTGATTGGCACACCAGCGTACATGAGTCCCGAACAGGCAAGTGGCGGAAGCAACCACATTACACACCTGTCGGACGTCTATGGCTTAGGCGCGAGCATCTTTGAAATGGTAACCTTGCAAAAGCCGTTTCAAGGCGATCGCCATCAAATGCTGCAAGACATCCTCGATGGCCGTTTCTCTAGACCGACCAAAGTCCGGAAGGACGTTCCCGTGCAACTGGAGGCAATCATTTGCAAAGCGATGGCACTGCAGCCCCGCGAGCGATACGCAAGTGCCGCCGAACTTTCCAAAGACCTCCGTGACTTTGCCAGCGGGCTGCAAATCCGGGCGACATTGCCAACACGTTTGCAGAAAGCCTTGCGTTGGTGCGAGCGAAACTCGACCAGAGCCGCTTTGATACTGTCGGGAATCGTTTTTCTTATCGTTACCGCGTTTGCGATTCAATCGTATCATTCTTGGTCTGTCGGACGCCTGAACGCCGAACTGAGTGAGGCGAACGAAGACTTAAAAACGACCTATCAGTTGCTGGATTCAAGCCAACAACGATTGCAACGAGAGCTGTATCTGTCAGACATGCAATCCGCGTTCGCCGCATTAAACGAGCGTGATGTCACGGCCGCGAATGATCAATTGAATCGTGTCGCGAAGGTCGCCGGCGCGCCCCGCCAGCTGGGAACACCTTTCCGTTTGCTTGACCAATTGATCCAGATGAATCGATCACGATTGATCGGACGACACAGTGGCGCGGCGACCGAATTCCTCATCTCGCCAGATCAAAAATCGGTCGTTTCGGTCGGTCACGACGGGACGATTCGTCACCACGATCTTGATGGACATGAGCTGGGTGTTATTGCCGTTGGTGGAAAGCTAGACGCGATCGCTGCCGATCGATCGATGAAGACAATCCTTACCGGTATCAATCAGTCTTCGGAAGCCAACCGTGTTCAACGGGTCTCACTTTCCGACGGAGCGAAACAGGACATCGAAGTCAGTCAGCCCAATAGTATCGAAGCGACTGCAGTTTCACCCAGCGGGAAATGGTTCGCATCGGCAGAACGCTATGGCCAAGTTATTGTGTTTAACCAGCAGGAAACACGTGCACGCTGGGATTCGGAATCTCGCAATGAGTCACTAGCTTTTCTGAACGATGACCAACTTTTTGGGATATTGGATTCCATGGATGGACATCGGCGACTTTACCTTTGGGACATTCCGACCGGTCGTGAACGCTTTATTGATACGAATTATCGATGTGAGTATTTCGCACTGGCATATCCGAATTCCGAAGGCGAGCCCAGCCATATCCTGACAGCATCACCACACGATGTAAGCTTGCTGTCTTGGCCCGAAGGTGAGGTCATCGCGTACCGAGAAAACCTGGCCGGACGGATTCGTTGTGTGGATATCAGCAGCGATGGAAATCGAATCGTCGCCGGTACCGACCAAGGTACGGTGTTCGCATGGGATGTATCTGAACTTCCATTTGATCGCGAACTTCCACCACCACGAGTTGTGAATGCTAGTACCGAACGGATCACTGACATCGAACTGATAGACCGGCCCACCACTGGTGATGTCACCACCGAGCCGAGACACCTGACATTTTTAACCAGCTCTGAAAGTGGCACGCTTGAACAATGGATGTTTCCGAATGAAACCCCGTTGGTCCTTCAATCGATCAAGAATTTGAACCCGAATTGGATTTACGAACCCTTTCAATGTGAAAACGCGCCGACGCTGCTGTACTTTCCTTTTGGTAACGGAAAGGTCGTATGCTTGGATGTAGAGACTTTGGCGATTCACGAGATTTGCGATCTAAAGGAAAGCATCGTTGGCCCCGGCATTCTTTTGGAACAACGAATCTATGCTCCGACCCAAAACGGTATCGTTGAAATTGAAGCGGGCTCTGGGACGGTACTGCGAAGATTCGAGTCGCCCGATGGGGCCCAACACTGCGCTGGAATGGTGCGATGTGGAAGCAACCTTGTCGCAGCCTTTGGCAATGTGGTTGCCGTCTACGACCTCGATCAAGGCGTTTTGCAAAGAGTTCAGGACCTTGGCGAAAATTCCGTCCGTCAGATTGCGTCGTTTCCAGGAACGGCGGACGCGGTAATTCTTACGGAAAAGAACCTCTTCCGTTGGCAGAATGGCGAAGCTCGGTTGTGGAAACGCACTGAAACGTCAGGAACCAGCTTTGTTGAGCTTACCTTTTCCGCTTGTGGTCAACGGATGGCGCTTGTCCAAGAAGACGGAATCAGCATCTTGAATCTGGTCGATTCGAGTGAATCAGTGCTCAATGGTTACATGCACCGAGTCTCGGATCTTCAATTCATCGACGACGACACAAAACTAATGGCAGCGTTCTCGGATGGCTCACTTCGTTTTTGGGACTTATCCACCGGACGCGAAATTGGTCGACTTGAAAATAGCACTTGCCCTGTGTTTTCTGTGTTTGAGTTTCCACGTCTTGGAAAGTTGATCACCTCCCATCCCGAAGGTGACGTTGCCTGCTGGCAGCTCGCCGCTGAAAGAAAACCGGTTGATCGCTCGCCAAAGGAATCGCACTGATCGACTGCCAATCCATCGGCAATCGATTGCTTGATAGCGATGAAGCAGGAGCTTACTCTGCCGGAGGTGCTGGCACGGCCACAGGTACTGGCACGGCCAGTGGTGCTTCGATAGCCGCATTGATGTCAACCGCAGGTGTTGAAGCGGTTAAAGCCGGCATCATCTCACGTTCCGACATCAACTGATCGTAGATCTCGGACATGCGATCAAGCTTGGAGCGATTTTCGGCAGATACTTTCCCAGCTACACGTGGTAAATCTTGCAACGAATGTTCAAGCCAAAGACGCGAGTTCCCTTGGCTTCTGACCAGCAACTGCCGGTTCAAAGGAGCCGCGTCTTCTTCGAGTGCCTGAAAGACCAGTGCCTGTGCCATACCCTCATGGCCTTGGCGATGAAGCAGGTAGGCGGCTTGGCAATAAAAGTGCGCATCGAGCCTTTCCAAGCCCTCATCCTTGGTGACAAGTTCGATGATCGCCTCGGCGTCACCTTGTTTCAAAGCTTCATTTGCGGCAATCGAGATCTCGATCTGCTGACGAATGTCTTGATCTTCGACGGCGACCGAGGTTGGCCCCGGGGTCGACGAGTAAACCGGCACCGTAGCCAAGAAGACGTCTTGCCATGCGAATCGTTTTGGATTGCTTGGAGAAACGATAAATGAATCGCCATCGGACAAGACGTGTTCAACTTGCAAGGCTGTCATCGGACTTCCTTCGACCGAGGTCCAATGAGACTCCGTCAACTGAATTTCAAAGATCCAATCTGTGATCCCGTCGTCACCGGGAATTGCGTTGTTTGCGACGTTGTTATCGACAGCAGGGACAACGTCTTCGTCAATAGCTTCGACCGGTTCAGGAGGCACAGTGCAGACTGGATTACACTGCAAATTCCCGGGCATCCATTGCGAGGGCAACATCGGTTTCGACACCAAGTTAAATGGGCGTCGGGATTGCATTTCGATGTATGGGCTGAATGCGAATTGATGATCCGGTTGCTGCGAACGCTTCGCCAAGGCTGGGAGCGGAAAAATCATTCCACTGGGCGAACAACACTCTTCAGTAGCTTTCGTTTCGATTGTCTTAGGAAGTTCGCTCACTTGACTGAGGATGATCACATAGGCTTCGGGATCAAAGACCGTATCAAAATCCGCGATCCAATCATCTTCGGTTTGGAACACTGCGACGTAAAGCTCGCCTTCAGCGGTTACGTCTTCTTCAAACTCAGTCCAATCAGCTGGCCGACGATCACCACGAAAGATGGGAAAGTCGTTCGGCTGGACATGAACTAATTGCGAACGATAACAAGTCCCATTCACCGTTTTCGTCCGGCATTCAGTAGCTAGTTTTACAAATGGGACCTCAACAGTCTTTTCTTCAGTCACTGGCACACAAACCGTATATTCCTGCGTAACTTGCTCCGTGTATGGAACTTGAACTGCATAATCTTGCGTGATGGTTTCTGTAATGGTCTTGCCGTCGACGACCTTGGAAACAGGCACTGTTCTAGTACGGGTTTCCGTTCTGTGTTTCACAACATTCATGGTCCGTGTCTTGGTTTCGGGAACCATGGACGTTGCCGAGATGGTTTTGGTTTTGGTCATGACCACTGGCACGAGTACCTGGTAAGCCATCTCTCTCGTACATGCCACAACCGTTGGCCATTCCGCCAAAAAGCCGCCTTCCTCATGCAGCTTGAACGGTATCAGCAACCCGTCTTCGATCTCACCGCTCGGTTCAGCTTGCGAAGGGTTCCATTTGACCGAGACGGTTTGCTCTAGCTCGGCGAACTCTTCGAGCAACTTCAAATCTTCGGCTTCATCGGCGATTCGCTCTCCCTCCGCCTCGTCGAGAATACGATCTCCATCTTGAGCGAAAGACGGCAGCCCCGATACAAGAATCATCAACAGGAAGTAGAAACAACGCATGCTAAAACTCTGAGAAATACTTCGGAAACAGATATATCTTCCATACCCAACTGGGCTCACCAGACCCGCCAAACAGGTGGCTCACGAGTGTAACCCCATTGTGTGATCGTGCAAGTATTTTGAAATCCACGGCCCTAATCCACGACTAGAGTGACTCGCTTGCTGCTGCACCACTGACGCAAGGCCTGCTCATGGGCGTCGCTTAGATTCAATTCTTTAAGACTCAATACCTTCAGACCGTCTAGCCGTGTCAGCGTGATCAATTCATCGCGATCCAACACCATGTTTTTCAAGCTCAGGATGCGAAGTTGTCCCATGCCGATCAGCCGCTTGAACTGACTGGATGACAAATTCACACTTTCAAGCATCAGGTTCGAAACCCGTTTCAGGTCGTCAAATGAAGCGTCGTTATTTTCATCGATGGCGCAATCTCGAATTGTCAGGATGCGTACGTTTCGCAAACGCGAGATCTCTTTAAAGTCTGCCTCGCGAAGGTCGTTGCATTTCGTCAATACGAGCTGTTCCAAGCTGCGCATCTTTGCGATCGCCTGACCGTAGCCACGCACCGGAAAGCTAATGTCCAACTTTTCCAAACGTGGAAGCGACGCAAGCGATGACAGAATCTCGCCCGTGACACGAGTCTTGTTGAGCTGCACCGATTCTAGGTTCACCAACGACTGAAGCACTTCACCAGACTTATCCGTGATCCAGGCGTCTTCGATGCGGAGTCGACGCAGCTGTGGACAACCGAGTAAGTATCGGAACCCTCGGTCTTCCAATTTGATTTCGTCAAGCGTCAGTGACTGAAGCTGAGGCAGCTCCTGCAAATGCACCATCGATCGGTTGGTACAGCTGGAACCGCTGATGCTGAGCGCCAACAAGTCTTTCAACACGGATACGCGAGCGACATCTGCATCTGTTAGCGACGTGGCAGACAAATCCAAGCCGATCGCGACGGTGTTTCCGGGTGGGATATCGGCCTCTTGTTCCACTCGTTTTGTGCTGCCATCGGGAATTCGAAAAACAATCTTTCCGTTCTTTTCGAAGATCCACTGATACAGCTCTGCTAACTCGGACGCATTAAGCTGAACATCGTTGTCATTCGGGATGACCTCACACTGCGGTAACGCGGCCCGAAACTTTCGACGCCCCGAAACGGTGGTCCACGCCCGTTCGACATCCAGAGTCTTTAGATCTTGCAACTTAGTCAGTGAAGTGAGACTAAAGTTATCGACAGCGGTGTCTTGGAGAGACAAAGTTTCCAGATGTGGTAAATCCGATATCGCCAACACCGCTTCGCCGGAAAGCGAGACACCATTGAGCTTCAGGTGTTTCAGTGGCAATCTCCGAAGCGTCAGCAAAGACGCTCCTTCCACTTTTGTTCCAGATAGGTCTAGAAGTTCAAGCGTTCGAAACCTTTGCAGCGCATCCACCGATCCATCGGTCACGTTGGTATTCGAAAGGTTCAACGCGATCAGTGATCGCCATCCTTTTAAACTTTCCACATCGGAATCTGTAGCGACGTTGCATTCAAGTTCTCGCAACTCCGGCAACCCGTCAGGATTTGATTCGGCAAGACGCCCCAGCGAGATCCCATCCAGCCTGAGCCGACGGAGGCTTTGGAAAGACCGTAACGTATCCAAAGCCACGCTGGGTTGATCCGGCTTACTGACAATCGTCAATGACTCCAGGCCTGATCCGTCAAAGGCCTCTGAGACACGTTCGCTTAGCATCGATGCATCGATCACCAACGATCGCAGTTGCCCCTGCTGGTGAAACAGCGAAACCGCTTGGTCACTGATACCCGTTAAAGCTATGTCAAGCTCATTGAGTTGGCCAGCGATCACGAGTGAGCGGGCTTCGGCATCCAAGAGTGTGATTCCCCGAAGTGATAGTGATTCCAACTCCGGCAGTCGGGCGATCAGGGGAAGCCAATCGATGATTTCCCAGCCACGCGTCGCGTTGGCCAGGTCGATCTTGGCGATTCGGTGGTCTTCATCTAATGACTCGTCATCGAGAGACACCGTTTGGTCCGAACCGATTTGACTGCTCCACTGGACGACCCCGCCGACATCCAAAGCTGCTTTTGTGATATCCCGATCGAGCGAACGAGCTTGGTTTGCATCCCAGAGGATTTCGGCATCCGGCCATTGCTGGCGGCATCGCATAATCACGGAATCCGTCAAATAGGTTCCGGTAAGAAAGAGCTGCTTGGGGTCCGCTTGACCGAACATCGGTTGAAGATCTTGATCCGTGATCGCACAATCATTCAGTGCGAGTGACTGAAGCCGATGGAACGTTGGCCATGCACTGAAAAGTTCTCCGTTGATATTGCAGCCGGAGAGGTCGATCGAGGTCAATGATGGACGTTCAGCGAGCCAGCCAGCAGCATCATTCGTTGTTGGAGTTTTGCTAACGTCCAATGATTCCAGTTTCTGTAGCGTCCCCTGAGGCAGATGCTCCAGTCGCAGGTTCGAATGGGAAAGACTTAGTCGACGAAGCGATGTCAGTGACTGCCAAATCGATCCGGTTTGTTCAGGATCGATGAACGACACATCATGCAAATCCAAAGCCTCGAGGTTTCCCAGCATGTTGCCCTCGGCAAATGATGTTACATCGGCCTGAAGCCCAACCAGTCGCAGATCTTTCAGGGACGTCGAGCCGCCTATCGCCGCTTGATCGGCCTTCGTTAGAACGCTTGCGTCATCAACGTGAAGCACTTCTAAATCAACTAGCTTGCCGATCGTTGACCATAGACCATCCGGCAGTACCGAAGACTCTGGGCAATGGATTCCGGTGATCTCAAAGTCGCCCTTTGGAAGATCATCAGCTGTTTTGACGGACGCGCGATTTAGCGATGGCGTTTTGACTTCCAACGCGGCTCCAGCTTTTAACCACTGGGTCGCCAGATCGTAGAACGGAGACCTTTCGGCATAGAGCAGTCCGGCGTCCACTTCCTCCACGGTCGTGACGCCCGCGACGACTTCAAACCGATACTCTTTGATCGTGACTCCATTTTTCATCACGACCAATTCATGAAAACCGGCAGGCAATTCGATTTCGTCCGACAACGAAGCGACGTCCACTGATTGCCCATCGATTAAAACCGCGATTGACGGATCGGTCGTATCGATGTTTAACTGCAGCCGAACTTTCCCGTAGCTGCTCTGAAAGAAAACGACAAAACCGATCAAGACAATCGCGGCTGTCAAAACCGAACCGGCGATCCACATCGATAGCGGAACGACTTTTGACTGTTCCTGTTTCCCCAAACCGGCGAGAGACTCGATCAGACTGTCAATTCGTGGATCTGTGGAAGGAACCGTAATCGCGTTGACTCCCGAAGAGATCGATCGAGTCACACTTTGCAGCTCGCCGAGAAGCCCCTTCATCGTTTTGATGCGTTGGTTCGGTCCCCTGCCAAGGCATCGCATCACTAAGTCGGAAACTTCCTTTTCGATATCGCTTCGGACTTCGTTCGGGGCTGGGGGATTCCAATCTTGTGAAGCGACCTTGGCCAAAACTTGGTGTTGGTCACCTTCGAACGGACGAGTCCCACAAAGCAGCTCGTAAAAGATCACACCGAGGCTAAATACATCGCATGCCGGGTTCAGGTCTTCACCGCTCCATTGCTCGGGCGACATGTACGCTGGCGTGCCAACGACGACGCCCGTCGCGGTTAGCTTGTCCGTACTACCGCTGGTTTGTTTCGCTAGCCCGAAATCTGCAATGACAGGCTGCCCCTGATCATCAATCAGAATGTTTTCGGGTTTAAGATCCCGATGAATCAGACCCGAGTCGTGCGCTGTCGCCAACGCGCCGGCCAATTTTTTGATCAGCCCAAGAACTTGCCGTGTCGTCCAAACCGACTGACGCCCCATTGCCTGACGCAGAGAACCACCTTGCAGCAACGTCATCGAGTAGAACGGAACATTTTGGTGCTCGCCAACTTCAAAGACGGGACAGATGTTCGGATGTTGGACGGCAGCTGCGGCGCGCGCTTCCCTTTCGAATCGCTGCCGAAGTTGCGGAGAATCCAAGACACGCTTGCTGGGAACCTTGATCGCGACCTTGCGATCCAAACGCGTATCGTAAGCTCGATAAACGGTCCCGAAGGCACCGCTGCCTAGCTTTTCAAGGATGTGAAAGTGGGCGAATTTCTTTGCCGATGATTTCTCTTGTGTGCGACTGGCAGTTCGGCGTCCAGACGCAGCGACCGGTTTCTGTGGATCGGGTTCGTACTGCTCGGTGTGAGACTCTTTGCTCATTGATTCGTGGCTTGAACCGCACGCGATAAGGAAATCAAAGAAACACCAACGGCTTAAAAAATCATACCCACTCTGTCATACATGAACATGAATCCAGGGGTGTCGACCTGCTCGATTACGCGATTTTCACGGGATATGTTCCATAGCGCGCTCGCATCGCACAGCGTATCCAACAACCAGAGCAGCCACATACCACTAAATGTATACATTGGAACACTAGCGATTTTGGACTCGCAGCGTTCCGTGTTGATACGGCTTGCTTAACAAGTTGCCCGCTTTGATGATTTCATATGGCAGCTCGCATCGACATGCGTTGCTTCGCCTATCCGAATCAGCGACGATACAATCCGCCGCAGAATTCCCAGATCAAATGGGCAATCGTGTCTTTCTACTGGTTGGCGAACTCGAGGATTTTCAATGATGTGTGTCTCACTGATTCGATCGCGATACAGCTTGTTATTTTTGTTCGCGATCGCGCTCACTCAAGCTGCACGAGCGGAAGAAAGGATTTCTATCGATAAGCTGTCTGGCTTGGTTGGCCAATGGAACACATCTGCAAACTTCGGATCAATGAAGGATATCGGAACGAGCAGTTGGCACTGGAAATTCGGCCCCGATAAGAAATCACTAGTTGGTGAACACAAGATTGACCAGACGAGGCCGATCCCTTTAAGCATTCGCATCGTCACCACACTATTTATTGCAGACGGAAAACTGATGAAGATGGAATGGGTTTCTGGTGCAATGGACGGGAAATCGCATTCTCGTTTGGTAGAAGTCGAAGTCGCGGTACAAGAAGATGGTATGACCACACTTACCTATCCAGCAGCCGAATGGGAGAACCGGTTCTTTTCAGATTTCCATATCGACTTCGGCGATGGTAAGTTCTCGAAGTCTGGTTGGAAGGGAGACCGCAAGATCTTTGAGACTGTCGATGTTAAGCGAACTGCATCACCGGAAGAGTGAGTACTTTTCTGTGGCAACAGAGAATTAAAAACCGCGACGCTACATTGGCTCAAAGAGACGCGTCCGCGGTGAGGCGTAACAGAGGGCAGAGTTGAAATCGTTTGACGTGAGTCATCGACTAAGCCACCACTCGCCGCGCGGTGCGACGACCCTACCGCAGGTGGTTTAGCACTTTGACGGATCGATTAGAATGCGTGGCGATTGATCATTTCGCTGTCATTGTTCGCATGATCGACGTCATTGCGTTAGGAAAATTCCATGCAAGCTGCTGTCCGAAGTCTTCTGCTTTGCGCCGTTGTATTTAACACCTTTGCCGAAGCCGCCCCGCAGTCGGAACAGGCACTGACAAAGCGACAAGCAAACGAAGTCGTTTCAAAGCTTTGGAAACAGTACTCCAAGTCCGAAACGGCAGCGCGGCGGACAGAAATCGAAAAGGGCGAAATCACAATCGGCCTACGAACCATGCCGTTTTGGTTCAAAGTCTTCGGCAGCAAGCCGAAAGGCGGACGCAGTCTTTATATTTCCATGCATGGTGGTGGGGCGACATCACCTGGCGTGAACGACCGACAGTACGAAAATCAAAAGCGACTGTATCAACCTGCTGAAGGTGTTTACTTCGTCCCTCGGGCCCCCACCAACACTTGGAACTTGTGGCACGAATCACATATCGATGACTTCTTTCAACGGATCATCGAAGACATGGTTTTGATCCATGACGTCAATCCCAATCGGGTTTACCTCATGGGATACTCAGCGGGTGGAGATGGGGTATTCCAACTCGCACCTCGCATGGCAGATCGATTCGCTGCGGCCGCGATGATGGCCGGTCATCCCAACGAGACCACAGCGGATGGACTTCGAAATCTGCCGTTCACCATTCATATGGGTGAACGCGACTCCGCGTATAACCGCAACGCGATCGCGAAAGAGTGGGAAACGAAACTAAGCGATCTTCACGGCCAAGACCCTGGCGGTTATGTCCACGAAGTCACAATCCACAAAGGCCTCGGACACTGGGTCAATCGTCAGGACGCGGTCGCGGTCCCTTGGATGTCAACGTTCTCCCGCCAACGGCATCCCGACCTAATCGTTTGGAAACAAGATGACCGAACCCACCATCGTTTCTATTGGCTGGCCGTCAAAGACAGTCAAGCGAATCCGAAAGCCGTCGTCCGAGTCAAGCATGATGGGCAAACGTTCGAGATCTTACAAAGCGACGTTGAGACGCTATTGATTCGGGTCAATGACGAGATGATCAACTTTGATCAGCCCGTCAGGGTCATTTACAAAGGCCAAGTGTTGTTTGAAGGCGACGTGATCCGTCAGCGATCGATCATCGAAAAGACATTCAACGAACGGCATGATCCGTCCGCAACCTTCAGCGGAGAAATCGAAGTCACGATTCCGCAGAACAACTGAAGTATGCAGCGGCCCGCGATGAGCAGCTATTGTTTCAACAGAAGCTGGTGATACTGATTGGACGTGCTGACGGTCAACCTTTCGACTGGAAAGATGTTCCAGTGATAGACCGTTTTCAATCGCACGTCGATCGGAATCCAGGATGTGATTTCACAGCCGAGGATGTCGCATAGCGTTCCGTTTTCAAATGCAGAATCGAACAGTTGGTAAACCAATTCTGCTTCGGCGAGATCGGTCGATTCGAACTCGGTTGCCCAATACGTTCCGCCACTTCGCCAGAAGTACCATTCGACTTGCACACAATACGACGTCGTGTACAGCGGAACCGATACTTGGTCCTGAGCTTGGGCTTGTGGAGCGCCACAAAAGGCAGCAACGAGCAAGAACAATGGAGCGATGGTTTTGGTCGTGAACATGAGACGATCCTTATCCTGTGAAACCCGAGTGTGCGTTGAACCCGATGACAGAAAGTTTCTGTGACGCACTCCAAAGCGGATCGAATCAAGCGTTGTTACGAAATAGCGGACGTTTTCTCTGAGAAGATTCTGTTCCCTTTGCGAATTGACCAAATTCGGCGAGAATCGCTTTCGAACCAGAGTTTTATTGCGAGTGATGAAGTTGAGCACACTACCGGAAACCGTTTGCCGAATCACCGGGGCACGTTCGGTCGAACTAGGTGAGAAGATTCAGAGCCTGTGGAGCGGGTACGGGGTGATCCAGCGAGCCGAATTGATCGGCGAAAATTCGGTCCCCGTGGTCATCAAGCACATCGACCTGACCAAAGCTCGTTCGAATCGGCGAGGCTGGGGTGGCGACCAATCACACCAACGAAAGGTCTGGTCCTATCAGGTCGAAAAGACGTTCTACGAGACCTTTTCAAAGGACTGTGATCGGTTCTGTAAAATCCCCAAGTTTTTTGGGGCCGATGAAACCGAAAACGAAGGCGGCTGGGTCATCGTTCTAGAAGACTTGGATGCCCTGGGATTTGATTGCCGCAGAACCCGAGTCACTGGTGAAGACATTCATGCATGTCTTCGATGGCTTGCAGAATTTCACGCGACATTTATCGGCAATCCCGCCAACGGTCTGTGGCCGGTTGGGACTTACTGGCATTTAGAAACGCGGCCTGACGAATTCAAAGCGATGCCCGCCGGCCCGCTGAAGAAAGCGGCACAGCTGATCGATCACAAGCTAAACGAGGCGCGATTCCAAACGCTCGTTCATGGCGACGCCAAACTAGCCAACTTTTGTTTTTCGAGTCGAGATGAGTTTCAAGTCGCTGCCGTTGACTTTCAGTATGTCGGTCGAGGCTGTGGCATGAAGGACGTTGCTTATTTCATCAGCAGTTGTCTGTCGGATGAGGAAGCTGCGTCGCAACAGGATTCATTGTTGTCCGTTTATTTTGGACAGCTTCGATCAGCAATCTCAGATCGTCTGATCGACGTCGATGTTTCTGCCTTAGAAAAGGAATGGCGATCGCTGTACGCCATCGCCTGGGCAGACTTTTGTCGCTTCCTATCGGGTTGGTGTCCGGACCACTGGAAATTGAATGCCTATACGGACCGGATCACTGACGATGCACTGAAGATGTTGGGCAAGAATTAGAACTTAGCCGAGGCATTGGCTGACCCACCACGCTTGGACTTCCACCGGTTCAGCAACCAGCAGGTGTGGCTGGCCAGCAAAATCGAGTCCCAGCCCTGACCCCATGGTGTTGGTGTGTTCGGTGTATGTTGCCGGTGCCAGCGACCAAGGTGGATGATCGATTTCGCCGCGAAAGATTTGCCCGCGTTTATTTTCACTGTAGAGGCAATAGCGAGCCGTCAGCCAGTGTTCGAGCGACCCTGATTGTGCAGGTTGAAATTCACCGGCGACGCGATAACTGGCATCAAATTCCGCAGCGGATTCGCCCCGATGGGTGCGGTGACTTTGGTAGTCGATCGTCCCATCGCCCTGCAGCTTCATTGACATCGACGCATCCATGTAGGGAAGGTTGAACGTTGCTCGCGCGACACGGACTGCAACGCGACTTGCCGCATCGAGCGAAAAGAACCATACACCTGGCTTGCCATCGACCCTCACATAGGTTCGTACGTTTAGCTCAAGAAACCGACTGAGTCCCGGCAGAGGCGGGCATAGCCGTGGGGCCACTGCCGACATCAAGAACGGGACCACCCCCACCCACGCTTTGCCTTCACGTGTGTCGAGTTGAACTCCACCAGGCAGCAACGAAGCGATCGCAGCTGGTTCAAACTGCCAATGGGCAAACAACAGCTCGGACCAAGTCATACGCATGACCCAAGGCATGCGAGGCAATGGCCAAGTACGATCCGTTTTGTCGTTCATCGAACTCCCTTCATCGCTTCTTTCCGTTCTATCGATTCGGTGGTCTGCCGCAAAATCATTTTTCCATGGATCGCCCACCGTCCAGATCGCTCGTTTAGTGGCGAGTCTACCAAGACTCGACCAAGCCATTCGATGGGATCGAATCCCGCCTTTTCGCGTCGTAGCGGCATCGTGGTCTTCTAACCGCCCGAATCTCATCGCGCTAACGGCTTCAGTTATTGAACGATTTTAGGGCCGAGATGATCACTTAGCTGATCGGCTTGAAATCCCTCTTTCGCCGCGATCGCTTGATGTTGATTTGACTATGTGACTAAGCTGAGCACGTCTCGCCTCGATTCCACCTTGGTAACCACAACAATGAATCGCCCGTCATTGCCGATCACCGCGTTGCTAGTCCTTTTGCATTCGCCGCTAATCGGAGCTGAAGTCAAGATCCCCGTCATTAAAGATGGCGAAGCTCAAGTCATCAAGGAACTTGAGGATTCCGACTACTGGGTTCGGCATGACTTATGGGTCGAGACCGAATTTGACAGCGATGGTGATGGAAAGCTGGACCGGATGCACGTCGCGGTCACGCGGCCGGTCCAAACCGATACGCAATCATTGAAGCTACCGGTGATCTACAATTCCAGCCCGTACTTTGCCGGAACGACGGGTGGAGACGATTCGTATTTCTGGGATGTTCGGCAAGAGCTGGGTGCCGATCCGCCGGAGCGTTCTGCTGCTCCGGATATCGAACGTGAAGGCACCCGACCGATTATCTCCAAACGACATATCAAGGACTGGTTGCCTCGCGGGTATATCGTGGTGCACTCCAGCGCGCCGGGCACCGGGCTTTCACAAGGTTGCCCTACCGTTGGTGATGATCCTGAAGCTCTGGCGCCGAAAGCCGTCATCGATTGGCTTTGTGGACGTGGCAAAGGTTTTACCGAACCGGTCGGCGGCGAACCTGTCGAAGCTTATTGGTCGTCAGGTAAAGTCGGCATGACGGGAACCAGCTACAACGGAACGATCCCTTTGGCAGCCGCAACGACGGGAGTCGAAGGTCTGGAAGTGATCATCCCCGTCGCTCCCAATACGTCGTACTACCACTATTACCGCTCCAACGGACTGGTACGTCACCCCGGCGGTTACCTGGGTGAAGACATCGACATCCTGTACGACTTCATTCACAGCGGTGGAGATGAAGAAATCCAGGACTACTGCGATTGCAACGTCCGTGACGAACTGATGAACGGGAATCAGGATCGCGCGACAGGTGACTACAACGACTTTTGGTATTCTCGTGACTATCTCAACCGTGTTGACGGGGTGAAGGCTGCTGTACTGATGGCACACGCGTTCAATGACTGGAACGTTGTTCCCGAGCACAGCATTCGAATCTATCAAGCACTTCAAAAGAACGGTATCGAAACGCAACTGTTCATGCACCAAGGCGGGCACGGTGGTCCACCACCGATGGACATGATGAATCGATGGTTCACGCACTATTTGTTCGGCGAAGACAACGGCGTCGAAAAGACATCGAAGTCATGGATCGTTCGTGAAAGTGACGACCGCGGCAAACCGACCGAATACCCCGACTATCCGCACCCGATGGCAAAGGATGTTCTGCTTTATCCAGTCCCGGGTGCACCCGAACGAGGACAACTGCAACTGGCACCGGTTACCGATCCAAGTACCGAAACACTGGTTGATAACTTTTCGTTTTCTGGTGACTCATTGGCCCAGGCCGAGTACACCGAACACCGTTTGATCTACACCACACCCAAGCTGACCGAAGACACACATCTTTCTGGAACGGCTCGCGTCAAATTGAAACTCGCGTGCGATCGTCCCGCTGCAAACCTGAGCGTATGGCTTGTCTCGCTACCTTGGAATACGGACCGTCGCGCAAAGATTACCGACAACATCATCACTCGTGGTTGGGCCGATCCGCAGAACATCAAATCACTTCGCGAAAGTGAACCGTTGGTTCCGGGACAGTTTTATGACGTCGAATTTGACTTGCAGCCCGATGATCAGATCATCGCCAAAGGCCAACAGATCGGTTTGATGATCCTCTCCAGCGATCGAGACTTCACCCTTCATCCGACACCAGGCACAAAGCTGACGATCGATTTGCAGCAGACCCATTTAAGTCTGCCTGTCGTTGGAGGCGAACTTAAATTCGAGTCTGCAAACTGATCAGTGATCTGACTTCATTTTGCCGAAGAACCTTCGACGAAATCTTTTAGGCGACCGAGAGCGTCTTCCCATTGGCGGCCAATTGCTTCGAGTGATTGGGCCGCCGATCGGATCGCTTTGGGTTCGATCTGAAAGAGCTGTTCGCGGCCACGACGCGTCGCCGTTACCAGTCGAACACTTTCGAGGATCTGCAAATGTTTGCGGATCGATTGCCGAGTCTGCGGTCTTCCCTCGGCAAGCTGGGTGATGGAATACAAACTGCCTTCGCCCAGTTGGCAAAGTAGTGACAGTCGAGTCGGATCGCCCAGCGCCGAAAACACATCCGCTTGAGAAGCGATTTGCTTGGCGATCTTAGCCTGCGTCGTTGCTGACATAGCGTTCTATGTTATTCATCTGTTCGGCCCAGCCTCCTTCGTTCATCCGAAACGCTTCACTGCGTCTCGCTTCCGGAATTCTATCGAATCCAGATTCAATCACCTTTAGCATAGTCCCCGAATCAACTTCGCTGAGCGTGAATTCGACCGTCGTCGGTGGTTCACCAGAGTAGTCGACGCCTGGTTCGATCGCGTAGGGATGCCACAGAAAAGCGAATCGCCGCATCGGTTCGATCGCGACAACTTCGACCTCCATTCGTACATGTTCGTATCCGGGATAGGTGATCTGCCCGAACGACTTTTCCCCCACGATGAACGGACATTCCAGGTTAACACGAAACCACTTTCCGAACGCTTGATAATCGGTCAATGCATTCCAAACATTTTCGATCGAGGCATTGATTTCGACCTGTTTTTCGATCCGATCTGATAGCCCTTCCATCTTTGTCGCCTGCCATAAAAGGAATCAATTACGCAACTATTTGGTTGCATATTAAAGCGGTAGCCGGTACCGTCAAGACGCAAAAGAAAAATGCGCTTGCGTGTCGAAACGATCGATTGCCGTTCGACCAACTAGAACTGTCTCGCCCCATTCACTTTCAGGAAACCAAGATGAAGTTTGCCGCCATTCGTTCTATCGCAGCTGGATTGTTGCTGATCACTGGAACTTTCGCAGGGAACGTGATTGCACAGGACGTGCCCGAGATGCCGAAACCGACCACGGAACACCAATGGCTTGACAAGTTCACGGGAAAGTGGGCTACCGACTGTTCCGCGAAGATGGGCCCTGATCAAGCCGATGTGGAATGCAAGGGACACATGACTTCGCGATCCGTTGGCGGATTTTGGGTCATCAACGAAATGAAAGGTGAGATGTCAGGAATGCCGATGATTGGTGTCCAAACGATTGGCTATGACAAAGCCAAAGGAAAGTTCGTTGGCACATGGATCGACTCGTCCAACTCGTTCATGTGGAAATACGAAGGCTCACTGAACAAGGAGAAGACAACGCTGACCTTGGAAGCCGAAGGCCCGAACTTTTTCGTCGACGGAAAGATGGCTAACTTCCGCGACATTTATGAATTCACATCCGACGATCAGTTTTTGCTGAAGTCACAGATCGAATCCGAAGACGGTCAATGGATAACATTCATGTCAGGAACGGCAACCCGACAGTCAAAGTAATCCTTTGCCGAAAATTCAACTTTGAAACCTATAGAAGGCGGCTAATAAACAGAGCCGCCGTCACTCGGCCAAGGCAAGATTGACCGAGTGGCTTTCAATGAAGCAATAAAGTCGAAACTCTATTCGACGATTTCCAGGTTCTCGTTCTTTTCCAATTCATCGAACGCGTCGTATCCGATGTTGGAGTTTGCTACGCCCAACCATTTCAGGTTTGGCAACTGGCCGAGTTTGCCGAAACCGTCGTCGGTCATCAGTTGGTTGCCCGACAGATCAATCTTGGTCAGGTTTTTGAATTTCAACATCGTGTCGACCGATTCGTCACCCAATTCGGTGTCACGAGCATCAAGCTCAGTCAGATTGGTCAAACCGCCGAGCGAGTTAAACGCTTCGTCGTTCAATTTGGTTTCCCAAAAACCGACGTAGGTTAGGCCAGTCGCTTCGGCCAAGTTCTTGAAGCCTTCCGGCTCAATGCGTCCACATTCACCCAAATCGAGGTAAGTCAATTTGGGATACTTTGCGATGATCGCCAGGGCTTCACCGGTGATCGACGTATCGCGAAGTTCCAATCGGACGATCTTGTCGCCGGTTCCCATGTCCGCGATCCCTTTGTCGGTAACAAAGCAGCCACGGATACGAACGCGTGAGAGGTTCTTGAGGTTTGCCAAGTGCTTCATGCCGTCATCGGTGATCGATGAATAGTCGACTTGAACCTGTTGCAGTGTTGGGATTTTTCCAAGCGATTCGAGGGTCGCGTTGGTCAGCGTTCGGCAGGCATTTGCATTGAAGGACTTCAATTTTAGCGCCGTTAGGTATTCAACACCGACGTCTGTGATTTGAGTTTTCTCGAATTGAACATCGACAAGCGACTTCAGCGCGACAACTTCCTTGACCGCATCGTCACCAACGGTGGTATTTCGCAGGTCGAGCATGCGAAGTTTTTGCAGTGGCTTTAGTTTGGCGAGTCCTTCTTTGGTGACGGCAACCCGACGCAAAATAAGAACTTCAAGCCCTGTGATTTTCGAAACCGACTCGAGAGCTTTGTCGGTGACGGCCGAATCGGTCAGGTCCAATCGCTTCAGTGTTTTCAGTTCGGCCAAGACTTCCAGGCCTTTGTCGTCGATTCCGGGGCCTTTGAACAAGCCTTCTTTGACGTGGTTCAGGCCGGCGAGATTGGCAAACGATTCGCTGATATCGGAGTCGCTAGCGATCCCGAAGGCCACAACATTCCCGGCGTCATCTTTGGTGAGGTCAAAACCGGCCTCTTCGAGAGCTTTTACCGCAGCGGCGTCATCTGGCTCCGGTGCCGCTTCGACGGGGCTGGCTGCTTGAGGTTCGTCGGGCGTGGGGGCTGTCGATTTGCTTCCGCATCCGCTGGTGGCGGAAACAGAAATCAATGCAGCGAGAACGACAGGACCACGTTGGCGTCGAAAAATCGATCGGATCATCAGGTTTATTCGGGGGGTGTGGGCTTACGGCGGGGTAGCTTAGGACCATGGCTAGTGCTTCGTTCCATATGAAAATACGGGTTCGCGTCATCAGCCGGCGGGCGTTAGCCCCGGTTATTGCACTGAAACCGTGGCTGGCCATACGGCTAATCCTAAAATCGAGTTGGAACGAGGCACTAGGGACCACGGTGAAGCCGATTTATTCATCCGGACCGGACATGTTGACAAATCATTCGCTCGTTGACAACGAACTGTGGCGTCAAAACGTTGTGATTTGGGCTAGAGACGGTTATTCTTTCTAGGCTGCAAAGTTAACGTCACGGTTAACGTCATTTTCGCGGACGCCGGTTCAGCACTTGCGTGCCGCCCGAATGAGAACCCATTGTCATCTTCTGAGGAATTATTGAATGACCAAGCGGACGAATCGTCGAACCTTCCTAGGGCAAACCGCAGCTGCGGGTGCCATCGGAGCGGGATACTTCACCGGCGTCTCAACAAAGCTGCACGCGCAAGACTCGGCGCTGCAAGGTCTGACCGCCGCATGTATCGGTGTCGGCGGGAAAGGCAGTAGCGACTCGAGCCACATCGCCGAACATGGCGTCAAGCTGGTCGGCCTGTGCGATGTCGATTCGATTTACCTCGACAAAAAAGCTCTCGACCATCCTAGCGCTGAAAAGTTTTCGGACTTCCGCGAAATGCTTGACAAGCTGGGTGACAAAGTTGACATCGTCACCGTCAGCACGCCTGACCACACCCACGCCGCTGCTGCCGTTCGCGCGATGCGAATGAAGAAGCACGTTTACTGCCAAAAGCCTTTGACTTGGTCCATCAGCGAAGCTCGCCTGATGCGAAAGACCGCTGAAGAAACCGGCGTTGTCACTCAGATGGGCAACCAGGGCACCAGCGAAGACGGTCTGCGTGAAGCTGTCGAAGTGATCCGCAGTGGCGCGATCGGCGACGTTTCAGAAGTTCACGTCTGGTCCAACCGACCCGTTTGGCCACAAGGTCAAGGTCGCCCTGCAGGCGAAGACCCAGTGCCGGACAGCTTGAACTGGGATGCATGGATCGGCCCAGCACCGATGCGTCCATTCAAGAAAGCCGCATACCACTCGTTCAACTGGCGTGGTTGGGTTGACTTCGGTACCGGAGCACTTGGTGACATGGCTTGCCACACCACCAACATGCCCGTCATGGCGCTGAAGCTTTGGGACCCCGTTGCCGTTACCGCGGTTAAGAACCCAGGTATCGTCGAAGGCGAAAGCTATCCCGCAAGCAGCTCGATCCTGTTCGAATTCCCAGAACGCGAAGGCCTGCCAGCTTGCAAGTTCCATTGGTACGACGGTGGCGAATTGCCATCGGACGATTTGCTTAGCCAACTGCCAGCACGTTACCAAAAGAAAATCGCCGAGCAGCGCGCCGGTGGTGGAAAGCAAAGTGGTGCGTTGGTCGTCGGTAGCAAAGGCATGCTGTTCAGCGAAAATGATTACGGCGCTCGCTACGTGTTGCTGCCACGTGATCAGTACGCTGATTACAAACTGCCTGAGCAAACGCTGCCACGTATCCCGTTCAAAGGCAACAACGACTTGCGTCAAAAATGGGAATTCGTTGCGAGCGTCAAAGGTGAATACGAGCCCGGCACGATGTCAAACTTTGGCTACGCTGGCCGCCTAACCGAAACCATCTTGGTCGGTAACTTGGCCCTGCGTGCTGGTGAAGGTCAACGCATCGAGTGGGATGCCGAAAACCTGAAGAGCACCAACACGCCAGCGGTTAATGAATTCGTTGCTCGCGAATACCGCGAAGGCTGGGAAATCTAAGTTTCTCGATAAGCCTTTGTCGAAACATCAACCAAACGGCCGCCGGATCACTCCGGCGGCCGTTTGCATTGAGAGGTTGATCGATAGGAAACTATCCTGCAGATCGCGCACTGCAAGTCGCTCAGACTCGAACCGCCTTACACCACACCGTAAGCCAACATCGCGTCGGCTACTTTCTTGAATCCGGCGATGTTCGCACCGTCAACATAGTTCACACGCCCCTGCTTGTGCCCATACTCGACACATCGGGCGTGAATATTGGCGATGATCGAACGCAACCGTTCATCAACCTCTTCGCGCGACCAACTGATTCGCATCGCGTTTTGACTTTGCTCCAATCCGCTGACAGCGACGCCGCCCGCGTTGGATGCTTTACCTGGTGCGTGCAAAACGTTGTTGTCAGCGAGCACCTTTGCCGCATCAGCCGTCAACGGCATGTTCGCACCTTCACAAACCGCGATGCAGCCAGAACGGACTAATTGCATCGCGTCACTGTCATCCATTTCGTTTTGTGTCGCACACGGCAGAGCAACATCACAGGGGACTCCCCACGGTCTTGCGTCGTGATGGTATTGAACCGAAGGAAACTCGTCCGCCAATTCAGAGATCCGGCCGCGACGTGTTTCTTTCAACTCTTTGACGAAATGTAACTGCTGCTCCGACAAGCCGTCTTTGATATGGACGAACCCTGCCGAATCGCTGAGCGTGACAACTTTCGTGCCTTTCTCGATCGCCTTTTCTGCCGCATAAAGCGCGACGTTGCCACTGCCGCTAATCGCGACACGTTTCCCTTCGAGTGCCTCGCTATGTTGGTTCAGCATGTGTTCGCAAAAGTACACACAACCATAGCCGGTCGCTTCGGTCCGCACCGCGCTTCCGCCGAACGCTAACCCTTTGCCGGTTAGCACACCGCTCCAACGGTTTTCGAGTCTCATGTATTGGCCGAACAGATAACTGATCTCTCGGCCGCCGACACCGATATCACCCGCAGGCACGTCGACGTCTTCACCGATGTGTCGATGTAACTCAGTCATCATCGACTGACAGAACCGCATCACCTCACGTTCGGATTTGCCTTTGGGGTTAAAGTTCGAACCGCCTTTGGCACCACCCATCGGCAACCCAGTCAAGCTGTTCTTAAAGATCTGCTCAAAACCTAGGAACTTTAAGACGCTCTGGGTTACCGATGGGTGAAATCGCAAACCGCCCTTGTAAGGACCCAGCGAGTGATTGAACTGCACTCGCCAGGCACGGTTTGCCCGGACGTCGCCATCGTCTGTTTCCCAGCACACCCGGAAAGTGACGATGCGGTCCGGCTCAGTAACTCGTTCAAGTATCTGTGCCTTGCGATAATGTTCGTGGTCCAGATACCAAGGCATGACCGAGGATGCGACTTCCTCGACGGCCTGATGGAATTCCTCTTCGTGCGGGTTGCGTTTCTTCAGCCCGGAAATGAATTGTTCGAGCTCTTCTTGGGCGGACATCGGGTGCCTCGTTTTGCCTTAATCACCATGTAAGGTGTACATAAACAACAATATGTTGATTATCGGCGGGTGTTGGCACCGTCTTTCTGAATGAGGGGAGTTCCTAACAAGGTACGCAGCCCGGAGTCTTCACGAGAAGCGTTTTGCCATTGATCAAATGAACCGGGCCGTTGGATTCTGTCATGATGGCGTGCTCGGCTATGATCTGAATCGATCCACGCATTTTTCCCAGCAAGACGACCGATGACTTTGCAACGCCCCAACCGGCAAGAGCTTCAAGAACAGCACAGCGCGAGCAAGATACGTGACCGCTTGAAACGGGAACATCGAGCGGACTACCTATCAGACTTGGTCTACGGCGGAATCGACGGAACTGTCACAACGTTCGCGGTCGTCTCGGGAGTCGCCGGGGCTGGGCTATCATCAGATATCGTAATCATCCTCGGGTTTGCCAACCTAATCGGTGATGGCTTCTCGATGGCCGCCAGCAACTACTTGGGCACTCGCGTCGATCAGCAACTGCATCAAAACGTTCGCGAGACTGAAAAGCACCACATCGATACCTACCCCGAAGGCGAACGAGAAGAGATTCGGCAGATCTTTGCAGCCAAGGGTTTTGAGGGTGACGACTTGGAACGCGCCGTCGAGATCATCACCCAAGATCGGAACCGCTGGATCAATACGATGCTGACGGACGAATACGGACTAAGCCTGGTTCAGCGATCGCCGATCAAAGCCGCCGTGACCACGATGGTGGCCTTCAATATCATCGGCTTTGTGCCGCTACTCGCTTTCGTGATTTCGGCAGTCGCACCGTCACTGGTCCCCGCCCCTTATCTGATCAGCACCTTACTGACCTGTGCGGCTTTCTTTTTAGTTGGCGCGATCAAATCAAAGTTTGTTGCCGAACGTTGGTACTATGCAGGGACGGAAACATTGCTTGTTGGCGGTTCCGCAGCCGGGTTGGCTTACATTGTTGGTGCTTGGCTGGCGAATATTACCAGCTAGGCTCGCTTCTGATCGGCGTTTGAAACGATAGCCGCAAACCGATAGAGCGTCTGTTGTCTCATCTTTAGGCCGGCAACTCATTCAAATACAGGCAAGCTTCGATGCCAGATCCGCGTATGGCAAATCAATCTGATCGAGTCCGTAAGGTTCAGGACCCCGTCATTCCGATCGTCGCGAAATTGGCTCGTGAAAACGCCGGCACGATTTCGCTTGGACAAGGAGTGGTGAACTACAGGCCGCCACAGCAGGTCTTTGATGCGGTAATGCATCATGCGTCCGATCCGGCGATGGACCGCTATGGTCCGGTTCTTGGTCAAGCAACGTTGCTGGAACAGTTAGGGCAAAAGCTGGCCGATGAAAACCAGATTGATCTGGACCGACAAGACGCCGTGGTGGTGTGTACTGCTGGCGCGAACATGGGCTTTTTCAATGCCGTGCTGGCCATCACCGATCCCGGCGACGAGGTCATCCTGTTGGCCCCTTTCTACTTCAATCATCAAATGGCGATTGAGCTTGCCGGGTGCAAAGCCGTGGTCGTTCAAACAGACCATCAGCGACAACCCGACGTGGCCGCGATAGCCAGCGCGATCACGTCGAAGACGCGAGCGGTCGTCACCATTTCCCCCAACAATCCCACCGGGGTCACCTACGACGAGCCGACGCTGCGGGCGATCAATAAGCTTTGCGGCGATCAAGAACTGTTCCACGTTGCCGACGAAGCTTATGAGTACTTTGTCTACGACGACACCAAGCATTTTTCGATCGGTTCAGTCGCTGAAGCAGCCCCGCATACGATTTCGATCTTCTCTTTATCAAAAGCGTACGCGATTGCCGGGTGGCGTTTCGGTTACATGGTGATTCCCAATCATCTGGTCGATGCGTTTAGCAAAATCCAAGATACCGATTTGATCTGCCCTCCACTGATCTGTCAGATTGCCGCTTCGGCAGCACTAAAGGCGGGACGCCAATGGTGCATGGATCGTATCGGCGGTTTGGCGGAGGTTCGAGATCTCGCTTTGAATAGCTTGTCTGACTTGGAAGAACGCTGCCGGATCGCGAAACCGACCGGAGCGTTCTACTTGTTTCTCGACTTGCAAACCGATCGAACCGATCGATGGTTGGTTGAACAATTGATCCTTCGCTACCGTGTGGCGGTGCTTCCCGGTAGCGCTTTCGGGGCCGAAGGATGCTCTTTGCGTGTATCGTACGGGGCACTGGACCGAGAATCAGTTGCCGAAGGGATGGGGCGGCTGAATGAAGGGCTGGCAGAGTTATTGAACGAGTAATCAAAATGAAAATCGTCGCCATTCAACTGGACATGGTTTGGGAAGACCGCCCAGCAAATCATCAACGCGTTAAAGAGTTGATGAGCAGCGCCGAAATCGACGCTGGATCTCTGGTCATCCTTCCGGAAATGTTTGAAACGGGATTCAGCATGAATCCAGACCACACGCAACAGTCGGAGCAGCGTGAGGGTGAGTCATTGCTGCGTCAGTTGGCAGCGGAGTATGACGTCGCGATGATGGGCGGCGTTGTCAATCGATATGCTGCCACAGACGCCGCGAATGAGTGTGTCGCGTTTGCCCCCGACGGTACCGAACTGGTTCGCTATCGCAAAATGCGACCGTTTTCGCTGTCTGGCGAAGGCCGTCACTACCCGGCTGGTCAATCACACCGCGTGTTTCAGTGGCAGGGTGTCAAAATCGCACCGTTTATCTGTTACGACCTTCGATTCCCTGAGATCTTTCGTGATGCGATTCGCGATGGTGCCGAACTGATTACTTTGATCGCATGTTGGCCCGGAAAGCGATCCGAACATTGGGTGCGTTTGTTACAAGCACGTGCGATCGAGAATCTTGCATGCGTGGTGGGTGTGAATCGCTGCGGCGAAGAACCCCAACTGCAATTCGATGGGCGGAGTTCTGCGTTCGACTACATGGGCAGCTGTTTATTCGAAGCCGATGACCAAGCTCAGGTCTTAAAAACCGAACTGGATATCGAAGGCCTGCGTCGATGGCGTGACAAGTTTCCGGCCCTGCGGGACATGTGAGGCACAGTCTGATCTCCAGAAAGCACTGGACTGCCGATGTGCTGGGCTGCCGATGCACTGGACTGCCGATGTGCTGGGAGACCGATGTTGGACTGCAGCTTGATCGCATGCAGACTGCACTGACAGGCAAGCCGGTTGCCTTTGCAGGAACAGTTGACCTATCTTCGAAGACTTCACTTCTACCATTTGAAACGCCGCAATGTTACTCGCTGAACCACCCGAGACCGACTACGACCTTCGATTCACCTTGTTCGGGTTTCAGATTCGAATCGCGGTGACGTTTTGGCTTGGTGCGATCGTGTTTGGGTATGATCTTGCCAAGATGGCATCGGAGTCACCGATTTTCTTCGCCGGACAGGTTGGTGTGGCACCCTTATTGGCAGCTTGGGCAGGATGCTTGCTGCTTTCGATCTTGATTCATGAGCTTGGTCATGCCTTTGCGTTTCGACGCTATGGCATCGAATCATCGATTGTGCTGTATCACTTCGGTGGCCTTGCGATTCCGCGGGGGGCCTACACGTCGGGATACTCTGGATTCAATTCAAATATCGGTGCAGGGATGGATGAAAAGCGACAATTGATCGTGTCGTTTGCCGGGCCTGCGCTGCAGATATTGTCTGCGTTGGTGGTGATCTTAGCCGTCAAAATGGCTGGTTATCACGTGTTCGCGTTCTTCATCATGCCGTCGTTCCTAGCAGATCTGCCGTGGGTTACCGAAGGCAAGTTCATGGACAACCGTGGCTTGTTAACGCTGGTCACATTCTACGTGTTCCCAAGCATTCTATGGGCCTTGTTGAACCTAGTTCCGGTTTGGCCTTTGGACGGAGGCAAGATCGCGCGCAGTTTGATCTTGTTGAACCGTGGCACGGTGATGCAGTCGCTATGGGTCAGTGTCATTACCAGCGGTGCGATCGCAGTCTATGCGCTGCAATGTCGACAACCGATGATGGCGATCTTCTTTGGGATGTTCGCCTTTAGCAGTTACCAAATGATGACTCCGATGAATAACCGTTGGTAATGAAGCCTTGATTGATGACGAAGTTGCTCGTTTGCGAAAAAAAAATTCAAAAACTTTTGTCTCGATAACCGAGTGCTACAAACATGAATCGTTGTGTTACGAACAACGATTCAAACAAGCAACAAAGGCTCGTTCGAACATGTGTTGGTAACAGACAAGCAAGCGTCTAGCGAAGCGTCGTTTGAGTTCTGTCTGGTATGCATGTGATGCGCACAACACATTGATACATCAACAGTTACGCAAACACTTGTGCGACGCTGTTGCAGACGGCGTCATTGAACATCAACGCGATCGACAACAACACTTGGACGTCGATCGATCACATCGCGATTGGACAACAAACACGTTGCGATGTGAAAGCGAAGACGTGCATGTTTGCCGCCGCATAGCAGAACTGGTCTTTCTTGCAAGCATAAAATGTGCAAAAAGATGTTGCGGAATTTGTAGCAGCGCGTACAAATACCGCAGGTTTACGTCAATTGAAATCGACTGGACGGTTGGATGACCGCTTCGATTTCAGATTGACACTTACTAGCGTATGGTGGGCCGTGGCCGGTGACTTGAATGGAAACGTTTCCAAGCAAGTCACAATGACTCACCATCGTGTTCCAATTCCGCGGAGGAATACTGTGGCCAAGAAGAAAGCAACCAAGAAGAAGGCTGCCAAGAAGAAAGCGACCAAGAAGAAGGCAGCTAAGAAGAAGTCGACTAAGAAGGTAGCAAAGAAGAAGGCGACGAAGAAAAAGTCGACCAAGAAGAAAGCTACTAAGAAAAAGGCGACCAAAAAGAAAGCGACCAAGAAAAAAGCAACCAAAAAGAAGGCTGCTAAGAAGCGTCGCTAGGTCTTCTTCCTTCGGCGCTTTGAACGTCGAGCTCAATTCATCTTGGCCACTCGGAAGTCAGCTTCCGAGTGGTTTTTTTATGCGCCGTTGGTCCGTTTGTCGGCCGCAGAATCGACCGCTGGGCGTTAGAAAGCGGTTTGCGGCAGCGTGGTCACGTAACCGACGCTAACGCGTGGCGGCTGATGGATTGGATGCAATATCAGCCGCGCGGCGTCAGCCCGCGGTTTGCAGCAGCGCATCCACTCAACCGACGCTAGCGCGTGGCGGCTGATGGGATCAAAGAACGAAAAACGATGCATACCCGCTATCAGCCGCGACGCGCCAGCGTGCGGTTCACTGCCCGGATCCGCCCCCGCCAGTAACCGCACGCTGGCGCGTGGCGGCTGATCGAAACGCAAACATCCCCCCGACTCAACAGCCCGTGACCGCCAGCGAAATTAAATTCGACGCAGGAAACGCAAAACGATTCATATCACCATCAGCCGCGCGGCGACAGCCCGCGGTTTGCAGCACAATCACTCAACCGACGCTAGCGCGTGGCGGCTCAGAAAATCGGACCACAACGTCAACCACAGGGCCATAGCCCGTGATTGGCAGCTACGTATCCACTTAACCGACGCTAGCGCGTGGCGGCTGATGGAGACGGGTGCAGTATCAGCCGCTGGGCGTTAGCCCACGGTTAACAGTAGCGTATCCACTCAACCGACGCTAACGCGTGGCGGTTGATGGAGATCAAGAACGAAAAACGATGCATACCCGCTATCAGCCGCGACGCGCCAGCGTGCGGTTCCCAGCCTGAATCCAAACCCGCCAGTAACCGCACGCTGGCGCGTGGCGGCTGATCGAAACGCAAACGTTCCCCCGACTCAACAGCCCGTGACCGCCAGCGAAATCAAATTCGACGCAGGAAACGCAAAACGATTCATATCACCATCAGCCGCGCGGCGCCAGCCCGCGGTTTGCAGCTCAATCACGTAACCGACGCTAACGCGTTGCGGCTCAGAAAATCGGACCACAACGTCTACCACAGGGCCAAAAATCGTGATTGGCAGCAGCGTATCCACTCAACCGACGCTAACGCGTTCCGGCTGATGGGGACCTGCATTGCGGTTACACCGTCCGATCTCGAACCGTTACAACGTTGGCAATGTTGGCTTTGGTGGTGCGGCGACGTTGCGTGACGCGATCGTACGCACCAATGACTGTGCGATCCTCTCAAACGGCAACCGGGCGACTTCATTGTCGGCGATCAAGGCTGGCAACCGTCCTTCATCGCATGCCTTACGAAGCTCGATATCGATCGGCAAACCGCCCAAGAACGGCACGTCCAGCGACTCTGCTTTTTCACGTGCCCCACCGGACCCGAAGATGTCATACGTCTTCCCGCAATCCGGGCATAGGAACCCACTCATGTTCTCGACAACACCTAGGATCGGGATGTTGACCTTGCGGTACATCGCGATCGCTTTGACGGCGTCGAGCAACGCGACTTCCTGCGGGGTGCAAACGACCACGCTGCCCGACAACGGCACCGCTTGGGAAAGTGTGAGCGCGACGTCACCGGTACCCGGCGGCATGTCGATGATCAGATAATCAAGCTCGCCCCATTCGGTCATACCCAAGAACTGATTGATTGAACCGTGCAGCATGGGGCCTCGCCAGATCACAGCTTGATCAGGTTCCACCAGAAAACCCATCGACATCACCGGCATCGCGGCCGCGTCACTGTCATCTCGCAATGTGATCGGTTGGATTCGCTTGTCTTCGCTAATCGCTGGACGTCCAGACAGGCCCAACAGGTGTGGCACACTGGGACCATAGACGTCGGCATCCATCAACCCGACGGTTGCTCCCAAATGCCGCAGGGCCAATGCCAACGATGCGGCGACCGAGCTTTTACCGACGCCGCCTTTGCCGCTACCGACTGCGATCACACTTTTAGCTCGCAGAGCGGTCTGTCCCACCCGCGCTGCGGGACGGGCGTGTTTGGTGACGGAAACGTTGACGGAGCAACCCGGATTGGCGGCGATGACCTTTGATTCGATGGCGTCTTGGACATCTGCTCGGATGGGCATCGAATGGGTTGATAGTCCGATTTGGACTTCGATCGTGTCACCATTGACTGTGATTTCACCGATCTGCCCCACCGACCCCATCGGTCGCCCGGTTTCGGGATCGGGATGTGAATCGAGCAGTTTACGGATCGAAGCTTCGTCAGCTGACATGGGGGTATCCGGTTGGATCAGAATCGATGCACGACAACCGCCTCAAATGTTGGCAGCGTCGTGACAAACGGTGTGTTGATTTCAAATACGTTGGCGTGGAAGACGTCCCTGCAGCGGGATAGCCACCGTCACGCATCACGCGACACCGTACAGGTTAGAGCCATTGTTTGGGCTCGAAAAGTGGAGACGCCAACCAGATCAAGGGTGTCCTAAAAGAGAGACGGCGGCAGCCCAAACGGTGGTTAGGACGATGCGGTTTTGGGACCACCGCAAACCAAAAAAAAGCGGCCTGACAATCGAGTTGCCAGGCCGCTTTCGCGTTGCACGTCTTAGAGCTAGCCATCAGACCGAAGCCCGATGTCGCTACGGTCGCATATCTCAGCGAACGAAGCGGGCGCTAGCTTGAATGACGCGTCGCTTTTGTGTCACGCTTGCACTTGGATCAACGATCGGTGCTGGAGGCATTGGAGCAGCGTCTGCAGGTGCAGCTGCTGGAGCCGCAACTGGAGCAGCGTAAGCAGGAGCTCCGCATCCGCAGCCGCTGTCGCAGCTCAGAGCGTCGCAGCCGCTGTCGCAGCAAGAGCTTTTCTTCAGGTTGCCGAACAGCTTGTGAAGCAGGCCGCCGCACTTCTTGGTGCTGCAGCAAGAGTCACATCCGCTGTCGCAGCCCATGTCGCATCCGCAAGGAGCTGGAGCGGCACAGGTTGGTTCTGCACATCCGCAAGCTGGAACTTCGCAGCCGCAAGCTGGTTCGCAGCAAGAGCTTTTCTTGCAGTTGAACAGTCCAGCCAACAGACCGCCACGCTTCTTGCTGCATCCGCAAGGAGCTTCGCAGCCGCAAGCTGGTTCAGCAGCACATCCGCATGGAGCTTCGCAGCCACATGCTGGCTCAGCAGCACATCCACAAGCAGGAGCTTCGCAGCCACATGCGGGTTCAGCAGCACAGCCGCATGCTGGGGCTTCGCAGCCACATGCTGGCTCTGCAGCGCATCCGCAAGGGGCTTCGCAGCCACATGCGGGTTCAGCAGCACAACCACAGGCTGGGGCTTCGCAGCCGCAAGCTGGCTCTGCAGCGCATCCGCAAGGAGCTTCACAGCCACATGCAGGTTCAGCGTCGCAGCAAGCGGTGTCGCAGCACGAAGAAGTGCCACAACGTCCCATAAGTTTCTCTAGCAAGTCCATCCCTTGAGTTTGGCAACAAGCCGTCGTGCCAATCACAAGAGTCAAAGTCAATAGTGTCCGGATCATCGGAACCACGTCTCCCTTCATTTACGCGGGTCGATTTGCGAAAAGCAGACGCTCGGCCTTCCCCGACTTGCCGATCAGATGCGGTCGCTGGACGAAGTTGCCGGCGATCGCACCCGAATCGCACCCTTCGAGCACGGACGGACCGCGGTGGGAAGCACAGCCCGCCGACTTCGTTCAGCTCGTTGGCATCGGTTGCGGTGGAACAACGTTTGCCAAATTTCTATGGCAAATCGATGGTTGAACGCGATGTCTGCCCTTCATCTCTCTGATGCGTCCTGTGCATCAGAGAATTTCTGGGTCGATCGTTAGCTAGCAACATTGCAGGTCACAATGATTCGCCAACCTGGATCACTACACCTATCGGATTCGGCTGCCACGGAAATCAGTGTTAGGTGCCATTTTCGATTGCTTGGAAAGCTTTGCCGCCTAGGTAGACTATCGCGAGACCGAAAGGACTTCGCACTGCAACGATTGCTCGCGTAGAAGAATTGTCGCCAACGGTATAAACTGTGAACTGAAGGCGGATTCGCTTCCCCGGAGCTGCCCGAACACCCCCAAACGACAATCCACAATCGCGATCCTGATCGCTGCGGGTTGACCGTCGCAATGATCCTCACCTGGCGTCGCATCGCCTTCACGGTAGGATTTTGAGTCTTGGTCTAAGTAGGCCGGTCTTTGCAGGAGCGGTCAGAGTGTGATTGCTGAGGGTGGTTGGAAACTGGTGGGACTCAATCGGTTCGTGTCACCAGACAACTGTGCAGGCGAAACGTCCGCGAATTGATTCCTCACCGCGATCAACTGGCATGCTCGACCCCGAAGTGTTGAATTTGACGGAACTACCTGGGGTGAATTGCCCCTGTGGGGTCGCTCGCCGAGCATTCGCCGACAGGGAAGATTTTCCAGCGACGGTTCACTTCACTCAGATTAAGTGCGACGCAAAGACGCACTATCACCGCGAACATACGGAGGTTTACGTGGTGCTCAGTTGTAACGAGGACGCGGCGATTGAATTGAATGGACAATTGCACCCCGTTCGCCCCAAAACTTCGGTATTGATTCCGCCGGGAACCCGCCATCGCGCCATCGGCGAGATGGACGTGCTGATCGTTTGCTATCCCAAATTTGATCCGCACGACGAACACTTTGACTGAAACAACCCTTGCCGGATCCACTTAGCGAATGACACTCGGCTCGACTCCCAGCTAAAATGCGTAAGCGGATCAGGTCACGTGTTCGCATTGATCCGTCCTGCCTTAACCCTCTCCCCAGTCTTTCTGTCTGACAAAATCAATGAAATTGACACTGCGAGATCGCTGGCTTTGGTCGTTAGCGAGCCTAATGCTGATGCCGGCCCTGCTATATGGCCAGTCCGCCGATTGGCCTTATTGGCGCGGCCCCAACATGGACGGCTCCGCGGAAGTCACCGGCTTGCCCGAAGATTGGGATCCCGATGGCGGCGAAGGCAGCAACGTTGTTTGGAAACGCGACGATCTGGGCGGTCCCTGCACCCCGATCGCGATGAACGGGCGGCTCTACAGTATTCAACGATACCTTCCGAGCACTTCACGCGAGGGTGAGCGAGTTGTGTGCCTGGACGCCGAATCCGGCGAAACGATCTGGGAAAACAACTACAACGTCTGGCTAAGCGATGTCCCGGCAGAGCGAATCGGTTGGTCAAGCGTCGTCGGCGATCAAGAGACCGGCAATATTTATGTGCTCGGTGCTTGTGACATCTTTCTCTGCATCGACGGAAACACCGGCGAAACCCTTTGGAAAGTTCCGCTGCATGAGCAATTCGGAATGCTGAGCACCTATGGTGGTCGGACAAACTTTCCAATCGTTCACGAAGACCTGGTAATCATCAGCGGGATCATCATCAACTGGGGGGACTACGCCAAGCCAAACCACCGTCTTTTGGCGATGGACAAGAAGACTGGCGAATTCGTTTGGTTCAGTGGTACTCGAGACCTGCCATACGATACGACCTACTCCGCACCCAGCTTGGTCACCGTCAATGGACAACGTCAGTTGATCCTCGGTTGCGGCGACGGTTCGGTTTGGGGATTCCAGCCTCGCACGGGCAAACCACTTTGGAATTACCAACTGTCACTCCGCGGTCTGTTCGCGACGCCATTGGTCGTTGGCGACATGGTGTTCTGCAGCCACAGCGAAGAAAACGCTGACGACGCGAGCGTGATGGGAGCCGTTGCCGGACTGAAGATCTCTGGCAAAGGTGACAACACCGAAGTTACCGAGATGTGGAAGCACCTCGAAGTTGTTTCCGGTTACAGCGAACCG
The DNA here is from genome assembly GCF_020966635.1 of Stieleria sp. JC731. Classification (NCBI taxonomy): domain Bacteria; kingdom Pseudomonadati; phylum Planctomycetota; class Planctomycetia; order Pirellulales; family Pirellulaceae; genus Stieleria; species Stieleria sp. JC731. The sequence goes on along the minus strand of NZ_JAJKFQ010000002.1, from coordinate 1,203,920 downwards.
GTCTACGTCGACGGACGTGTTTACTGGGTCGATGACCGCTGCAAAATGTGGGTCTTCGACGCCAAGACCGGTGAACCGATTGTCGAACGCAAAGCATTTGCCGGCAGCCGCCAGCGTTCTGCGTTGCTGTACGCGGACGGAAAGATCTATGTCACTACCGAAAATGGCCGCTGGGCAATCGTCGAACCCACCGAAGATGGCTTCGATGTGCTTAGCAAAGGACGTATCCGCGATACCGGTTTCGGCGCTTCACCGATCGTCGCCAACGGGAAGCTTTACATTCAAAGCACCACCGCGATGTACTGCGTTGGCAGTGGCGAAGGCAAACAAACGCAAGCCACCTTGGGCGGCAAGCTGGAACCAGAGACTCCGGTCAGCGAAGACACCGAAATCGCTCAGGTCCAAATCGTTCCTTGCGAAGCCCTTGTCCAACCGGGCCAAACCATCGAATACACGGTCAACGTGTTCAATGCCAACGGACAAAAGCTAGAAACTCCCGATGGCGTCACGATCACGGTCGATGGCAAAGCAGCCAAGATCGACGGCAACAAGCTGATCGCAAACCAAGACGCCGCCCACACCGGTGTTGATGTTGTCGCCGAAGTCAACGGCGTCAAAGGCGATGCCCGCGTACGAATCGTTCCACCATTGCCGTGGAAGTTCACCTTCGACGGGATGACCGATCCACCATTGTCATGGGTTGGTGCCCGCTATCGACACGTCATTCGTGACATCGATGGATCACCGGCATTGACCAAAGTCACCACGATTCCAAAGGGTGCACGAAGCCGCGCCTGGATGGGGCCAAGTGACCTTTCGGAATACACAATTTCCGCAGACGTTCGCGGCAAACGGATGAGCGCCCAATTGCCGGACATCGGCTTGACCGCTCACGGCTATGTGCTGGACTTGATGGGTCAAAGCCAACAATTGCAAATCCGCACTTGGTCGGCTCAGCTGCGAATGGCCGAAACTGTCGACTTCCCCTGGGAAGAGGACAAATGGTATCGAATGAAGTTCCGAGTGGACTTGGAAAGCGAAGGTGCGGCGACCGTTGCCGTCCTGCGTGGAAAGGTCTGGCCTCGTGACGAAGAAGAGCCCAAAGATTGGACGGTCACAGCTCGTGATGAATCGCCCAACTTGGCTTCAAGCCCCGGATTGTACGGCAACGCAAAAGTCGCCGAACTGTACTTGGACAACATCGAAGTCGTCGCCAACGATGACAGCGAATAACCCTGCCTGAATGAAAATGAGATCGCGGCGCCAATCGCGGCGCCGCTTTTGCAGCGTTCTGTTTCCAACTGAGCCCTTCGACAATCGAACGGCACCGAAACCAACGCTCCCCACCCTCCCTCAATAAACTCGGTCCCTCGACCCCATAATCGCAATGCGAAAAAACGAACTTTCAGCGTTCTCGATGATTGTCGCGGCCTTCGTGCTCGGCAGCATCACCGCCGCCGCGACCAGTGGATGTAAACCACCCACCGCTGTCCCGCGTGCCGCGTCGGACAATGCCACCTTCGACGACACTCTTAGCAACACCACCGGCGACAACGTGACTGCCGATGATGGTGTCGCTTCCGAAACACCGATCACCCAGGTTGAACCACCAACCCTGATCGCACCGGCTGCCGAAGTACCAGTGGAAGCGAAGGTCGCCGAAGCTGAAATGAAAGAAGAACCCGCTGCCGAAGAAGCTCCGGCGGAAACCGCCAGCGAAGAACCCGCGTCCGTACCGGCCGCGAAGATCGCAGCGAAGCCAGCGAAGCCAGCTGAGCCGGCCGCCGCCGAAGCGGCACCTGCCACGACCGAAGCGACCACTCTGGTCAATGAAACCACGTCTCCCGAAGATGTGCTTTCGGCCGGTGGTGACTGGCCACAGTGGGGTGGTTCTCGATTGAAGAACAACGTCCCCGGCGTCACCGGATTGCCACAAGAATGGAACATCGGCAAGTTCGATCGTCGTAGCGGCGAATGGGACAAGTCGAAAGCCGAAAACATTGCCTGGTATGCCAACCTCGGTAGCCAAACCTACGGAAATCCCGTCGTCGCCGACGGCCGTGTGTATGTCGGAACCAACAACGGTGCCGGTCACCTGAAACGCTACCCACCTCAAGTTGACTTGGGTTGCTTGCTGGCGTTCTCAGAAACCGACGGATCGTTCCTGTGGCAACATAGCAGCGAAAAACTGATCACCGGTCGTGTCCACGATTGGCCTCTGCAAGGCATCTGCTGTGCACCGCTGGTCGAAGGCAAACGCCTGTGGTTCGTCACCAACCGCGGTGAAGTCCGTTGCTTGGACACCGAAGGCTACTATGACGACGAAGATGATGGCCCTGTCACCGCCGAAACCGCTCGCGTCACCGACATCGCCCTGGCATCTGATGCCGGTAAGGCGGCGATGGCTGGCTTCAGCGAAGGTAAGCTTTCCGAAAGCGTTCTAGAAGCTCTCGAAAACGCGGGTGAAGCCGTCGAAGGCGATACCAAAGTCGAAGTGGTCACCGAAGGATCTGCATGGACCGCGACGGGTAACTTCAACGGTGTCGATCGCACCCTTTCGATCAAGAAAGCTGGCCCCAACGTCAGCATTTTCAAAAAGCTTGGTGTTCACGACAAACGTGATGCTGACACCATCTGGATCTTCAACATGATGGATCAGCTTTACACCAGCCAGCACAACATGTGTTCGTGCAGTGTCACCAGCTACGGTGATTACCTGTTCGTCAACACCAGCAACGGTTTGGACGAATCGCACATCAACTTGCCATCGCCTGATGCCCCCACGTTCATCTGTCTGAACAAGAACACCGGTGAACTGCTGTGGCAAGATTCATCGCCCGGAACGAACATTCTGCACGGACAATGGTCCAGCCCCGCGGTTGCTGTGTTGGGCGGTGTACCACAGGTCCTGTTCGCCGGTGGCGACGGATGGTTGTACAGTTTTGAAGCGGGTCCCGGTAAAGACGGCAAAGGCGTTTTGTTGTGGAAGTTCGATGCCAACCCGAAAGAATCGAAATGGGTTCTCGGTGGTGAAGGCACGCGTAACAACATCATCGCGACGCCAGTGATTTACAACGACCTCGTCTATGTCGCTGTCGGCCAAGACCCCGAGCACGGTGAAGGCGAAGGCCACTTCTGGTGCATCGACCCGACCAAACGTGGAAACGTTTCGCCTCAATTGGCGATGAAGGTCGAAGGTGACAACCGCGTCGAAATCCCACACAAACGGATTCAAGCGGTCGAACCAGAAAAGAGCGAGATTGCTGTCGACAACCCGAACTCGGCTGTGGTCTGGCACTACTCGATTGCGGACACCAACGAAGACGGTGAAATCGACTTCGAGGAAGAAATGCACCGCACGATCGGCACCGCCGCGATCAAAGACGACTTGATCTACGTTGCTGACTTTTCCGGTTTGCTGCACTGTCTTGACGCTCGCGGCGAAAACGGACAAGCCAAGGTTTACTTCACCTACGATATGTTGGCCCAAAGCTGGGGAAGCCCCTTGATCGCTGACGGTCATGTCTACGTCGGTGACGAAGACGGCGACGTCGCTGTGTTCCAATTCGGATCGCAATACAACGAACCGATGGATGAGATCAACATGGGCAGCAGTGTCTACAGCACACCGATTGCCGCCAACGGACGGATCTACATCAGCACGAAGGATAAATTGTTCGCCATTGAAGCTTCGGAAGAAAAATGACGAAGACGGTTGTCGACTGCGGTAATTGTGGTCCAGACTTTCACGCCATTCGTCAGTTTATGACGTCAAACTTCGATGCGGTTGTCATCCAAACCCATGGTGCCGATGATACCCTCGAAGTCATGCGTAAACGTCAAGTTGACTTGGTGACGGTGAACCGCAAATTGGATCGGGACTATACCGATGGCATTGATGTGGTGAAAATAATCAAAGCCGACAATGAAGTTGGCCAAACACCCGTCATGTTGGTCACCAACTACGACGAACATCAACAGGCAGCCGTGGCTGCCGGTGGTGTTCTGGGTTTCGGAAAACTCTCACTGCGAGACCCCGAAACTGTTGAACTGCTCCAGCCCTATTTGGGATCATGAATAGCCCGTTTCGAAAAATGCTGTCCGCCAAAATCCACCGCGCCACCATCACGGGCGCGGATTTGGATTACGAAGGCAGCATCACGATCCCACCCGATCTGCTGGAAGCCTCCGGGATTGTGCCTTACGAGTCCGTGTACGTGTGGAATGTCACACGCGGCAGTCGCTTGGAAACCTACGCGATCACCGGCGAATCTGGGTCTCGTGACATCTGTGCCAATGGTGCCGCCGCCCACCTAATTCAACCGGGCGACAAAGTCATCATTGCCAGCTATGGCTACGTTCCTGAAGACCAAGTGAAAGCCCATCGGCCCCGTTTGGTTTTCGTTGACGATCAAAATCAGATCGCCCACCTGGGACCAGAGATTCCGGGACCCAATCGGCGTCTGTCAGAACCCTGTCGTTCCTGAACCACGACAAGCGGTTTGTAGGACAGATCTTTGAATCATCCATCAGCTATCTTGATTGTTGCGGTCACGGTCGGACTCCTTGCCGGGGGATTGTTGGGGGCTCAACCAAGTGTCAACGGAATGTTGGGCAAAAGTGTCGCGCATCCGTTGCAGGCGTCGTTCATATCGTTTGCCTGCGGTACGGCAATTCTGTTCCTGCTGACACTGCTGATCGGCGGTGGTTTCCCACCTCGGTTTTTGACTTCACCTGCACAGCTCCCTTGGTGGATTTGGACCGGTGGTGCGATCGGCGTTGTGATGGTCTCGACATCGTTGCTGCTCGTTCCACGCGTTGGCTCGCTGCCCTGGTTTGCCGCCGTGATGACTGGCCAAACGATCGCCGCATTGTTTCTTGATCACTTCGGATTGTTAGGGAATCCCAAGTCGCCGGTTTCGATTTTACGTCTATTGGGAACTTTCTTTTTAGTTTTAGGCGTTTTGGTAATCGTCGGTGCGAAGCAGATGGAACAGAATCGAGTGCCGACGAATGTTCCAACTGAGACTGACCAGTGACGGTGTCGAATTTCGATGTCTGACAACGAACCCGATTCACAAACGTCTGATACCCAACCGGCATCGCTCGATGACGTTTGGAAAACGTTCGGAAACCAACTGCGACGTCGTGCACGTACACGACTTCGACAATACGGTTTGACTGGCCAAACCGAGTCGATGGATATCTGTAACGAAGTCATGGTCGACTTGGCACGCCGCAGCGATGCAGACCAACTGACCGCCGAAGATATCTTGAGCTACATCTTGCGAGCGATCGACAACGAAGTTGTCGATACGTTTCGCACCTTGGCCAGGCACTGCCGAGACTTTCGTCGCAACGAAGCCACACCCGTTGAAGACATCAAACTACGCACCGATCAAACTTCACCAAGCCAAGTCGCGCTGCGAAGAGAGGTCGCCGATCGCGTCCGTGCGATTCTAGGAGAACACGATGCCATCGCGGTCGACATGATGTTGGAAAACCGGGATTGGAGCGAGATTGGTGAACGTCTCGGCATCAAAGCCGATACCGCTCGGATGCGTGTGCGAAGGGCGCTGCAACGTGTCCGTGACGAGATCGGTATCCGGGAGATGGACGGATGACCGATGGGATGACGGCCCCCGACCACGATTCTTCTAGCGATCCTTTCGAAGATAGCCGCGTTTCGATCGATGAACTGGGAACGTGGCTGAAACGGATTCGCGCCGAAAACCCATCCGCCCCACTGATCCAACTGTTGGAAGATTGCGAAGTTGGCCGAGACATGCTTGTCGACTTGGCCGCTTTAGACCTAATGCTCAGCTGGCGCCGTGGATATCGAACTGCCACGGAAGAATACCTACGTCAATTCCCGCTTCTTGCCGAATCAGAATCCAGCGTCCTCGATCTAATCGACGCGGAAATGTGTATACGCCGGGAATTGAAAGAGCAGGTCGATATCGTCGAACTGACAAATCGATTCCCGAAGTTCGCCGACCCGATTCGGCAGCTTGCCTATTTGGATGGTTCGGCCAACCATGCGGGCTTTTCCAATAGCGAACCTCTTCGCAAGCCAAACGTTCAGCCGATTGCGGATTCGCAAATCAGCACTGCGGCACCAAAGCCTATCTCCGAGCCACAAAGTGGTGGCTCAAGCGGGTTCGAATTAGAGCGAGACTTAACAATCGCTGGAGCCGGCGTTGTCAAACCGAACTCGCCGTTTCCAGAAGACGGACACCAACGCGAAGATTCAATCGACGTCCCGATTCCGATCCGACCGCCGGACTGGATGGCAAGCGCCAAGTGCATCGCTTCCACGATTAGCCCGCTAGGCAGAAGCTGGCTTGTCAAAGGACGCGATACGAATCGAGGCGATTTTGTCGCGATGAAAGTCATTCCGTTTCCGATCACTGCTGATGCTTTGCAGAAGACTCGAATTTTGGATCTGTGTGAACAGGCCAGCAACGTTTCACATCCATGTTGGGACGCACCGCGGATCGCCGCGATGAACCGAACGCACTTGGCGGTGGTTCGGCCCTGGGTCTTTGGGACGCTACTGTCCGAATACGACCATGATCCCACGCGATCAATCAACGACCGGCTGACAATCTATGTACGCGTTGCCTATGCATTGGCGGCGGCGCATCGTACCGGAGCCACTCATGGATCGATCACGCCCAGCAATGTTGTTATCGGACATGATGGTGAAACCCGATTGATCGATGCGGCGTCTAGTTTGAATGGCTGGCGACGCTACTTTGCGACTTGGGACAACGACTTGTCAAAAACACTTCCTCGTCGAATCGAAATCGATGTCCGCTCGTTGCTTCAATTGATTGCCAATTCCTTCATCGCCAACCATCGTGTCAATTGGATCGATTCGCTTTGCGACAAGATTGACCTTTCGGATTCAGAAGCAAGTGCCGCTCTGGGTGAACGATTGCAATCGATGCTCGACCATCCGCCCGAATCGAAACGCCGTTGGTGGCCTCGGCCCAAGCACTGATCAACCTATTACAGTGAATCCATCGCGGCCTTGCGAATCAAATCTAGTTCGACAGCACGAACGATTTCGCTGGGGGCTAGAGAGTTCAGTGGGACTTCATGAATAGAGCCCGATTGGTGTTTAAGACGTACCGTTGTCTGATCGCGAATTTCAATGAACTTCGCTGACAGTTCGTCACCGCTTTGGTGATCTGTCCATGAATAGAGCTCGTCTGTATTGCTCAGGTCGTCTGCCACTTCCGATTGCTGTTTGATTTCCGGGATGTCTGGCAAACCGTTGGGAACGATTTCGCCTGCGTTTCGACTTCCGATCGCACCCCACAGTCCGTAGGGACTTTCCGAATCAGGTTGGGCGTACCCTTCACCGCTAGCGACGCCAGCCACATCAAGATCACCGGTATCAATTCTGTCGGTGATGAATCGAACCGCCCCATCGGCGAGCGCGATATGAACTCCATCAGGGTGAAGGCTACTCGCCGAGACGACGGGGTCGATCGCTCCAAAAGGCGACGTACAAGATGGCGAATTGGGTGGTAGCACGGTTTGAAACCCGGTCAACAATGGCCACCCATCGCTCCACCTCGCGCCGCGACCAAACTTCCAAAACTGTCGATCTTCCTTTTGTGCAGCTTCAATGCAAAGCGAAGGTTGCTTGCTTAGACCTTGAACGTTGCGGACGATCTCGCTCTGGCCGTCAAGACGACGCAGGCTGGCGATCGTCTCCGAGTAAATCACCGTGTTGGATAGCCCATCGGTGCAATCACTTAGTCGAATCGAACGCCCGGTGACAAACATGCCTCGATTTGACGCGTTGCGTTGCCGCACGAGGTCTCGCATCAACGGATCCGATAAATCAAGGATTTCACCCTGCATCGTTGTCGAATCACCAAAGCATGCGACATAGCTCGTCACGGTCAGTTTTCGTTCTGGCTCGCGCAACGACGTAACGACCTGAGATTCCCTATTTAGAACACTCGCCGAGGTCGGACAAAGATAAACTTCCGGCGCCATTGCCCAAGGCGGATAGCGTTCCGGGTTGAATGTCGGAGTCGGCCCCATCGGTGGAAAGGACATTCCGTTTTCGGTGTTCAAAGGCGATGCGATGATCTCCCATGTTTTGGTGTGACCGATGAACGGCAACAGTCCGACCAACGGTCCCAAACGTCCTTGGTTGCTTTTGGAGGGATCCTGTCCCGACCAGGTGCCACCGGTTCCCGGCGGAAGCCGCTTGAAGGCATTGGAATAGTTATGAAGCCCCGATGTGATCTCTCGTAAGTGATCTGCACAAACAGACGAACGTGTCGATTCACGCTGGCTGATCAATTGACGCGGTAACATTGCGACAAGAATCAAACCGAAAATCAGCATTGCCAACGCGTTTGCCGGTCGATTCGATTCCCGTTTCATAATTTGGTCAATCGCTTGCCCGCGAAACTTGCGCCTATTGATGTGCCGACGTCGCGTTAGATAACGGACGACTTAACAGCTGATTTTAGAGCCCCGTCACAAACCACGTTCCTTCAAGGAAAGTCATCAACAGAGCCGGAGCATTATCTTGAGTGTTGGCTTTGAATTCGACGGAAAACCCTTTTTCAGTCGCCTGCATCTCGATATCACCACTTTCGATTGATCGGATCGCTTCATCAAGAACCTGAATCAAAACACCACGGCGTCGGGACACACGGTCAGAGATTTCTTTGGTCTGCTCGGCTGATACAGGCTGAGGATGGTAGAAGCGTTTTAAAAAGTCGCTGAACTGTTTTTTCTCAAGCAACGCGATGGCTTCCACCAACCGGGGGCGCAGCGAATCGATCGCGGCCTCACGATTCCCTTTGCGATTCTGCACAATTTGATACGCATCTTTCGACGCAAAATCGGTCAGCACAAACTCCGCTGTCTTTCCATCTGGCAATCGCATCGAAACATTCCCCGCGTCGTCGCAAGATACCAACCACCCGACGACCGTCTTACCCTCAGCGGCGAGCTTCCAGGTTTTAGGTGGCAACTTGACAGACGCTGGGTCTGTTGGGCTAGCAGCATCGTCCACCGAGACTGGCGGCTCTGAATCGGGTCGCTTCACGGTGCTAGAGGGAACAGTGTCTTCGGGGCCCGTGTTTGCGGGGTTTGGCGCGACAGGTGGCTCCAACATTACTGGTTGTTTTTCGCGATCGCCTGATGGATCCTTTTCTGCCTCGGGCGGCGTCATGGGAATTGGCTTAGACGTTTCTTGGTGCGGTTCAGGTTCTGTGGGTGTCTTCGCGGGCTGATCGGTAGGAAGCTCTTTGAATGATTGCATTGCCTCTCTGGAAACCGACTCCCTGGAACCTCGTGTCCCCATCGCCCCCCAGACGCCATAAGGGCTGCCCCTTCCGGGACGCAATAGCTTCGCACCGGCCATGGGTCCCTTTGCGATCCCGACGCTAGGGCTAGTGGAATCACCGACATCGACGGATGCACTGACGAATCCAATTCTCCCATCCGCGAACGCAACGTGGACTCCGCTACCGTGAAAGCTGGACGCAGACATCACACAGGTGTGTTCGCCCAAGTCGGACGTTGCCGAAGGTGAGTTCGGTGGCAAGATCGTTTGAAAGCCCGTTGATCTTAGAAGCCCGGAACACCAAAGTGAATCACGTCCTTTCGGCCAAAGCTGGCTTTGCGGGTATCGCTTTAATGCCAACGAAGGATTCAACGGCAACTGCTTGATATCCTTCGCAACGGCTGGGCCTTCAATCTTGGCTTCCGCAAACATCAACGTGTTCGAAGTCCCATCGATGACATCGCGAATCCGGACGACCCTTTCACGGGCAAAGACACCTCGGTGGGCTGCCAAGGTTGCCGTGATCTGTTGAAAATCGGATGTCGAATAGCCACACAGATCACCAGCCAAGTAAACCGCGTCGCCGTAGTTGAGCACATAGCTGATCGCCATCGGCATGTCATCGTGATATGGATCATCAGGACACACCAATTCACTCGGTCGCATTGACCAGGGCTCGTAAACCGCCGGGTCATAACTCGGCACGGGCCCCATCACGGGAAACGAAACCCCGTCCTTTTCGAAGGGAGCGGTCAACTTGTCGTAGACGTCGACGTGTTCATAAAACGGCAACATCGCGACGAAGGCACCCAAACGAAGATCGTTTCCTTTCGTCGGATCTTTACCACCCGGTGTCGTCCCACCGGCACCAGTAGGATACTGGCGATGGGCAGAGTGGTAGTTCAGCGAGGCGAGCGCCAACTTGCTGAGGTTCTGTTGACAGTCCACGGCCCGAGCAGTCGAGCGTCGACGCAACGTGCCCATCGAAAGGATCGAAATCAGCGCCATCCCGACTGCCAGCAACACGATGCAGTCGATCTGACGAAAATAGCCTTTCATGGACGCTCCCCCCTTTCGAATGGAAACTTTGATCAATCCGTCGTGATCAAGTTTAGCAAAGCAGGGGGATCGATGAAAACGAGATACCGAAATCCTTATCAGCCCACTGCCAATGTTCTATCCATCGACAGCGATCGCCGCTCCGCTTCAGTCAACGATCGTTGGGCTCAGATAAAGGTCTCGATCAATAGTCTGCAGTTTCGAATTCCGGATTGTGATCGAAATATCGCTTCTTCTTGATCACTTCGGCGACCTTGTCGGGAACCATGGACTCCCAGCTCATGTCGCCTTCTTTGATCTTTTTCAACACTTCGCGTGAACGGATTCTCAAACATTCGGGAGTGTAGTTTTCGACGTCTTGAATACATCCTCGGTCGTGCAGATATCCGAACAGCTGCTTCAGTGGAGCCTGGACTTGCAGGTTATTGCAAGTCATCAATGTTCCCGATGTGGAATCCAGCATCGGATAGCAATAGATTTTCAGGTCATTTTTGAAAAGACGCCCAAATGACTCCAGAATGCCGCCGTCCAGACTGGTGTAGTACTGCTCGTCAAATAGCTCCATGACGCTTCCGGCACCCATGGTGATCGCAATACTTTCTTTGGTCAGCGTCGACAGGTAGGCAGCGAGTTTGAAGTATCGAAAGTAGTCCGAGATCAACACCGGCAGCCCACACGCCGCCATGACATCGGCACGTGCCAAGAAGTCATTGAGGTCAATCTCTCCCTCTGCCTTCAAGTTATTCATCGTCAGCTCCATGACCTGTGCGACCTCCTTGCCGGCCACGCTCGGGAGCTTTGAAAACTTATCGTGGGCACATCGCAACATGTCCAAGTTCACGTTGCAAACTGGGCGAAAGCTACCGCGTTCGACCAAGATGGCTTTGCGATAGAAGAATTCCGAAGGTTGCAAAACCGTGCCGTCGGCAGCGAACATTGCCGCACCGCTCAGTCCCAGCTCGACCAAACGTAGGCTCATCAGTCGATTGTCAACGCTGCGAAAAGCGATGCCGGAAAATTCGATCATGTCGATCTCAATTCGACTCGTTGACAGTCCGTCCAAAAGCGATGCGATCAACAAGTCCGGCTCGTGGTGCAACGCGAACGCCCCGTGGATCAAGTTCACACCGACAATCCCGAGGGCTTCTTGCTGCAGCGCGGCCTCATCGTCCAACATTCGGACGTGCAAAATAATTTGGCTGTCTTCGTCCTGAGGGTGAGCCTGGAACTTGATCCCGATCCACCCGTGGCAAGCGTTGGTGCCATGAAAGTTTCGTGCCGAAACGGTATCGGCGAATGAGAAAAATGTAGTTGTGTCGCCGCGTTGTTCCTTCAGGCGGTCGATGTTGAGCTTCTGCTCATAGTCCAGCATTGCTTCAAGCCGTTCGCGACAAACGTACCGTGAAGCACGCCCGTAGATCGCATCGCTTACTTTCATGTCGTAGGCCGACATACTTTTGGCGATCGTCCCAGCGGCACCGCCAACGCGAAAGAACCAACGAACAACTTCTTGACCAGCACCAATTTCGGCGAACGTCCCATAGCGGCGTGGATCAAGGTTGACCTCAAGCGCTTTCTGATGGGTATCGAGCGTTTCGGTGGGTTGCGAACGTACCGAGTTACGAAACATGGTGAAGGCGCCTCTTCCTGTGCTGGTTCACTTGCGTGGATGCGACTTCTAACGTGAAGTCGTCCGAAACCTGCGACACTTTTTCGCGCAATCAAATTCGTGAATGATAAGCTGGCTACAAAAGCCTTTGATTAAGGAGAAACCGTCATCTGAGGTGGTATAAACCCCGTGTGCTCGACGCATCGAAACCGACACGATCGGATTCATCGTCTTTACCAGACCTGGGATGATCCAACGCGTCAGCACCTTGGTGTCAGGGTGTCGCGCTGGGCATCCCTTAACCCTCGTCAACCTGATAACGGTCAATTGAAAAGCTCATCGATTGATCTGTTCATCGATCACTTCTTTGGACTGCCTCGTCCCCAAAGCACCCCAGATGCCGTAGGGGCTGGGAGATCCCGGTGCACGGCCATCTTCCCCATGCAAAACCACCGTGCCTGAATCCAGATCGCCACAGTCGATCGAATCGGTGATGAAAATGACCGCGCCGTCGCCCATCAATACATGGGTGCCGCCGTAGTGACGACTCGATGAAGCCAACATCCCGATACCGGCGTCACCGCCGGACAGACTGATCTCACGATTGGGCGGAAGGATTGTGTTCATGCCCGTGTACAACGCTGCACCATCGGCCCATCGTAACCCTCGACGACGATCGAGCGCTCCGAATCGCTGCTCCAGCTGGTCTTGATAGTCGTTCCAAACCGATGGGTTATCGGGATCTCGTCGATCCTTGCACCAATTGGGTTGATCGACAATCACCTGCAGTTCTTCCACCTGAAGTGGCGCCGTGCGAATATCACCGTCACCCAAATCGGTCGCGATCTCCGCACCAATGATGGTGTTAGAAAGACCATCAAGAATGTCTTCAAACGCGATGACTTTTCGAGGCACGAACGCCCCGCGACCTGTCGCATCCAGCTGTTCGGTGTCGACGGACACCCAAGCGGAAAGCCTCGAATCCCAACGGGCAGCCCCGTGCTGCAACCCTTCAATCGCATCACCCAGGCATGCTGCAAAATTGGTTCGCGCCAGCCCCGGCGACCCGATTCCAGGATCAGAGGGACAACGCCATGTTGGCACTTCGGTCGTCCATGGCTTGAATTCATTGCTCCATGGTGGCGGCCCCATCGTGACTGACTTTTCGCCGTCTGTGATTTCTTCCCATAGGCGTTGCTGCTCGGCAAATGGCAGCAGGCCAACGAGGAAACTTAATCGATAGCCGTTGTGATCACGGTCAGACTGGGACTGATGGGTCGCCGCAAACGTTCCATCCATTTGTTTTGGCAACTGCTTGTATGCCGAATGGTAGTTGTGAATCGCCAACCCAATCTGCTTGATGTTGTTTGAACAACTCATCCGCCGCGCCGCTTCGCGAGCCGTCCTGACACTGGGAAGCAATAGGCCGACGAGAACCCCAATCACGGCAAGAATGACCAGTACCTCAATGATCGTGAACGCTTTTGACAATCGACGACTGGTTCGATTCAAATCTAGTCGGCCAACGGCCGAACGCTGATCAGATCGAAGTTCGTCGCCTTTCGTAGTCCGGTCGCCTACCCAACGAAGATGCACTTCAAAACAGATCAACGGAAGCAACCAACTGATCCACGCATTGGCTTGATACGATTGCGTCGATTCCCATCCGGTCACGATCATCACTCCAGCGATCGCTCGCAAAAGCAACGGTGACCACAGCATCAAATAACATCGCTTTGCCCAGAGCTGATGCCGATCGAAATCCCGACGCATTGCAAAATGCGCCGCCATCAACATGGTGACGCCTGTCGTGATCGATTGTGCGATGAAAGCAGCTTCCGCGACAGATCCTCCATAAGCTTGCTGGCTCATCAACAGTCCCGACGGAACCACACCAAAGAGCACCACCATGCTTTGTACCTTCCCGATCCGTCGATGTTTTTCCCCTTTCGTCGGCGAAAACATCAAGAAGGTTCCTAGCGCCAATGCGATCGGACTGACAAAGATGTGCAGGTAAAACGAAGCTGCATACCAGCCACTGAACGAATGCCTGCGCCCGGCTAGAAAGGGCGACAGGTCGAAATCAGGCGGAAAGTACCAACGGTACTGCCATAGGATCGCGACGAAGAATTTGATTGAGACAAGGACTATCGCCCATTTCAACAACACGAACGCGTCGAAACTAGATTTCATCGATCTACCCCGCTCGCCACGGATGAAAACGGTTCGCTCGATCTAGCCCCTGCCAGTACATCAGCCAACGCATCTGCCAGTGCCAGCGAGTCCCCCAATCAAAGCCTCACCGATAGTACGACGGAGGAACCAAAATCGTTCGTTGCGTTCGACCTCCGTTGCCAAATGTAGCCGGTGAAAAGCGTCCAATATCACCGCAGGGTTATACCATTCGTTTCAAGTCCGCCGTCAGCGTTGGGTATGCAAACGGCATCGATTTGATGGCCCTCGTGTCGATGCCATGTTTGATCGCTAATGCGAATAGGTTGATCTGATCTTCAGCACCGACGCCCAACAAGTGTGCCCCTAAGATTTGATCATTCGATCGATCCACGATGACTTTGTAGCCTGCGCATGGCAAGCCGGTCTTCCGTACGCTACCCCAGGTTGACGTATCACGTTTATGAACATCAATCTCGTAGCCGTCCTGTCTCGCTTGGCGTTCTGAGCAACCGACCGAAGCGATCGGCGGACATGTAAACGCTGCCGATGCGATTCCTTTATAGTCCGGTCGATGCGAAGGTTCATCAGCAAATAGATTCTTACTGACGACATAGGCATCTTCGTTCGCAACCGGCGTTAACATCGCGCCACCGTTGTCGGCACAATCCCCTGCTGCAAAAACGTGAGGGCAGTTGGTTGATCGCAGAAATGAATCGACCTGAATCCCGTCGTCCGAATACTCAATCCCAGCGCTTTCCAGATTCAGTGACTGAATGTTTGGAATCCGGCCAGCTCCGTGCACCGCCATATCAGCATGGATCACATCCTTTCCATCGGTCGCGATCTCAAGCGACCCGTTGTTCATATGATGGATTGATTCAATGCGTGCTCCAGTTTGGAATCGAATCCCCTTCCGAATTGACCATGCTTTTAGCTGTTCAACCAAGTCGGGATCAAAACCTTTCATCAACTGTTCGGATTGTTCGACGATAGTGACTTCACAACCTAACGCGCAAGCAACGTGGCCGAATTCCATCGAGATGTACCCGCCACCGACAAATAGGATGCGTTTCGGGATTTGTTCGAGTGCGAGAAACTGATCACTTCTCGTTAAGAATTCACTACCCGCAAAATCAAGCGGCCTCGGCGTGGCTCCGGTCGCGATCAAAAACTTCGCAGCCTTCACCGTCCGATCGTCCCTTCCCGAGTGAACGCGAATTGTGTTCTGATCAATAAAACTTGCTTCGCCTTGAAACGTCGCGATACCTTTGTCATTCAAATTCGATTCGGTGTTTTCGGCGACCGGATCGGTAAACTCCCTTTGGAATCGATGCAGAGTTTTCCAGTCCGTTTTAATCTCAGTGGATTCGAACAGGGAACCTTTGGCCGAGCGCATTCGATCCAGCAGCAGAGCTGCATTGGTCAAGACCTTCTTTGGGTTACAACCGCGTAGCGCACACGTTCCGCCAAAACGGCGACTCTCCACCAAGGCCACTCGGTGACCGCTTTCGCTCGCATCCTCGGCAACCGATTTAGCCGCAGGCCCGCTGCCAAGCACCACTAGATCAAACGTCTCTATAGAAGATGATGCGCCTGCGCTGTGCTGGTGTTCGCGTTTAAGCATGATTCCCGATCGCCTCCAGATTATCACTTCGCCAATTGGACGCCGGCATCTGTAGCAACGGATATACCGTTCACTTCTATCAAGTCAGCAATTGTTTGGATCGCAAGACTTCGTGATAAGAAGAGACAGCTCAGGCAACTGGTTCATCATGACACGGTCGATTTCAGGTCATGTCGTCGGAATATCTATCAGAGATCAAAAGCCGCAGAGCTTCGCTCCATATGCAAATACGTGTTCGGGTCATCAGCCGACGGGCGTTAGCCCCGGTTATTGCACTGAAACCGTGGCCGGCGCCATTCGGCTACTCGGACCGAAGCGATTTCACACGGAAGCGGTTGTTGCGATATTCAAAGTCACTGTCGCCCAGGCTTTGGATCTGTTTTGCGTCTTCATTCATTCCTGTGAAGAGACAACCGGTGATTTGAGCAAACTGAACTGAGTCCAAAGCGATTCCGAATTTCGAGACGGCTGCAAAGGTGCACCCGACGATATTCACTCCGTCGCAACGACGTACCTGTAGATCTGCCATGTGATCCGTTTCACCGCCGAAATGCTCGGCGGTGGCGGTAACGTTGCTGCAGTCTTCGATCAACACACCCAATTTCGCGCTCGCACCATCGCCATAGTGATAGCGAGGGTTCCGGTCATAGAGATTGCCGGTAAAGACCAGTTGATCGCAACCTTTTGCGATCACGTTTGTGGAATACCCCTTCCACATTGTATTACCCGTAATCGTGACGCCGCGAACATCAACCAGATGAACGTTCGTTTGAACGTCGGATAGGATATTGTTTGCGATCGTGATGTTTCCGGTTCGGCGTTCGTCGGTGAACTTGCGCACTTCGGAGAATCCGTTGATTCTGATATTGGCCGAGCCGGGGACTTCGTGTGCATGTTGGATCGTGCAACCCACAATCGCGACTTCGCCGATGGAAGATTCGCTTGAATCGAGCCACACGTTTGCGGTGGGTTCAGTGTTTGTTTCACCATTCACTTTGTCTGCAACGAAATTCCCTTCAATGTCGCAGCCTGTGATTTGCAAGTTCCGAATCTCGCTGCGTTTCGCAACGACACCGCCACCGGCGTTGTAGCTGATATGGCAATTGGCGATGTTGATTTGGTGCAAATTGACGCCATCGAGAAAAACGCCGACGCCGCGGTTTTCATATAGATGGCATTCCGACAGGATCGTATTGCGGTTGCGTTTGACCAGTCGTATCGCGTCCTTAGCCTTACGAACAACCACACGTGTCAGGGTCAGCTGCATCGTGCCTTGTGCTTCGATGCCGCAGGCTTCTGAATGGGCGCCAACAATTTCGATCGCATCAATCATTGGCGACCGTTCACGATCCCAAATGGCTTGGTCAACAGTCGCCGGACTTGCGGTTCCGCCGTGGTTCCCAATGACTTTAAAAGCCGGCCCGGGTCCTTCCATACGAAACTGCGCCACCCCATCGCCAGAAAGGCTGGTCCAACCGACCTTCGCAAGATCAATCACAACGGTGCGGGTCAAGCGATAGACGCCTTTCCGAAAACGAACCGAGCCTTGTGATTCGTCGATCAATGCTTGAATGGCTGCACTGTCATCGGTTTGCCCATCCCCAGCCAAGTCTTCTACAGTGGCAGCGCAACAATCGTTGCTTGATGAAACCTGTGCGAACAGGGCAAGCAAGAAAGCCGCACACATGACCGAGGGTATGAAGTGAAATCGGTTCATCGTGGCAGGCTCCAGAGAATCTCTTGTTTAACCGACAGGTCGTCTCCGACGTCGCACGACGCAGACGATTCCCAACGATGATAACAGCATGGCAGATGAGGGTTCTGGAATTGCGACCGCCGTACCGGACAGCAGGCGGAAATTGCTGAACACGGCTTCCGACTGACCGCCCTGCCAGTTTGGGAAAATGAATTGTTGATCGCTTCGCATAAAAAAGGAAACCATCAAGTCGTCACCTGCCCATAGGTTCTGCACGCCAGCGAACGTACGGGTTTCGTCGGGCGTCCCGGCTCCTGCCGACGTTGACGCTCCAACGGTCACATCTCCGGACGGGGCGTCAAATGAGACAAACAATGTTCCTTCCAATTCAGCCGGAGTGCCGGTTAAAGGCTCCGCAGGAAGATCGGCATCGTTCACGCGGGCTCCGCCGGCATAGGTCAAAAATGGCGATCCATTATTGGAAACCACGCCGATCCCAGCCGAATTTTCACCCGCGACGTCTTCACCGATTCCGAACCCCAACGCCAAGATGCCTTGCGGTGACCCTGCGAATTCCCAGCGATAGTCAATCGCGATCGAGAAACTGGACTCTGACGAAAAATAGTTTCCGTCCGACGAACTGGCGACCGTCGAGCCATCGATGCTTGCGAAGCCGATATCGACTCCGGCAGCGATCGGCTGATCCAAAGCAAACAAGCTTGCCGCACTGGCGGTTGCCGTCGAACTGAAACCTGGATCGGCAGGATCAGCAATCGGATGCCAATCTAAGAAGTTCGTAATATCAGCGCGTGCTTGGCGATCGACCGTTCCAACGAAGGCGAATGCACAGGCAACATAGATCAGCAATCTTTTCATCTTCAATCCAACCGTCAGGCTGTTGGCGGCTTTGGAAAACCGCATCGTTCAACGAGGCATGATAACGCCAAGAAGACTGTCTCGGCGAGCGGATACTCTGTCAGTGTTGTTCGATGAACTTCAACAACAACGGATGAGCCGGTTTAGCCATCTGACCGTGATTGAAACCTTTCAATTCGACCAATTCCGTATCGGGATGACCAACCACTTTCATCATACGCCAAAGATAGGCCGTTTCCTCGTAACGACCGAGCATTTCTAGCTCACGATCGCCCGTGATCAATAACAACGGTGGGCAGTCCTTGCGAACATGAAATAATGGAGCCATCGAATCGACGATCGGTTGCTTGCCATCGATTCCGCGTTCGGATCGAACGGTAAAGTGAGTGATCGTGTGCCCGCTATACGGAACCAGTCCTGCGATATCATCGGCGTCGATATCGTGCTTGGCCAAATAGCTTTTATCCAGTCCGACCATGCTGGTCAGATACCCGCCGGCGGAATGTCCACTGACAAAGATCCGTTTCGGGTCGCCACCGAACCGATCGATGTTCTTGAAAACCCATGCGACTGCGGCGGCAGCGTCTTCGACATAGGTGGGCGACTCCACTTTGGGACTCAATCGATAGTTGACTCCCACGACCGCAATGCCACGGTTTTTAAGTTCGCCGGGAATCGACTTTTGCCCGGCAGTCAGACCGCCGCCGTGGAACCAGACCACCGTTGAAAAGCCCTTGACGTTTTTAGGGGCATAGACGTCCAACTTGCAGCGCTCGATCGCGTACTCGGATAACGAATCGCTTTCGCTTCGATAAGGAATATCGGTCTGCGTGGCGTATTCGATCGAAGTCGGTGTTTCGGCATGAACCGCTAGCGAACCAGAGAACAAAATCGTCGTCGTAATCAAGAACAGGCGTGTCGAAAACATCGATTGGGTCAAGTCGTGGATGGTGGGTACTGGTGTTTAGAAAAGAGTTTAACAGCACAAAACACGCATGCTTTGATCTCCGGTCGCTTTTCAATGATTTCTTCTCTGCCCATGGAGCCGGTGTTTCAGGGCGATCGATGGAATTTCTAAAATCGTATTCGAATGGTCTCCGATCGCGTGCGTACCCCAGCGGCGGACGGTAAAACAATGAGCCACCAAGCGGTGCGGTTGTCGCCAGCTTGAATAAGCGATGCACCTGTAGGCTTCTGGCGGAATTCGAATGAAAAAATACATCGCCGAGTTCGTCGGCACGTTTGTCTTGATCTTCGTCGGCACCGGCTCGGTGATCGTTAATTCGGCGACCGAAGGAGAGGTTTCACTGGTCGGAATCGCGATGGCTTGGGGGCTGGTGGTCTCGGCAATGATCTATGCGATCGGCGATCTATCGGGTGCCCATATCAATCCCGCAGTGACGATTGCCTTCTGGGTGGCCAAACGATTCGAGGGCAGTAAGGTGGTGCCCTATCTGCTTGCCCAGTGTGCCGGTGCGTTCGCGGCAAGCTTGCTGCTGCGGTTCATGTACCCGGATCAGCCTAGTCTTGGCGCGACACTGCCCGCGGGCACCGAGATGCAGTCGTTTATCATGGAAGTCATGTTGACGCTGATCTTGATGTTCGTCGTCTTGAACGTGACCGTCGGAGCCAAAGAAAAAGGCATCACGGCGGGATTGGCGATCGGCGGAGTGATTGCCTTTGAAGTTCTTTGCGGCGGGCCGATCAGTGGTGCATCGATGAACCCCGCACGCTCGCTTGCTCCAGCCATCGTCGGCGGAGAGTTGCAATCGTTGTGGTTGTATCTAACGGCCCCGGTCATCGGTGCAGTCGCGGCGGTTCCGATCAGCCATTTCCTGCATTCGGAGCGTGAAGTGCCAGCGGAAGAATAAGGGTTCAGGTTGGAGTGTTTGGACTCATCGCTTCGTCCACTACCGCTTTGCAGCACCCTGTCTACTGAGACTCAGTCAACCGCGGCTAGCGCCGAAGCGGCTCAGGGAATGGTTTACTGAGTCGTGATCGCGCTAGCGACGGTTAAGTGATTTTCGGACTTCCTTGGCGGGCAGAGCCCGCGAGACATCGCATGCGAGGCGGGAGCCTCACACGAGCGATTCTACTCTCGTCGCAAGGCTCCTGCCTTGCGACGCACTGTTTTGCAGCCTCCGGCTGCTGATGGATGCGGCGATCGTATTGTGCTCAGGTGGCAGCGGCTCAGGGAATGGACTCATCGCTTCGTCCACTACGGAAGAAAATTGCAAGCAGCTCAATAGGGGATCAGGCTGCGATGGCCCCGTGTGGAGTTTTAAGAAGCCGGGAGCTTTTGGACCGGCATGGACTCATCGCTTCGTCCACTACCGACGCCGCAGGGGCGTCGGGAAATTAAGAAACCTGCCAGACGGATGCGTCAGCTAGGTGGGGTGAATTTTGGCGCCGATGGTTCCGAGGGCTCGTCGTCTTCTTCGTCGATCGACGAGGTCGTGTTCGAGTCCATCTTGAACGCTTTGGTCGCTTCATACTCGGCGGCTCGGAATTCGCGTTGAACCTCGTTCAATTTGCCACGAAATTCGCGATAGATTCCGCCCGCTCGGCGCGCGACGTCGGGTAGGTTGCTGCCGAATAAGACAACGGCAACAACACCGATCACCATCATTTCGAAAGGGCTAAGCCCGAACATGATTACTTATCCGAATCTTTTTCGGATGCGTCTTCATCGTCCGCCGTGTCGTTCATTCCGCGTTTGAACTCGTTGGCACTGCGACCAAGGTTTCGCATCAACGATGGCAATTTGGCACCACCGAACAGCAACAGCACGACGAACAGGAAGATCAACATTTCGGTCGCGCCCGGCATTGCGAAAGCCAAAGGCGAGAGGCCGAATAGACCGCTAGACAGAGTTACAGACATCTTTTCGCTCCAAAAGAGGCTTGAGAATTGGAAACCCTCACGCACAGATGCGGCGAAAGCGGGTCGGTCGGTTGGGCGTCTGCCTCAACCACCTCCAGGACCGTCATGTCGGGGGCGGGACGAGCCCAGCAATTCGCTGGCTCGTAGCCCAGTATTGTAAGCCACCCGAGACGGACGTCAAACACCAATGGACGCCCCGCTTTGGGGGAAAACGAAAGGAATTGCTTTGCAGCGATTTTTCCGGCTCCGATCACCGCCCCACGTCTGGGGAGGCGGCAACGTGACCGGCCCGTGGTGGATGAAGATGCGAATCCGTGGATTGTCGCCCTTCACTCCGTGGAGGTAGCGTTCTTTCCCGTGGGTAGTGCGGGTAAGAGGTTTGATCTGAAAATCAGCGGGTTGTTTTGGGACTCATCGCTTCGTCCACTACGGGCAAAGGTGCTTGGGGACTCATCGCTTCGTCCACTACCAATGAAGCCCGCTATGGAAGAGACGGCGTACTCGAACGTCTTTCCTCGATCGTGGCTTTGGTTTTTTTGATGAGGTCAACATCATTGCCCATCTGCCTGGTCAGTTGATCAAACTTCTTGTCGAGGTCGGCTGAAAGCTCGCAATGCTGCGCGAACAGTTCGAACATGCGTCCAACCCGCCTATCCGACACATTCTTCAAGAACAACAAAATCCAACTAGAAGGATATTGGAGGAAACTCTCCGCAGCCAACTTAGAGTCAACCTGATACGCGAGTTCAACTCGATCGTGGTCGTCAAAGCCAGTCCTACTTTCAGCCGGCGACACACCTCGGATGATCAATGTGCTCAGAGCGGCATCTGAAAATCGGTTCGGATCCAGCTTAGCAATTTCCAATCCGACCACGATAAGTGAAGGTGGCCATTGAATCTTGTCAGTGAACGCCTGCCTCTTGTAGTCACGCTGATTTACAGAGGCTTCGACAACGTCGACCACCAACTCTTGAAACTTTGGATGACCTTCAACGGATTCATCCAGCAGCCATGTCAACTGCGCGAATGCTTCGACGATGTACCAGAATTCGTAGGGTTCCGTTGGCTCTAAGTCCATCGCTTCGATCTTGTCACGAATCGAACGAAGCTGCTTGGGATCCGTCGCTGCCAAAATCGTTTCTGGGTCATGATCACGCAGGTAGTCGGCAAGTGGCCATAGCATTGCGTTGATGCTTTTCTGATTCCCCGATTCAAACTCTTCCTCAAGAAGCTGAAACCCGTTCGCTGGAAAGAACTCCGCCATCACTCTTGGAAACACTTGCATAAACTTGCCAGAAGGATCACCCGTGCCATTCGCTTCGGTACCGCCATAGATGCGAGCGGCGAATAGTATGTCGCGACCGATCTCGACTCGAGTTTTCTCGTCGACATTTCTTGCGATCACCGCGACCGCCTCGATCGCTTCCAGCAAGGAATCGACGTCCAACTCGACTCTTAGAATTCCCCGCCAAGTCTTCAACGGTTTACCGCGATACAGAATTGGTGATTCTTCACCAGAACCACCTCCCATCTCTGCGATCGAACCGCCGTAGCCGGCTTCTCCTGAACCTCCCATCATCATGCCCATATCGTCACCGCTTCCTACCCCTTCCTCCATCATGTCGCCATAGCCCATCTCCATCGCGGAGTAGCCCCTTCCTCCACCATACATCTCCGTATCTCCCATGGACGTCGGCTTATTTGGACGGTTTCGCTTGATCAAGTCCGCTTCTAGTTTCGATCGCTGTTGCTCCGGCACCGCTTCAACAATGCTGACCAATTCCGGCAGCGATTCGAACCCGATGGACTGCTCTTTGGCAATGTAGATCGCCGACTCTCGGGCATACCTCGATGCTGCCGATTGTTCGGCTGATTCAAATCCCTCCCAAGCCTCGTCCTTGGATAGACCGATCAATCCGCGAAGCAATCTCAAGCTTAGGAACTTCTTTTGACGCTGACTGGTCGCCTCTTCATCTCCTCCACCCATTCCGCTCATCATGCCCCCATATCCACCGCCATATCCGCCCATCGACGAACGGGACCGTTTTTCATAGTAGCGGTGTAGCGATACGACAATTGCGGATCGACTTTGTGAATTGCCGACAAGCAACTCCTCCGCGTTGCGCTCGTTCCACTGACTAATGCTCGGCTCGGCAAATACTTGGTCGTAGTACCACATGAAATACAGTGAGGCGTTCTTGTCCTGCACACTCTTGGACGATGAGATCACCGGCGGTGAACGCCGATGAAGCCCACCCAAATCACGCGATCGCAAGATGATGGCATCGATGGTCTTATCAAGCCAATCACCACTACCGAAACGATCGACGACTTTGATCGCAGTGGTCATGGCTTGACCCAGTTCTTCCCAATCATCAGTGGAAGCAATCGTTTTATTCCACTCACTGAGCCTTTTACCGTCGAAGAGCAGACTGTGCATATCCATGCCCATGCCCATTCCTGACATTGCGTCCATGCCCATTCCTATACCTGACATCGAGGTATCAACCTCTTGCGATTTGGCAGCGACATCGGATCCGCTTGACAACCTTTGGGCCACCGTCGGTTCGTCAACGGCAGTCGACGCCGGGTCACTTGATGCCAGGTTTTCAACGTTGACTTCATGGACACCACTTCGGCCGATCGTGACGACTTCATCGCTTAACTGAATCGCTTCCCCACCGCCTTGGATTTCGATTCGATACTCGCCTTTGTAAAGCGAAATTTTGTTGTCGCCGGTTTTGATCTCCAACTCGTCAACCAGCTTGTCGTCTTGCTTGATTGCGACCGTCAGACCATCCAGTCCTGAATGCACCACTAGAAGGCCACGATCGGTTTGAAACTTGATAACGAATCCGGCGAGCACAAGACATCCAGCCATCGCCAGACCGATCAGCCAACGATAGCGAGAACGCGGTGGTGACCCGCCTGACTTGCCACTGGGATTTGGAAATAGCCCACTTCGTGGCGGCTGCGAATCCGTTTCTTTTCGAATCGCTTCACGAACCAAACGCTGAAGCTGATGCCCCTTGCTGGGTGCTTCCAAACGCTCGGCAATCTGTTCGGCAGTTAACGGACGTTTCTTAGGATCGCGAGCCAGGATTTCTGCAACCAAGTTCACGACTTCACGATCGACGTCTTCGCGAACCGTATCGAGTGCCGGTGCGTCTTGGCCCGTGATTTCTAGAACTTGAGCGGCGAGTCCCTTTCCGCTTCGATGTGGCGGCCGACCTGCGATCAATCGAAACAAGGTCGCGCCCAGCGAGTACAGGTCCGATTTCGGATTGACATCACGGCTGTCGGTCAATTGTTCCGGCGCCATGTAAGGCATCGTTCCCATGACATGCCCAACCGTGGTCAACCGTTCGTCGCTGACCAGCGGATCATCACCATCAAGCACTAGTCCCAAATCCAGTACCTTGACTTGACCGTCGCGAGTCAGCATCAGATTCGACGGCTTGATATCCCGATGAACCAAACCACAGTCGTGGATATGTGCCAGGGCTTTCGCCGCTTGCCGAACGATTTCGCACGCATCGGCAACGGCCAACTGCCCCATCCGCGTGGCGACTTGGCCAACGTCCAACCCATCCAGATATTCCATCACCAAGTAGTGCCAACCGGAGTCGTGCCCCGCATCGGTCGCGCGAACGATCCCCGGATGTTCGAGCGATGCGACCGCCGTCATCTCGCGATTGAATCGGTCCAACCAACCTTGCTGAGCAACGCGATCGGGCGGCAACAGCTTGATCGCACATTGACGGCGCAAACGTTGATGTTCGGCTTTGAAAACCGCTCCCATTCCTCCGCTACCGACCAATTCCAACAATCGATAAGTCCCTAGATTGTCAATCGGCGGAGAGCTTTGCGAGGTCGCCAGCCGACGACGGGTCAAACGGCCCAACGCCACCTGGCAAGCCGTCTCGTTTCGCAAGCTTTCGAGCTGTGAATCCTCTGATGGCGCATCGATCGCTGGCGAATCCAAAACTAAATCCAGATTCTCGGCGGCCAATCGGCATTTATCGCATTCATCCAGATGCGAGATCGCCGAATCGAATTCATCTTTCGGCAAATCACCGTTGATCACGCGATTCAGCTGTTCTGAATCCAAACACGGACTCTTGATTTTGACCATCTCAATACCTGCGGTGCGAGTCGAAATAGCCTGTTCGGTGCAATGCCAAGTCGCCTCAATCCAAGAAGCGAAACTGACGAAGGGTCACAACAGGCTGGTACCAAGACAACGGAGCGATTGGACACAAAAATATTCTTTTCAAATTTTCTGGTCGAACGGTCACAGTTCGATCGGATCAGTCCAGGTCTCTCAATTCGTCTTTAAGCCGCTGCAGCACTCGCGCTCTCGATTTATAAATGGCCCACTTCGAAACACCCAATTGTTCGGCGACGTCATTTACATCGCGGCCGATGATTGTCGTTTCCCAAAACATGGCCCAAGTCCGATGATCAAAGCGGGTCTGCAAAATTTCCAACATCCGCGAGCGGGCGGCTTTGGCATCCGAAACCGCATCCGTCGGCGGCTCCGAAGCTGAATGAATGTCCGGTAGTTGGCACATTGCCAAATTCGCTTCGGTTCCTCCTGCCGCAGCTTCGTTTTGCAACAATCGTCGATGGTCGCGGATCTTGTTTCGGGCGATCGTCCAAAGCCATCCGCGAAAGGTGGCTCCGTCTCGACTGTGATCAAAACGTTCCAGTGCCGTATTAACGGCGCTAAACGTTTCCTGCATCACATCGGCCGCATCCGCCGCTTGGCAACCACACCGCCGAGCCCAGCCGTAGACGATCGGTCCATAAACCTGTGCAAGATGCTGCCAGCTTTCGGAGTCGCCTTCGCGGGCACGAATCAACATCGATCGGCTTGTCGATGGTTCTTCAAGAAAAGAGGTTTCAGGCATGGCGTCGATTATACGCCCTGTAAATCCACCCGTGGTGGATAATATCGCTGCGGAGTGCCGTAGTGGATCTTGTTAAAGATCCTGTGCATATGTCAGAAAGAAGGCAGGATCTTTAACAAGATCCACTACATTGAAACACTTCGACGACCTACTCGGGTTCTGGTGGAACGGAACCATAGGTCCAACCTTGTCCGGAAAAGGTTGCCGCGGGTGGACGGGTTGGCATGGCTTGCGGCTGAAGCTCCTTCGCGAATTGGACGG
The DNA here is from genome assembly GCF_020966635.1 of Stieleria sp. JC731. Classification (NCBI taxonomy): domain Bacteria; kingdom Pseudomonadati; phylum Planctomycetota; class Planctomycetia; order Pirellulales; family Pirellulaceae; genus Stieleria; species Stieleria sp. JC731. The sequence goes on along the minus strand of NZ_JAJKFQ010000002.1, from coordinate 1,177,499 downwards.
CGGCTTCAACCAGCTTCGTACCCGCGTTGATTTCCAAGTTACTGTAGCTGGTCAGACGCGTTTCGTAGCCGCCGCCATGTTGTCCAAAAGCCTGCGGCGTCGGAACATAACCCACGCAACCGTTTGCAAGTGAGACTGGAAAGGTCAGCGGATGATCACTTTCCTGTTTAATCGCCAATCCCAGTTCGACAAAGAACTCGGCCGGGTCAGTCAGCAAGATCGCAGGACCGATTTGAATCGCTTGAACCTCCGCATCGGCGACCGGTGACTCTTTCAGCTTGGCGTCGAGCAACAGAACTTCCTTCGCAAACGTCCATTCGCTCGCCCCGATCTTGCTGGGTTCCTGAGCGACAAGCTCCCTCGCCTTTTTGACGCGTTGTGGGCTTGGCAGTCGTCTGGGAATCTTCAGCTCCGTTGACTTGTGCGCGACAACGACCGAATCCGTTTTTGGCTCGCGAAACAACACCTTGATCACTTCGGCACCGACACAGCCGCCGACAAAGCGTGCCGATTCGACAGCTGGCCGAGCCGCATAGGGTGTAACGTTTTCAACCTGCGTGACATCACCCGATGCCCCTGCAAGAAACACAAGCACGGCTTGGTCACCGAAGGTGCCGCGTAGAACCTGTTCGATAAAGTAAATGTAGTTTGCCGAGATGCCCGGTGGATTCGTCGTCGCGTGACACGAGAAATTGACCACGCAGCCTTTCAATATTCCTTCGCTGTTCCAGACGCCGATGACACCGACTTCCGGATCGATCGGTCCGGCAGGTTTGACGATGTCTGGGTTGCCTGGTCGCGGGTGTGTATACGTCAAACCGTTGGCCATCTGGAAACGTCGATTGAACGCCACGGACCCTTCGTGACCGATTCCAAAATTCACGTCGGACTTTTCGCGACTGTTGAACGCATCAACAACGGAATCAACGATCTGATCCTCCACATGTTTGACGTAGCCAACGTTTGCGTTCGAAGACTTGTTGTAGGCAAGATCCTGAATCTGTTCGGAGGCGAAATCATATTCACCGGGATAGATCATTCCGGTCGGGCCGGACGAATGGGAATGTGTCGCGTGGATCAAAATGGCACCGCTCGCGATGCCTGTTTGTTCATGAATACGTTTTCTTGCCGACTGAACCAACTGGCGTCGAATCAATAACGCGTCCACGCTGACAACGGCGGTCACGTCAGTTCCGTTATCAAACACCGCCGCACGGACTTTGCAGGGGTCATGGAGCTTGGTGTGATACGACTTTCCATATCCACCGGGCCGCTCCATGCCGATTTCCGGCGTAATATCTCGTTCGGCAAACGCCGATTTCAAGACCGAAGCGGGCTCTTCGGATTCGGCGATCTGAAAACCGCCGAAAACGATTGACGTGATGCACAACGAAACGCTCAGCCAGCGGCTACTCAACATCGTGGGCGACCTTGTCAGTAAGATGAATGGTTTCGGATTCGAGCCTGCCGACATCCTACCAGCAACGTTAGCGCAAGATCATGCTTTCGAATTTTTTTCGGCGCCATAGCGTCAACCATAAAAGCAACGCTTTTGCTAAACACAGCGTCGTCTATCATTCCCACAACCATCACCGATCTAGCGCTGTGGTTACGACGATGCTGCTTGCCAGCGTGACGCTAACTGGATTGTGCCAAGCGACCGATCCTGACCGACCTGACGCCTTGGAAGTCATCGAGAGTACTCGCGGAGGACGTCATTGGATCGACAAAGAAACCGACCCACCGCGTTCGCCCGAAGCAACGCTTCAATCATTGAACATCGAAGACGGCTACTCGATCTCATTGTTCGCCAGTGAACCATTGGTTCGTGATCCGGTTGCGATCTGCTTCGACCCATCAGGCAAAATGTATGCCATTGAATACGGCGACTATCCAACCGGTCCGCCCGAAGGCGAGCCGCCTTTGTCAAAAATTGTTGTACTTGAAGATACCGATAACGATTCGGTAGCCGATCGGCGCACCGTCTTTGCCGATCACCTGGACTTCGCCCATAGCATCATGCCTTATCGTGGCGGTTTGCTTGTTGGTGCGAAAACGAAGGTAATTCATTTGGTTGACACGGATGGTGATTTAATCGCTGACCAGACAACAACACTGATGGATGGCTTCACACCCGCGCATCCACAAATGCAAGTTGGCAATCCACGCTACGGAATCGATAACTGGGTCTACTTCAACTATGGGCCTGGTGAAATCCGAACGGATGATCATCCAGACACGATCACGAAGCTCCCGCGCAAGGACTTTCGTTACCATCCACAAACAAAAACGATTGAACCTGATAGCGGGATGGGCCAATTCGGCAATACCATTGATCGCTGGGGAAGACGGTTTTATTGCACCAATCGAAATCCGATCATCACGACTTTCCTGTCGACCGAAACCCTGCGGCGCAATCCGTTTCTGGTCATTCTCGATGCGTCCTATGATGTTGCCCCATCCGGAGGCGAATCGCGTGTGTACCCGGCTGTCACGATGAAAAGCAATTACCTCTCACACGCAGGCACCCACACATCTGCTTGTGGAACGACAGCCTATCTAGGCCCGTTCGGAACAGAAAGTTTTCGCAACAGTGTGTTCGTTTGCGAACCGATCGGTCACCTTGTCACGCGTAGCGAGATACTCTCCGACGGTCTGGAACTTAAAGCGGTACGCGGCCTACCTGATTCTGATTTTTTGACCTCGACCGATACATGGTTCCGCCCTTCGAGCTTGGCGACAGGCCCCGACGGCGCGTTGTATCTCGCGGACATGTATCGATTGTGGGTCGAACATCCAAAATTCCTGCCCCCTGAAATCGCAGCCAAGATGGACTGGCGAGCCGGAGACGACCGGGGAAGGATCTATCGTATCGTGCCTACCGGAACAAAACTTCGACCCTACAACGCGCCGAAAACCGCTGATGATCTCGTCGCGATGCTACAAGACGACAACGCCTGGGCTCGCTTCACCGCGCAACGTTTACTAGTCGAAGAAAACGATCCGATATCAGCCTCCCTTGTGCGTCCGCTCCTGGATCATCCACAGCCAATGGTGCGTTCACATGCCATGTGGACCTTGCATGGTTTGAACAGCATCCGCCTCGCCGATTTGCAGAACGCGTTGCAAGACGATCATCCTGTCTGCCGCGTAAACGCCCTGCGGATAGCCGAGATGATTCCAGATCGCTCCAAGCTCGAACCGATGGTCTTGGCGATCGCAGACGATTCCTCGATGAACGTCCGGTTCCAACTAGGCCTCTTTCTTGGAACGCTACCCGATAGCGACATTGTGCTTGATTCCTTGGTTCAACTAGCTATCCGAGACGGAAGCAATCATCGTTTCGCCGACGGCCTATTGACGTCTTTGGGAAGCCGATCGGCCATCGTTCTGCACCGCCTGCTAAACGTCACCGACGGAACCGCTCCGACGTCGACAGGCAAGCTTGATCTTCTCAAACGGCTTGCCGAAATCGTTGGTGCAAGAGGCGACGAGAAGGAATTATCTCAAGTTCTAGATCTGTTCTCGGAAGCATCCTCCGGCGGTGAACCCGAATCAAATCGATGGAGTTCGGCGATTATCACGGGACTCGCCAAAGGATTGACTCGATACCGAGGACCATTCGGCCGGATGTCGCTTTCGCGGCTGACCCAAAGTCCTCCGGAAAACCTCTCGGTAAACATTGACGGATTGACCGCAGTGTTGAAACGAAGTCGCCAAGTAGCCATCGACGAATCCGCATCGACAGAAGAGCGTCTGTCGGCGATCGAGTTACTGTCGCTTCAGTCTTCGCCGGATGACGATTCGATTTACAAAGCGTTGCTAAATCAAAACCCATCAATTTCGATCCAGACAGCAACGGTTCGCGCGATGGGTCAGTCGCTAGGTCAGGATCGGGCAAAATTGATCATCGAATCTTGGAGTGACTTGTCGCCAACGGTTCAATCCGAAGCGATGGCGATGTTGTTTCGACGAACCGATACGACTGTCTTGGCACTACAAGCGATTCAGGAGAACCGCATCAATGCGTCGGGGCTAAGTCTGGATCAACGTGTTCGGTTATTAAAACACGGCGACGAATCCATTCGAGCCCTGGCGATTGAACTGTTCGGTGGTGCTGTCTCGGCAAATCGACAGCAAGTGGCCAAAGAGTATCAACCCGCTTTAACAAGTGAAGGAAACCGACACGAAGGCGAGTTGGTGTTCAAGCGAGTTTGTGCGTCGTGTCATAAGGTCAACGGACAAGGCCTATCGACCGGCCCCGATTTAAGTGATGCGAAGAACCGATCCAAAGCGGCCTTGTTGTACGACATTTTGGATCCGAATTCGAAAGTTGAACCGCGCTTTGCCGCCTATACGGTCCTTACCGTCGATGGAAACGTGCTGACCGGGCTGATTGCTGAAGAGAGCGACGAAGCGATCGTTTTAAAGATGGCAGAAGGCAAAAGCCAAACGATCGGCCGCGCTGAAATCGAAGCGGTCAAAGCGAGTGAAGTTTCATTGATGCCAGAAGGGATCGAAAAGGAGATCACCACGTCGCAGATGGCAGATTTATTAGAGTATTTGACAGCGAGGTAGGTGGCGTTGAAGGTGATCGTGACGTTTGTGTGTTTGGAATTTGATTCGTGAATTCATTCAACCGCGGCTAGCGCCGTTGCGGCTCAGGGTCCAATCCACTGAGCCGGTTCGCGCTAGCGACGGTTACGTCACTTAAGTCCGAATCGTAAACACATTCAACCGCGGCTAGCGCCGTTGCGGCTCAGGGTCCAATCCACTGAGCCGGTTCGCGCTAGCGACGGTTACGTCACTTGAGTCTCCTTCGCAAAAACATTCAACCGCGGCTAGCGCCGTTGCGGCTCAAGGGCCAATCCACTGAGCCGGTTCGCGCTAGCGACGGTTACGTCACTTGAGTCTCCTTCGCAAAAACATTCAACCGCGGCTAGCGCCGTTGCGGCTCAAGGGCCAATCCACTGAGCCGATTCGCGCTAGCGACGGTTAAGTCACTTAAGTCTCCTTCGCAAACACATTCAACCGCAGCTAGCGACGTTGCGGCTCAGGGACCATCCCACTGAGCCGGTTCGCGTTAGCGACGGTTAAGTCACTTGAGTCTCCTTCGCAAACACATTCAACCGCGGCTAGCGCCGTCGCGGCTCAGGGTCCATTTCACATTACACGCGTTGGAATTCCAAACCGCCGTTGTTGGCACCTTGCAAGGTAAACTTGAAACCGCTTCCAGTTTGCACAAACACTCCAACCATCTTTTGCTGGTCGTTTGATCGAACCAAGGTCAACTGACCACCGTCAAGTTGATACTGGCCAGAGAATGACTTTGGCGTTCCGTTGTTATCAACAGTCCACGAAAAAGTTCCCTCAGCGGTGAGCTGCAGATCGACTGCAAGCTTGCTTGGCAATGTTGCTCGGAACGTTCCGACGTGCTCGGCCGTTGGCTGTGACGCGATCGGGGCTTGTTGAACAACCGGATTCGTGGATGCCGCAGCAACTGGTTCGGCAGGCGTGCCTGCGAGAGCTGCGAGTGCGGCCAACGCTGAAACTTCCGCGTTTTGATTTGTGTTCGCCGGAGCAACCGTGGCTGGCTTGGCCGGTTGGACGGTTTGAGGCGTCGATGGACGTGTCGCTGCGGTGTTGTTTTGCACCTGTGCTTGCGGTGGAACGGTTTGTGGTGCTGCTGATTGCCGCGTCACTTGTGCGACAGGCTGACTTTGCTGCACAGCGCTCGGATATCGGTAGGTCGCCGAAGGCTGAACCGGTACGCTGTAGCTGGTCGGTCGGCTGTAGGCATAGTTGCTTGAGTATCCGGACTGATATCCCGAGTAGCGATTAACGACGCGAGGTCGCGATCCGCCGCAAGCGAATGCGGGTGCAGTGCTGGCAAAGCCGGTCGCGGTGATGGCTGCGGCGACGGCAATATTTTTGATAACACGTTTCATGATTCGACCTGCGTTGGCGTTTCTGTCGTAAATATCGAGGTGACAGAATGCCAAGCGGGCATCAATTCGATGTGTTACAGAAAAAACTTTTGTCTTCGATGGCACCGCAATACCGAGGAAAACACGGCGTTTTTCGGCCGAATCAGATCGATTGTTAAAAGGCGTTGTCAATCAATTCGTTCTGATCTCGTGTCCCGATGGCCCCCCATAAACCGAAAACACTCGGATTGCCGGGTGCAAATTCGTTTTTGCCTGTCAGCGTCACGGTTTGCTGTGAATTTCCGTTGTCGACCGAGTCTGTAAAAAACGAGATCGAACCATCACCGAGTGCGATATGGGCACCGCCTTGGTGCCGGCTGCTGGCGGTCAACGTCCCGATCGTGGATGCGTTTCCTCCGAAACACAATTCACGATTTGGTGGCAGAATCGTGTTGAACCCGGTCATCAGAGGCATCGCGTCGGCCCATCGATACCCTCGTCCCATGCCGATGCCATTGGGCAGGCTGGCCTGACTTGTTTTCCAAAATCTGGGACTGTCATAGTCTCTCTGGCTGGCGCACAACTCGACATCATCGAGCACGCCCCCTTTCCATCGATTGTTAGTCGAGGGAACCGTACGCATGTCTTGGTCACCGAGATCCGTACAGATTTCGCCCATCATGATGGTATTGGAAAGTCCATCGGTGACATCGCTAAACCGGGTGATCATCCGCGGCACGAACATGCCGCGACCGGTGGCCTCCATCTGAGCTTCACCACTGGGTGACCATTTTTTCTTTTCGTATCGCCAAAGCCCCTCGTCCAACCCTTCGATCGCATCGCCGAGACATGCGGCGTAGTTGGTTCGACCCGCACTTGGTGAACCGATTCCGGGGTCTGATGGGCATCGATAGGCCGGCACTTCAAACGTCCATGGTCCATAGGTCGTGATCGACGGTGATGGCCCCATCTTGGGATATTGATACGAAGGCAATTCTTCCTCCGAATACATTTCCATATCGTCCCAACCGATTGGGTCTTCGCCATACGAATCGCCGGGATCGTTTCCGACATATTGACCGGCAACGGCTTCCCATAAGCTGTCCCCACCGACAAATGGCATCACCGACACCAACATGCTCAACCGAAACTGGTTCGTTTTTTTCGGGTCATTGACGTTGTTGAATGTTCCTGTTGCGTGAGGCGGCAAAATCTCGAAAGTCGCATGGTACTGCGTGACCGCTATCGCGATTTGCCGAAAGTTATTACTGCAACTCATCCGTCGTGCGGCTTCACGGGCGGCTTGGATCGCGGGCAGCAACAGGCCGATCAGAATACCGATGATGCCAACCACAACGAGCAACTCGACCAGGGTAAAACCGCTATGATGTTGATCTCGTTTCATGGCCGGATTGGAAAAAGTTGACGAATAGATCGAGACGCAATTTTTTTTAGACAATATCGACTCGCCGATGAATCTGTTCCACAAGTCACTTTAACGGATGCTTTGACGATCTTGGTTTATCTATCAGCTTGAAGATTTTTAACCAACAAAGTATTCGTGGCTTCAGCATAGCGGCTGATGATCGGTCGCTGGCTATCGTTCATCACTTTTTGACCATCTGATGCAGCTTTCTCGATCACCTCTTCGCAAGTCCACGGATGATTCTTCGTTTGCGATCGATATGGTGCAAGACTGCCTTGCGTCAGCACTGGATTGTGGTGCCAGTGACGTTCATCTTCAACCGCGGCAAGACCACTGGGATGTGTCCTATCGGCTCGATGGCGTTTTGCATCTGGCTAAGACATTCCCGCGATGCGAACAGACCGACCCGGTGTCGCGACTGATGGCGCTTGCGGGAATGCCAACCTATCACGGCGGCACCCCGCAAGAAGGTTCACTTCGATGGCAAAGCGATCGTGGTGAAATCCACGAAATGCGGTTGGGAATCTTCCCCACCGTGCACGGCAATCGTGCCGCGATTCGGATCATGGAAAACCGCCGATCACTAAGACAACTTGATCAGCTTGGCTTCGATCGGGAAACGTCGCGAAAGCTTCAAACGTTCTGCGAATCACGCGACGGTTGGTTGCTTGTTGCGGGACCGGCAGGAAGTGGCAAAACGACCAGCCTTTACGCGTGCTTGTCACATATCGCAAATTCTGCCGCCCACCGTAGCGTCCTGACAATCGAAGACCCGATCGAATCGATCATCGATTCGATTAGTCAAAGCCAGATTCAACACCAAGGCGGCATGACGCTCGCTTCGGCGATGCGTGCAGCGGTTCGCCAAGACGCCGAAGTCCTGCTGGTCAGCGAAATACGTGATGTGGAAACAGCGGAAACCGTCTTATCCGCTTCCATGACCGGTCACCTTTGTTTTTCGTCAATTCACGCAGGCTCGATCGGCGCGACGTTGCGTCGACTCGTCCAGATGAAACTGCCCAGTTTTGCGATACAAAGTGGACTGCGTGGTGTTCTGTGCCAACGGTTGCTGCGAAAGACCTGTGGCCAATGCAACGGTCAATCTCAAATCGGTGCGTCATCGAATCATTCTGTTTGTTCCTCTTGTCACGGAACAGGCTACGAGGGCCGCGTCCCAATCGCTCAGTTTGCCACGTTTGATGATGAGACCGTTGCCGAAACGGTATTCGAAGCCATCGAACGCGGCTGTTCGGCCAACGAGATTGACCGTCGACTGTCAGACGTGGGAATACCCACGCTTCACCAGCAAGCAACCGCACTGATTACATCGGGACAAACGGATTCCAAAGAAGTGTTTCGTGTTTTGGGGCGAGGACAGGATGTCTGAATCAAAATCGCCGTCTGAATCGCCAGCGTTGGATGATGAGTCGTTCGCGATGCTATTGGAGGAAGTCACCGCAATGGCTGGGTCAGGTCGACCGCTAGTGCATGCGATGGCCGATCTGGAAGATCGCTCCTTAGGTCGACTTGGCCGAGCGGCCACTTCGATCCGACAAAAGTTAGAACAGGGAAGATCCGTCGCCGAATCGATTTCCGGGTTGTCGAATACTTATAAGATCCCTGTCAAAACTGCGTTTGAGACGATGTTGCGAACGGGTTCTGTCGAACCGGTGCGTGAAACGGTACGACTGATTCACGAAACGAACGAGGATCGCCGCCAAGCCCGACTCGCAGCAATCAATCCGATTATCAACGCCATCGTGGCTGCGATCGTCGCCTTTGTCGTCTTGCCATCGATCGCGATCTCGTTATCCGAAGGTCAACTGATCCAAACGCGTACGGCACCGCGAGCGGAAGAAATCTTGCGATCCATCGCGACGAATTATGCAATCACCTTGGCAATCGTTTTATCGCTTTTCGCCGTGATCATCGCCTTGACGATTTGGATCTATGTCCGATTGAACCGGGAACGTGTGTTTTATCAACAGCATGCGACTTTTGTACGTTGGATCGCGATTCAGATTTGTCCGGGAATCATCAGCCAACCATCCAAACATGTGTTGCTGCCTGGCGAAGCGAGCATTGCTCGAATTGTCGAAGCCGCATCGACGGTCATCGACCGAAGCTTTGCCGATCGATGGTCGCTTGTTTCAAAAGCCATTGATGCCGGTGCGTCATCAAACGAGATGTTTTCGTTTCCGTATGGCACACCTGATCCTATTCGCGAGTGCATTGCCGACCTTGCGTTAGGACGAAGGAATCATCGTGCGGTTGCTATCGATCTTCGTCAGCTAGCCGATCTATATACGCAGCAAGCCAAGCAACACCGCCGCTGGTGGTTCGATGTGGTGATCCGCAGTCTTTCGATCCTTGTCATGCTAGGAATTGCCCTGGTCATGCTTCAGGCGATCATCATGCCGATCGCGGAACTGCTGAAGGAGGTCACCCGATGAAGCATTCCGATCAAATTCCGCCGGACAGCATCGCGTTTAGTGCAGAAATTTCGACGTGGCAATCCATTCGGGATGACGTGCGTAAGCGTCTTTCTCGATCGACCACGATTGGCTTTCTTTATGTGTTGGCTGCTGTAGGCGTCGGCAGCTATTTGCTGAGCGTGATCAAGGAGGCAGCGGACTACTTCTATGTGATGACTGACTTTGACTTCGAACCGATCGATGCTCAGTGGATGGATCTGCTGACTTGGGGCTATGGCATCCTTGGCGGTTTGACTGTCCTTGCTTATCTGGCCAGCCAACTGATGATTTGGGACCGAATGCCGGCTTCCCTATTTTCGATCACCGGCTTTATTCCTTGGATCGGATCGACAACTCGGATGTTGGCAATCGGCGAATTCTGTCAACTGATCTATGAATCGGTCACTTCAAATCAGCCGTATGACGAAGCGATGCAGTTGGCAGCAGCAAAAGCAAAAAACCCAAGCTTTCGATCTTGGATGGAGCAGACGTCGCATCGGTTGAAAGCAGGCCAATCGATTGCCCATGTACTTGGTAGCGCACCGGTCCGTGATCAACCGATATGTGCGATGAATGCTTTGCTTCAAAAGGAAGCCAACCAGGAAGAAACCATTTTCCTATGGCACCAAGCTTCAGCGGAAAGCCATCTGCTTGTCCAATCACGTTTAGGGCGAACAAATCTGTTCTTTTCAGGAACCTGCATGCTGATCGCGACGTTCCTGGCCGGCCTGGCACTCTTCGTCACGAGCACTTACATGATCTCAGTGATTCTTGGTCTTAGGTCGATGTATAGCATCTTTGGGATTTTCTAGAGCTGATGTCAATTTCAGATTTTTTCTCGAACATATCCTCCGTGATCGCGACCTTCCCGGCCGCGATTGTGCTCAGCCTTTTCGCTGGAACGCTTCGGACGCTGAAAGGCAATCTGATCCATCGACCGGCAGAAGACGCACGAACAAAGCTGGCCAATTGCATCGGATTGTTTGAAGGATTTTTATGGTTCGCATCTGTTGTCTGTGTCATTCTGGCCGCACCACATCCGGTATCAGTCATCTTGGTGCTGATGGTTGTCGCATCGGTTATTTCAGCATTCGGACTTCGCTACCAAGAAGAAAAACAATCGCTCAATCGATGGATCAAAATTACCGCCCAGTGTGACACTCCCTTCCCAAGATTGCTGGACCATTTTGCCAATGGTTGCCATAGCAGCATCGCTAGGAAAGCCAAGAACTGCGCTTTTCGATTACTTCGAGGCGACGATCTGCTTCAAACGATCCGTCGAAGCAAGCTTCCACTCGATCCTGATGCGGTGGCCATGATGCGGCGGAACGTTTCGCGATCAATGGAAGCAGCTGAATCCGATCAACGAGTCGTTCGCCCTCATTCGGTCGAACAAGAACTAGCGATGAATCAATCGTTAGTCAGACGACGTCAGCAGTTGGTCTACGTTGTCGTCACAATCATGCTATGCGTTTTGTTTAGCGCGACGACACGGACCTTTACTTTCCCAACGATCTCCGCCGTTTCCGATGAGTTTTCCGTTGAACCCGCATGGAGCGACAACACGTTCGAGCAAGTCGAATTGGCGGAAAAGGTCTGTTTGACCGCTATCGTCATCATCTTGTTTGTGGTTTTGTGCGCGCGATGGTTGCCAAAGCAAATTGTCAGAATGATTCCTTGGTTCGGAAAAAGCATTATCGATCGGAATCGGACTGAGTTGATTGAATCCATCGGACTGGGACTCCGAGCCGGATACGCCGAAAACGACATTCTGTTGTCATCAACGAAAACGAACCGTAATCGTTGGATTCGCCGAGCATCACGACGAATCGGCAACCGAATTGATCAAGGGCTTTCGCTTGTCGATGCTCTCTATCGATCGAAAATCATCACGACTCGCGAACGCGTTTGGCTGACTAGCGCCGAAAAGAACGGCACGCTACCAGAAGCCATGTCTCAGTTAAAAAGCGATGTCTTTCGCCGACAAACGTATCGATGGAACCTTCGCATGTCATGGTTCGTGCCGTTGGTAACGTGCGTCGTCGGAGGATACATCTTTTTCTATGCTTGGTACGTGTTTCACTTCCTAACACGCATCGTCGAGGTGATTCCACAGTGATTCAAGCTGACTGCTGTCCGGCAACGCATGGCGTTCAATCCGGCGAAACGATTGCAAAACAGCGATCGAGCAAACGAACGCCATCGTCGGTCCACCGATTCCGATATACGCCGCGTCGACGACAAAGTGGGATCATCATGATTGAACTACTGGTCGCGATGGTATTCTTCATTGTCGTATCAAGTTTTGCGATCAAGATCCACGGACATTTCCTGATCTATAGCCGAACCGCCCTCGATGTTCTTCAGCAACAGTTGGCAATGGAGAACCTTGCGGAGCGTTTGAACGCCATCTCCGACGAACAGCTTTCCAGCGAGGCGATGCGTTTGACAGACGGAACCGATCTTGAAGTCAAAATCGCTGAATTTGAAACGGGAAGCTCAAAAGGGCTTCACCTGACGATCGCCACAAAAGCGACTGACAATCCATCCGAATCGCTATCGGCCCCGCGACTGCAGCATCACCATTGGCGTTTGGAGGCGAAATGATGAGAACACGTTGCCGACAATCGCACTGCGTACCCAATCGGACCGGTCATACGCTCATCGAAGTCATTATTGCGATGACGATTCTGATGAGCATGTTTGCCGGGATACTGACATTGGTCGTCGCCATCCAGCGTTCTTCCAGCGATTCAGAACAACAATTCAACCTACGTCAACAGATCCGTCGCTTTGCAGATGACTTTCGCAATGACTTCCACCACTCAGAATACCACACGATCCAAGACAATAAACTGCGACTGAACTTTGATGGTCAGCAACCGGATTTGGTGTATGAGATATCGGACTCCGCGATCGTACGGATCAATGATTCGACCATGACTCGCGAACGATACTCATTTGGTAATGATGTTCAGTGTTCGGTTGCTTCATCCGAAAACGATTCGGCAAGTTGGGCCATCACCCTGCCCAGTCAAACGCCTCGGACGTTCGAGATTTTCGCTATTCGGAGCCCAATCGAATGAGAGGCATCAAACGGCGAAACCATCGCAACAGAAATAATCGACGACGCGGCACGATCGCGTTGATTCTTCTATTGGCGTTCACCCTTTTGGTCGGCACGTTCGCGTTATCGCTGGGACGTCGTGCGATGGATGAACGACAGCGGCAAATTCAATATCAACAGGTGCGTTTGCTAGAACGAGCGATCGAGACCGTGAAAGCAGCGAATGTCCCAGAGCAAAGAATATTCCGGCTTCCGATCGATCCTGAGGTCGACCATTGGATCGACGTCCAGTTAGTTTCCAATGATTCAGAATCCGAGCGGTATCAAGCGACGATCCGACTTGGAAGTCGTATCGGCTTGTCGATCGAAAGATCACGAAATGGCGAATGATTGAATCAACGTCAACATTGTCCTATCCAATTGCACTTCGAACCGGTCCTTTAAAATCTGTTTTCAACGGATCGCATTCTATCAGGTTGAATCGCATGTCATCGAAACGTCCCGCGTTTACGCTCGTCGAACTTCTCGTGGTTATCGCGATGATTGGAATCATGGTCGGATTGCTATTTCCTTCCGTTCAATCGCTTCGTGAATCGGCACGACGAACGAACTGCCAGTCTCAGATGGTTTCGATTAGTTTGGCGCTGCAGAGCTATCACGATCGTTGGATCCAGTTTCCTATCGGCACGATTGCCAATTCAGGGCCGATCAAAAATGTCGCTGATGGGAATCATCACAATTGGCTTGGTCGACTGACAGACTTGTTGGACCAACCGGTCATTGCCTCGCATATCGATCGGTCAATCAGCATCTATGACGAGGCCAATGCTGACGTGCTGTCACTTAGCTTCCCAGGCGTTCAATGCCCTTCCGACATTCTGTATTCAGGAAATCCCAGCAGCTATGTTGGGATCCATCATTCGACGACTAAACCGATTGATGAATCGGATTGGGGTATATTTGTGCTTAACAAGGCGGTTACACGAGACGACATCAGCGATGGGCTTTCCAATACCATGTTGTTTTCTGAAAAGGTATCGACGATTGGTGACTTGGGTTGGCTGAGTGGAACCCGCGCGACGCTGCGCAATACGGGTGACGGCATTCGATCCGAACCCATCGAATCGATTCCTGACGAAACTTTCGTCGGCTCGATTGGCAGTCGTCACCCGGCAGGTGCGAACGCGAGTTTCGGGTCCGGTGAATACAAATTCCTTTCATCATCCATCGATCAGCGCGTCCTGGAGCAGATGGCGGATCGTCGTGACGGACAGCTTCCGCTGCAGTACCTATCGATCGAGCAACAGCGTCGACGAAGTGTGCAATGAACGAACCCTATTCGGATCGAAGCGAAGTCGATGGCGCCCTGTTAGCGTGGTGTTTTGTTTGGTCATGGATCTTGACCTTTCTGATTGCGTCCGTCGTTTACAGAACTGGAGCACAATCGCTATCAGATTCTCAGCACACGGTGCTCGGACTCGCGATGGGCGGCCTGATGGCAATCTGGTCGACCATCGGAACCTGGATCAACCTGATTGATTTACCGAAATACGACCGTCAATCAAACGAAGACGAAGGAAGCAACGTCGATCGGGGACTAAATAAACACGCAGCGAATGTTCAGCGTCATCAACCAAGAATGACTATCGGACTACTTTGGCTACTGAACATTGGTGTGCTAGCGATTACCTTGCGTCACGACTTGGAAATCCTGAACGAGTTATGTCTGGCGACCGCTGTCTCGGTGACGATCCCGCTCATCATCATGCAATGGTCGAATCGAAGGATCCATCGCAACCTTCGGCCTCAGTCTCCCGTCCGGAGTATTCGCCAGATCATGAAGGTCACCACGACGATCGCAATTTTGGCCTCGTTGTTTAAATTCAGTGACAATGTCTCCAGATTGTCCGAAGAGTTTTCCGCATTTGTTTTGGCACTGGGATCATTGTGGATCGTCATGCTGGCGATGGTGCTATGCGACTCGTGGTGGCTGAGCATTTTTTCACTGCCAATCGTCATGCTTCTTCTTAGCGCGATGTCTTTTCATTTTAGCTCGACAGATCGGAACATCGAAACCGACATCATCCGCTATATTACGGCGGTTTCCAGCTTTTACGTTGTCGCGTTACTGTTCTTAGCCTTGATGAGATCGAGCGGACATCGTTGGCTAACGTTTCGTTGGCGTCGTCAACATAAAGCCAATCCTGAATTCAGCGGTTGATCACATCTGATGAGGTTTCCATGACATCATCTTATGAATCCTTGGATCGATGTATCACACAGGTGATCGAAGAAGCCAATCA
The DNA here is from genome assembly GCF_020966635.1 of Stieleria sp. JC731. Lineage (NCBI taxonomy): Bacteria > Pseudomonadati > Planctomycetota > Planctomycetia > Pirellulales > Pirellulaceae > Stieleria > Stieleria sp. JC731. Next base: position 1,162,302 of record NZ_JAJKFQ010000002.1, on the reverse strand, counting down.
GTTGTCTGACGGAACGCCTTCGAGTGGCTTGCGCAGTGCACTGAACGCCCTGACGGATCATCAACAACGTCAACAGGCAGGCCAACGATTGGCGTCGCGTCTGGACGAAGTCTTTAGTGCACCCGGTGCTGGATTTTTAGCGGTGTACTTTGGTGCCGCCGTCGAGTCGGGGGCTGACCCCGATGTGACCGGCCCCAGCATCGTCAATGCGATGCTGCGGTTCGCCAGCTCGGTTGACGTTCCCGGTGATGATGCATGCGACGATGACGATGAAGACTTTGATCCGGCAACGGTCACCGGTTTAGAACTGCTGGGGCAAGGACTGGTCGCACATGTCTCTCGTTCGCCCAACATGTTGCAACGATTGTCACACGACCCCACGACCATTGCGGAACTTGAACGAGTCGAACATATCTCGCCAGGTCCCGGTTGGGTTTTAGAATTGCTTCGCAAACGAAGTGGCGAACTGTTGGTGATCCATGTGCAACATCGTCGCGGATTTCAGGTGGCTTATGAAAACCTGTCGAACTGCTTTCATCTATTCACGTTGCTTCAGGCAGCTCTTCAAAACTATCGCTTTCCGGAGACGCAAACGGTACCACGTTCACTTTTGAATGTCGCCAAAGGGATGACTTTTGAAGACCAAAGTGACACCGCGTGGTGGCATTACGGCGTTGGGACTTACCCCGAAGCAGATTTCGGTGGAACGATCTGGGGAGAGGCGAACCCCGAATCGATTCCTGAAGTCGATGGTCGCCAAGTTGTCTTGTTGTGGCCGCCGGTGCTGCAATCACGTAGCTGGGGTACAGGGTTCTTTGGTCCGTTCCTGCAAGCTGCTCCGCCGAACGTCAAAGTTTTAGAAGAGCTTGATTCAGATGAGGTTCAACGATGGTGCGACCGGCTAAATCTGCCATGGGTCAAACCAAAACCTCGCTGGAAGTTTTGGTAGGCCTCGACAAACATCATTCATCTGTTGATCGTTGGGTGTATTTAGCAGTCACCCACTGAGATCTATCTTGCCGCGGCTACGGTATATACCGGCCATCGAATGGGCCGCCTAAGAATCGGCAACAAAGACCCGATCGATCATCCGAGCAGCGTTGACAGGCTGTTGGGATCGGTGATTATGGCAAAACCGAATTGGACATGATCGTGTCTTGGCGGTTCATACGAACAAGCAACGATTTCGCTGACGAAAACCGATGTTTCGTTTGCAAGAACGAGATGGTAAGCAATCGGTTGCACCAATAACTCGATTGTCTTCCTTAGCAAACGTTTAGCGAAAACATGAATCCCTTTAACTGCAAATTGAAAGCCTAAGAAAGTCGATGAAACTGTCACCATCACAAGGGCTTCGCCTTTAATGTTTGGTGTCCTGTGTTCGCTTTGCTTTGGATTGGTCGTCATGCAGTAGGGGAACATGAATTGCTTCGGAGTACGAAACCCGATCGTTGATTCCGGTTTAGTTCATCGACCCACCACGTTAGACGCCCCTGGACATCGACGGATGCAATTAATGACTTTGAAAAGCTTCTGGAAACTTTCACTTGCGTTGCTGGCAACAACACTGCTGCCAACAGTTTCCGCCAACGGTGCTGAAACCGTTTTGGGGCATCATCCCAACGATTCGGCCAAAGCCGGTTTCACGTTTGACAACATCGCTGCACCTTCCAGCACCGATGCTGGCAACCTTGCGACGGTCCGGTTGCTCGCCGGACAATTGGATTCCAACAGCCCTGGTCCAGAGTGCCTGTTCGACGGCAAGTTGCCAAGTGACGCTGACCAGCCCAATCGCAACTTCTTTTTCAGCGGTGGAAATGGCGGTCGATTGCTGATTGACTTGGGCAAAGACATCGATGTCAAAGAGATCCGATCATACTCTTGGCATCCCGACCAACGTGGACCACAGGTCTACGAAGTCTTTGGTGCCTCGGAGCAATCTGGCGCAAAGACTTCACTGCGTCGACGTGAATCGGCGCTCGACAACAAATGGACTTCGATTGCCAAAGTCGACACAACAGGCGAATCGAAAACCCCCGGCGGTCAATACGCGGCCTCAGTTCGTTCATCGACAGAAGGTGAATCGTTAGGTTCGTATCGCTACCTCTTGTTCGAGGTTTCGCCGACCAGCAATCGTTCGCCATTTGCCGAGACCTTCTTTTCGGAAATCGATATCGAAGATGGGCAGTCTTACGAACTGAAACTTGCCGAACCACGAATCGACACTCTCGACATCGATGGCAAGTACACCATTCATTTCAATACCACCGAAACGCCTGACCTACAACCATGGGTACAAAAGGAATTGATGCCCATTTGTAAGCAGTGGTATCCAAAAATCGTTGGACTGCTGCCGAGCGAAGGCTACGACGCTCCTGAGGAACTGACCGTCACCTTTAAAGCGTACATGGACGGTGTCGCATACGCCGCCGGAACGCAAATCACTGCCGCCGGCCCATGGTACCGTCGACAGCTGGAAGGCGAAGCGTTGGGATCAATCGTTCATGAAATGGTTCACGTCGTTCAACAGTACGGCCGGGCACGCGGACGCAACCGTAACCCAAGCTGGATGGTCGAAGGCGTTGCCGACTACGTGCGTTGGTTCCTTTACGAGCCGCCGCAGAACCGTCCACGGGTCAATCCGGCTCGAGCGAACTACAACGATAGCTACCGAACCACCGCTTCGTTCTTGGATTTCGCTGCCAAGAAGTACGATCCAAAACTGATCGAAAAGTTCAACGCCAGCATGCGAGAAGGACGCTACTCAGACGACCTCTGGAACAAGCTGACCGGCAAGTCGCCAGAAGAGATTTGGAAAGAGTACGTCGCGACCTTGAAATAAGGTCTCGAGACTTTGCCTGGACTCGATTCAGTCAGGCAACAATTGCAACTTGCAAACGATTGGCCGGTGATCCGATGCGAGCGTTTCTTCGATAACGCGTGTTTCGATCACCCGCCAACGAGGCGGTGGATATGCCAAAACAAAGTCAATCTGTCGCTTAGGATTGACGACCGGGATGGTGGGAAGCGGGCGATCAACCGTTGGCTTCCAAACGTGATGCAAACGTTGCAACGTATCGCTGCCAAGGACGTCATTCAGGTCGCCCATCAAGATCGCCGGTGACTGATCGGTCAAAACCATTTTATTGATAGCCGTCGCCGACTGGCGTCGTTCAGTGCCGTCGCGTCGATGGTCAAAATGCGTCGCGAACAACCGCAGTGTTCCGCGTGATTCTGGCAATTCAATCTCGCCCACCAAGACGCCACGTTGCTCCCCCGCACCAACGCTTTGAAGTAGCTCGTTTCGGTGCCCCTTAATTGGTAGTTTCGAGAGCACCGCATTTCCATAGCTTCCCCCTTGCAGTTCAATGTTGGCGCCAAAGACAAACTGCATCCGTGTCATCAATGCGATCTCATTGGCTTGATCGACATCCAGGGTTCGCGTCGTCTTGTTGTCAACTTCCTGCAAAGCGACCAAGTCAGGCCTGACATTTGCAATCACGTTGGCGATCCGCTGTAAATCCAATTTGCCATCAACACCTTCGCAATGATGGATGTTGTAGCTGAGCACTGTAAGTTGAATCGGTTTACTGAGTTGAATCGGCTCAATGGCACCGACAGGTTGGTCGGTAATCGACCAAATAAACAGGAGCACAGTGATCAAGCGATGCATGACGACGGAAAGCCTACGAAATACAGATTTGATGTAGAAACAATGGAATGATTTGACTTTGATAGTTTCCAAAAGATGCCATCGGTCAGCAGCCAACTGTCGTTCGCCGCTTTACCAAAATGTCCAGGCAGTGACGACGAGTGACATCCCGTGGCAGTGCAAAGCCCGACCGGCGGTGTAATCGTCAAAATACCGAGATCCCAAATTTTCATGCGGGTTCAATCGAGCTGTTTCGCGATTAATTTGATGGCTGGTCTATACACGGAAATCGGTACTAACAACTGTGTAAACGAAGTCGCACGTGCTTCGTCCCATCTTTTCATACCGGAACGAATGTCGAACTCAGTTAACCTGATCAATCGAAAGCAAGCTCATGAGCCTCAGCGGTCCTCACGCGCGGACCGTCATCAGCGTGGACAGATGCGCAAGAGGAAACGTGACATCATCCTATTCGTTTTTCTGAACCTGTTGGCGATCCTTGCCGTCATCGGTTTTATGATGGCGTATCGTCATGTGGCCAATACCCATTCACCGGTGGACTCCGGTGTGATTTTCGGCGATTCCTGAATATCGAATTGACGACGCGCCTGCTTTGAGGAACGTCAATCGGTTTCGTCGGCAACAGATGCGAAGCGAGCTTATCGCCCAGCGAGTTCGCTCGCACGTCGAACACGTGAAATGCCGATCATGAAAGCCGCATCACGAAGCGAAATATTGCGTTCATGAGCCGTTTGCCAAACGTTCTCGAAAGCATCTGAAAGCGTGCGGTCGAGTTCCTGACGAACGCGATCCAAACTCCAGCGGTAGTGCTGGCGGTTCTGTACCCACTCGAAATAGCTAACAGTGACTCCACCGGCGTTTGCCAGGATGTCGGGCAAAATCATGATCCCCCGTTCATTCAGGATCACATCGGCGTCAGGATCGATCGGGCCGTTTGCGGCTTCGATGATCGCCTTGGCAGAAATCTGATTCGCGTTCTCTTCGGTGATCACACCACCGAGTGCAGCCGGAATCAAAATATCGACATCGCTGAGCGTCAACAGCGCGTTGATCGGCAGGACTTCACAGCGGTCGTAGCCTTCGAGCAAGCCTTGTGGATGTTCGAGTTTGTGATGGAAGACCGAACCTATATCAAGTCCGTCCTTGCAGTAGTACGTCCCGGAGATATCGCTGACCGCGATGATTGGGAACTGTGCTTCGCAAAGGAACTTTGCCGCATGTGATCCGACGTTCCCAAATCCTTGGATTGCCACTCGCGATTGTTCTGGTTTCATCCCCAGGCGTTTGGCAGTCTTCACGGTTAATGATCCGACACCACGTCCCGTCGCTTCTTCACGTCCCTTGGCGCCGTACTCTTCGACGGGCTTTCCGGTGATCACGGCTGGGTTGAAGCCATGGTATTTTTCCCATTGGTTTCGGAACCAAGCCATCACGCGATGATCCGTTCCCATATCGGGAGCCGGGATATCCGTATCCGGACCGACGATATCATGAATTTGATCAACGAACGCGCGGGTGAGTCGTTCTTTCTCACGCAGAGACAGCGTCCGTGGGTCGACACCGATGCCACCCTTGGCGCCACCATAGGGCAAATTCACCACGGCAGTTTTCCAAGTCATCAAACTTGCCAAGGAACGAGTCTCGTCCAAGTCGACTTCGTGATGATAGCGCAGTCCGCCTTTCATCGGACCTCGGCTCTTGTCGTGTTGGACACGGAAACCGACGAAGTTTGCCAAGCTGCCGTCGTCACGTTCGATACTGACTTGGACTTGAACCTCGCGCTGTGGCATCAACATGGCTTCTCGGACAGCGCTATCGATATCCAAATGATCGGCAGCCCGATGAAAGAAGCGTCGCGTCGCATCAAAGGCTTTCATTTCGCGGTCCCTTCTCTAGTTGTTTTAGCAAGTGAAAGATGGTTGGGTAATGCAATACAGGATTGTTCGAGGGCTAGCCCGGTCTGGTTCATCTTATCAACCCACGCCGCTTACAGGTCTTTTTCGCTTTAAGACCACAAGTCTTGACTACGCAGCTCGCTGTCGAAAAGTCGAACTTGATCGTTCTTTGTGATAAACCTCGATCACACGTTGCTTGATGTCGATTTCCGGAGGCAGATATTGGACAAGTTTTCCGTCGCGGGTGTATTCATTGATCATCGAGCGCAACCGACGTTTCTCGACATGATTTCGAATTGTCGATCGCAACCGTCCTGCTGGGCTCGTTGCAAATGCGTGGATCGTTGTGAGCTTTAAACCGCATTCCGGCAAATCATAACCGGTGTACTGTTCCGTTTCGGTGGCGACACGATCAATGACTTTCGCGATCGAAACCCACGATAGCGTGATCAGTTCGGCCAGCGTATCGAGTGACACTGTATCGAGACTTTGTTTTGGTCGTCGAATGCCGTTTTCAAATTGGTAGCGATCGGTCAAGTGAGCCGCATAAGTCGATGCGTGATTTGCTGTATGCAGCATCAACGATCCTAGCCAGAAGGCATGCTGTGGAAGCGTGACATCCACTTGTATCTGGTGTCGATGGATGTGTTTAACGATCTTGCCGTAGCAACGATCAACACTCCATTCCAAAGGACGATGAATCAGGGCCTCGCGTTGGCTGCTAATCGTATGCAATGGCTGGATGACATCGCTGACATAATGGCCTAAAACGCCCGCAGCATGGGCGGCATCGGAAAACTCTTCCCGCCGAAGATGTTTTTTCAGCCGATGGTACCATTGATGAGCGACACGAACCGCGCCGCCCCAACTGCCATCATGAATGTGCAGCACATGATTGTGGTAGTCTCGAAATCGTTCATCCGGATCGACCGCACCCTGCAGGTATCGCGGGTAGTACCTTAGCAACCAGCTTCGCAGACGTTTACCGGCATCGGTTTCGACATGCGACAGCGCATCGATGGCAAACCGATGATGGTTGGACCTGCAATGGTTGCGTCGAAGGATACGACAAAGCTGATCCATCGGTCTGTTTTAACGTCTCGGGATTGGTCGAATCCAGTCAGCTTGCCATCACCCGGCGTGAGGCATTCCGTCATGCGATGAGGTTCGAATCACTGGACGAAGTCGGGGACGCATCGTGGTTTCCGCTTCAGCCGTATCGACGCGTCGCAGATGCACATCCATTTGTGGGAACGGAATTCCGATTCCTGCGCGGTCGAGTCGCCGTTTAATTTCACCGGTCAATGATTCCTGCAATTTCCAGAAATCGCCACTGGCTACCCACATCCGCACTTTCCATTCGACGGAGCTGGATCCCAAGTTTGCCAATACGACCTTGGTACCGCGGCTTTCGCCATGAATGGTATCGCTTGCGAACAGATCGACCGCTTCTTGTAAGGTTTGCCGCGTCGCATCAATGTCAGCTTTGTAGTCCACACCCACGAGAACTTCGATCCGGCGGTGAGGGTGAAAACTGATGTTCTCGATCGTGCTTCCACTGATCGAACTGTTGGGGATGATCAAGCGACGATTGTCCGGCGTATCCAGTGTCGTGGTAAACAAGTCGATCTCGTTTACCTTTCCCGTCGTACCCGCAATGTTGACGACGTCGCCGACTTTGAACGGCCGGAACACAATCATCAAGACGCCTGAAGCGAAATTGCTAAGCGTTCCCTGAAAGGCCAAGCCGATCGCAAAGCCAGTCGCAGCTAGAACAGCTGTCAGACCACCCAGTTCGAATCCGAGGTTACTGGCGACGAAAGTGATCAGCCCAATCATGGTGCTGTAGAAAATCGCGTTGCCGACAAAGCGACCGAGTGTTTCGTCAACGCGTTTGCAGATCGGCGAACTGATGATCCGTGACAAGTAACGGGCGACGAAGTAACCGCAAAAAATCGCGATCAATCCCACAACCGCATAGAACACGTTCTCTACCAATTCTGGTGTGATCCACGTCGACGCACCAGGCAGAACATTGTCCATCCATTCATCGATGGGAGTTCCGACTGCATTTGTTTGAGCTTCTTCGCCTGCTTGTGCCAACAGCATTGTCGTTCCTACTTGATCATCGAGACACAATTCCGTGCCTTGGAGATATAGGAAAACTGGACGCGCGACGTAAAGGCTGTTTTGGCCATCAGAGAGGCATGCTTGGGCGAAACTTTAGATCTTCTCGGAAAAATCGTGGAAAAACACTCCGAAAGTGGTGCTATTGGATCCTCAACGAACATTTCAACGGTTCGTGTGTCAACGACGACGACACTGATGCGATGCAGACAGGTACGCTGCAAGCTGGTGCTCTGCAGATTGGAAACAACTCAGTAAACTTGCGATCCAGGCATCAGCATGTGCCAGTTATCAATCAAAAAGGAAAATCGATGAGTCAGTCTGAACACTTGATCGGCAACATGATCGCGGCATCCGGCATTTTGGCGATGGGATACGCCGACCGGTTATTGAAGGATGTTTCCGCCGACCAATTCGCTCGTTTTGCGTCGACCGGTGGCACCCAGGTCGAATCCAATCACCCCTGCTTCATTCTCGGGCATCTGAGTCTGTACCCCGGTCGTGTTGTAACCCAGCTTGGCGCTGACGCATCGTCAATTGAGCCAACTGAATCGTTCATGAAGTGCTTTAGCAAAGATGCGACCTGCGTTGACGACCCGGACGGTTCGATCTATCCGGCGATGGACGAAGTCGTTGAAGCGTTCCGCAAATCCCACACGCTTGCAATCGAGACACTGCAGTCTGCATCAAACGAAGCATTCGATGCTCCCAATCCGAATGAAGCGATGCAGGCCAAGTTCCCCACGATCGCTTCGATGCACGGTTTCTATATGGGCGGCCACCTGATGATCCACATGGGTCAGTTCAGCGCATGGCGTCGAATCAACGGCCTGGGCTCTGCTTAAAATTGCCACGCCAGCGGACAACTTTTTAAGCCGAGAACTTTTCCAAAAGAAACTCGCCGCCTCTGATGAAAGACATCAACCAGATCAGCCAGTACAACCGCGAAGCCTGGGACACACTCGTTGCCCGTGGTGATCGCTGGACCATTCCGGTGACTTCCGAAGTGATCGCCGCTGCGCGTTCTGGCGAGTGGAATATTGTCCTAACCCCTCAACTACCCGTTCCGAAACATTGGTTCCCGGAACTGTCGGGAACCGATGTGTTGGGGTTAGCCAGCGGCGGCGGACAGCAGGCCCCAATCCTGGCCGCGGCCGGGGCGAACGTCACCGTCCTGGATAATTCTCCCGGTCAATTGGAACAAGATCAGGTCGTTGCGCGACGTGATGGCTTGACCATTCGATCGGTCCTTGGCGACATGCGAGATTTAAGCTGTTTCGAATCGAATTGCTTCGATCTTGTCTTCAATCCCTGCTCGGTCGCATTCATCCCCAACATTCAACCGGTCCTGGACGAAGCTTTTCGTGTCCTTCGTCCTGGCGGGCGATTGATGTGTGGATTTATCAATGCGGTTCGTTACCTGTTCGATGAAGACGAACTGGAGAAAGGAAACCTCGTCATCACACATGCTTTGCCCTATGCCGACCACACGCACCTCAGTGATGAAGCACAGAACAAGCTTCGGCAAAACAAAGAACCGTTCATGTTCAGCCACTCGTTGGAAGACACGATTGGTGGACTGTTGAAAGCCGGATTTGCGCTAACAGAGATCTACGAAGACCGTGGCGATCGAGATCGCCTATCTGAGTTCTGCCCTACCTTTTTCGCCACCTTGGCAACCAAACCCAACTGATCAACAAAGGGCTACTCCGGTTTACCGTAGCCCTTTAGAAACATCTTGACCGTCTGGTTGATAAACGTCGTCCGCTTGACCGCGATCGATTTCTTTTCCACGCAAAAGATTGCTGGCCAAAAACCGTAGGACATCAACATGCCGACAAACTGATCGGCCGCCAGTTCGGGATGTGGAACTTCCAGTTGTTTGTCGCGATGTGCGGCTGTCATCCAATCGGCCAACATCGAATTAATCCGATCGGAGTGCTCCGAAATGATGACGCTGTATTCCGGTTCAATCGTCAATCGCGAAAGGACCACCCGAGCCAAGTCGCGATAGCTTTCATCGGCTATCACGCCCAAAATTTCGTTGGCGATGGCTTTGAGCTGCTTCGGCAAAGGTTGATCGGATTGATAGGCAAACCGTTGAAGCACATCGGTCCGCTGCATCATCTCGCGGACCATCGCTTCGAACATTTGTTCTTTGCTGCCGAAGTGGTTGTAGACCGTTCTTTTGGACGCGCCTGCTGCATCGGCGATCCGATCCATACTCGTGTTATCGTATCCATAGGTACGAAACTCGGAGACGGCTGCTGCCAAAATATCGGCCCGTTTGCGATCTGAATGCTTCATCAATTGTCGTCGAATGTCTGAACCCAATCCCGGGTGGCACCTACCCCGTCATCGAAAGGTAGGACACTTCATAATTTACACTGATGGGTTTACTTTGAAATTGTCGAAAAGTACACTCACCAGTGTAATCCTTCCAAGATGCCCGGGTATCGTTGCTTATCAGCTTATTGATTTGACAAGCTGCGCGGCGATAGCGGATGCAAAAATTGATGTGATGAAGAATTGCGCTTCGAATGAGTCCTTTTTGGATCGAAACCTATGTTTGAACCAGCAATGCAGCCGACCGGAACCACCCTGTCAAATCGAATTCCGATTCTTGGCGGTTTAATCCTGTCCGCTTTGGCCGGATGCATGATGACCGGTTGCTCCAAAAGGGCACCTGATATTCCGCCGAAAGCCCCTCGACCGGTAACGGTCATGAAGCTTCAACGAGTGATCCCCGAAAAATCATTTTCGGTTTCGGGTTCGGTGACATCTTGGAAAACCGAACAGATTGGGTTCGAAGTTGGTGGCCGGGTGATGTGGGTCTTGGAGCCAGGAAAAAACATCGACGGTCGCACCCTTGATGCGGACGGCAATGTGATCCAGGAAGGAACGCCGCTGGCAGCGATCGATCCGGCCCAATATGAAGTCGCGGTGGATTCCGCCCAGGCGTCTTTGGAAGCGGCGCAATTGGATGCCCAGGTGATCGCGCAGCGGATCAGTGATTCAATCCCCGCCGACATCCGGTCCTCTCAAGCCGATTTGAAGCTTGCCAAGTCAGACTACGAACGGATGCAGCAACTTCGAAATTCGAACGCTGCTTCACAGTCAGAATATGAGGACGCACAGAATCGACTTTCGACCGAACAAGCCAGGCTTGATCGGTTGGAATCATCCAAGGCACAAGCAGAAGTCGAACTGAAAGCAGCCGAAGCTCGTGTTAAAGCCGCCAAACAAACGCTTCGCAATGCTCAGCGTGATTTGGACAACACTGTTCTTTATGCGTCTTACCCGGGACAGATTTCAGAGGTCCAAGTTGTCCCCGGAAGTGTCGTTTCGGCCGGCTCGCCCGTGCTGACACTTCAAATGATCAATCCCATCAAGGTCGCTATCGAAGTTTCTGCCGAACAGTCACGTGATCTTGAGCGACGTCGTCAGCTTTCTGTTTCGTTTGTGATGCCCGATGGAAGTCCGGCCGAACGTAATGCGATGGTTTACAGCGTTTCGCCGAGCGCTGACCCTTCGACGCGAACGTTTTCCGTGTCGCTATTGATTATGAATGAACAGTATCGATCACCATTGTCGGAGATACCTGGCGGTGAATCGTTCGCGCGAACCGAAGACATCTGGCCGCTGAAATTGAACAAGATCATCGGGGCACCGGAAAGCATTCTGGTTATCGAAGAAAACTCCATCGAAAGTGACGACCAAGGCGACTATGTCTGGGTCGCCACGAATGCTCGCTATGGACAACGATTAAAAGAAGTCACGACGGTTGAAAAACACTATGTGACGGTACTCAACGCCAGGATTCCGTTCTTGGGAAACTGGATCTTTCGACCGGTCCTATTCCAATCATCGGTGAACGATCAATCGCTAGCGATCGACCGTGAATCGCTGATCATTGGTGCTTTGGAATACCCGATGAATGATCGATCCAAATGGGATGGCAAATCGGTGGTGGTCGATGGAGGTGCCCATTGGATGTTGCGACCTGGTGACTTGGTTAACGCCAGTCTTGCTGACGGACAACCCAATGAAGGCTACTACGTTCCTGTCGAGGCGATCTATGAAGAATCCGGTCGCACTTATGTGTTCATGGTCGAGGACGATCATGTGAAACAAAGCGAGATCCGGACGGAACTTCCCAACCATTTGAACGCCGGATCACTCATTCAAATTCATCCGCTTGCCGGCGACGACTTTCCTCAAGGGTGTCAAATCGTCGTCAAAGGCGTTCACTTTTTGATGGATGGTGAATCGATCAATGTGATCACGAGTGAACTGCCCAGCGAAGAAATGCCTGTCCATACCGTCGAAACTGATAGCGAGGATTCGGCACAATGAACCTTCCAGCATTAGCGGTTCGCTATCGCCCGATCGTCTTTTCCGCCACGCTGCTGTTGATGGCCTGGGGAGCGATCACGTATTTCACCATCCCACGACGCGAAGATCCCGAGTTCACGATTCGCGTCTGTGTGGTTTCGACGCAGTGGCCAGGCGCACCGGCTGAAAAGGTCGAAGAACTGATCACTGACAAAATTGAACAGCAAGTCATCAGTATCGAAGAAGTCGACCACATCCGATCAACCACACAGACAGGTCAATCGATTGTATTTGTCGAGCTAGATGATCGTGTTCCTCCCGCAGAAATCCAAGCGGTTTGGGACAAGGTTCGCACTCGGGTCGAAACGATTCAAATGCCAGAGGAATCGATCAAACCTTATGTGAACGACGAATTCGGGGACACATCGGTTCTTGTGCTCGCGATTCATCAAGTCGCTTCACGTGGTCGCGATACCGTGCGGCCGGAAGACGAGTACAGTTTGCGTGAACTGGAACGATTTGCCGAAGACATCCAGGACGAATTGCGTTTACTGCCGGGCATCGCGAAAGTCGAAATGTTTGGTGTCCGCGATGAAGCCATTTTCATCGAAACGGATTTGGCAAACTGGTCACAACTGAACCTGACCACACAACAACTTGAAAGGCTGGCAAGTGACCGCAACATCATTCAGCCGGGAGGTGAAATCGACACTCCCGGAGGCCACTTTTCCGTCAAGCCTGCGGGCGAATTCAATGCGATCAACGAGATCAACCAGATCGCGAGCGTCGTAAAAACCGAAGAGGGAGGCAACAGTGTTTACCTGACGGATCTGGGTTTGTCGGTCCGCCGAGCCTACGAAGACCCGGCAAACTATTACTGCCGTTTCGGTGATACAAAGCAGACATCGCCCGCAGTCACGCTGGGCATCACGATGAAATCAGGATCGAACATCATCGAGATCTGCGACGCCGTGAAGCAACGAACCCACGAACTTTCAGAGATCGAAAAGAGGCTTCCTCCGGACATCGCGGTAACCCCGGTCAGTGATCAATCCGAAAACGTGGCGGCCAAAATCGGCGAAGTCGTCTTGAACGTGATCGAAGCTGTGTTGATTGTTGTCGTCGTGGTCTTCTTGGTCGTCGGCTTTCGAACTTCGTTTGTCATGGCAGCCAACATTCCGATCGTGGTATTGATGTCGATCGGCTTTATTTCTTTGTTTGGCGTTCAGCTGGAACAAATCTCGTTAGCCGCACTGATCATTTCGCTGGGGCTGTTGGTTGATAACGCGGTACAGGTCTGCGATCAAGCTCGCACGAATCAAATCGCAGGCATGGATCCCTTTCCCGCCGCGATCGAAGGAGCCAACACGCTTGCCATTCCGATGTTGGTCGGGACACTAACGACGATGGCAGCGTTTGTCCCGATGCTGATTTCGTTGGAAGGGGGAGGCAAAGAGTACGTTTACAGTTTGCCGGTAACCGTATCGACAACACTTGCACTTAGCTGGGTGTTGGCGATGTCGCTTTGCGTCATCCTTGCCGGGCTCTTCATACGCACGCCTAAAGTCGACCAACCCGCATCCCCAGTCGTACGGCTAGCGATGCGACTGGCATCGATGTTTCGTAAACGTAAGCCGTCCGTACCTGACAAATCTCGGCAAGACGAGCCATTTTTGTTTCGGATCTATCAATTCAGCGGCATGCTGGCACTTCGCTTCAAATGGATCACGCTACTAGGTACGTTAGCGCTATTGGTCTTCATCATGTCGCTGCCGGTCAGTTCGGAGTTTTTCCCGGATGCGAATCGTGATCAATTCGCCGTCAAAATCCATCTCCCCGAAACGGCAACGATCGAACAAACCGACGAGATTGCTCGGCAAGTCGAATTCGTCATCCAGCAGCTGAGCCCTGTTCGTGAGGGAGAGGTTTCCTTTAACGGAAAGCAAGAGAGACTGCGCGCGATGAGAACGCTCGTCGGTGGCGGCGGTTCACGTTGGCACTTGGCTTGGGCGCCGGAACCTCCATCGAGGAACTTTGCAGAGATTCTGGTTCGGACCACTGACGGGCGATTCACATCGGACTTTGCCCATCGATTGCGCGTCGTCTGTGAACGTGGCGATGCGGACCTTGGAATTGATCCTGTCGTCGGTGCGAGAATCGTCCCGGTCAAATTGGCACTTGGACCTCCCGCCGATCCACTGGTCTTTCGCGTGACCGGTAGCGGATTTGCCGACCCTGCGATACTACGACAGGCCGCGAATCGACTGAAACGGATCGTCAACAAGCAGCCTGAAACCTGGAACGTCCATGATTCCTGGGGTGTCGATGGTTATCAGATCCTGGTGAATGTTAACGAAGACCGTGCAACCTTGGCTGGTGTGACCAATGCTCAAGTCGCCAAGACGTTGAACTCGTATTATTCCGGTTTACAACTGACGACGTTCCGCGAAGACGACCACTTGGTACCGATCTATTTTAAGCTTCGTCCGCAAGAGACACGTTCGATTCGCGAATTGCAGGAGTCGTTTGTCGAAGGCGATAACGGCAAGATACCACTGTCGTCACTTGCGGGTTTTAAGTTCTCTTGGGAGCCAGCAAGGATCGAACGACGTGACATGAACCGGGTGATCAAAGTTTCCGCCCAGATGGAACCGGGCGTTACCGGCAATGATGTTGTGAACCGCGTTTTGCAGCTGGATGAATTCAAACGCTTGGAAGCATCTTTGCCGGTCGGATTCCATATCGAAACCGGCGGATCCTATGAAGAAAGCCAAGACGCGGGAGGTCAAATGATGATGTCGTTTGCGATTTCGTTCTTGCTGATCGTGATGTGCTTGATTGTTCAATACAACGGCTGGTCAAAGCCTTTGATCATCTTGGCAACATTGCCGATGGCACTTGCGGGTGCTTGGTTGGGATTGTTCTTATCCGGCAATTCATTGGGTTTCATGCCGCAGCTCGGTATTCTGGCATTGTTCGGAATTGTCTTGAACACGGCGATCATCTTTATCGAATTCGCAGACATTTTGATTTCTGAACGAGTCGAATCCTCGGACGGCAGTGGGCCGATCTCTGGAATCGATCGTGATAGTTTTCGTCGTTGCCTTTTGGAGGCGGGAAAGCAACGGATGCTACCGATCTTCTTGACGACCGCAACGACGGTTGGCGGTCTGCTCCCGCTGGCACTCAGCGGCGGTCCGCTTTGGGCCGGGTTGGCGTGGTGCATGATTGCGGGACTGATGCTAACGACCGTCCTAACCCTGTATTTAATTCCGGCGTTCTACGCCATCTTGGTCGAGACATTTGGTGTCAAGCCGATCCATCGATCGACTTAATATGACTCTGAATTCAAACCCAATGACTATCGTTCGGTACTGATTCCTTTCAACCTTCGCCCAACCTGTTCGCCCAATTGCCGGATGACTTCGATCCCCGGATCGAAGACACCGGCGAAGTGAACAAAGCCATGGAGCATCCCTTCAATTCGCCAAAGATCGACTTCGACATTGCTGTCGGATAATCGTTTAGCGAAAGCGATGCCCTCGTCACGCAAAACATCGTACTCGGCCGTGATCACGAAGGCCGTCGGAAGATCTGACAAGCCGTTGCGATCCATCAATGATGCCTCCGCCGGATCGGTACCGCTAAGGAAGTGCTTCCAAAACCACTTCATCGTTTCACGCGTTAGCCCGTAGCCTTCGGCAAAGGATTGATAGGACGCGGTTTCAAAGTTTGCCTCGATCACTGGATAGATCAAGACTTGAAGATCGACTGCCGGAGAACCTTGCTGCTGTGCCATCATTGCCACCGTGGTCGCCAGATATCCGCCGGCGCTGTCGCCTACCAGCGCCAAACGCGAGCCATCGATAGCGAGCTTTTGTTGATGTTCACAGATCCAAGCCGTCGCATCGAAGCAATCGTGGACTGGTCCCGGAAACGGATTCTCTGGGGATAGTCCATAGTCGACAGCAACGACGGCGCAGCCTGAATGTTTGGCCAGCCGACGGCACAAGCCGTCATGGGTATCTAGCCCACCGAGCACCCAGCCACCCCCATGAAAAAACATCAAGACAGGCGGGGCATCCGTTGACTGTTCTGCGGGTACATCGGAATACAAACGCAGCTTGATTCCTGAATCGGTCTGCAAGTTTTCGATTCGACGCAGTGTCGGACGAGGCCCGCAAAGCGGAGCGAGCGATTGAAAGATTGTCCGTGATTCCGCAACGGTTAACTCATGCCAACCCGGCCGACCCTGTTGCGCAACGTTTTCAAGATAGGCTTTCGCTTGTGGGTGCAGTGTCATGTTCGATTCGCCTTGGACAAAGATTGCCCGAATGAATCAATCTCGTTTCCACACCGACAGCTTTCTTGGTCTGCCGCCAGACAAACCGAACCTGGGGCAAACCTGAATCACCGATCATATCGAATGACTGACAGGCGGTCTTAAGCAAAAGAGATCATTCGGCAAACCGCTATGGTACTGCAACTTGATAGAGCGAGTTGATTTCTTCGCCAAGGATTTTTAACCCACGACGCAGGATTTCTGGATCGGTCGTATAACTGATTCGCAAACATTCGTTGCGATGCGTCCAATCGGGATCATCCAGACCAAAGAAGAAATGGTGTCCTGAGATCACCAGCACGTTGCGTCGTTTCAGTCGTTCGTAAAGTTCAGCCGACGTGATCGGTAAACCTGGCAACCAAAGCCATAGGAAAAACGCGCCTTCGCATCGGTGAATGCGGAACGGGATCGAAGGATCGATTGATTCGCAAAGCCACTGACGCGCGTCTTCGGAGCGTTGTCGATAGTAGGGGCGAATGACTTCGCGGCTGACGGTTGCCAACTGATCATTTTCAAAAAGAGGCAGCGTGATTGCCTGCCCCAGATTGTTATTCGCTAGCGCGCTGATTGCGTTCATGCACGAAAGGTATTCGATGATCTCTGGTGCGGCGATCACGATGCCCGTCCGCGTTCCCGGCAACCCTAGCTTTGACAAGCTGTATGTCAGAACCATCGAAGGTTCGAATCGCGGTGTGGCGTCACCAAAGATTGCGCCGGGGAACGGAAGACCGTACGCATTGTCCACGATCAATGGGATCTCGTTTTCGTTGGCGATCTGCACCAATCGGTCAAGCTCATCATCACTGACGACGTTCGATGATGGGTTGGTCGGCCGTGACAGACACATCGCGGCGACAGATTCATCGACGTTCAACGAATCGAAATCGATTTCGTACTTGAACTCATGCGAATCGGTTTCATGGATCAAGGGCTTGGTAGCGCGGAACAGATCCGATGAAACGGATTGGTCCGCATAGCCGATGTACTCTGGCGACAGTGGCAGCAGGACTTTGCGATCCGGTCGGTCATCAAAGCGACCCGCGATCGCGTTGAGCAACAGAAAGAAAGCGGTCTGCCCACCGGCGGTCACACAGATATTTTCTTTTGTGATCGACCAACCGAATTGTCTTGAAAAGAACCTCGCGACCGCATCTCTAAACCCAGCATCACCGGCCGGCGGATCATAGTCGCCAAGTACACGTGCGGTTTGCTTTGGATCCGCCGCGATTGCTTGCAAGCGTTCTTGCCATAGCTGATCGACCTGTGGAATGTGCGATGGTTGGCCGCCACCAAGCATGCAGGTCTCGGAATTGCCTGCGGCTAAGGCATCGCCCAAGTCGCGCATCAGTTCGCCGATCCCCGAATCCAGGGCCAGCCGTTTGCCAAATGTTGAAAGTCGTTCTGTCATCGATCATCTGCTGTGGTTGGCGTACATTGTATGCAGACCCGATCGGCATCAAAGGGTTCGGACGTTTGGGCTGGGGTCGATTGTTACTACATCACGCTTTTCCACCCCTACATCGATCCTATGGCTAGCCTTTTCGCCGGCACGCAGTTCTACATTCCGCCAAGTTGCGATCTTTGCGGCAAACCTGAAACCGAATGCGAATGTACGGCCGAGCAAAAGGCCGCCGCTGAAGCTGAAAAACAAACCTTGGCCAATCGGCTCCCCCCTGAAAAACAAACCGCTCGCGTCGGTATCGAAAAACGAAAAGGCGGACGAAAAGCCACGGTAGTCACCGGACTGACGTCAGCGGCCAATGATTTGCAAGCTTTGTTGGGCCAGCTTCAAGCCGTCTGTGGGACCGGCGGTACGGTCAAGGCGAAAGAAGACATCGTCGAATTGCAGGGCGATCATGCCGATGCGGTGCGGAAAAAGCTGAAAGAAATCGGCTACCGCGTGAAATAACGTTCAAGTCGCCGCGCAGAACGGACTTGCCACACATCCGGCGTGCCCGTTAGTTAGTAGTCTCCGGGACCGATCCAAAGGTTCCGTCCCACCTGGAACTGCTTTCCGATCACCGAAGTTTCACGCGTTGATGTTTCACGCTTTCCGTTCTGACCAAATTCCGACGACGCCGTGTCTTGCGACACTGTGTTTTTTGATGCTGGCGATCGGCGGATGTGGAACGACTCGTGAACATCGCGCGACCGAACAATTGGTTGTCAGTGACGCGGTTGATCGCAGTATCCAAGACTTGGACTTTCGACCGCTTTCGGGACGCAAGGTTTACCTGGATACCAGCTACCTGCGAACGGTCAAAGGCGAAGGCTATGCGAATGCTGAGTACGTAATCAGTTGCCTTCGACAACAAATCCTTGCTGCTGGTTGTTTGATCCAAGATGCCTCTGGCGAAGCAGACCTGATCATCGAAGCACGTGTCGGTGCCTTGGGAACTGACGACCACTTGGTGACCTACGGGATCCCTGAAAACAACGCGTTCAACTCGGCTGCCCAAGCAATCCCGAACGCCCCCATTATCCCAACACTGCCTGAGATCTCTGTCGCCCGGCGCGAGTCTCGTGAGGCGGCCGCCAAGATTGCTGCGTTTGCGTACGATCGCGAAACAAGACAACCGATCTGGCAGTCTGGCGTCCGTCAATCGGTCGCCACTGCGAAGAATACTTGGGTGATGGGCATCGGTCCTTTCCAGGGTGGAACGATTCGCGACAAAACCAAACTGGTCGGCAGCCATTTCCGGTTCGGTCGTCGTAGCGATAACGGCAGCACTTCACAGGAATTTGATCGACCCTCGGTGGACTTCACCGCTGAAACTCGATTCAACCAAGGTTGGCCAGAATTTGGTGAGTTCGGTCCGGCGCCCGACCTTCTGGCTTCGGAGCCGAAAGAAAAGGAGCTTCCTGAGGCACCCGCAGTGGATCCACCGCCTGCTGCCGAATCCGTTGCTGAAAAACCGGATCAAGGAAAACCGAAGAAACGCTAGCCGATGGTGGACTGCTTATCGCTATCGATTCATTGGCTTTACCAGTCAACCGAGTGCTTTGGTCCAACTTGATTTTCGGGTTCGCCGATTGGGTGTTAGCCCTGGTTGTGTTTGGGATAACCGCCGCTAACGCGGTGCGGCTCATTGGGGGCAAGTCCAGCTTGATTTTTGATTAGCCGATGGGCATTAGCCCCGGTTGCCCGTGCGAAAACCGCCGCTAACGCGGTGCGGTTCATAGGGTGATTTTCATCAGCCGCGGGCGCACGAGCGTGCGGTTCTGTGTGCAGGATCGGTTCGCTGCAGGAACCGCGGGCTGGCGCCAGCGGCTGATAAGGCAATGAGCTGATTGAAAAACGATCAGCCGCAGGCGCGCGAGCGTGCGGTTCTGTGATCTGTGTCAGGTTCTGCAAGTCATTTAACCGCCGCTAACGCGGTGCGGCTCATAGGGGACCAGTCCAGCTTGATTTTTGATTAGCCGATGGGCGTTAGCCCCGGTTTCAGTGCAATCACCGGGGCTAACGCCCGTCGGCTGATGCCCCCAACCCAACTTTTCAGTTGAAACATTGCACTAACAAAGCGGTCTTAATTGGTCGCAGAACAGTTCCAACAGTTGCTTCGTGTCGTCACTGCCGAAAAGATACGGATCACAACGCAACGAGAACGTTAGCTGACGACCGTAGATACTCGACGACAAAGTACTACGTGTGTTGTGCCGCAGAGGTGGAACCCCGGTGATGCCTTCGAGTGTGAATTCATCACAGCTGACCTTCCCGCGTTTCTTTGGCAACTTGCCGGTAAAGCGTCGCGATGGGTCACCGGCATTGGAGAACACTCCGGTCGCCATGCAGCGGCTTGCCCAAAGAATCCAAGGCAACAGTTTGCCTTCCATCGCGGTGGTGATTGAATTGACAAAGTCCTTTTGAAGCTGCCCACTTTTCAGTGCCAGCGTGTCGCGAACGACCAAGTCCATCAAACGCTTTTCGTCTTCGATTTCACTCGCAGCCCGTGAGATAAAAGTGCAGGCGGTCATATTGCATGCGGGGATTTCAAAGTCATCCCCATCACGCATATCGGCCGGTACAAGGATTCGAATCTTTCGTGATCCCGTGAACGATCCGTTCCAGCGATGTGCGGCGACGAACATTTTGCTGAGAAACAAATCGTTTAGTGTCCCACCCTGCGACGTTGCCGCTTTACGCAGGTTGGCTAAGTCTCCTGCCGTGAAGGTTTGCTTCTCCATCGCCGGCAGTTGGAATGTTTGTGGCGCCGTCGCTGGCGGCTTAAGTGGCGCCACGCGTGTTCCGATGTGATCAAACGCTTGGGCGGCAGCCTGCTTAAATTTCGAAAGAGCACTGTCGTGCATCATGATGCTACGCATCTTTGATCGACGGACCTTCAACGATGCGGCATCAAAATTTGATAACTCGACTTCGCCCTCGCAGCAGGCCAATCGCCGCATGTAGCAACCCAGCAAGTCACCGACAAATCGGTAAGCCCCCGTACCATCGCACGCGGCATGATGAAACTGCATCGTCACCCGAGCGCTGTCGGACGACTGCCGGACCCAAATCCGCAGCCCCGTGTTGGTCCGCAGATCCAGATACCCATTTCCCATATCGATCGGGGTCTGTCCATCGGCCCAATCGACCGGTGCGATATCTTTTGGCGACAACACCCAGCAAAGGCGATCATTTTTTTCCGGTGCGACGCGGCAAAACAACAGTGGGTGTCGCTGAAGCGCTTCCTCGACTGCGGCTTCGAATGTGGCCTGATCCAGCTGCCCGCTAAAATCGAGGTCGAGGAAAAATGACATCGTGTACCGAGGACTGTCATCTGTGAGAAAGAACCAGTCGATCGGTGGCACATACAGCGGAAACGTACGCCCGTAAGTCGGCGCCGTCGGGGTAGCAAGATGCATGATCTTGTGCGCGGGTAGGCGGGAGCGGGCAGCGAACGACACGTCACGGTATCACTTCGATTGCGCGCAGGATCACCAAGATTAGTTCGTTTTACCCGTTCTTGCTATGGCCCAATTTTGCAACCGGGCCACAGCATTCCCTGCCGACCGAATCGATGCCGACCAAGATTCAAACGGCGAGCGTCTATTGAAGATTCGCCTTCAGGAACGTCCAAAGGTCGGTGTACTCTTCGATCCGTTTGCTCACCGGAGTTCCCGCGCCATGACCGGCTCGTGTCTCGATACGAATCAGAGTCGGATTGTCACAGCTTTGGGCTTTTTGAAGTGCGGCAGCGAATTTGAAGCTGTGCCCGGGAACAACCCGGTCATCTCGATCGGCCGTGGTCACAAGCGTCGCCGGATAGCAGGTGCCTTCTTTGACGTTGTGCAGCGGTGAGTACGACATCAGGTTCTTGATTTGGTCTTCCTCATCGCTGCTGCCATATTCACCGACCCATGCCCAGCCGATGGTGAATTTTTGGAATCGCAACATGTCCATGACACCTACCGCTGGTAAGCACGCGCCGAACAGATCGGGACGCTGGGTCATGACGGCACCGACCAACAGCCCGCCATTGCTGCCGCCACGAATTCCTAAACGACTGTTTGAGGTGTAGCCGGAGGAAATCAGAAACTCTGCGGCCGAAATGAAATCATCGAACACGTTTTGCTTATTCAAACGCATTCCAGCTTCGTGCCACTGGCGACCGTATTCGCCACCACCGCGAAGGTTCGCTACGGCATAGATTCCACCGGCATCAACCCAGGCCGCGTTGGCGGGTGAAAACGATGGTGTTAGCGAGATATTGAAACCACCGTACGCATACAGCAATGTTTGGTTGCTACCGTCCAGCTTGGTGTCTTTGTGACGGGTGATGATGATCGGCACCTTGGTTCCGTCTTTGCTGGTGCAAAAGACCTGCTCGGTCACGAACTGACTGAGATCGAGATCGAGTTCACTTTGTCGCCAAAGTTTTGCGTCAGCCTTTGCCGGTGAAGGGCTTGTCAAATCGACGCGATAAATTGCACCGGGTGTGACATAGTTTGTGAACGAAAAGAAGGTTTCCGTCGCGTCTTGGTAGCCGTTAAATCCGCCGACGCTACCGAGGCCTGGCAATTCAAATTCATCGATCAGGGAACCGTCGATGTTATGACGAGTGATCAAGCTGCGCGCGTCCTTTAGCGAGCTGACGTAGAACACCTCGCCAAATAAACTTGCCGATTCGATGACATCTTCGCTTTCGGCGATGACTTCGCCCCAGCCTTCTCGTTCGGCAGCGTCTGCATTGACCGAGATCAATCGGCGGCGTGGTGCTTCATGATCTGTCAGGAAATACAGTGTTTCATCGACTGAAGCGATCAAGTTGTATTCGGCATCGAATCCGGTGATCAACGGTTTGACTTCGCTGTCTTCTTGATCCAACCGTTTGATAAACACTTGAGACTTTGGCTCGCTACCTTTCCAGTTGTGAATGACGAGGTAACGGCCATCTTCAGTCACGACCGGTGAAAATCCCCATTTCGGATGATCGGGTCGTGAAAGGATCAATTGGTCATCGTCTTGCGAAGTTCCCAAGCGATGGAAATACATCTTTTGGTTTTCGTTCGTGCTCAGCAGTTCGGAACCTTCGACCGGTGCGTCGTAGCGGGAGTAGAAAAAACCGCTGTTGTCCGGTAGCCAAGCGACGCCGCTGAACTTCACCCAACGAACTTCGTCCTCAAGGTCTTTGCCGGTCGCAACGTCACGGACTTTCCAGGTTCGCCAATCACTGCCGCCATCGGCCAACCCGTAGGCGACCAAAGTCCCATCCTTGGTAATCGCCGTTGACGCCAGCGCGACCGTTCCGTCATCGCTAAGGTTGTTGGGATCGATCAATACCTTACGAGGGGCATCGAGTGCATCGGCGGTGTAGAACACGCTTTGGTTCTGCAGTCCGTCGTTATGCGAATAGAAATAACGGTCGCCGCGACGCGTCGGGATTCCGTAACGCTCATAGTTCCAAAGCTTTTCCAAACGCTCCCGCATATCTTCGCGACCGGGCAAAGCTTGCAGATAGTCCTGCGTCACTTTGTTTTCCGCCTCGATCCACTGACGTGTCTGATCGCTTTCGGTGTCTTCCAACCATCGATACGGGTCGGCAACACTGATCCCGTGATAGGTATCCGAAACATCGACCGTATTTGTACTTGGATAGACCAATTTGTTATTTGCGTTTTGCGCGGGCACGGGGGATGTCAAACCGAAAGCGAGTAAACAGGCGAGAGGAACAGTTGGTAAATACTTCATATCCATATCTTCTCGATCGATGAAATGCTGGTGCAACGGTGAAGTCATCCAAGATTTTACACCCACGGACAAGAAATCAGTCCCGAGCACCCCCAGGGTACCGTTGTACGCTGTCCATCGCGTCGCTGGCCTTCCCTACGGTGGATCAACCAAGCATCCGATATCGTGAACATCGGGTCTCGTCGCCAGCAGCGCTTGCCAGATCACCACTGCCCGATCACCACACACCCCTCCCTAGCGCTGATATCATACCATCCTGCTTGACGAGTGTGCCTCGTGAAGGACGGGGCTTATCGAGGAATGGAATGCGGCAAGGATCGATCGGCGGTGCAACGGAATTCTGACCAAGCGGCTACTTCGGCAAGGATCGCTGATCAATTCCATTTCGATCTTCTTTGGTCGCCTTGCGAGTCCCTGCATCGCTATCCGGCACTTGTCGTCTTGGTGCTAGCGATCACCGGCATTCTTCTGGACCGTGCGACCTTTTGGTCGTTGCCAACCAGTCTGGTTCGATGGGGATGCCTTGTCTTGGCCGTGATCGTTGTTGTCGAAGTCACGCGGCGGCATATCGCCCGTCCGTCAGCCCGACAAACGCTTCGCTACCTTGCCAGTGCTATCGGCGTGATCGGATTGTTTGCCACTTGGCATGCGTTTCTGGAACAACAGTATCGATCCGCTTCCATCTTGAAGCTGCTTGATAGGGAAGCCTATCCCGTGATTGTTCAAGGAACGCTTGATGGTCGAGTGGTACTGCGAAGTCGGCCTGGTTTCGGAAATCAAGCGATGACCTACACCAGCGAATTGATGATCGACGTTGATCGCTATCGAAACAGCGAACAACTGGTCTCGATCGATGGTAGAGTGCTAGTTCGTGTTGACGGCGATTTAAGCCACCATCGTCCCGGCGACCGTCTAGAAATCTATGGTTGGCTGCGGCCATTTGATCAACCGACAAACCCTGGTGAACCCGACCTGCGTTCAAACTATCGGCGTCGAGGTCTGCATTGCCGTATCGATACCAAGAACGCGCAATCGGTGGTCCTGCTAAGCCCATCTCGTGACATTATCAATCGCACGATCGCGTCCATCGGCGACATCGGCCGTGATTCATTGATTCGATACACTGGGTCGCAAACCGGGCCGTTGGCTTTGGCACTGGTCTTAGGTCAACGCGAACTGGTTGACCAGACAACTCGTGACCAACTACTAACGACGGGGACGGCGCATCTATTGTCGGTCAGTGGGATGCACTTGGCGATCTTGGTCATGTTCGTGTCTTGGGCTGTCGCCGCTGCGGGGATCAATCCGACACCGCGTTTTATCGTCATCGTTTCACTGAGTGCATTTTATGTTGCGATGACGGGTGGGCGTCCGCCTGTCTTACGAGCCGCGGTCCTGGTTGGCGTTTTCTTGTTGGCGGGATGTTTTCGGCGAACGAGCCAACCACTCAATACGCTCGCCTTTGCCGCGATTTTGTTGCTCGTTAAGAATCCGCTAAATCTGTTTGCCCCCGGCGTCCATCTTTCGTTTTTGGCTGTGATTACGTTGATGTTGGCAGCCCGTTCGGCGATGACACTTCCGCTGTCTTTTGCGAAGCAACGTGAAAATCAACGTCAAGAAAACTTTGATCGGTTGATCGAAAATTCAGCCGGCCTATGGAAGAAAACGATCAAGCTGATCTTCGGATTCGTTGGTCAACTGGCGTGGATGAGTACCTGCGTAACGGCTGTAGCATTGCCTTATGTTTGGGCCCAATTCCATTTGATCTCTTTGATCAGTGTCTTGACCAATGTGCTGGTCTGGATGGGGCTCGCGTTCGCCCTGCCGGCTGGCGTTATCGTGGTGATTCTAGATCCTATCGCACCATGGCTGGCGACGATGCCGGCAGCGGTGTGTGAGTACTCGCTGCGTTATATGTCAACAGTTATCGCTTGGGCGGCTTCGATTCCCGGTGGCCATTATTGGTTGCCGTCGCCAACGTCGATCAGCATCGGTGCTTTTTATGTTGGTCTAGCAATGACGTTGTTTGTGAAGCTCCGCTGGGGACGGGTTTGTCGGTTTGCATGGATTGGGTTTTGGGTCGCGGTCAACGTCGTCTTGGTCACACGCGTTTCACCGTTTCCCGAATCAATGATCGAAACGACCTTTATTGACGTCGGACATGGGACCAGCGTCATTGTTCGTACTGCCGACCGGCGCATCTGGCTGTATGACTGTGGGAGGCTGGGCAACTATGAAGGAAATTGTCGACCGATCGATACCGCCTTGTGGTCGATGGGGATCACGCAACTTGATGGTGTCTTTCTATCACATGCCGATGCTGATCATTACAACGCTTTGCCGGCCTTGCTTGAACGCTTCAAGGTTAAGCAGATCATCACGCCACCAGGAATGCTGCGTCGATCGGAAAAACAATTGCGTGATTTGGACAACGCGATCGACAATGCAGCCGTTCCGGTGGTCGAAGTTTGTTCCGATCAAACGATTTCCGAACGTAACGCTCTGGTTGATTGTTTCGAAGTTCTGCACCCTCCGCTGTCCGGTGTTCATGGCAGCGACAACGCGAACAGCTTGGTGTTGAAATTGGTGCATGCCGGAGTACCGGTCATCCTGCCGGGTGATCTAGAACCTCCGGGGACGGAGTTACTGGTCGACGGATCAAGGCCTCCGCCTGGTGGAATCATGATGGCCCCGCATCATGGCAGTTTGCGGATGAAAGCTGAAATGGTGCTCGCCTGGGCCCGGCCTCAAGAGACGATCGTCAGTGGCGGAAAGCGGTCTCGATCGGTGGAGGTTCAGCAAATGCTTTCTCAAACCGGCAGTGGGGTCCATGTCACGGCCAAACTTGGCGCGGTACGCGTCCGGCTCGATAGGAATGCAAATACCGAAATACGTTCCTGGTTGTGCGACCCTTGGTAGCGACCGCTGATTTCAAAGTCCGACTGTCGCAGCATTGACTGTCGTTCAGAATATCCTGAATGGGCAAGCGAATCGGAATCCGCTTTAGAAAGAGGCTCGTGAGGTTCGATGTCCAACCTACGTATCCTATGGTCATCGAACGATTGACGTGTAGGATATTCCCTCGGTTCCGCTGGCGGTTTAAACGCAGACCTAGTCATTGTCGCTTAATTGGAACGGTGTTCGCGGTAGGAATCCGAGATCCCCACGGATGCACAAATTAGTCACTGGGGCGACTGTTTTGTTCGATGGCAAATGCGATTAGCCCGCCTCCAGAGAGGTAGAATCGCGAAGTCAAAACCGACTGTTATCGGTCGAATGAATCGCCGTTTCGAATAGCGTTTACCGTTTGGAAAACCGCACTGACAATACAATCAGATTAGTCTGAGATGCCCACCACCCCTTCGCCTACCACCCCTCGGCGTTCGTGTTAGAAATCCTGCACAAGATTTCCGTCGCCTGTTTCTTCACCAGTTATCTGCTCGCCTATGCCCTCGAGCTTTCAAGACTGGTTGTAAGTTTCGGTGCGCGCTCGGCGATCGTCTTGGTCATGATGGCGCTTGGCCTATTCACCCAGATCAGTTTTTTGTTTCTGCGTGTGATCGACGTCCCGGTCGATGAAAAGCTTGGCTTACTATCCAGCTGGGCGGAGTGGTCATTGTTACTGGCTCTGGGACTAGCGATTTTCTTCACCGTCGCCTACATCCGCCGCAGCGACACCATTATCAGCCTGTTTTTTCTGCCCTTGATTCTGCTGACGATCGGGCTGGGCGTTTTCGTCGGAGGCTGGGAACGATTTTCCCGTGACCACGCGACAGACGTATGGGGATCGATTCACGGTTTCGCGATGATGGTTGGCACCGGGTCAGTGCTGATCGGATTTCTTGCCGGCGTGATGTATTTGGTTCAATCCAGACGCTTAAAGATGAAACGTGCCGGGGGAACTCGATTTCGATTGCCCACCCTCGAAACGCTCGATCGTGCCAACCGGCAATCGTTGTTGGTCAGCACGATTTCCGTCGCCATCGGAACGATCGCCGGGATGATCATGAACCTGAACGAGAATTACCGGATGGTATGGTCCGACAGCGGCATCATCTTAAGTCTGGTACTTCTGGTTTGGCTCTGTGTGGCCGCGGCGACCGAATTCTTCTATCGCCCGGCTAGTCGTGGGCGAAAGGCTTTTTACATGACCCTGGCTAGCCTGGGATTCTTGCTGCTAGCGCTTTTCGGCGTGGTCTTTAGTTCGCACGGGGTGAGCTGATGCAGCTGCAGATGATTGGATGCAGCCACCACGATACGGCCGTTGAGTTTCGCGAGCGGGTGGCATTTACGAGCGATCAAGTCGGTTCAGCACTAAACGAATTCCGCCGGCGTTTTCCCAATGGCGAACTCGTGCTGATTAGCACATGCAATAGGACCGAGTTGTATACCACGGTTGATGATAGCGGTTCCCCGGACCGTGATGCCGTGATCTCGTTTATTGCCGAACAACATGCGATGCCGACCGATGAGATCATGGATCAAATGATCTTTCGCAGCGGTCACGAGGCGATCGAGCATCTTTTCACCGTCGCGTCCAGTTTGGACAGCATGGTGATCGGCGAATCGCAGATTCTTTCGCAGGTGAAGCAGGCTTATGAATTGGCATGTCAGCTTGGATCTGCCGGGCCACTAACCCATGCGGTATTCCAAGGGGCCAATCATGCTGCGAAGCGGGTCCAAACGGAAACCGAAATCCATCGCCGCCGCGTCAGCGTTCCCAGCGTTGCTGTCGGCGAAGTCGTGCCCGAGGTGTTCGACAGTCTCGTCGGCAAACGGGTGCTCATTTGCGGTGCCGGCGAAATGGGTGAAGAGACACTTCGCTATCTCATTCAAGCGGGCGCCAATAATGTCGTCGTGTTAAATCGGAGCATCGAGCGTGCTCAAAAATTGGCCGAAGCCTTCAATGTTTCCTTCGCCCCATGGGACACGTTCCTTGATCAAGTCACCCAGGCTGATTTGATTGTTGGTACCACGGCGGCGACCGAACCGATCCTGACTCGTCAGCAGTTTGAAACGCTGCGAGCGAAACGCAAAGACCGCGTTTTGTTGGCGTTGGACTTGGCTGTCCCCCGTGACTTCGACGCCGGCCTGGATGACTTCCCCAACCTGTACCTGTACCAAATCGATGACTTGCAAGCGGCATGTCAACGAAACCGTCATGAACGGGAAAAGGAATGGCCAAAAGCCCAACGGATCATCACCGAAGAAACCAAGCGGCTACTTGCGGACCTGAACCACCGAGCGACCGGTCCGGTCATCAAGCGACTTCGCGAACAGGCACAGCAAATCAAGCAAGACGAGCTTGATCGGTTGCTTCCGAAATTGGAATCGCTTGGCGGCGAACCGGCTTTGCGTAGCGAGATCGAGAAGAGTCTGGATCGTATCATCAACAAACTGCTGCACCCGCCGTTGGCATCGCTAAAAGAAGATGCCGCTGAAGGCCATCAGAAAGGCCTTGTCAAAGCGTTGCGAGAACTGTTTCGCTTGGACTGAGGCGACTGAGTGCGAGTCGGCTTGGTGGAGCAACGCCGAGTTTGTTGGGCCGGATAAGGATGTGCCGCCAGTGCCAGCGGCTTTGTTTTCCTGAGACGAACTTCGGCCTGATTGAGCATCGACTTCTGGGAAATCAATCCCCGAAGCCGCAATGCATCTAGCTAAACATCTCGTTTAGCAATCGAACGAGGGGTGATGAGGGGAAATCAATCCCACTCTTCTTCTTCGCCTTCTTCCTCGTCCCAATCATCTTCTTCATCTTCTTCGTCGTCCCACTCGTCGTCGTCGTCGAAGTCTTCGCCGAAGTCGTCTTCATCATCATCTTCGTCGTCGACTTCTTCCCAGTCGTCGTCCTCGTCGTCGTCTTCATCCTCGTCGTCGTCGTCGAGATCTTCATCCTCGTCGTCGTCGTCTTCTTCGAGGTCGTCATCTACATCATCCCAGTCTTCATCGTCTTCGTCGTAGTCGGGCTCGCCTTCGTACAACTCGTCCTCTTCATCTTCGATGACGGCCAATGGCTGCATCCCAAAGATATCGGACGGTTGGACAAACAGACTTGGCACCGACAGTCCCGGTAGAGACTGACTTTGCAATGGCTGAGCGCCCCACCAAAAATCGGTGGTGATCGGATTGGTGATGTTGGTTCCAGACGCGGTGCTGGCTCCAGACGAGGCAACAAGGCTCACGACTGACTCCTTCTTGATGTCGATATTACTTGAGGTCGAAATTTGAAGTCGATGATTCGGGGTCCGGGTCGACAGAGTCATCCTGTAGTGGATTCCAATCGATCGGTGGTAATGCGTCGGTGGAAGGAAGCCCGAAGACTTCCAAAAACTGTTTCGTTGTATCGTATAGATACGGTCGGCCGAGCTCTTCGCTCCGTCCAGAAATTCGAATTAAATCGCGTTCCATCAACTGTCGCAACAACTCGCCGCACGCCACACCGCGAATCGCTTCCACGTCAGCGCGTGAAACCGGACCTCGGTAGGCAACAACAGCCAGCGTCTCCATCATCGGCGATGATAACCGAATTGCTGAAGGCAAATGTTCAAGTCGGCCAAGCCACGGAGCATAAGCTGCCCGAGACAGCATCCGATAGCCACCGGCCACCTGCTCGATTCGGATCGCTCTGCCCAGTTCGTCGTAAAGTTGATTCAATTGGCGGACAAGTGTACGAGCCTCGGTACCGTCCGCCAAGTGAGCCAATTGGGCCAGTTTCCGCGTTGTTAGCGGAGCTTTGGCTAGTAACAGGACCGCTTCGGCACGCATTCGGCGTGCGATCGGATCCTCATCTTCATCGCTTCCTGGTCGACTACCGTCACCTGTCCCAAGTCCACTTTCGGCTGCACTCCCCGCATGGACATCGCCCCCGTCGCCAAATGAGGGCTGAACGACACTGTAGGGTCGTCGACAACGGTCATGCGATCCGGCCACATTCGCTGACGCCAGCCAATTCGCCGCCACTGACGAAGGTTGAAGCGGATTTCGGTGCGACTGAAAATGCTGCATCGCGTAGACTGAGTGGTGAAAAACGTCGCCTGTGAAGCCTTCTTCCGCACCGAGCGACCATGATCTTAACGGTTTACGTCGTCCAACTGGCGACGCTTGGCCCATCTCGTTCTCCAGCTTGTAATGAATTAATCATTGTGTCTACGTCGGTTTCATCCTCCAAACAACGCCCCAAAAGACGCCGGCCCGGTAGCCCTCGACGCATTCTGATCACTGTCAGCGCGACTCTGTCGGTGCTGTTAGTCGCCGGAATCGTGATGTTCAAAGGGAACGTCAAAGGAATTGAATTCGCACCCAGCCATTTTCAAACACGTGAGTTTTCTTTTTACGAAGTTCCGTTTCTTGAAATTCAACTCTCTCCGATTCGACGAAATCTGATCTCCGACAAAGTCTCTAGCTACCTTCGATCCAATTCGCTCATCAGCACACCACGGGGCAAACCACCAACGGAGTGGCATATCGTTTCGATCAGTCGAGGCCCGACGTCTCAGCAACAGATCGCTTCGCTGCTAACAGAATCGATTTGGGTCGGCGATTTTCGAGGATCACACTACTGGGTGCAGTGGAACACCGACCACCCAAAACGTGCCGCTGTCCTGTGGCCGATCGTTCAGAGACTGGCCCTACGACAGCTTTATGTGTTGATCCCGCCACTGCTGCAAATCGCTCGCAGCCTGCCCGGTGACGATGACGCGAATTCTTTTCAACAAGCGATCGACAAGTTCCTGATCGCCGAGTCCGCCGAATTGACCAAAGATCTACGTCTCGCCAATCGAGAAGACTTGGCCAACGAAATCCTCCATGAGACGATCGGTGACTATCCCGAGTCTCAAACGCTACTGTCGCTGCAAAAATCGATCGTGGAATCTTCCGATGAGATCCCCGGATCCGACAATCCGGTGGCTGCGGAGACATCACCGTCTGAAAGATTGGTGCCTGATGATCAGGAGACCTCCACTGCTAGCGACCAGCCTGCTCAACCTAACTGATGATCTACCTTGATAACAACGCGACGACGGCGATGGATCCGGCCGTCGTCGACGCGATCACGTCCGAATTGCAGCGGGGCCCACAAAACGCTTCAAGCCTGCATGCGTTGGGTCGTTCCGCGAGTGAACGTCTCGATGCCGCCATTTTGAAAATAGGGAAACTACTGGGCGCCGATCTTTCCCAGCCCGGCGGCCCAAGATTGATCCTCACCAGTGGCGGAACGGAAGCAAACAACCTCGCTCTTGCCGGCCTCGGCGAACCTAATTCGCCACTGATTGTCAGCTCGATCGAACACGCCAGTGTGCTGCAATTTGCCGAACGAGAACGTCAACGTGGCCGTCAAGTCGGTTTCATCAAAGCGAAAGCTGATGGCCAGATTGATTTGCTGTCATTTGATAATTTGCTCGATGAGTTCTCGAAACCGGTCGTTTCGGTCATGTCAGCCAACAACGAGACCGGGGTCATCCAGCCGATCGATCGAGTTGCCGAGCTTTGTCGCAGTGCCGGTGCGATTCTGCATGTCGATGCGACCCAATCTGTTGGCAAAACCCAACTGTCCATCGAACAACTCGGAGCGGCCGCGATAACAATCACTCCACACAAGTTTCATGGTCCGCAAGGGATCGGTGCTCTTCTTTTGTCTGCGGGGACGAAAGTCAGACCGGCCCTTTTTGGTGGTGAACAACAACTCCTTTCTCGGCCGGGGACAGAGCCCATCGCGTTGGTCATCGGGATGGCTAAAGCCGCTGAACTGGCTGTGGAAAACCTGTCGACGAACTGTCAGTCGATAGTCAGCCTTCGTGACCGTTTGGAGCAGCTACTGTGCGAGAACATCGCGGGAATGGTGGTTCACGGATCGGATGTAAGTCGTTTGCCAAATACGAGTTGCGTTTCCGTTCCGGGCGTGGACAGGCAGTCCATTTTGATGGCTTTGGACTTTGCACAAGTCGCCTGTAGCAGCGGATCGGCCTGCAGCAGCGGAAGTAGCCCTCCGAGCCACGTTTTGACGGCAATGGGGTGCGATCAGTGGGCGATTGAGAGTGCAATTCGGTTCAGTGTCAGCCGGTTTTCCACGATGCAAGAAATCAATGAAGCTGGCGAACGTATCTGTCGTATTTACAACAAGTTAAGATCGTAAGAGATTGTTGAAAACTACGTGGAAAAGTAGCTTGCAAAACAAAGAATCAAGCTAGAATAGGGCGTCCTTTGGAGTGCCACAGGTTGGTCATTTGAACGAGTCTCGGGACTCGATCATCCGGCAAACCTTTCGATGTTCTCTGCGGTTAAGAAGGCCGACGAGACGGCGACGCCAACTGTTTGATTGCATCTTCCTGATGAATTAGTCATCGGGTCGAGATTCAAGCCGGCGGAAATCGAGTGGCACTCGATGTTTCAACTTCGATCGCAAGTCCGCTGTGAACTCGCCCATCCAACTTCCCGTCGATACCTTCCCGGTAGAACGGCCGTTGCTTCGTCAACGACCGCGGGATGCGAAATTGTCGGTTGGTGGGCAATCCTCTTCACTGCCGGTTTTTGTTGCTGGTGAAGAGAACCGATTGGTTTCCTTTGTCTGTCAGTCTGATGTTTCCATCTGGGCCAGTGGACCGCTGCTTTTGATCGGACCGGAAGGCTCGGGCAAAACCACGATCGCGTTGCACTTGGCCGCCCGCTGTTCGGCCGAAGCTTCGCTGGCCGACGATTCGTCGGCCGTGAAGTTTTTGTCAGCTGTCGATTTTGCTCGTGACTATGCCGAAGCGATCGCTGCGGATGACCTGCCGCCTTTGCGAGACACGATTGACAAAGCCGCTGTGCTGGTGATCGATGATTTGCATTTGATTGCCGGCAAAACAGCAGCCCAAGACGAATTGACCATCCGCATCGATCAGCGGATTTCGCTAGGTGCGCCGACGATTCTTACCAGTCGACGGCTACCGACTGAAACGCGATCCATTCGCCCACAACTGGCATCTCGCTCGGTGATTGGGCTGACGATTCCGATCGCCTATCCGCAAGGCTCAAGCCGCACTTCGATTCTGCGTGAATATGCCTTATTACGCGGTGTTGAAATCAGCGACGAACAAATCGGTTTGCTCGACGCCGGGCTACGACCCGACATAGCAGCTCGCAATTTGGACGGAGCAATCAAACAGATCGATCTGCACTGTCGAATGAGCCAGGCCGCGGTTGATGTCGCTGCGCTTCAATCGGCTATCAACGCGGCCGGTGCCCAAAACGACGTCGACTTGGGAAAGATCACCCGAACGGTTGCAAAGATTTGGGGCCATCGGACTCGTGATCTGCGTAGTGGCTCGCGAAAGCAGTCGGTCGTCCGAGCTCGTTCACTGGCGATGTTACTGGCCCGTCGAATGACGCCCTGTAGCTTGGACAAGATCGGTGAATACTTTGGCGGTCGCGACCATTCCACCGTGCTGCACGCGATTCGCAAGACCGAAACGCTGCTCGAAAGCGATACGGACCTCAGCCGCATCATGCATGAAGCGAAAGAAAAGCTCGCTGCGTAGCTAAGCCGCTTTTGTGCCTTCTCTGACGCTTCCGTGTATCTGCCCGTTCGGTCCGTCACACGAGTGACTGATCAAACCCGAGCCTCTTAAAATCGGCTTGTTGTGACCATCCATCACAACCTCGATAACGGCATCCCAATCTCGGCCAGTAAAAAAGAATTGGGACCGTTTGCTGCAGTTTCTTTTCAGCAGGACCGATCGAGGAACTGTCGGGCTGCGCAAGTAACACTGATGCCGGTACCAGTACCACCGCATCGGCGAACCTGTCTTCTCCTCGATTCATGTGAAAACGATGGACATGGGGGTGATCGAATTCACCCACTAGTACTTCGTTCGATATGAAAATACGGGTTCGGATCATCACCCGACGGGCGTTAGCCCAGGTTGTTGCACTGAAACCGTGGATAACGCCATACGGCTAATCCTGAAATCGAGTTGGAACGAAGCACTCGATTCGCTGCTGTATCGATGCAGATCAGCGTGTTCCGGCACTGACAAGCGTCGTACAATATGATCGGATCGCCACAATCGACGTATCTGGTATCATCGGGCGTGCGAGTCGATCAACTTTTCATCGCCTTTTCTCTTGTGGAAAACTTGTCGGCTAGATGTCAGCTTGGCGTTAACCCTCGAGTCATTGTCCAGGCACCATCACATCTGGATGTTAGTCTTTGTTAGCCGTCGGGCCAGTTTCACACCAAAGGCCGACGCGCTACCAACGGGTTTTCCACTGTCAGTTATCTGCTGTAACTCTTTTGCAGCAAGTCAGTTAGTTAGCTTAAAACGGCTCGACTGACGGATTCGTTGGCCGCATTACTACGACGACGATAAAAAGAAATTAAATACAAGAATAAGAGGCAGCTACTGCATTCGCTGTTGGATACCAAACTGGAACCCAATCCACGCTACCACCGTGGGCTCAATCCGGTACAACATGACGGCTGAAGAAACCGCTCCCTTTTGTTTTTGCTTCGCAACATGAAAATCTCGTGTGCTCGTGGACCTTTGACCGACGCCTTCTCTCTGGCCGCTAGCATTGCGCCCTCACGATCGCCCAAGGAAATCCTGACGAACGTCAAGTTCACCGCGTCTGGCGGGAAGCTGATCCTGACCGCAACGGACATGGAGGTTGGAATCCGCCTGGAGGTCGAAGAAGGGATCGACATCGAGACCGAAGGTGCGGCTTTGCTTCCGGTGCAGCGGACGATGGCGATTCTTCGCGAAAGCACCGATGAAACGATCACTTTGGAGACCGACGAAGCTGGGATTTTGCTCAAGGGTGAACGCAGCAAGTTCAACCTGCCAGCGGGTAACCCGGATGAATTCCCACCGGTCGCTTCGTTCGAAGAAGAGAAATACCACGTTTTGTCAGCTCGCCTGTTCCGCACGATGGTGCGTCGAACGGTGT
Source organism: Stieleria sp. JC731 (assembly GCF_020966635.1). Classification (NCBI taxonomy): domain Bacteria; kingdom Pseudomonadati; phylum Planctomycetota; class Planctomycetia; order Pirellulales; family Pirellulaceae; genus Stieleria; species Stieleria sp. JC731. Next base: position 1,126,816 of record NZ_JAJKFQ010000002.1, on the reverse strand, counting down.
TCGCGACCGATACGGAAAACACCCGATTCGCACTCGGTGGCGTTTTGCTTGAGCTGACCGAAGGCAAAGTCACAGCGGTCGGGACCGACGGCCGACGGCTCGCCTGCATGGAAGGCGAAGGCGAATCGGTGGGCGGGCATGAGACGGTTGGTAACAGCACGATTGTTCCCACGCGGGCCATCCAGTTGATGGAGCGAGCCGTGGACCCGGCTGACGAATCGATCGATATCGCGGCCCGGGCAAGTGACCTTTTGCTGCGGACCAAGAACGCGGTGATTTATTCGCGTTTGGTCGAAGGCCGTTATCCAACATGGCGTCAGGTGCTGCCACAGCGAGACAACGGGATTCAGCTAGACATGACTGTCGGGCCAGTTTTCTCAGCCCTTCGGCAAGCTTCGATCGTCACCGATCAGGAAAGTCGCGGAATTGACTTTACCTTCGGGGATGGGACTCTGAAGCTAGAAGCCAGCACGAAAGACGTGGGACAATCCCAAATCGAATTGCCCGTGGCGTACGATGCAGAGCCGATCACGTTGACTCTGGATCACCGGTACCTGGCCGACTTTTGCAAGGTGCTCGATCGTGAGCAACCCTTCCAATTCGAGATTGAATCAGGCGCGTCACCGGCCTTACTGACCACAGACGATGGTTATTCGTACGTGATCATGCCGATGTCGCGAGATCGATAGACCGACCGAAAAGTTCGTTTCAACCCAATTCCACCAAAAGCGGAAATAGAAAAGTGTCTAGCGGAGCCAACCAACTGGATCAATTGAAGCAGTTCACCACTGTCGTCGCAGACACTGGTGATTTTGAATCGATGCGAGAGTTCGAGCCGCAGGACGCCACGACCAACCCGTCGCTGATTCTTGCCGCATCGGGCCAACCACAGTATGCGTACTTGATTGACCAAGCGATCGAGGAGCATGCGTCCAAAACGATGTCCGATAGCGATCGGATCACTTCGATCATCAATCGCGTTCTGATTCTGTTCGGCAAAGAAATCCTGAAGATCGTCCCAGGACGCGTCTCGACCGAAGTCGATGCCCGTCTGTCATTCGATACGCAGGGCACCATTGATTTGGCCAAGCACCTGATCGATATGTACAAGCAGGAAGGCATCGAACGCGACAAGGTCTTGATCAAAATCGCGTCGACCTGGGAAGGCATCAAAGCCGCGGAGCAACTCGAGAAGGAAGGCATTCATTGCAACCTGACATTGTTGTTCTCACTTCCACAAGCGGTCGCCTGTGCCGAAGCCGGTGTTCAGCTGATCTCGCCTTTCGTCGGTCGAATTTACGACTGGTACAAAGCATCGACAGGCAATGAGTACACCGGTGCAGAAGACCCAGGTGTCCAGTCGGTCCAGCAGATTTACAACTACTACAAGAAGTTTGGCTACAAGACCGAGGTCATGGGTGCGAGCTTCCGAAATGTCAGTCAGATCATCGAACTTGCCGGTTGCGATCTGTTGACCATCAGCCCCAAACTGCTGGCGGAACTCGCCGGATCGACCGAACCGATCGAGAAAAAACTTGATGAGGCTGCCGCGTCGTCAAGCGATATCGAACGGCTGGAACTGGACGAAAAGACTTTCCGTTTTCTATTCAATGAAGACGCGATGGCGACGGAAAAGACCGCTGACGGTATCCGCCGCTTTGCCGCCGATATCGGAAAGCTGGAAGCTCTGATCGGTGAAAAAGCACAAGCGGCCGTCTAAACCGGCCGTCTAAGTCGCTCGCTCAGCGATATTTGCTACGCCCTCCCGTGTGAGGGCGGTTTCTATGGTGGCATCAGCCATTAGCCACATCATCTAGAGATGAATTGTTCGATGGCTTCATCGCAGAAAAACGTTCAGCGAATCGGAAACCTTGTCAGTCAGCTGATGTCACGTCGCGGCTATGCACAGTCCGCGGCCAACGATCAGTTTCTTTCGGCGTTTGCAGAAGTCGCTGGCGAAGGGATCGCGAACGAAATCACCATCGGAAAACTCAACCGAGGTGTTCTGAAAGTCTTTGCCGGTGATTCGGTGACGGTTCAGGAACTGACGTTCCAAAAACGAGCCATCTTGAAGCGAATCCAAACCTCGATGCCGCAGGCAAAAGTCACCGACATACGATTCGGCGTCCAGACGAAATAGGGTTCATTGGAGTGATCAGGCGGGTCTGATAAGATCGCCGCAATGACGACTCAAGATATCAATGAAATACCCAACGAATTGGTCGCGGCAGCGGATGCCGTGTTGGATTGGCACTGGCAACAAACCCAAGTCGGTGGGCAGGACTGGCAAATGGCAGTCGCCAGTGATCCCGACGCGATGTTGGTCGATGCCTGTGAACGACAAGACGCGGGTGAAGAAGAAGTCATCGATCCATTTTGGGCGACGACTTGGCGAGCCGCCGCAGGATTGGACCAACATCTGAGCCAGTTCGACCTGACCGATAAACGGGTTTTGGAACTCGGGTGTGGTACAGGACATGTGGGAATCGCGGCTGCCCTACGAGGAGCGGAGGTCGTTTTGACCGATGGCGTCGAAGATCCACTGCATCTGGTGCGGATGAGCAGCTACGCCGTTCGCCAGCGGTGCACCATCCAACGCTTGCGTTTTGGGATGGATCGGATCGAAGAGCAGTTCCCAATTTTGCTCGGCAGCGACGTCACTTATCTAAGGCAACTTTGGCCCGAATTGATCGAGTGCATCGATCAGCATTTAGCACCCGGTGGCGTCGTATTGTTAAGCGACCCCTGTCGCATCATCGGCAATGAATTTCGCGAATGGCTGAAACCCAAGCCCTTCAAGTATGTCGAGCATAAAGTCCAGATGCAGGACGACAAGGAACATCCAATTCGGATTATGGAACTGCATCGAAAAGATTGATCGATGTGTTCAACCGGCACCAGTTTTCGAAGGCCACTTACCAGCGGAATAAAGGCCAGGGGCCGGGTGAGTCTTCGTGAGGTGAAACACAGACGTAGCCATCGCTTTTCGCCATCGCGACGAGGTCGCCGGACCCTTGGGTCTGAACCAAAGTCGCTGATCCCGATCCGGTAACTTGAGCGAGCAGCATCGAGTGTAAAGGGATCGCCTTTCGAATCGGCTGATCCAAAGTGACCAAAGCCGGCTGAGGCATCCAAAGCTTGCAGCCGGCCATTTTGTGAACCAACGGAACCGCAAAGCGGTGGCAATTGATCGTCGCGCTAACAGGGTTTCCGGGGAGCGCTAAAACTAAACTGCCCTTTTGGGAAACGGCGCCCAGGATCGGTTTACCGGGGCGGATCGGCAGGCCATGGAAACGAATGTTGGCACCGGCATCAGCGATCACATCGGGCACGTAGTCATAGTCGCCTTTGGAAACGCCTCCGGTCATCAGAACGACATCGGCCAGTTTCAAGGCATTCGAAAGAGCTTCATTCAGGTGCTCACGTTGGTCGACAACATGTTGTTGCATCACGATCTCGGTGAACGCCAAACGAGACATGATGGAACGAACCGCAACGGCGTTACTGTTGCGCAGTTGCCATGGGTGCAGCGATTGCGTTTCCGGCGGCAAGACTTCGTCGCCTGTTGTCAGAATCGCAATTCGGACTTTTCGGTAGACCGATGTGTCGGTGATTCCAAAGTTGGCGAGCGCCGCGGTAAGAGCCGACGACACAACCAGGCCAGCATCGAGAACCTGTTCACCGGCCGTGGCGTTTTCGCCAGAACGTCGAATGTGGCTGCCTTCAACCGTGGTTTCGACGGCAATCGGAGGAAAGCGGATGCTGTTGGGAGATTCGACAGCGTCTTCGCGTTTGATAACCGCTTGGCAGCCATCGGGGATCACCGCGCCGGTGAAGATGCGAATCGCATGGCCCGGCTTCATTTTCGGAGGTTCGATCCCAGGTGGGCATTGGTCGCTGACGGGGATGTCCGTGTCGGGTTTTAAATCTTCTAGACGAATCGCGTAGCCATCCATCGCCGACACATCCGCCGCGGGGCTATCGCGATCGGCCAGAACCGGTAGCGACAAAACGCGACCATTGGCGTCGCCTACCGATTCAGATTCAGAAACGACAGCCAAATCGTCAGCGATCGCAAGCAGTGCAGATTCAGGATCGGAAAAGGCAAACAAATCGTTCATGAATCGGTGGGCAGGTGTTGAAGATCAGACGGGGTGTTGAAGTTGCGAATCGAAGCCGTCGGCAATTCGATACGGCGAGTCGGTATCTTGTCTAGCAATCGCTGCAAGCCGTATTCGCCTTGCAGAATCGATTGATCAATCACCGGAATCACGGCTGTCGGATAAATTCCGATCAGCGGTTCGTATTTCGATTGGGCCCCGCCATCGGCACAAACGACCTTTGTCGGATCGTCTGAATACGCACGGATTAAGCAGTGAATGTCTTTGTCTGTTAACAAAGGTGTATCAACGGCTGTGAAGATACAACCGCTAAATTGGTGATCACGAGCATAAGTCAGCGAAGACTGGATTCCCGAGATCGGACCACAAGACGGTGGGGCGTCAGCGATCAGGTTGAATCGGGACGGAAGTTCAACATCAAGGTTGGCGACCGAGATTCGAACCGTATCGGTGACCTTCAGCAGCCGAGCAACAGCGTGTTCGAGAAAGTTTTCGCCCAGGAAATTCGGATCCTTGGGCATCGGTACGGGCAACCGGATTCCCGCTTTATCACGTCCCATGCGTTTGGATAGGCCGCCACATAGGACGATGCCGAGCAACCGTAGCTCTGTTGGTCGGCTCATGGGAATTTGGCCTCGGTTGGTTGTCAGCTTAAGGAACGATGGCGTCGATGGTGATCCGCACTAAGCTTGCTTTTCAATGACGTCTTCGACCCAGCTTTTAGCACGCATCATTGTTGGGAAACCAATCGTTGGGGCACTTAGCAATGCCACGTGGCGTAGGTCATCGGCTTCGCATCCGGCTTCTAAAGCTTTGCGGCAATGGGAGTGCGCGGCGCCTTCGAGTCCGGCACCCAACGAGATCGCCAACTTGACCAGAGCCACCTCTCGATCTGTTAGCGGCCCTGCTTCTTTGGCCGCCTTGCCAAAAGACTCGTAGGCTTGCATCAGTTCGGGAAAGTCTTGATGCATTTTTTTGTATCGCTTCGGTATCATCGCTTACTCTCGATGGCGTCAAGTAAAGATTCAATCGTGTAGGGATCGGCGACCGCGCCAACATCGTAACCGAGGTCAAGCAACACTTCAGCGGTCTTCGGAGACAACGCAGCGAGCTTTGACTTGCGTAACGAATCGCCGTAAAGCCGATGCAAGTTCCGTGCGGTCGCACTGCTGGTAACAGTGATCCAATCGACCTTGTTTTCGAGCAACAAGGTTTCCAGTTGTCCATCCGGATGATCGACGTCGATGTTCTGGTAGGTACAGATTTCATGAACGCTGGCGCCACTAGCGGCTAGCTCGGCCGGCAATTCATCGCTGCCACGGCTGGCACGGACCAGCATAAAGCGTTGGCCGGTTAGACGATCAAACTTGTTTCGAAGCGTTTCAATCAATCCACCAGAACTGAAATCATCAGGAATCAGATCGGCATACAGTCCGTACTTAGCCAATGACTCGGCAGTCTTTCGACCGACTACAGCGATCAAACATTGTGATAAGCGGCGAAGATCGACTTGTTTCGCTTTTAGATGATCAAAGAATCCGGCGACACCGTTGTGACTGCAGAAGACCAACCAATCGATTTTGGATAGTTGCTCGATCGCATCATCCAGCTCGGCATCTTGCTCGATCGATTCGATTTCAATCGCCGGTGCGATCAAGGGATAGCCACCTCGTCCTCGAACCATTGCCGCCATCGAATCGGCTTGGTGACGCGGCCGAGTGATCGCGATCGTTTGCCCTGCCAATGGCAATTGCCGGCGTAGTTGTTCGATCGGTTCGGCTAACTCGGACACCTTGCCAACAATGGCTATCACCGGCGGGCGAAAACGACTTGCCGGGGTGAGTTGATCGGTGATTTGGTCTAAGCGGCAGTAGATCGCACGTTGGTCCGGCAAGCTGCATCGCCGAACCAAAGCGACCGGTGTGGCCGGATCCATTCCGCCTTCGATTAACGCCTGGGTCCAGACCGAAGCGGTGGTCACACCCATGTAGATCACCAGCGTCCCGGGAAATCGGGCCAACGCATTCCAGTCGATCGCGGATTCGGCTTTGCCGGGTTCTTCATGTCCGGTGACTAAGGCGACCGCTGAAGCAAACTTGCGATGCGTAATTGGGATGCCGGCATACGATCCGGCAGCCAACGCGGCCGTGATACCAGGAATGATTTCGAACCCCACGCCAGCCTCGATTAGGGCGTCGACTTCTTCGGCGGTTCTGGCGAAAACGGCTGGGTCACCGCCTTTCAATCGGGCAACGATTTTTCCTTCGCTCGTGTGGCGAAGCATTTCCTCGATGATTTCGTCCTGCTTCCAAATCCGCGACTGGCCGTGTTTACCAACGCTGATATGTTCCGCTTGTGGCGCGTGAGAGAGTATCTGTGGGTTACTCAGCCCGTCGTAAAGGACCACATCGACGAGTCCGAGCGCCGTGGCCCCCCGCAGCGTTAGTAAATCCGGGTCACCCGGCCCGGCACCGATCAGGTAAACGTAGGGATTCATAGCGATACAATTGAACCCATTCCACCGAAATGGTGCAGGAGGGGAGACACGTTTTCAATTGGATTTAGCTGTGTTGGCCAGGTTTGGCAAAGTCACCGGGGCTTTTAGACCGATTCAAACCAGCTCAGCTCCCTTAGTGCAAATCCGGATGCGGCCGAGGGGACTTCGATTCAGAAAGGGCGGCGTTCCCCTCGGTTGGTAGGATTCCAAATCAGCTATACCTGGGCCCCAACCGTCAGTCTGCGTTGATAGCAAAGACTTTAGGGTCTGATTTGTTGGTCAAAACGCGATTTTTCTGGTCCCCAATCGGGCGGGCGGGAAAAGTTATCCCTGGACACGTCGACAGGTGATCGCCATACTACGCGGCTCGATTGAAACCGATCAGACATCAAAACACACAAATACATACGCTTTCCGGCAATAGTTAACAGAGAAAGATGCCAAACACTGCCAGTGCAAAGAAACGGTTGCGTCAAAACGAGAAGCGTCGTCTACACAACCGTGGGCTCCGCAGTCGCATGCGTACCCAGCTTCGTAAAGTTCGTGAAGCCGTCGCTTCGGGCGATAGCGAAAAAGCACAAACCGAATTCCGCATCGCTGCAAAACGTCTTGATCAAGCTGCTGCAAAGAACTTGATCCACAAGAACGCCGCAGCTCGCAGCAAGAGCCGCTTGAACAAGTTGGTCAAAAGCGTCGCCTAATTGCAACGCGACTGATTCGGTTCGATAGTTAAAAAACGGAAGCGTCCTTCGATTTGTTCGATGGACGCTTTTTGTGTTTGTAGATAGCCCATCGGAAAATCAACATCCGGAGGTAGCAATACATACCGGTCACCGATTTGATTCAAAGGCCGAAAAGCTTTCCGCGATGACTACTTGATCGACGCGAATTCGATTGGCTGTTCTGGAAGCGAATCCAGAAAGACTTTGCCATAAGGTTTGGTGCAAATCCGTGGGTCAAGAACGACAACCATTCCGCGATCCGAACGCGTGCGGATCAATCGGCCGACGCCCTGACGGAACTTGATCGCCGCTTCGGGAACTTGGTATTCGACAAATGGGTTACCACCGCCGGATCGGATCGCTTCCAAGCGGGCTTCCAGTAAAGGGTGATCCGGAACAGCGAATGGCAATTTCGTGATGATCACATTGGTCAATGCGGATCCCGGCACGTCAACGCCTTGCCAGAAACTGTCGGTACCGAACAGGACTCCCGGTTCACGTTTAAAGGCGTCAACCATTTGTGTGCGGCTTTGATCGCCACCTTGTGTATAGAGCGGGATGCCTCGCTGAGCAAAATGCCGAGACAATCGGGCGGCGCAGTGCTTTAGCAACCCGTAGGCTGTGAACAGCACAAACGCATGACCTTCGCTTAGTTCGACGTACTTCTTGATTTGCTCGGGCAGTTGACGTTCGAACGCATCCCTTTCACGTGACGGGTCGGGCATGTCACGGACGACGATGACTTTGGATTGTTTTGCATAGTCAAACGGACTGCCCACACGGACGGACATGCCACCGGTCAAACCGACCCGTGATCGGAAGAACGCAAAGTTGTCGTCATCACCCGACGCAATTGTGGCACTCGTCATCACGACACTTCGGATGTCCTCGCTTTGGAAAAGGTGCTCGCGAAGCTGTGATCCGACATCGATGGGCGATGAAGACAATTCGACGCGATCCATGCCCGAACGCATTGGTGTCGATTCGATCCAATAGACCGTGCCTTCATCGCGTTGACGAAGCCAGCGATCAAGCGATGTCGACAGCAGCATCAGCCGGTCATGTGCCGATTCGAAATCCAAGCGATCGGCGTCGTTGCGCTGACCGTTGGCCTGTTGAAAGAGCTTCTTGGCAAGTTCCACCATCGGTTCGCTTAAGGGGTTCGAAACGATGTCAGGCTGATGCACTCGGCCGTTCGAACCGGCGTGGTCACGTAGCCAGTCAAGGATATCGGCAAAGAATTCACTGTGGGCGAAACGCAGTCGATCGACCAGAGACTGCAGGCCTTTAAGGTCTTTGTCGACCAACAACCCTTTCTGGTTTCGGTCGTTGTATAAGCGGTCAAATAGGAAAGTGAATTGTCCGCTCGTCAGACGTAGTCCCAAGTGGTCGCCGGCAACGGCTTCGATCGTGTGGCATTCGTCAAGGATCACCGCGTCGTACTGAGGCAGTAGCGAGACGCCTTCGCGGCGTAATGCCAAGTCGCTGAAGAACATCGCGTGATTGACGATCAAGAGCTGAGCGTTTTGGGCGCGACGTCGAGCTTTGAAATAGAAGCAATCATTGAAGTGATCGCACTTCTTTCGCAGGCAATTACCGGTGTCACTGAGGATTTCGTTCCAGACTTCTCGGTCGGGACGCAGCGGCATGGTTGCTAACGAACCGTCATTGGAATCGCGTGTCCACGCACGGATTTTGTTTAGCTGCTGGTACTGTTGATCGGAGCTTAACAGCGAAGTCATCTTCGCCATCGTTCGATCGAGTCGACGTTTGGAAAGATAGTTCCCGCGTCCTTTCACCAATACACTCGTGAATTCGCGAGGGATCACGCTGTTAAGTAACGGCAGGTCCTTTGCGATCAGTTGTTCTTGAAGGCTGATCGTATGTGTCGAAATCAGCACGCGAGGTTTGTGAGCTTCGCCTTCACCCTGTTCAGATTCAGCCTTTTTGCGCGGCTGGATGGGTTCACCGGTAGCGTGCAAGATCGCGGGAACGAGATAAGCAAAGCTCTTGCCGGTTCCGGTGCCAGCTTCGGCGACCAAATGTTTGTCGGTGCGAAGAGCTTCGGCGACCGCTTCGGCCATCGCCAATTGTTGTGATCGAGCTTCGTAACCCGATAGCCGCGCAGCGATTCGTCCCTGACTGCCAAGGATCGAATCAACATTCAGCTCTTCGGTAGACAATTCGATCGGAGGGGTTTGCGGATCGGTAGATTTGTTCGGCTGCTCTGACAGAAGACAGGCAGGCAAACGATAGGGCTGGCAGAAGACAAAGCCAACCTAACAGATAGTCTGCTTTTCGCACATCTGACGGTGCGGTAGAAGTTAGCGACGGCGTTCTGTTACAAGACGCTGTGGCATCAACGTTTTGATAGCAATGATGCGACTCAGCTTGCTGGCGGTTATGTGGCTCAGGGAATCGATTCCGAGCGAGGGGCAGAGATTGGCTGCCCATTAAAATGAATTCGGTTCCTGTTGACCGCACGTGTCCACGGCACCGCGATAAATCCATTGTCGCCAACAAGTTTTCCACGCTTGTTTGGTTGTGACTGTTGGCAGTCGCGGGTAAGTTTCACGGTCGGTGATATCGACCAGTCCGCTCTGGGGGGTCCGAGCGGACGAACGGAGGTGTGAACGATCACCCGCCGCACCATTTACCGCCGACAATTTCCAACGTGGCAAAGAAGGAAGCAAAACATGGCTAAGAAGAAAGCATCCAGCAAGGCTCCGAAGGTCGATCCGAAGTTGAAAGCGGTTTTGGAACGAGAACCGGGTTTGGCGACCACCCTGCAACAGATTGATAAAACGTTTGGTGATGGGGCGATCATGCCTCTGGGCGCGTCAAGCCACCTCGACATTCATGGTATCCAAACGGGTAGCTTGTCGCTCGATATGGCTTTGGGCGGTCAAGGGATTCCTCGAGGCCGGATCATTGAAATTTACGGTCCGGAATCGAGTGGTAAAACGACGTTGGCATTGCATGTCTGCGGAGAAGCACAAAAGGAAGGCGGCATCGCGGCGATCATCGATGCGGAACACGCTTTCGATCCGACTTGGGCAAAGAAGTTGGGCGTCGAACTGGATACCTTGTTGGTCAGCCAGCCGGGTAGCGGTGAAGAGGCGATGCAGATTTGCGAGATGCTGGTCAAAAGCAACGCTGTCGATGTCATCGTGATCGACTCGGTCGCGGCCTTGGTCCCCAAGAAAGAATTGGAAGGCGAAATCGGCGACAGCCACGTCGGCTTGCAAGCTCGTTTGATGAGTCAGGCGTTGCGAAAGCTGACCGGTGCGATTGCCAAAAGCAAATGTGCGGTCATCTTTATTAACCAGATTCGCGAAAAGGTCGGTGTGATGTTCGGTAGCCCCGAAACGACCCCCGGCGGTCGCGCACTGAAGTTCTACAGTTCTTGCCGAATCGATGTCCGTCGAATTGGCGCACTAAAGGACGGTGAAGAGCAAGTCGGCCAGCGAGTCAAAGCGAAGATCGTTAAGAACAAAGTCGCACCTCCATTCCGCATTGCCGAGTTCGACATGATGCATAGCAATGGCATCAGTTATGAAGGCGACTTGTTGGATCTGGGAACCAATCACAAGATCATCAACCGCAGCGGTGCTTGGTTTAAGTACGGCGAAACCTACTTGGGTCAAGGTAAGGAGAAAGCGCGTAACTTCCTTATCGAAAACACTGATGTCGCTGATGAAATTAAAGCGAAGGTGATGGCCGAAGGCGGGTTCGGGCCGCCGGTCGATGAGGCTCCCATGGTCGACGACGCTAGCGAATTGGATTCCGAAGAAGTCACCAACTCTTAAGTAAGCCAACTCCTAAGTAGACTTGATCGGTCCGACTGGCCACAGCCCTGTCGGACGCAGGCCTTTCGAAGAACCAAAGCCAACCAGATCGGTTGGCTTTTTTTATGACTTCAACACAAAAACGATTCAACCTTCAAGCAGCGATCGGCACGATCCGTCATCATACGAGATCCCCGTTTGTTATCTCACCTGGATCCAGCCCACCTCATCATGTCAAAAGAAAAAGTCTTGATCGTCATCGGTGACGCTACCGAAACACTGGACACGATGTATCCGTTTTACCGGCTGATCGAAGCCGGGTTTCAGCCAGTCGTAGCGGCACCCGAACGTCGTCGCTATCAGATGGTGTTACACGAAATCAAACCGGGTTGGACGATCACCAAGGAATGGGAAGGCTACACCTTAGAAGCTGACGTCGCGTTTGCAGAAATCGACCCGGCGGAATACTTAGGCATCATGTTCAGCGGTGGCCGCGCACCGGAGTACATTCGCTATGACGAAGACCTCGTACGCGTTACCAAACACTTCTTCGAGAAGGGCAAACCGGTCGCCAGTGTCTGCCATGGTGTCGAAATACCCGCCTACGCGGATTGCGTTCGCGGACGCAAAATGGCAACGGTCCCCAAATGCAAATTCGACCTCGAGGTTTGTGGCGGGATCTTCGTCGATGCGCCCTGTGTGATCGACGGTAACCTTGTCAGTGGCAGAACGTTCCACGACAACGGGCATTACATCGGCCCTTGGATCGAGTTGCTTGAAAAGGCACGACAATCCGTAGCGGTGTGATCAATCCCCAACACCGAAACCAGCATCTCACCTTCATTTGCACATGGACGCGATCCCAGAATCAATCACTCGTGATGGAGAGTCGGCAATTGTGATCCGCTGGTCGGACGGAAAGACCACGCGATGGACCGCCGCGAAGCTTCGCGCGGTTTGTCCTTGTGCAACGTGCCGCGAAAAAAAACGTGGCAAGGCGAATGCCCCCGCGATGTTGCCCGTCCTCAGTGCGGCCGAGGCAAAGCCACTGTCGATCGTTTCGATGCGTCCTGTGGGAAGCTATGCGTACAACATCGGTTTTAGCGACGGGCACGGTTCAGGACTGTTTCAGTTCTCGATGCTCCATGAATCGGAATCCTGAGTTCCTGATTCGGCGGTCTCGTGTCGAGAAGACCCACTTTGGAAACGAACCTATGTCCAAAACAGCAGGTCTGTTTAGGCGAAAGCCCTGCGAGCTAGCAACTGAATCGTCCAGATCAGCGGAAAAGCGATTGGTCCGTTTGGGCCGATATCAAACCAGCCAAAAGCTGTGCTTTTGAACAGCATTTGGCGTAAAAGCTTGCCCAGTGGGGATCAAGGGTCTCCTTGGACCCGAATTTACGCGGGTTTTTCCTATCGAATACCCCGTCAGGGGGTGCAGGTTGCTCCGCGACGTAGATAGATTGGCGGTCGTCGTGAGCGAACAAGTGCGGCAAAAAACCCGCTTAGTCGTTTGCGGTTTTACGCTACCAACTGATCTTTGAAAAGAAGTTCCCGATGTGCTTATTGGCCGTTCAGTATCAATTGGTCCCAGAAAGTCCGATTCTTGTTGCCGCCAATCGAGAGGAATATTTTGACAGACCAAGTTTGGCACCTTCGATCCAATCTGGAAAGCCCCGAGTCCTGTGCGGGATCGATCAAAAAGCCGGTGGTACTTGGCTAGGTGTCAATCAAAACGGTTTATTTGTCGGGGTTTGTAATCGAGCGACGACGATGCCTTTATTTGGGCAACGTTCTCGCGGATCCCTTGCGATGGATCTACTGCGTTGCACCAGCGCATCGCGTGCCTTGGAAAAGGCGCTCAATGAATTGGGTGAAACGCAATACGAAGGTTGTAACTTAGTCATCGCCGATGCCAAGAGTGGGTACGCAATCTACTCTGACCAGCGTCAGGAAGTGGTTGACCTACAACCCGGCTTGAACATCATCGGATCTCATAACCTGAATGATCCCGATGACGAACGAGTTTGCATGGCGCGTCGGCTGCTAACGCTGCAGACACTCGATTCGCCAGTCAAATTCCTTGCCGTTGCAAGCCGCGTTTTTGCTCGAGCACCGGTCGGACCTGGCCGCCCTAGCATGACGATTCGTAACAAAGACTACGGAACGGTAAGCAGTTCGCTGATCGCTCTGGGAGTCAAACCTCGCGATGCGATCTATCAGTACAGCAATGGTGCTCCGGACCAAACCAAGTACGAAGATTGCTCGCCAATGTTGCGGGATATCCTTAGTCGCGGACTTCGTGAAGCGCGCACCAAAGCAAAGGTAGGTGCCTAATTCTCGGACCCACCGAGAACGGGATGAACCGAAATTCGATAGAGTTTCGGTATCCAGGCATTTGATCCAGGCTGGTTCAGGTAGCGATCAAATCGCTCGACTGCAATTGCTATCAACCGCATTTTGAAAAGGACGCGGCGTTCAAATTGAACGTCGCGTCTTTTTTTAATTCTGCAGGCATCTAGGTCGGGTCAACGAGCACTTCCATACGTCAGCGAGCGTCTCGGTCGGGGACTTTGTTGACTTGAGTCGAACTCGAAAAACTTCTCTATCTGCCAACTGCACCGATCCCTAGACTCCCCAAAGTCGCTGGCAAAGCCCCGTAACGGATGCGGATTTGCTTGCATGATGACGACAAAATCCAAACAGGGAGTCCTCGGGCATGGATGCCATTGCACGTCGCTCAGCAACGTTGGCGTTTGCGCTAACATTCGCGTTCTTGTTTCCCGTTGCCAGTCAGGCTGCTTCTAAACGGAGTGCGAACTTCTACGTTAGCGCCGATTCGCAAGCACTTGCCGATGCCGTTTCCGACCATGCCGAACGTTATCGTCGTGAACTGGCGATCTATTGGCTTGGCAAGGAACTGCCCCCCTGGCCACAGCCCTGCCCCATCAAAGTTGTTTCCGGCCCGCGTTTAGCCGCTCAGGGCGCGACAACCTACAACCCGCAACCGGTTAGCAACTTCCGGATGGAAGTCATCGGAACCACCGAGCGAATTCTCGACAGCGTTTTGCCACACGAAGTCACCCACACGGTCATGGCGACGCACTTCGGACGTCCGCTGCCCCGTTGGGCCGATGAAGGCATCTGCACAACTGTCGAACACGCCGCCGAACGAGACAAACACGAGCGAAAACTTCGCGAGTTCTTGCGAACGAAACGCGGGATCGCAATGAACCGCCTGTTTTTGCTGACGGAATATCCACAAGACATGTTGCCGATGTACGCCCAAGGTTATTCGGTCTGTCGATTCTTGGTCGAACAGCAGGGACCGAGGCAGTTCATCAACTTCTTGGAAGACTGGATGCAATCCAAATCGTGGACGAACACTGTTCAAGTTCACTATGGGTACGAATCACTGTCAGACCTACAGCAGAATTGGCTGAGCTGGGTTGCAGATGGCAGCGGTCCAGTGGACGCCTACGCGTCAACACGCAACCAGTCAGGGATCGCATTGGCATCCGCACAGGCACCAGCAGGCCAGATCGCGCCGCTCGCGCAGTCGGCAGGTTTGCAGCCGATCAACCGAGCCATGGCCAGTTCCAATCTTCGCTTGTCAGGACCACAGAACCATTCGACCAGCCCGAACATCACCAATTCAAACGGAGCCGGCATGGGGCAAAATGCCTCAAACCTGATGGCGGCAGTGTCGCAGTCTGCCCCAGGAATGTCCCAATCAGGTCCGGCGGCGGATGCCACCGCATCGATGGCGATCGGCGCGTTGGGAGATGCCTCCGGCCAAAAGAGCTGGTATCAACGCCGCCGCGAAGAAAACGCCATGGGAAAAATTGCCACTGTGGAGGAGTCTTCGGATACCCAGATTTCCGGTCGATTGAGCCAAGTTCCTGGTCAGATCGGTATCGAAGGCCCAGCCAATTCTCCTATCTCTGCTAGCAGATCCGACTACAGTGTGTCACAGCCGCAGGACGAAGTAAGATACGGACAGCTTCGCTAGAGGAAGGTCTGAACAGACTTCCATCTAAAACCTCGATGCGAACCGTTTTTGCTGTCATAAGTTGCTTTGCGGCAAGGGGCTCGGTGAGATCGTTTTCACACAGAGCCGTGCCGTAAGCCTACCGCGGTGAACTAAATTCTGCTATTTTCTGCGGTCCCTGAAAAACTATTTTGATCCCCTAACCACCAATTGATTGATGGCCAAGCCACAGCACAAATTGAAGAAAGCGAACCACGGACGTCGTCCGGCGAGCGCCAAAGCACGCAAAGCAAAGCGAAAAAAGATCAAGACCTAAGCATTCGCCCGCTCTGATTGACTCTATCGCGGAACCGATTGCCGTGGCCAAAACCGACTTTATTGTTGACCTCTCATTGTTGGAGCATGATCAGCCGGTCGCTGATCTGGAAGCCATTCGCGCACTGAACCCTCAGCGCCATGAGATGGAGCACCTGACTGGCATCTTGTATGAAGATGTCGAGACCCTGCGATGCGCCGGTTACAAAGACGTAACCCATGACGAATTTTGGATTCGTGGCCACATGCCCGGAATGCCGGTCATGCCAGGCGTCATTCAACTCGAAGCCGTAGCCCAGTTGTCCAGCTTCTTTGCTCAAAAGCACGATTTGCTAGGGGCAGAAATGGTTGGCTTTGGCGGTGTGGACGACGCACGATTTCGTGACGTTGTCGTCCCCGGTGACCGCTTGGTCTTGATGATTCGTTTGACGAAAGCCAGACGAAACCGAATGATCGTGGCGGAGTTTCAAGGGGTTGTCGGCGAAAAGCTTGTCGTCGACGGCACCATCCGCGGAATCCCTCTGCCGGTCGCTGCTGTGAAGTCGCATCTGGCGGCTCGAGCTGCCCAAAACGCTGTTTGATTGCCAAGCGCTTCGATCCCGCTTTTAGACCATGACTGCTTCTCCGGAATCATCTTCCGATGAGTTCCCGTCGTCCGGGCGTCTTGCCGCGATCGATTATGGAACTGTCAGAATTGGCGTAGCTGTCTGTGATCCCAACCGGACGCTAGCAAGCCCGGTTGAAGTCTACCAAGTTCGCTCACCGGAACTTGATGCCAAGTATTTCCGTCAGCTGGTAAAAGACGAGCGGCTCGTTGGCTTTGTTGTCGGATTACCGATCCATTGCGATGGCGCCGAAAGCCAAAAGAGTCAAGAGAGTCGCAAGTTTGCGCGCTGGCTGAACGAGGAAACCGGCCTACCTATCCGTCTATTTGACGAACGATTCAGCACCGCAGCAGCGAAAGAACGACTGCGTAGTGCGGCAAATTCAAGAAAGAAAAACAAGAAGCGGCTCGACGCTGTAGCCGCGCTTGTTTTGTTGGAATCCTTTCTGGAAGCCTGCCATTATCACGGCAAGCTGATGGGGCAGACGATTGAAGTCTCCGACGGTGGAGCAGACTCGCTCGAGGATTAAGTCATCACGTTTTTTCGCGAATGATAATTTCCAAGCGATTCACTGCCAATCGAATGGTGTCCGAAAGGACGAGGAGATCTCAGGACAGATTTCCTCGCCCGGCTTAGATCAATGCGATGGAATTGGAGTGGCTCATCGCAATCTCTTTCGAGGAGACCACAGTGACACCAGCCACTTAGGCAGCTTCGGCGAATAGAGTGTCGACTAGGTTCTGAAAACGGCGATCTGCTTCTTCGCGACGTGCTTTACGTTCTGAAAGCGTCCAGTTGGCTCGGATATCGCGGACGCGACGCATGATTTCAGCGTCGGACAGCTGCGTTTGACCACAGGTGCTCTCATTTTGAGAGTCGATTCGCGATTCCAGGACTTCGGTGTTGCAAACAGCGTTCATCATTTTCAATCCCTCGTAAGATAAGGGCCGATCGTGGGGATCGGTTTTCGGGGTTCCTAGGACTTGGCAATCGACCCAGAGTGATTGCCTTGTTTTTGATTTTGTCAGTTCGTCTCGATCTGACGGATATGAGTAATTGCAACCAGTGTGCCAATCAATGACCTAGAACCCAAAAAGGATCGCTTTGTTCGCGGAAAAGATCCAAATCGCTGTAAAAACAGAATATGCGGCTTTTGCTGGTTGTGAAGATGGGGGTTGTGGGTGATTT
This sequence comes from Stieleria sp. JC731, assembly GCF_020966635.1. NCBI lineage: Bacteria > Pseudomonadati > Planctomycetota > Planctomycetia > Pirellulales > Pirellulaceae > Stieleria > Stieleria sp. JC731. Next base: position 1,109,589 of record NZ_JAJKFQ010000002.1, on the reverse strand, counting down.
GGCTTTGATCACGTGCCGAGCAAATTTGCAAAGCTTTGAAAATTCTTCCACTGCCGCTCCGGCAGAAGCATGATCGAAAATCGATCAATGTTAGCCTGGCCGCAAATGCTTTGAATTAAGGTGCGCCAATGATAGGCAGTCCCATACCCCCGGAGCTCTAGGTACTGGATGTGTCCAGCGGCGTCATAAATCATCCCGACGATCCGATGGTCGCTACCCGCCCATGCGATGGACCCATCGGGTTCCGAGAGCGGCTGGGGCACCAAAGTTTCGAGCCTCTGCATGGCCGCTTCAAAACTGGTGGGGATCGGCGACATCCGATTGGTCGTTGATTCAGCCAGCGTCGTCGTCGGTCCATAAACGTGGATGTGGAAGTTTGCTTCGTTCATTGCTTCGATGGGGGTGCTTCGCGTTTTCGGCGAATCGCGGTGTAGTCGCTGGGATCCGTGTTCTTTATCAAACCGGCCTAGCTGACAAGACGATCCAGCTCGTCGGCATTCGGAACGAGCGGACTGTCTTGAAGGCTTTTGGCAGGCAATGGCTGTTCATCGGTAGCAAAAGTTTTGCGGAACGCCTATCGGTCGGGAATGTTTCGGCACTGCTTCACCCACACACATGTACGGGAGTCAGTGCCTATGAGCAGAGTTCAACTGAATGGTGTTCGACACATCTATTCGGTGGCTGCGGTGCTTGTTTTCGCCATGATGGCAACCGCATCCCCAGTCGATGAAGTCCGATCGGTTTTGATCGGTCCGAACGATCGATGGGATGATGAGTCCGTTAAGGACGAGAGTTCATCCAACCAATTTAATTCGGCGCCGATGATTCATGAATCGTTTGTGCCGACTCCAATACCGGCGCCGATCATCGACGCAATTCCGATGCAACCGTCTTCTCACCCCGCGGACGCATCGGCCCATCAACAGACGCAACAGGAACAGAAGCAACAATCCACAAAGACAAACCACCAGCATTCGAAAAAGAAGCAAACGGTTGTGGATCGGCTTCGCGATTTAGATCGCCGGAGCAATGCTTGGTTTAAGCGAACATTTATGGGCGGCTAGCTAGTCGACGCCACGGGCTTTGACAAAGCCTGAATAGAATTTGGAAAACAACCTGACGGGGCGTCCTCTCCTAGATCGCTCTTCATTACCGTACTTGTCTTGCCAGAGATGCGCCCGACCGAACCCACCTTCGGCGGGCGCTTTTTCTCTTCTTCTCATCCGGTGTTCTCACCAACTTGCAACCCGTCAGGTGCAAAGACCGTCCGGCCGCCGTCAATCGGTAAACAGACTCCGTTGACGAAAGTGTTCTCACACAAAAAGCGAACGGCGTGCGCGACGTGTTCCGCTGTTCCGATCTTTCCGCCAAGTGTACTGGCGCAGAGTTTCTTGCGTTGTTGGTCGGGGACTTCGTCTGTCAGTAGTACCGGACCTGGTTTGATGCAATTGACACGAATGGCTGAGTTCTGCTGTGCAAGTTCGACAGCTAGGGAGCGCGTCATGACATCGATCGCGCCTTTGCTTGGGAAGTAAGCGGCATGATCAAGGTAGGGTCGCTCGGTGGCCCAATCACCGATGTTGACGATCGAACCGCCATTGGCCTGCGTCGTCATGACTCGGCCGGCAGCACGAGCAGAAAAGAACGAGCCCATCGCATTGATTTCGAAATAGCGTCGCATTTCGTCGGCGGTGATCTCGCTCAGTTTGCTCGGTTTCCAAATCGCCGCGCTGTTGACCAAGATGTCCAGCCTGCCGAAGTGATCGAAAGCCTCGTCGACCAGTCGGTCGGGCGTCGACGATTCGTCCAGGGCACCAGTGACAACAAACGTATCGACCTTGAATTCACGTTGAACATTCTCAGCCGCTCGCTGTGCCTGATCCACGCTATGGTTGGCATGGAACACGATGCGGCAGTTCGCGTTGGCAAGTTCTTCAGCGATCACACGTCCGACACGTGGTGCGCCGCTGCCGGTGATTAATGCGACCGGAGCATCGCAGTCGAAAACACGTTGCAGCAGATTCGTATTCACAGGTGCATGGGTTCGTTGGAGGACAGTGTTATCTTGTTGATTTTCTATTGTCGCCCTTCACTCCGTAAAGGTAGCGTTCTTTCCCGCCGGTATTGTGTCGTCCGGGGCGACATTGCGAGAGATCAAACCTGAAACTCAACAGGTCGCTAAAGGTACTTGGCCAGCGGCCCACCACGTGAAGCGAGCGCGTCAACCTTTTTCATGGTCTCGTTGTCTTCGATCAATCCAGGCGCTTGCCAAGGTTTAAAGCGCGCATCAATCACGATGCTTCCGTGGCAACCCCAGTGCTTGGCAACCGTTTGGCTGTCGATGCCGAAGACATCCGTGGCAGGATTGCTACGCGTAAATGTTGTCCACAACCAATTCTGTACGTTTCGCGTCGCAAAATCGCTGTCGTCGACGATCGTTACAAGCGGGAAACGACTGATCGGACTTTCGCGGTTGAACGCGTCGCAAAAACGTTGGATGTCATCACGACCCGATTGCGAATCGTAGGCATCGCTTTGGATGACCAACACACCTGGGAGGGCGACTTGAGGATTTCGAAACCCACTGGGCAATTGAAGTGAGCTAGGGATCTCTGTTGGCAGTTCACGTTTCGGGCTGCCAGCTGCAGCGATAACAACTTTCGAACCGCGGTTAAATCCTTCACCGCTATAGTCGAGGGTATCGATGGTCGTTTGCGTTTGAAAATGCAAATCACGAGCCGGGTCGATTCGACAGAGTGCGTATTGAAGAAACGATGCGATGTCGTGAATTTTTAATTCGTCCAGCGGGTCATCAACGATGATCAGGTATTTCGCTAGCGACAGTTGTCCGTTGCCCAGGATGGCGTTCGATTGGGTTAGCAATTCTTGCGGCGATGTTTCCTTTAAATACGGCATGTAGCGTTCACTTCCGATCGCCAACAGCAGCGGGTGAACGCCGGCCGCATCGACCGCATGCACGGCTTTGACGCCAGGGATCACCGTCGGGATGATGGGGTCGGTCAATTCATGAATCAATTGGCCGAAAGTCGTGTCTTCTTGGGGCGGCCGCCCGACAACGGTGAAAGGCCAGATCGCGTCTTTGCGATGCCAAACGTGTTTGACTTTCAAGACGGGAAACGGATGCTGCAAACTGTAATAGCCCAAGTGATCGCCAAACGGGCCTTCCGGTTTTGTCTCGTTCGGATCGATGGTTCCGACGATCGCGAAATCGGCGTCACCATAGACGGGTGCGTGGTCACCTCGGACCAATCCCACACGCCGACCCGACAAGGCCCCTGCAAAGGTTAGCTCGGTAAGGCCTTCGGGAAGTGGCATAACAGCGGCCAACGTCATCGCGGGCGATCCGCCAACGGTCACCGCGACATCAAGTGGCTGCGACTTTTCTAAGGCGCGTTTGTGATGAACACCGATGCCGCGATGGATTTGGTAGTGCAAACCGGTTTCGTCACCGGCGTATTCGTTGCCAGAGAGCTGGACTCGATACATACCCAAGTTGACTTTCATCAAGTTCTTGGGGGCGTCTGGATCGCTGCTAAGGACCTGCGGTAGGGTAACGAAAGCACCGCCGTCATCCGGCCACGACTTCATCATCGGCAGGTCGGCGATCTGGCATCGATGTTCGCAAACGGCTCCGCGACGAACGAACTTGGGAAGCATCTTGGTCGCCGTCCAGGGCACTCCCGCATACCGCAGTGGACGCTTCGCAATCGCGGACGGATCCAGTTTGACTTCGATCAGCCTCCGTACGGATTCCAAAGTGTCACGGAACAGGTAACGAGCTTGTTCGATCGATCCGAATAGGTTCGAAACCATCGGGAATGCAGTCCCAATTGGATTGCGAAACAAGACCGCAGGTCCTTGATTGGCATAGACACGGCGTTGGATCTCGGCCATTTCCAGGTTAGGATCGACCGCGTCGGTGACTTCGATTAAATAGCCACCGGATCGTAGATCGTTAACCGTGTCTCGGGTACTGCGGTGCTTCATGACGGCCGGTAAACTATTGAACTGGAAACCAAGGTTTGTTGCGAAAACCAACGGTGGGAAATGCCACCGCTCGTGTTGATCGGTTGAGCACAAACCGAATACAAAATCACTGTTGAATCATCTTATGTCGGAAAGTTCGTCACAGTCTCAACGGAAATCTCTCCTGGGGCAATTGCCCCAACCCACAATCTTGACCGCCAATCCGGGTGCTGATGAGCCTTGCGATGTCGCGATTGTCGGCGTCAGCGATGGTGTAGCACTGAGCCCCACCGCAGCGTTGATTGATGAAAAAATCGGCCATGCGATCGAGCGGCTGCGGGATGCGGGGAAGCTTTCCAGTGACGAAGGCGAAACCATGCTGTTGGCTGGACCCAGTGAAGATGGCCCAAAACTGGTTCTCGTCATCGGACTAGGGAAGGTCAAACAGGACAAAGATGCAAACCGCGAATTGGCATTCAGGATAACCAGTCAAGCGCTTCGTTCCCTGGTTGGCAAACCGCACGAGAAACTGTTCGTCGCGCTGGGCGAGTGCTTTGACAAGTCGGCATACGATGCAATCGTTTCGGGAGCCCTGTATGCCTTGGAAGGCCAAGCGATTTATCGTTCCAAAGTGGCGATCAATGTGCCTGAAACTATCACGTTCTCGGCGCTCGATGATGCCGCCATCAATCGTGGTACCGTCGTGGGGCAGTCAATCAATTTGACTCGGCGACTGGTCAACGAGCCGGCTTCGGCGATCTACCCGGAATCATTCGCCGAGATCATCGCCGAAATGTCTGCTGGCAATCAGATCGAATGCGAGATCTGGGACGAAAAGAAGCTGGCCGAGGAGAACTGTCGATCAATCCTGGCGGTTGGCGGTGGTAGCGATAAGCCACCTCGATTGGTCATCTTGCGATACAACGGGGGTGCCGAAGGTGAAGCCCCGGTCGCCTTGGTCGGCAAAGGCGTGACCTTCGATAGCGGTGGTCTGTCGCTCAAACCCAGTGACGGAATGATCGACATGAAGTGCGACATGGGTGGCGCCGCGACTGTGATCGGAGCCATGAACGCGATCGCAAAACTGGGTGTCAAACGCAACGTGGTAGCCGTTTGTGGTCTCGCCGAAAACATGGTCAACGGCTCCAGCTACAAACTTGGCGACGTGATCAAAACGCGCAGCGGCAAGACGATCGAAATTCTTAATACGGATGCCGAAGGTCGCGTCGTACTGGCCGATGCACTGAACGTCGCGATTTCTTACAAGCCATCCGCGATGATCGACTTGGCAACCTTGACTGGTGCTTGCATGGTCGCACTTGGCAACGAAGTCGCGGGACTGATGACGAACGATCAAAGCGTCGCCGATCAAGTTTTCGCGGCGGCAAAAGTTGAAGGCGAACTGCTTTGGCAACTTCCGATGCTTCCGCTTTACGACGAAAAGGTGAAAAGCAAAGTTGCCGACATCAAGAACATTGGCGAAGGGCGTTGGGGTGGTGCGATCACTGCCGCAAAGTTCTTGGAAAACTTTGTCGACAAAACCCCTTGGGTTCACCTCGATATCGCCGGTCCTGCCTTCTCCGATAGCCCCAAGCCGTTCCGTGATGCAGGCGCGACCGGTGTTTACGTCCGCACGCTGCTGCGTTGGGTCGAATCGCTGTAGTGATCGCCCGCAGTTCGCTCGGGTTCACCGAGTTAACTGTTTTGCCTAGTTTATCTTGACGTTCTGCACAGCTTGCTTTATCCAAGGCAAGCATGAGCAAAACCATCTTTTTCTCCGTCGGTGAACCCAGCGGTGACGAGCATGCGGCCCACTTGATCGAGGCGATGCGTGAGCGTCAGCCGGACATTTGTGTGCGCGGGTTCGGCGGTCGAGAAATGCGAAATGTCGGCTGTCAGATTGACTTGGATTTAACCGAGCACGCCGTCGTTGGCATCTTAGAGGTGCTGCCGAAGCTCCGCGAATTCTTTCGCTTTGTCGATCAAGCCGAAGCGATCTTCGCCAGCGGCCAAATCGATGCGGTCGTGTTGGTGGACTTTCCAGGATTCAATTGGCACATCGCCAAACGGGCAAAGAAATACGGCATCCCGGTTTATTACTACTGCCCGCCTCAGCTATGGGCCTGGGCATCCTGGCGGATTCGAAAGATGAAAGCCACCGTCGACCACGTGCTGGCGGTGCTTCCGATCGAACAAGAGTTTTTCTCGCGTCATCAAATCCCAACGACCTTCGTCGGGCATCCATTTTTTGATGCTGTCGATCGAGCCGAATTGGATTCGCAAACGGTTCAATCGATCAAGCGATCCGCCGGAGAATCGCCAACAGTGGCGGTGTTGCCAGGTTCGCGCACAGCCGAAGTGAACGGCAATTGGCCGGTGATGCTGCAGGCGATCGCAGAATTGAGCCAGTGGCATCCGGAAACTCGGTTTGCCGTCGCGGCGTACCGTGACAAACACTTCCAATTTTGTAAAAGCGAATACGATCGATTTGTCGAATCGACTGGACGTCACTTGCCAATCGATTTCTATCAAGGAGCCACCAGCGAAATCGTCGATCAGTCACGTTGTGCGATGATGGTTAGTGGCTCGGTCAGTTTAGAACTGATGGCCCGTCGTACTCCGGCGGTTGTGATGTATCGAGTGGGGCGATTCCTTTACGCCTTCGGACGCTGCGTTGTCAAAGTCGATAGCGTCACGTTGCCGAACTTGATGCCCGATTCGGGTAGCCGATCTCGACCGTTTCCGGAGCTGATCAGCGTGGGCAATCCTCGCCCAGCGGTTCGATTCCTTGTCGATCAAATCGGCCGACTGCTTTCTGACAACACTTTACTGGAAGAACGGCGGCAGCAGCTCGATCGTCTCTGCGACCGGTACGCTCAAACCGGGGCCAGCAACCGAGCAGCGGAAAAGTTGCTGGAACTTCTTGGCGAGTCGGATTCCAACGCCACGATCGTAAAACGGGTGGCGTAGTCGCCGTCCTTTAGTCGATCCAGATTTTCAACGCCAACGGAACGCTGGCATTCGGGGGGGACTTGATATCCACCGCGAACTGCGATTCCACAGTGAATCAGTTGTGGTTCAGCTGTGAAAACAGTGATTCGGACGTGAAATCGGGCAAATTTCGATACCTGGCATCAAACCAAATGCCGCTGATTTGCGTACGTTTCTGATCCGGAACTGCATTTCCACCGCATTTCGGGATCCGACCTGATTTCTATTCGAATTACTGCCCTTTTTTAGATCACCTCCCGATGACGACCGATTCGACATCCCCACGGACGCTCGGCGCGGTAATGAGTAGCGAAGCTGGATACGAGTCTCCAGGCACACCGCTACGCATTTCTGGCTTTATCGCCCTGATTTTGGCTTTGATTAGCGGTTTCGCTACCGTCGCACTGCCCATGCTGGCAGTTGGCGTCTTGGCAATTCTGTTCGCTCTGATCGCACTTCGAAAAACACGTCCCGAGCTTGGTGATGTCGTTCCGGTCGGCACTAGCGCCGCGAGATGGGCGATCATCTTGTCGTGTTTCTTCTGTGCCTTCAGCTTGGCACGCTACGGATCAAAGTACCAAACCCTTGGGAATCAAGCAGAGTACTTTGCTCGCCAATTTGTCCGAGTGGCAAGCAGCGGCAATTCGATCTATGCAAACGAATTGCAAAAGAGTTACGTCAATCGTTACCTGAAAACGATGCCTTTGGAGATTCACTACGAGAACGAGCGGAAAAAGCGAGAAGCTGAAATGTTGCGTTCCGGGAACGACTCGTACGAGCCAGAGGATTCCACAGTCTCTGACTTGGTGAAATATTCACCCGATCACGATTGGGTGTTGTGGCGTCCGGTTCGCGTTTACAACCACTACGGGCGACAGAAGGCCGAAGTGATCCTTGCCGCAGACCACTCTAAGAATCCATACCGACTGCGAATCGAATTGGAATACCTGGTTCACAAAGACAAAGGAACCAGTGAGTGGTATGTCGAAGTCGTGACACCATTCCACGAACGTTTGGTTGCCGAGAGCATTCTCTAGCAGTCAGCTAAAGCTCGCGACATCACAGGGACTGTGATGGGTACTCTCTGCAACTCACCAATCACTCAATCGACTCATAAACCGCAAGTCGATCTGCTTCGGATTCAAAGCCAACCGTGTAGGGTTGATAGATCAATCGCCGATGGGCTTGGATCGATTCCAATCCAAGCGAACGTGGATTCAAACCTTGGCGATGGACTCGGAGGGCAAAGGTGATATCGCGAACCTGTGTTCGGATGACCTTCTGGACCGGAGTTGTTGAACGCCACACGTAGGCGACGCGATTGTCATTTGCATACTGATCAAGCCATTGTGTAAGCAACCGACTTTCCGATGTGAAACCGTTCTCGCACAGTGCTGAATACGCCAACAGAGCCACCGCGATTCTGGCGGGCGACTGTTCCGGATCGGCCAGCACGAGTTGGCAGTCGGATTCAACCATTCGATGGCAACCGTATCGCATACCGATACAGATTCGATCCTGTAGATCAACAGGTGCTTCGTTGAGATAGCTCTCGACCAACCGGGCGAAGACGACCTTCTCATAATCCCGTGTCAGAAGCGGACCTTGGCCTTCACTGCGAAGCAGGACAGCGATCGACATCGTCCAACGGTCAGACAACTGAATCGAACGGCTCGACTGTTGAGCCAGCAGACTGCACCAATGAACGAACTCCATTTGCCCAAGACGGCAAGGGACTTCGTCGGGCCATTCGACTTGATCGGGTGAAACCAAGCGAGCACCAAAGCGATGGTCAGAATCAGTGATCTTGACGAATGTCAGTCTTGCATCAAAGTCTTCGCCAGCGAACTGTCGAAACTGATCCCAACCGATCGGTCGCTCCGTCGTCGATAAAGGCTCGTATAGAAACTTCGCCCGGAATCGTTTCGCTCGCCGCAGCTCAATCGTCTGTTTCAGCCGAATCAATGCAAGGCGATATTCCAGCTCTTCCCCGTCAGCGACTGGCTTTGCAAGTTGGCCGTCAAGGTTTCTAGCCGCAGAACTGTCGGTTTCAGCGATTCCGAGCAGACGTTCAGATGCGAGCGCACGCGTCTGATAAGAATTCGATTTTAGAGATCGCAACAGTTGATCAACCGACGGCTGATCACCCAATCCCAGCTTCGGCGCAAGCGTACCGATCAGCAAAGCCGTGATGACGACTCGTCGGTACCGTCGGATAGAAAGGGCATGCCTGGACATATCCAGAAGGTAGATTCGTCCAGAAAGCCATGACCGACCGACGTCAGGGACTGGTGACAAAACCACATCGGAAGACAATCAAATATCGGTTACACTCGCGTAACCGATACAACCAGCACACGAGACGAAGTGAAACACGCGATGAAGTGGATCTGTTTCGAAGACCAATTTGTCAGCCAACTGCAGCCGATCACCTATGCGCGGCCCGCGTATGCGATCACCTGTGCAAGTTACAAGTTGATCGATTGGTTGCGTGAGCTTCCAGGCGAGATCCGTGTCTCAGTCCGGCAGTATTTATCAACGCTGGAAAAGCTAGATGGAGGCTTGGAATCGCCAACGGATGACTCGGTCAAATCTGGCGACGTGATCTTGGTCAATGCTCGGATCGTTCCTCGTGTGCAGACCTTGCGACAGCTGGAAAAGCTTGCGAAGTCAGACGCCTGCGGTGTGATTCGCTGTCCAGAATCCGGTGTCGTCTTGATCGCGAAACTCGGCCCATCAGAAACGTCAAAGATTGGTACGATCAAAGAATCATCAGCTGCGAAAGCTGACAACAAAGTCGCTTCACCGTTTAAGAAACCGGCGCGACGATCGACTGATGAATTGGTGAAGCTCAGCGGTGAGTCCACGATATCGCAACTGTTGACGATTGCCGATGATTTGAAAGAGCTTGATGGTGGATTTACGGCGGATCAATTTCCGACGTTCAATTGGCCACACGAAGTCGTCGCTTGGCATATGAAAGAAATGCCGGACGCGATGACGTATCGGCTGGAAAAAGGCAACTACAGCGAGACAGAAGATGGCGTCTTCGTCGCCGAAGGAGTCTCGATCGGAAAGTACGCGGTCGTCGATACCAGTGAAGGACCAATCCTGCTGGATGATCGCGTCAGCGTCGGCCCATTTTGTTACCTATCTGGTCCGGTCTATGCCGGCGTAGGGACTCGCGTGATCGAACATGCGGCACTGAAAGACGGTGTCGCTTTGGGGCATACAGTGAAGATCGGTGGTGAAGTCGAAGCTTCGGTGATCGAACCCTACACCAATAAACAACACCACGGATTCCTGGGGCATAGCTACCTGGGCAGTTGGATCAACCTGGGTGCTGGGACTTGTAATAGCGACCTTAAAAACACCTATGGCAAAATTAACATCGAGTACGGCGGTGAGAAGGTCGCGACCGGCATGCAGTTTCTAGGCTGCATCATGGGCGACTACAGCAAGACTGCAATCAACACCAGCATCTTTACAGGAAAGGTGATCGGGGTTTGCAGCATGCTGTATGGCTTTGCGACATCCAATGTCCCCAGCTATGTGAACCACGCCCGCCTCTTTGGTCAGCAATCGCTGTTGCCAGCCGAAGTGATGGTGAACACTCAAAAGCGAATGTTCGCTCGACGAAAGGTGGAACAAAGAGACTGTGATATTCAGTTGATTCAAGACATGTACCAACTGTCCGCCATCGAACGTGATGGCGGTGATCAATACGGCTTCTAACGTTCATTTCGGAAAGCCAGCGACAGCAGTTCCGGTTCAACCGTTTCGCAACTACTTGATCGGTGAGTAGTCCGTCGCCGTCATGTAAATCGACGTTGGGCGTTCGGCCAGTCTACCTACACCAGACTCCGCAGCAGCTTTCTTCCACTGCGGATCCGAACCGAACGCACTCCAAGATTGCTTTGCGGCATCGGTGCTTTCGTGTTCGATGATGTAGATCAACGTGTCTTCGTTTTCGGGCGAATCGGTGGGGTGCCAATAGGCAACGTTCTTGATGCCATGTTTAGCAAACAGGTCGATCGTGTGATCGCGGAAACGCGCATCAAGCTTTCCGAGTTTTCCTTCGGCGGCTTTGTAGATCCGCAGTTCGAAAACATCGTCGTCATCGCCTTCCGCGTTTTCGTAGTTGGGTGAATAGTCGGTCAATTCCATGTAGGTTGACTGCGGGCGTTCTGCCAACGAACCGACGCCGGATTCCGCAGCGGCTTTCTTCCATTCTGGATCCGCTAGGAAGTTTTTCCATGACTCTTTAGCCGCATCTCGGCTCGCGTGTTTGATCACATAGATCAACGTGTTTTGCGAGTCGACTTTATCGGTCGGTACCCAGTATCCCATCGATTGGATGCCATGCTTTTCGAACAGTCGCATGGTGTGGTCACGAAACCGAGCGTTCAACGCATCGAGTTTGCCTTCGTTTGTTTTGTAGATCCGCAGTTCGTAAACGTCGGCAAAGCCATTCGTGGCAGTTGCGACGAAACCGCCAGCGGTGATGGCTGCGAGTGCGATGAAGCGAATGAATTTGTTCATGGTGGAGGCGATCTGGCGGGATAGTGAAGTCGTAGCGATGCGCGGTTAAACCAGCGTTCGTGTTCAGCCGCTTGCTTTGTTCAGGCGGCTATCATTGTGTACGAAACCCTGGTGGAAATGTCTGTTCAAGCGATAAAAAAACGCGACCCGATAGACATCGAGTCGCGTCGCTGAATTAGCAGTCTGTAGCGATCACCATTATGCGAATGGATCGTACTTTCCTGGGACTGGGACGGGGTAGTTTCCGTCCGGTCCGGGAGCGGTTGGCGGGGTGGTGTCGAGGGTGTATTCATCGATACCAGGAGCCAATTCGCGTCCTTTTTCTAGCAGTTCATCCCACTTGATGACCTTTCCGCTGTAGCACGCTTCACGGCCAAGGATTGCGGTGAAGGTCGACATCGCACCGTATTCGCCTTCGTTGTAGATGTCGCCACGCATCAGAGCTTCGATCAGATCGTGTTGCTCTTGTTGGTGACCTTGCTGACGCTGACCGTTGAATCGCCACTCGCCATCGGCGTTGGTGATCGATGAACCGGAAACGTTGGCGGTACCCTTGGTTCCGTGCGCGTATTCGGCGACGTGGTTCCAACCGCCACTCAAGTGACGACCTTGGCTGAACATTTTGGTGCCATCAGCGAAGGTGTATTCACAGAACGTGTGGTCAAAGATTTGGCTCTTTGAGGCATCGCCACCTTCACGCAGACCACGACCACCCATGCCGTTACATTCGACTGGGTATTCGCCTTTCAACCAGCAGCCGACATCCAGGTTGTGGATGTGTTGTTCGCAAATCTGGTCACCCGAAAGCCAATTGAAGTGGTACCAGTTGTTGCACTGGAAACCCATTTCGGTTTGGTCGGCACTGCGGTTGCGATACCAGATACCACCACCGTTCCAATAAACACGAAGGGCGATCAAGTCACCGATCGCGCCATCGTGAATACGTCCAACGGTTTCCAAGTATTGTGCTTCGTGGCGGCGTTGCAGACCGATGCCGACCATCAAGTTCTTTTTCTTGGATTCTTCAACGCTTGCCAAAACACGTCGAACACCGGTGGCGTCCGATGCGACAGGCTTTTCCATGAAGATGTGTTTTCCGGCGTTAACAGCCGCTTCAAACTGTTGTGGTTTGAACCCAGGAGGTGTCGCGATGATGACGACGTCGCAGTCGGACTCGATTACCTTTTTGTAGGCATCCAATCCGCTGAAAATTTGCTCTGCAGGAACGTCAACCTTGGAAGCGTACTTGCCGCGGTTGCGCGACTTAAGAGTGTTGACGACACCGGATGCCTTGCTGTCGAACGCGTCTGCCACGGCGACCAGTTTGACGTTACCTTTGGTCTCGAACATATTGACCGTCGCACCGGTGCCACGGCCGCCGCAACCGATCAGACCAATCTTGATTTCGTCGCTGCCTTGGGCGTGAGCTGAACGTGCGATGGTGCTGGCAAGCGTGACCCCGGCAGCAGCGGTGGTCGAGGTTTTCAAGAAGTTTCTACGGCTAGGCTGGTTTTCCATAGGTTGTTCCTTTTCAACAGTCTTCAATCCGCCTGGTGGGATCAGAAATAAGTCTGCGGGCCTGCACAGGCGGCGGATTAGTTAGGGGGGGATGTGGATAAAGGGGCAGACCAATTCACATCGGTCTATTGTAAAGGGAAATTGATCGGTTTTGCTTTCCCGCGATGTCTTTAAGCCAAGGTTTTTCCGATTCCAGTCCGATTTCGTTCGCCATGCAAGATCCCGCTCAGCATCCAGAAAAAAACAGCGAAAATTCGCTTCCCGTTGAATCGAAGGCTGATCCCCCACCGTCGATGCCCTGCGTGGTCTATCTCGCTTCTGTCGAGGGGCAAATTCAAGGGCGTGTTGTCAATCTGCCGGGTGTGACCGCCAAAGCGAGTAGCGAACGCGATTTGATGCGTCAAATCGTCAAACAATTCAAAGCACAGGTCGCCGAAATCTACGCCCAAGGACGTGAACCGGACTGGGTCGACCCTTTGCCGGAGAAGCAGCCTGGTGAGCGGAAAGTGTTCTTGCCCGTGCATTTGTAGAACACCGCAGCCCAAAGAATGCGTGTTGTCTCGCTTAACAGCCGTATTTCAGCAAAACAGAGGACTCGATTTCATTCGATTCGGATCGTCCTACAGAACCTAGAACTGGCGCGATCGCAACTACATCGATACACTAGTGCTTCGTTCCATATGAAAATACGGGTTCGGGTCATCAGCCGACGGGCGTTCGCCCCGGTGATTGCACTGAAACCGTGGCCGGCGCCATACGGCTAATCCTAAAATCGAGTTGGAACGAAGCACTAGAGCCGCGATTTGGATGACGGTTGAAGCGCGGATCGATGCCTAACTGGGGCCAGATCGTGATGAGGCCGACCGGCCCAACCGTTTTTGAGACCTGACCCCTTTTCCACACTGTAGTTTTTGTGACGACTTCGACGCTTACCGCGAACCAGGTTCATCAAGGCGACTGCATTGAAAAGCTGAGCCAATTGGAAAACGGCAGCGTCGATCTAGTGTTCGCCGACCCGCCTTTCAATATCGGGTACAGCTACGACGTCTATGACGATCAGCGAGCCAGCCAGGACTATCTTGATTTTTGTAGTTCCTGGATCGGCGAAGTCCATCGGGTGTTAAAAGATGATGGATCGTTCTGGTTAGCGATCGGCGATGAGTATGCTGCCGAGCTAAAAGTCCTGTCGCAACAACTGGGCTTTCATTGTCGCTCTTGGGTTATCTGGTATTACACCTTCGGTGTGAATTGCGTCCGCGGATTCAGTCGTTCCCACACCCACATCTTTTATTTCGTCAAAGACCGCGACAAGTTCACGTTTAATGGCGACAACCCGATGGTGCGTGTCCCATCGGCGAGGCAATTGGTTTATGCCGACGCACGAGCGAACGCGAAGGGACGACTGCCGGATAACACCTGGATCCTACGTCCACAAGACTCGCCTCCGATGGGTTTCAGTCCGTCCCATGACACTTGGTACTACGCCCGAGTCGCGGGGACGTTCAAAGAACGCGAAGGCTTTCATGGCTGTCAAATGCCGGAACAATTGCTGGGCAGAATCATTCGCGTTTCCAGTAATCCGGGCGATCTCGTTTTGGATCCCTTCGGTGGCAGCGGAACAACGCTAGCCGTCGCAAAAAAGCTCGGTCGGCAGTTCATGGGATTTGAACTGTCCGAAGAATACGTCCAGCGAATCAATGAACGGCTTGATGGATGCAAAGTCGGCGACGCCCTAGACGGTCCGGTCGATCCGGTGAAAAGTGCGCCGACGACGAAGAAAGGAAAACAGCGAACGGAGTTCAAAAACGGTCGGCCGGTGATACCGATGAACAAAGCCATCGCCCGAACAGTCGCCAATGCTTTTGAGGACGCGTCACCCTACGGCCGCGACGTCTGTGCCGAAGATGTCTTGCTCGATCCGGAACGCGTCTCGGTGTTCGTTGATTACTGCAAGAAGGAAAAACTGCTCGGCGATGCCCGGACTTGGCTTGAGTATCTGCTTGAGCTTTCAAGGGATAAAGCTTTGCCCGATGCGGTTCAGTTCAAAGCCGATTCGCTGAAAGAGATTGACGCGATTAGTGACGCCGCAGAAATCGCTTTCCAAATGTTGTCGGTGGATTATGCGCTATCGATCGACGCATTGATGTGTTCCCCAGACGCAGCCGATGAATTTGATCGAACCGCATCCTTATTCGCCGAATCAGGTTCGCCGATCGAGTTTCGTCGTGCGATCTGGAGCTTGCACCAAACGGTGACCGCAGGGAAACACACTCGCCAAGTGAAGAAACTGGCGGGTAGCTTTTTGGAGTCCGAATCCCCAGAAGCACAGTCGATTGAAAGTTTTCTTGAGCAGTATGACGAAACGATGATTGCCGGCGTCTATGCAATCAGTGACGCCGAGTCCGTGTTGTATGTTGGTCAATCGAGTGACGTCGTGGCTCATGTACGGCGAACACAGACGTGCGAAGGATGGCAGCGTTTTCAACCCACGGAAGTGCAGTTCTGGCCAATCAAGAAACGACAAGATGCGTTGATCCATCGAAGCTTGTTAGTGACTTGGTTGCGTCCTTGGTTAAATGCCCACTTCATGCATCAACCGATCGCCACCAAACTTTTCTGAGCGGATGAATTCTCCATCAAACGAACGAGAACGTCTGGAGCTGACACGCGCCAATGTATTCGCGATCGCGGTGATCTTGGCGATCGGTTGGCTAGGATTTAACGGCGCTGACCGTTCTCGCGATCCCAACGGGGAAATATCACTCGATTCATTGCTGGTCCCTGATGTTCTTCAGCTGGAACAAAGCGAAATCCAATGTGATCCCTTAGGCATCACGATCGAAACCCCAGCGGGATTCTCTTTCTATGCGGTCAATCAAAAACCTTCTCAATTAACGGCCGTTTCGTTTATCAATCGGCAGGCCAAGCTGATCGGCAGTGTTGATGAATTCGATCCTGATGTAGATCAATGGCCGCCAAAGGCCGATCTATTTCAGCCTTGGAAGTCGGAAGAGATTCAGAAAAATGGCATCGTTGATACTGTTGATCAGTCAATTCCCAGCGATCAACAAGACTCGATCGAGCGGCTAGGTGTTCCGCCAAATTCACTGGCCTTTGATACGCTATCGGACAGCCGACTTCAGGTCTGTTCGGTGCTCTATGAGAATGTTCAAATCGAATGGATCTCGCCGATGAAAAGTCCTTCGTGGCCTTTTCGTGTCCACCAGGGACGTTGTGATGTGGCTGGTAAATCGATCCTGATTTCGATCTTTGAGCTGGATTCAAAGTCACCCACCCCGGTCTATGACGAAGGCCCGATCGCCGCGTTTGCCAATGCGATCCGGCCCAACGATTCGTAAGCCCACCTGTGGCTAAAGCGATCGGAATAGCTGCTGGCGAAATACGGAGTAATCAAGGCGGTCGACGTCGCCGTCGGTATCGAAATCGAATTGAGAATTAAAGTTCTCATCCGATTCAACGGTCAGCAGTGATTCGCGAAATTGTCGCGAATCGATCGTATTGATCTCGCCGTCACCGTTGATGTCGCCAAAGAGCCTAAAGAATCGGTCAGCCGGATTGACCTCGCCATCTGCCGTTCCGAAGTATCGATCCGTTGCCATCGGATAAGGGACTTGTGTGACCGAAACAACCGAACTGGCGATGATTCGTAGTTCGTAGAATCCATCGGTCCACGTTGAGCCCGATGTGGGTTGCTGACCTGCTGTCGGGAATGTGAGCCGAGCTTCTGTCTTGCCGTTCACATCGGTCGATGCGACGGATGGGAACTGGTAGGACTGCTGATCGGAAACCAGGCGGACTTGAAATGCGCGATTGACTAGTTCATGTGAAACCAATTGGTTGAATCGGACAGTGATCGATTCGATTTGGCTTCGCGCGTCAGAGCCATCATTGATTAACACTTCTTCGACTTTTAGATCGGTCGCAAGTCCGCGAACGGCGAAGTTGTACTGTGATTCGCTAGGGTCATCGTTGTTGATAACGATGGTCGCGTCCTTTTGGCCGCCCGTGGTTGGATTGAACGCGATCGAGAATGCAGCCGAGGATCCGGGGGCAATTGTCGAAGGAGGCAATTGTGAAATCTCGAATGAATTCGCATCGGCGCCTTCGATCAAGATCGAACCGACATGTAGATCTGTCAGCCCTGTATTTTCGATCGCCATCGTTTGGATGATTGGATCGCTATCGACATCCAAAAGTGCGAACTGGGTTCCGTCTTCGAGTGATGGGGTTGAATCACCACTGAAAATCGTTTCGCCGTTGGATCCTAAGATATTGATCTCCGGACCAGCGACGTCGTCGTTGGTAATCGAACCCGGCAATGAAGCGTTGGAAATCGGACCACCAGAATTTGATACGACCGTCAGGTTAAATGTCTCATCGGGTTCAATCGAAAAGTCACCTGTGATGTCAAAATCAACCGTTGCGGTAGCTTCCCCGGCAGCGAAATTGACAGTGCCCGCAGGTAAAGTTCCGCCGAAGTCAGCAGCATCAACAGGGTTTCCGCCGGTTGGTGTGATCGCCCAGCCGACATCGATCGCTTTATCCAAATAGCCCAGCCGAGTGATCACCATTGATGCGGTGGTGGTCCCGGTGTTTCCTTCGACAAACATGGTCGGTTCAAAACTGGCTTCTGCAGGGACATCGACAGTGACTGGCGTCCAAACAGTGAATTCACTTTCGTCACGACGTTGGATCTCGATCCAATCCAAACCATTAAGTGAATATTCAACGACGGCGTCTTCGCCGTTTTCGGTTGCGTTCAATCCCGGTTGGCTTCCATCGGAAAAGATGATGTCAAACTGAATCTGAGACCCCAGCGGTGGTGACGTGGGAACCGTTGTTGCCGACCGTTCGTTTCCTCCACCGAATAGCAGCGCGTTACCACTGCTGTTGGGAAATGTACTTTCAGCGGTAGCGGATAGGATCGAATCCCAGTTCACGTTATCGATGTCTGGATCAAAGTCATCATTGATCGCTGTGCCTGAGATAGCGAAGTTATCAATTGCGAAGTGATCAAAATTTGCACCGCTGAAACTCAGTTGACGGACACGAAACTGAGCGCTTGACGTAAACGAAATCACCGATTCGTCATCAATGATGGTCCCTTCAGCTGATGCTTGGATCGGAGAGATTAAATACGATTCGCCATTCGTCACAGCCAATTCGATGGCATAGTCTTCGTCCGCTTCGATAACAATGTCACCAGACAAGTCGACTTGCAGCGTTGCACTGGTCTGATCGATAGCGAATTCGAACGTGCCGCTGTCGGGTGTAGTGAAGTCACTTGCTTGAGCCGGGTTGGATCCGGTCAATTGTCGCTGCCATGTAACTATCTGCGGCGTATCGATTCGTCCGGTTCGACGGATCTCAAAACGATGCGAGTTTTCGGAGTCAAAGTCACCTTCGGGTGTAACGCTATCGATCGCGACGATTGAAAACTCTGTTTTAGATTCCAAAATGTTGATATCGACAAAGCGGTTCGAAACGACCATCCCGGCGGAGTCGGTGATCAAGACACGAAACGTTTCCGTCCTTTCCACCAAGCTGTCATCAAGAATCGGAATCGTGAGCGTTCCAGTCCCTCCGACAACGTTCACGGTCTGTGTCGTGGCGATACCGAAATCATCGCTTTCACTTGAATCGGGAGCCGGGTTACTGGGATGACTTTGTCTTGTCGGAACGATTTCGACAACAAAAGTTCCGTCGCTTGCATCACTCGTTGTCAGCGTGATCGTGGCCGATTGGCCTTCACGATAGGCTGATGATCCGGCCGAGATCGCGAGGGTCGGTGTGCCCGGATCGACGATCGTGCCTTGAACACGGTACTGACCTAAGCTGCCATAGTCGCTGTAACCTAGCGGACCGGAGACGGTGTATGGCGGCGGAGACGGTTCGACCAGTTGATCCAGAACAGGATCGTATGTCGAATCGCGTGGTCCGCCTTCGATCTTGATAAAGTACTCGCCCGCATCCAGGTTGATCGTTCCGAACGAAGCGGACAGCTGTGTTTGTGGATTGGCGTCGACGATGAAGTTGCCATCGGAATCGAAGAGCCCTGCCCAAACATCCAGGTTGGGTTTATAGCCGGTGACATCCACCGACAAAGAAACATCGCCGCCACCGGTATTGAATTTCAGCCAATCAACATCGTCACTGGTTTCAATGATTCCAAACGCTTCGATCGAGGTCGTGTTGCGTTCCAGCACTGCCGTCGCACCGGTTTGGCTATCGGAATAGTCATCATCGACGTAGGGGAAATTGCTGCTGCCGGTGATGACAGCCAAGTCATCTTCAGTTGTTCGGTCGGCGTCGTAGTATTCCCCCTGACTCCACTGCGTTGTCAGTTTACTGAACGGGGCACCCATGATCGGTCCCCATCCCGTGTCCCCGGATCCGTGACCGCGATAGTAGGTGTTCGATCCGTTGCCATCGTGATGAAGTCCCAGTTGGTGGCCGACTTCATGACTGACGGTTTCGCTGCCCGCGTTCAACCCGCTGTTGTAGACGATTGCCGGTTCGTCCTGCGGGTCGTCAAAAGCACCTAAGTAAGCGTGACCACCACAACCGCAGTCGGCAAATGATTGCTTGGTCATGACAACGCGGCTTCCCCAACGCGTGTCACTCGATCCGTTGTAACGAAGATCATCCAGGTCGGTTGGCTCTTCGGTTGTGATGTTTACATCAAAGGGCGCAAAGTCTTCGGCAACGACTTGCCAAATCTCTTGAATCAATTCGAGCTGCGAATTCGAAAAGTTACTGCCGGTGCCGCCCCAATAGTTCGGATGGACAATTTCATCGATTCCATAGCCACTGTTCCATGACGTCCCGACGGTGACATGGCCATCGAAGTCCAGATAGATGGTGAAATTCGAATCCGGACGGCTATGCAATAGAAAGGTTTGATCGAGATCAAACGGAGCGACACCACTTGGCGAGCCCGCTTCGCCTTCATCGGCCGGCAAGCCATCGGGTTGTGTTTCCGGTTCTTCGATTAATGGGGCAATCGCTTGAATCGGTGGGACCGCACGTCCGGGTTGAAGCGGACCGTAGAACATGCTGATGATTCGCGGGTCGGTTTCAAAATCCGCGCCATCGGATGCTGGCCCCAAACTGGCGGCCAACAAACGTCGTGATTCCAGCGACTCAACGATTGAACGACGAGATTTACTGCGACTCAATCGACAGCGATTGCGGGTGTGGCTCATTGGATCGAAAAGACGAGACAAGCGGCTTTCATTCGACCGTTCGCCAATGATTCAATAGACATCTGGAAAACAACTCGTCGTCCAATATGGTAAAGACGAGCGTTTCTTTCTGTCGACAAGCCGAACCAAAACGGCGAAGGTAACTTCCTTGAATAACAGCAGCGAATTCTTTCACCTGCAGGTAGACGCGTAGTGTAACGCAAATCATCGGTTCCGGCGAAATTCGCAAATCACTTGGCGTCTGGCAAACCACCCGAGACAAAAGCCTATCGACCGACCCCGTCTGATTCGCAACAATTTAACTGCCGCGAATGGTCCGGAACGACTGATGACTTTCCAGAGCATCGGATCGGTACTCAAAACCCCTCGGTTGGGATGTGGTGTCGTCTCCGTTTCGGACGCCGCATTCCGGACGAGTGCTCAATTCCGGTTTCGAGCCTGTTTCGGGCTGATAGTTAGTCACCGCTTTGTTCTTCAACTTTGGATTGGATATAGGAATGTCGATCTCTGTCGCACTGATTGGGGCCACCGGGTACACCGGATTGGAAGTCGCTCGGCTGTTGAGTTCGCATCCCGAAGCTCGCTTGACGATCGCGACAGCTCGATCTGATGCGGGGCAACCGATCGCGGCAGTCCACCCTTCACTAGCAGGGCGCATCGATCTAACTTTTGAAGAACTCGATGCCGGTAAGATCGCCTCGCAGTGCGATGTGGCGATGTGCTGTCTGCCTCACGGTGCGTCGGCCGAAACGGTCAAAGAGCTTTGTGCTGCTGGGATCCGCGTGATTGATTTCAGTGCGGATTTTCGGCTTTCATCGTTGGACGTTTATGAGCACTGGTACAAAGTCAAACATCCTTGGCCGGAGCGCGTTGGCCAAACCGTTTACGGTTTGCCTGAATTCTTTGCCGATGAAATTGCCAAAGCCGACTTGGTCGCCAATCCCGGATGCTATCCCACCAGCGCGATCTTGCCGCTTGCGCCTCTCGCAAAAGCCGGTTTGATCGAAGCGGATGACGTTATCGTGGACAGCAAAAGCGGCGTCAGCGGAGCGGGACGCAGCTTGAAACTGGGCACGTTGTACTGCGAAACGAACGAATCGATCGCCGCCTACGCAGTCGGCAGTCATCGTCACGGTCCGGAAATCGAAGACTTGGTCAGCAGGATTTCTGACGATCCATCCCAAGTTGTCTTCACGCCTCACCTGACGCCGATGTCACGAGGAATTCTGTCGACGATTTACGTTCGGCCTAAAAACGGCGATTCCCAGGCCGCCGTCGATCAGATCACACAGTGTTGGCGCGATTGTTACGGCAACCAGCCGTTTGTTAACGTTGTCGAACACCTTCCGGCGACGGCACATGTCGCCGGAACGAACTATGTTCAAATGTCGGCCCGAGCTTCTGGAAAGCGAGTGGTGCTCTTGTCAGCGATCGATAATCTGGCGAAAGGAGCAAGCGGGGCGGCAATCCAAAACATGAACGTGATGTTTGGAATCGATCAAACGTTAGGCCTCAGCTGAAAATGTGATGGAAAACCCCGACCCGCATCAAGTTCCCACGACTCCGGAGTCAGCATCCTCTGAGTCTTCGGCTGAACAACTTGCCGCGACTGATGTCCAAATCGATCATCGCGACGAAGTCGGGACCGGCGATCAAGGTCCACCACAACCGCTCGTGCCACCGGGGTTGAATCCGATCGCTCGCCAAGCTTTCGATTTCAAAACGACTCAACCGGGTTTGTACAAAGCGATCGCCTTGGGATGGAACGTGCTCGGCATGCCAGCGATCTCGTTGGCGATCTTTTTCGTCGCTAGCTTCTTGGCGGTCTTCCTGGCGATCACGATCGTTTACGGAGAGCTGAATCCGCGATTGATTGGTAACCCGGAAGCCATGAAAGTGGTTTCCAACTCAAGGATCGGATTCCCGGTACTCGTAGTCGCCCCGCAGTTCGCGCTCGTTTCGCTCGCCGTCATCTTTGCGTTCTTTTCGCCTGACGGGTTTCGGCGAAGGCTATCGCTGGTGCGTGGGCATTGGCCGCTGTGGGCTTGGGCTGCGGCAGCCGCTTCGACACCGTTGATCGGCTTTGTCTCGTCGGCCATTGTTGGGTCGCTGATCGGCGAAAGTGAAAACCTGAAAATGATGACCGACGTCTTTCGTGGTCATGGCGAATCGGGGTTCCTGGTTCCGCTGGCACTGATGATCGGTGGGACACCGGCACTATGCGAAGAGCTGCTGTTTCGTGGGTACATTCAAACGCGGTTGAACAGTCTGATCGGACCGATCTTCGGTATCCTGATCGCTTCGTTGTTATTCGCTGTCTTTCATTTGGACTGGGTTCACGTGATCGCCGTGATGCCACTGGGAATCTATCTCGGTGTGATCGCGTGGCGTAGCGCATCAATTTTTCCCGCGATGCTGGCGCACTTTATCAACAATTCGATCAGCGTCTTCGCCGTCGTGTTGGCACCCGAGCAAGAAGGGCAACTGCCGTCAGGTCAAATGGTTTTGTTCCTGATGATGGTGCTGTCGCTAAGTCTAGCTGGCACCGTTGTGACAGCGATTGCGCTTTGGCGATATCCAACGCCGAAGGTTGCCGCGGCGGTCTAGTTCAGAAGACCGCCACGGTTTGCGCGTAAGACTTGCAATGCTTAGGCAGAGACCAAAGCGTTGGCTTCTTTGAGACCCTTTTCGGGGTCATCGATCGGCCAGTATTCCAAACCGACATAGCCTTCGTAGTCGGTGTCGCGGATCGCTTTGAAGATCTCCGCATAGTTCAACTCGCCCCGTGTCAGTTCGTTGCGTCCGGGATTACCGGCGGCATGCAAGTGACCGATGCGGCCGACGTTTTCCACAACATTGCGAATCACATTGCCTTCGCTGATCTGTTGGTGGTAGATGTCAAAGACGACTTTGACGTTAGGGCTATCGACATGATCGACGATCGCGAATGCCTGTTCGCTGCGAACGAGGTAGTAGCCGATGTGATCGATCAGGTCATTAAGCGGTTCAAAGACCAACGTGATACCGGCCTGTTCCAGCATCGGTGCCGCTTCGCGCAAGCCTTCGACGAGGCAGTCGTGCTGGGCTTCGTGCGATTCGTCTTCACGAAAGTCGCCGACTTGGGAAATTAGCGTTGGGCATCCCAATCGCTTGGCCGCTTCGATCGATTCGGCCAAACCGTCGAGGTATTCACGACGTGCCGCGGGGTTAACCAAGGAAATGAACTTGGTGCAGCACGATGCGATTTGCATCTCGTGCTTTGCTTTGGCGTCTTCGATCTCGGCCAAGTCTTTGTCCCACCAACCCCAAAATTCAAAGGCATCGATTCCACACGATTTGACACGCGCGATCGCTTCGGACTTGGGGACGCCTTCGAAAACGGCGTCGATACACACGGAGGATTTCAGTCCAGACATTGAAATGCTGATGGGTGTGGTTGGCGGACAATAAACTTGCGATCAGACAATGATTGCCGGTCGCGCGCACAGATGACTATTCAAGTACCGAGGCAACCGATTCGCAGAAGTACTGCATTTTGGTTTCCGACATGCCGGCGACATTGATTCGGCCACTGCCGACGATGTAAATGCCGTACTTGCCTTTCAATTCGTCAACTTGCATTGGCGTCAAACCGCTGAACGAGAACATGCCTTTTTGGCGAAGCAAGAAACCAAAGTCATGGCCCTTGCCGGTGTTCTTCATCGTTTCGACAAATTGTTCGCGAAGTCGCGTGATTCGGACTCGCATCGCTTCAAGTTCTTCTTTCCATTGAAGCGTTAGCTGTTCATCGCCAAGGATCGTCGCGACGATCGAGGCACCGTGACGTGGCGGGTTGCTGTAGTTGGTACGGACGGTGCGTTTGAGTTGGCTTCGCGCCGCGCTCGTGTCTTCACTGCTTGCTGCGACCAAGGAAATCGCCCCGACGCGTTCGCTGTAAAGGCCAAAGTTCTTTGAAAACGAAGTGCAGACCAACGCTTCATCGGTTTGTTCCAAGATCGTCCGTAAGCCGAACGCGTCTTCGTCGATGCCGTCGCCGAACCCTTGATAGGCGAAGTCAATTAGTGGCAACAGCTGCTTCTCTTTGACAACGTCGGCGATCTGTTTCCAATCGTCCTTTGTGGGATCAATCCCGGTCGGGTTGTGACAACAGCCGTGAAGCAAAACGACGTCACCGGGCGAAGCCGATTCGCGCAGCGTCTGCAACATCCCGTCGAGGTCCAGCGAAGTCCGGTCGTCGGCCAGATAGCGATAGGTTTCCGTGGGCAGTCCCGCAGCGGCAAAAATGGCCGGATGGTTTGCCCAAGTCGGATTCGGCATCCAGACTTTGACCTGCGGTAGCTGTGTCCGCATGAAGTCAGCTGCGACGCGAAGCCCGCCCGTGCCGCCTGGCGTTTGCATTACTGCGACACGATCCTGCGGAATACTATCGCCAAAAACCAATTGCCGGACATCGTTGGCGTAATCCGGCGAACCGTCGATTGGCAAATAGCCCTTGGTTGCCTCGGTCTCCAGGATCTTTTTCTCAGCCGCTTTGACAGATTGCAGGATCGGCGTTTTACCCGTTTCGTCTTTGTAGACGCCAACAGACAGATTCAGTTTGTCGGGATTCGAATCGGCATTGAACGCTTCGGTCAGACCCAAAATGGCGTCCGGAGGTGCGGTTTCGAGAATGGAGAAACGGTGACTCATGGGAGGTTCGAAAGGGAAACGAGAATGTTAAAGCGAACGGTATGGCACGGACGGCCGGAGGGAAGAACCGGTTCACTTTCCTGCAACGTCGTGACGGCTAAGCCGTGAATTCAAGTGTCCGACGAATACATCAGCCTGCTGGCGAGATCGTAGTGCAAGAAAGCCTATTCGGCTATCCTGCGGATTCCGGCAGAGGGTAGTCATCCGGGGGGTGGTGCCGATTGATGTTCCCGGGTTGAAACCACTAATTCTCACTAATCAGACACTAATCCAGAAACCAAGGGAAAGGAGATGTTCAAGCAGGAAGGTTACGATCTGATGGGGGCGGCGTTCGAGGTTTACAACGAACTGGGTTATGGCATGGCGGAAGAAATCTACCAGCAAAGCCTTGAGATTGAGCTCGGTCTCCGCAAAATTCAATTCCTCAGCAAATCCGAACTCCAGGTCCATTACAAAGACAACTTGTTGACGACCGTCTATCGCCCTGACTTGCTGGTCTACAAAGAGATCGTCGTCGAATTGAAGGCCGCGAAAGCCCTTGCGGCGGAACACGAAGCCCAATTGTTTAACTACATGCGAATCAGCAAGAAGACAGTCGGATACTTGATCAACTACGGATCGTCACCGGGACTGGAATGGAAACGAATCGTGTTGTAGGAAGGGATGAGAGTGAAACCACTAATTGCCACTAATCAAACACTAATCCAGAGCGACCGAAGTCTTTGACTTATTAGTGTTCAATTAGTGCACATTAGTGTTCTCAACTCGCCCTACCAGGGAGCCAAGACGATCGCACGTTGGCGAATCGAGTCTGTTTGCTAGCGACAATCCTGCGGACTTACTCGGGAGAATCCAAGCATTCTGGAACGTCGTTCCGAGCGTTGTTGACCAAGGTCGAAACGGGGCGTGCGGCGAATTGCTCATCGTCGCCGGTACGCAACATCGGCTCAATTGAGGCGAGGTCTTGGATTTGCGGATCCAGCCATGTCGAGAAATCTTGTTTCTCAATGAAAACGGGCATCCGGTCGTGGATTTTGCCAAGGGATTGATTCGCCGCTGTGGTCAGGATCGTGACCGTTCGAAGCGGTTGCCCATCATTGCCCAAGTGTTTGTTTTCTTCCCACAGGCCCGCCATCGCGAGAACGTTCCCGTGGCTGTTCTCGATCACGTAAGGCTGCTTGCCTTGAGGTGTCTTTTGCCATTCGTAGTAGCCGTCGGCGGGAACCAAACATCGTCGCTTTAACAACGGTGTTTTGAAGGATCGTTTCTCGCTTGCCGTTTCGCTACGGGCATTGATCATGCGGTTTCCGATCGAGATGTCTTTGGCCCAAAACGGGACCAAGCCCCAGCGAAAAGTCGACCACTGACGTCGAGCATTTGAATCGGCTTGACCGTCTCCCCCGTGAATGCAGGAGACGAGCTGCGTGGGGGCAATGTTGTAACGAGGCTTGATGGAGAGCTGACTGGCACGCTCGGCAATTTCATTCTCGTTCCAAAGGGGAAGGAACTCCTGCGTCCAGGCGGCTGCCGGCGTTTTCAGATTGAATCGTCCGCACACAGTGTTTATTTCAGGAGTTGCAAGTTTTGGCGGATCAAGATGGGCATCGATCGAGCCAAGTTTCTCAAAGCGTTCAGTAAGTCGTGCCGGCTAATTTTCCTAGCCGTGGCCCGAGAAACTTGCCAATCAAGTCTCACGCTTTTTCAAATTGAATGCCATGTTTTGAGGACTGTTGCAAATTGCGTCAAGCAAATTAACACAGTGCTCAATCCTGATGATCGCTCGGCTGGCCTTATGGCAACACGAGGTCATGATCGGTAAGGCCGAAGAAAAGGGCGATTCGATGGGGAAAAAGTGGCAACCGACGCCGCCTCCAGCGCCGGTTGCCTGTCTTCGTTCATCCCCTGGGGAAGGGCTGTTCGAGACGATCTTTGCAGCAATGCAAACGTGATACCAATGGGGGATCGACCCAAACGGGCGCGGCGATCAAGAGGTGAAAAGTGGTGCCCCATCGCGAAAAACGATCCCTCGGCACTACAATCGATTGGATCTGCAGGGAAACAGTCGCCCAACGGAACGTCCCGCCGGACAAACTGGAAACGAGATTTAGAGACCCTTGAACTTTCGACTTCTTAGCCGCGTCCTCGGTTCGATCTGTCTATTGATTGGCGGATCGATGGCCTTCAGTTTGCCCTTCGCTTTTCCGGTGTTGGCAAACCGGACGCACTTACCTGCCGCAGAATCGATCGAGCACGCCGGGATTCGCGGCTTGGTGCTCAGCATGGCGATCAGCATGTTCGTCGGGACGGCATTAATGATTGCCGGGCGGACTCGCAAGGGTAAGCCATTGTTTCGCAAAGAAGCCATGGCGGTCGTCGGACTTAGCTGGCTGCTGGCGACGATCCTTGGCGCCCTACCGTTCTACTTGAGCGGAACCGAGATTTGGAAAGGACGGCCGATCACGTTTATCGAAGCGATGTTCGAAGCGCAGGCCGGGTTTAGCACGACAGGTGCGACCATCCTTACAGACTTAGAAACGCCCGACGTCGTTCCGCACTGCATCTTGTTCTGGCGAAGCTGGACGCACTTCCTTGGCGGGCTCGGCATCGTCGTTCTATTCGTCGCAATTCTGGGTCAGGGCTCAGCCGGTAAGGCGATGGTGCGGGCCGAGATGCCGGGACCTAGTAAAGAAGGAAGCATGCCGCGAATGCAGCACACATCGCTTGTGTTCGCAGGGATCTATTGTGGCTTGAACGTGATCCTGACGATCGTCTACATGGTCGAAGGCATGACGCTGTTTGATGCGCTATGCCATGCCTTCGGGACGATGGCGACCGGCGGCTTTAGCACGTACAACCGCTCGCTCGGCGGATTTGACAGTCCATTGATCGAATACACGACGATCTTGTTCATGATCTTGGCGGGAACCAACTTCACGCTGTTGTATCTGACCATGATCGGTGGACCACGACGGATGTTTGCGGATGTCGAGTTTCAAACCTATATCGGCATCATCGCTGGGGCCACGGCCGGAATCATGTTCTTCGGTCTGCGCGCCGAAGACCTCGGATTTGAAACATTTTGGCAAGGTTTGCGAAACGGATTGTTCCAAGTCGTCTCGGTGATCACCACGACCGGATATGGCACGGCTGACTTTGACCGCTGGAATAACTTTGCCCGCGGAAGTCTTTTGGTGTTGATGTTTATCGGCGGATGCGCCGGCAGCACCGGTGGCGGCATGAAAGTCATTCGGCACGTGCTGTTTTACAAAATCTTGCGACGTGAGATCGAGCTGTCCTATCACCCACGCGTGGTTCGTCTGATTCGGATCGGCAACACGACGGCGGACGATCCGGCGATGCTGCGTGGGATCATGGTTTATTTCTGTCTGATCCTCGGCATTTTTATTGCCTCATGGATGTTACTGGTCACGTTCGAACCCAGTTCGACATGGGGTTACGACGCGACGGATCCGACCAGTGTCGAAGACAGCAAGCTGGATGAAAAACTGCTCGACTGTGCAAGCGCGGTTGCCGCGACACTGAACAACATCGGACCCGGTTTGGGTGTTGTCGGCGCGACGCAGAACTATGCGGGCTTCAGCCAAGGGGCGAAGTTCCTGTTCTGTTGGTTGATGATGCTCGGACGAGTCGAAGTTTTCAGTGTGTTGGTGTTGGTTTTCCCATCATTCTGGCGACGGACGTAGGACGCGGCGGCTGGCACGGTAGTCCGCCGAGCCACACCTGCCTGCGGTTTCGTAGTTTGAGATGGCTGTATGGCAATTGTGCCGAAACACCAATGCCGGCAGGGGATGTCTTTGATGATGCCCGGTCCGGGTCTTTGCGATATGATATAGGGGCGTCTCGTCCACCATCTTTCGCGGGTTCTATGAAGCGATGCTTCCTTATCGAATCAGTTTTGAGCATCCAGCGTTTCTGTGGCTGCTGCTTGGATTGCCGGTCCTGTGGTGGATTGGTTTTGAATCACTAGGCGTTCTCGGAAAACTTCGTCGCTGGCTCGCTCTGGCAATTCGAACGCTAGTTTGGACGATCTTGGTGTTCGCGTTGGCCGGTGTGCAGCTGGTCCGAGTTAGCGATCGGATCACGGTGATGTATGTCTTGGATCAATCCGAGAGCATTCCGGTGGCCAAACGACAAGTCATGTTGGACTATGTCGTTCGCAACGTGAAACGGCATCGTGATGCGCGACGTGGTGACAAAGCCGGCATCATCGTTTTTGGTCGCGACGCATCGGTCGAGATACCACCATTTGATGACGAGATCCGCCTTCGTCGCTTAGAAAGCTTGATGGAGCGAGGTGACGCGACGAACCTCGAATCTGCACTCAACTTGGCTCAGGCGACGATGCCGGAGGACACTTCGCGTCGAATTGTTGTTGTCACCGACGGCAATGAGAACCTTGGACAGGCGCGAAAGCTGGTCGCCCGTGTCGCTTCGGCAGGGATCGGAATCGACGTCGTTCCGGTGCTGCTGGATGCCAAAAGCGAGGTGCTGGTCGAAAAAATTGACTTGCCTACGGACATTCGCAAAGGCCAACCCTTCGAAGCTCGGATTGTTGTTAACAACTACACCGACACCGGACAAACCAGTGGCGAGCCGACCAAAGGACGCATCCGTGTAAAACAAAAAGAGGGCAAAGACGAAACGATTCTGCTCGAACGCGAGATCACACTGGATGCGGGAAAGAATGTCTTTCCACTTCGTCATACGATCGATCGGCCGGCACCCTACGTTTACGAAGCGGAATTTATCCCAGCCAGTCGCGAAGAAGACGGCATCCGGCAAAACAATTCCGCGACCGCCTATACCCACGTGCGCGGGCAAGGCCGTGTCCTGCTGATCGAAGATCGCGAAAACGAAGGCGACTTCAGTTTGTTGATCGGAAAACTGCAGGACAACAACATCGAAGTCGTCACGCAAACCAACGATGACTTGTTCGGTTCATTGGCCGAACTGCAAGCTTACGACGCGGTGATCTTGGCAGGTGTACCCAGGACCACGGGCGGATCCGATAACGAGATCGTGTCCTTTAGCGACGACCAAATCGAAATGTTGGTCCGCAACACGCAGCAGCTCGGCGCCGGGCTTTTAATGATCGGTGGTCCCGAAGCGTTCGGCGCCGGTGGTTGGACCGGTACCGAAATCGAAAAGGCCATGCCCGTCGATTTTCAAATCAAAAACGCCAAGGTACGCGCCGTCGGGGCATTGGCTTTGATCATGCATGCCAGCGAGATGGCGGACGGCAACTACTGGCAAAAGCAAATCTGCAAAGCCGCGATCGAGCAGCTCGGCAGTTCGGATTTCGCGGGTGTGCTGCACTGGAACTTTCAAGGTGATGCATGGTTGTGGGGTGGCGATCCGAGGTGGTCAGGCCTTGCCGAAGTCGGCCCCAATCGTCGCGTGATGCTGTCACGTGTTAGCCGAATGACGCCCGGCGACATGCCGCAGTTTGATCCGGCGATGAACATGGCAGTGAAATCGCTGAACAACGTACCCGCGTCGGTTAAGCACTGCATCATCATTTCCGATGGTGACCCGAGCGCGCCCAACCCGAACACGATGAATGCGTTCGTCAACGGCAAGATCACAATCAGTACCGTTGCGGTCGCGTCACACGGTTTGCAAGGCAGTCAACGTTTGCAGCAAATTGCCAGTCAAACCGGCGGAAAGTATTACAGCGTCAAAAGCGGACGCGCTCTGCCACGAATCTTTCAGCACGAAGCACGCCGCGTTAGCAAACCCTTGGTTTATGAAGCGGCCGAAGGCTTGGTCCCGCGCGTCGTCTTTCCACACGCAATGCTCGACGGTATCGATCGCGACCTGCCGCCGATCACCGGCTTTGTGATGACGCAGACGAAAGACAGTCCCTTGGCTCAGGTGTTGATCCAATCGCCGCGTCCGGAACAGCCTGAAAATGCAACCATCCTTGCCGCATGGACGTATGGCTTGGGCCGTACCGCTGTGCTGACGACCGACGCAGGCGCACGTTGGGCGAGCACTTGGACCGAATGGGATAACTATGAAAAGTTTCACAGCCAGCTTGTTCGTTGGTTGATGAGACCGACCGGGGATACCGGCAAATTCAGTATCGCGACATCGGTCAAAGATGGCGAAGTGCAAGTCGTTGTGAACGCACTGACGAAAGACGATGCGTTCTTGGACTTCTTGGAAATGAACGCAACGGCGCTCGATCCTGATCTGAATCCGCTGGCACTCGACATGAGGCAAACCGCACCGGGACGCTACGTCGGATCGTTCCCGGCAAGCGGCGCCGGAAGCTATTTGGTCAATGTCGTTCCGGGAGCCGGTGCGTCACCGCTGCGAACTGGCGTGACGGTGCCTTACAGCGATGAATACCGTGTTCGTGAAACCAACATGGCACTTATCGAATCACTTGCCGCAACCGAACCCGAAGGTGGCGATGCGGGTGAGATCACGCCTCCGCTGGAATCTCGTGCCAGTGAAGATCTAATCGAGACAGATCCGTTTCGTGGCGGGCTCGCCTTGGCTCGAAGCATCCGTGACGCCTGGCCATGGTTTGTCCTTGGGGCTTGTTGCCTGTTTTTAGGTGACGTGATGGTTCGCCGAATCGCATTCGATTTCGCTTGGGTTGGCCGCACGGTCAAGCGACTGCGAGGCGAAAAGGAGGATTCGACTGAGGCGGTCACGCGGCTTGATGCTCTCCGCAAAAACAAATCTCAACTGGATGAAGACTTAGAAAAACGGCGTGCCAGCGTTCGCTTCGAACCGACGTCGGTGACTTCCGATTCGGATAATCAAGTCGACTTGTCCGACCTGGGCGGAACGTCACCTAAACCTAAATTGGGCGGTGATAAGCCGAGTTCTGCAAAACCGGCTCCGTCCAGCTACACCGAGCGGCTGCTCGAGGCCAAAAAGCGGGCTCGCAAAGACAAAGGCGAAAACTAACGATCCGAACGGGAAACCGAATCGTCCGCCCCGCAAAACCGCATTCGGTCCTTCGGTCGAATAAAAAAATCTGCGTTGTAAATCCGTTGGGGATCCTCTGTCGTCTGTATTAGCAGACAACGCTGTTCTGCTGTGGATGACCCCGAATGACCGACGATCCGGAATCGATCGAAAGCTTGCCGACAAGCCCAAAGGACGCGCACACAACGCGTCTGGAGGAATTCTTCGATTCCTGCGCTGACGAGCTACTCGGCACGCTGTTCTACGTCGTTGGCAACCTGGAAGACGCTCGGGATGCGTTGCAAGAGTCGTTTCTGAAGTGCTGGCATCACCGGCACCAGCTCGACGAAATCCAAAATTTGAAAGCCTGGGTGTTTCGGATCGCACTGAACACCGGCCGGGATTTTCGAAAGACCGCTTGGAATCGTCGACGCGCTCCGTTGCACGAAAACACCTCTCACGAGGATTTCCCGATGGCCTCGACGTCCGAAAGCCCGCCTGAAGGGCTGATCAAAGACGAGCAGCTGCAAACGCTGCGCGTCGCGGTGGCGAAACTGCCGCCGGAGCAACAAGAAGTCTTTTTGTTGCGGCAAAACGGCGACCTCTCCTATCCGCAAATTGCCGAGGCCATGTCGATTCCGTTGGGAACGGTCAAAACACGGATGCGCTCGGCCATCCGTCAGCTACGCGAAAGTGTAGGAGACCTGTCATGAATCTAAATCAACCTCCACAACAGCCCCTTCCAAACGATGACGACCTTGAGCAGCTGCTTTTGGAGCTGCACTATGGATTGTTAGACGATGACGAAGCGGATGAACTGCGTCGCCGTATTGAGACGGAACCACACGTCGCTGCTCAATGGGCGGAAACGTTGGTGATGGCCAACAAGTTTGCTCAAGCGGCTCGGCGTGATGCTTCAAAGGAATCACCCGTCGGTCTTCAATCCGCTGAATCGACAACAGTTGATCACATCGTCAATACACCGTCAGCAACGGCTGTCGATTCGGTCAGCGATTTAGAACCCGCAGGCGGTTCCAACTCGAATCGGTTTATCAAGCTTTGGTGGGTTTCGTTCGCCGCGGCCGCTGTCTTTCTGGTTGCCGTCAACGGATACCGACACTGGATCAGTTTGCCAGAACCGCCCGATGATCCGTTTCATCTTGCGATTCAGTCGATCGATGCGGATCAATCAAACAGTCGCAACGAGTTTTTCGTTGTGGTCAACCCAAGATTATCATCGACAAAGACGGTGGGCTTTGATCCGACCATGCCGATTGTTCCGGCAACCATTTCGTTCGAAGTGTTGTCCAAAGGTGCGGTGCTATTCAGGGGCCAAACCGAAACGAGCGCGAATCATCCCGCACGGATCCAAATCCCTGATGAGATTGTGATTCCGGCGGATGCAAAGCTTGAAATCGATGCATGGACCGATCGATCGGGTGAAAAGAAAGTTCGCCTGTCGGTCCCGCTCGAACCGACGCGTTGTTTAACTTTCTTACGAAGCGATCGCCCTGTCTATCGTCCCGGTGAGCAGGTCTTCTTTCGATCGGTGACACTCAATCGTCAGACCTTGGCATCACACATCGAAGTTCCCATTCGATATGAGTTGCTGGATCCGAGTGGGGCTGCTGTCAGTGGCGCCGTCCTGGAAGGCGTTACCGAACGCGGTGTCGGCAATGGATCGTTTTTGATTCCGGAATCGGCACCGGGCGGAACCTATCAGTTGATCGCCAAAAGCCTGGACGGTTTCTTTCCTGACCAACCCTGCGATATCGAAATTCGTCGTTATCGGGCGGTGCAGTTGAAAACCGATCTGCAATTTGACAAGCGTTCCTATGGGGCGAACGACAATGTCAAAGCGACGCTGTCGGTTCGTCGTGCTAACGATCAGCTTCCTGTCGGTGCGGCTGCGAAAATTCAAGCCACAGTCGACGGCCAAACGATCTATCAGTCGTCGGCGGTCGTGGATGTCGACGGAATAGTCGCGATCACATTTGATCTTCCCAGTTTCCTTCGCGAGGGGACGGGCACGCTTTCGGTGGCGATCGACGATGGATCGGTAACGGAAACGGCATCACGTCCGATCCCGATCCATACCGGTCGAGTCCAAGTCGACTTTTTCCCTGAAGGCGGCTATCTGGCAAGCGGGCTACAGAACCGTGTTTACTTTGCCGCTCGAAACGCCCAAGGTGAACCGATCGAACTTGCCGGCGAAATTCTCTCCCAAGCAGGACGTGTTGTCGCGACAGCCAAAACGGTCCGCGACGGATTAGGGCGGTTCGAATTTAAACCGGAACCAGGCATGCGGTATTCATTGCGGGTAACCAACCCGATGGATATTACCGAGATGCCTTGGCTACCAAGTGTGGTCGACGACAAGCCCGTCTTGAACACCGGGTCAGGAGTCTTCGAAGCCGACGAGCCGATTTCGATCTCCGTCCATACGCTAAAACGCAGGC
The DNA here is from genome assembly GCF_020966635.1 of Stieleria sp. JC731. Lineage (NCBI taxonomy): Bacteria > Pseudomonadati > Planctomycetota > Planctomycetia > Pirellulales > Pirellulaceae > Stieleria > Stieleria sp. JC731. The sequence goes on along the minus strand of NZ_JAJKFQ010000002.1, from coordinate 1,075,232 downwards.
AGTGTATGGTTCGTGCTGTCTGCCGTGGTGAACTGGTCGGCCTGAAGTCCGTCGATGTCTCAATGGGAGAAAACCAAATCACCATTCCGGTCCAAGACCGAGCCGCCGGGGTAATCCGACTGACTGTCCTGGAAGTCGATACCGATTCCGAAACGACCGTCCCATTGGTTGAGCGGTTGGTTTACCGCCGCGGACAAAAAGCGTTGAACATCAAGGCGACGGTTGATGGGAAATCGGATCAGTTTTCACCCGGCGAACCGGTTCGTATGACGATCGCGGTGACAGATGAGAATCAGAAGCCGGTGCCGGGTGCCATCCTAGGCGTCAGCGTCGTTGATGATGCGGCGCTTAGCCTACGTCTAAAAGAACAGCCATCGATAAAGACACACTTCTATCTCACCAGTGAGGTGCAATCGCCAGAAGATCTTGAGCACGCGAATTTTTACTTGTCGGATGATCCGCAAGCCGGTGAGAGTTTAGATTTGCTGCTCGGAACGCAAGGCTGGCGAAGGTTTGTCAGCGGGACACCCGGCCAATTCAACGAAACGTTTCGATCCGCTCTGGTTCGGTTGCTGGAACTTGACGGGAATCGGGAACAGCTGGAAAGTCAAACGAGGACGAACTCGGATGCGTTGCGGTCTCAATTGATCGCCTACCGGATACGTGCCAAAGAGATCTGGAACGAGTTTATCAACGATGTGCGATTTACTTTGATGCTGATCGGATTCGTTTGGCTGATCGCACTGTTGTTCCGCCCGCGAAAGTCTTTCGCCGCAGCGGCAAGCCTACTTCTGATTTCGGTATTGATCGTGGGCTGCGGGCAAGCTGGAAACACGGTCACCGAAGCGCCCGCATATAACTCTGTAGTGGAGGCCGAGCTGTTTCAGAAAGATCAAGGCAATGCGTATCGGAACGCAGCTGAACAAGGCATGTCCGAGTCGCCAGAGGAAGCGGCTGGTGCTTCATCGTCAGCCGATAGTGCTGATGAAGTGAAGCCTTCGTTTGCCCGGCGTGTCATCGAGGTCTTTATCCCAGGCACAGGGCGATTGGGGCCGGTAAAAGATGGCCAGGTGATCGAAAATCGAATCAGCGAAAAACAACTTCGACAGTTCGCCGAAGCTCGTGGTATCGACACGCAAGCACTTGCCGATCAGTTGATGGAGGAACTGCGTTTCCCGATCCGTCAGTATTCGCACCTCCATCGTACCAGCGAAGACTCTGTACGATCGGACTTTACCGAAACCCTCTACTGGAATCCGCTGATGGTGACGGACTCAACGGGAACGGCCAGTATTCGTTTTGATTTGTCCGACTCGCTGACCATGTTCAAAGTAATCGTCAACGGGCATACCGTTGACGGCCGAATCGGAACGGGAGGAGGCTCCCTCACGTCCGAAATTCCTCTCGCGATCGATGCCAAAGTTCCTTTAGAGGTAACCGGTGGTGATCGGATCGATCTTCCGGTTGGATTGGTCAACGCGAGCGGATCGACGAATCGTTTCGATGTTCAGTTGGTTCCGGACACTGGGCTAAACGCTGCTAAAACGACATCGACGTTGGAGGTTGAAGCCGAAGGCCGACGATCCGAACGTTTTTCGCTTGATGTTGACGACGTCGCGATCCTGTCCAACACCAAGCTGAAGGTGTCAGTGCAAAACCAGTCCGGACGGCTTCGTGACGCGGTTGAACGAAGTGTTCGAGTCGTGCCTGACGGGTATCCGTTTTCTACTTCGAGTTCAGGAACATTGGTCCGTCGCGTCAAAACTAAACTCGATCTACCAGCCGAGATTCGTCCGGGTTCGCTTCATGGCGAGATTCAATTGATGCCTGGAACGCAGTCGCAGCTTAGTCGGGGTGTGGAAAGTTTGCTGCGAGAACCCCACGGGTGTTTCGAACAAGCGTCATCGACCAACTATCCCAACGTGATGGCATTTCAACTGATGCAGGCTGATGGGGTGGCGGATGATTCCGACCGGCAACGGATCGAATCGCTGCTACGCCGTGGGTATCGAAAGCTGACAAGCTACGAATGTCAAGATTTGGGATACGAGTGGTTCGGCAACGATCCCGGGCATGAGGCGCTCTCCGCATTCGGATTGATGCAGTTTACCGAGATGTCCAAAGTCATCGATGTCGATCAAGCGATGTTGGATCGAACCAGACGTTGGCTATTGAACCGACGTGACGGACTCGGCGGGTTCAAACGAAACCCAAGGCATTTGCATGTTTGGTCCGTCAATCAGGAAACGGTTAACGCCTATGTGTTGTGGGCGCTGTCGCAGGCGGATCTTTCATCCGGCAATAGTCAACGTACCGAGAACGACTTCACCAAAGAACTCGATCATTTGGAAAGCATCGCGACCACGACCGACGATCCATATCTGATCGCGTTGTCATCGATCACATTGGAGAACGTCGGACGCAAGTCGACTGCACAACTGTTGCGTGAACGGCTATTAAAAAGCCAAGCGGCGGACGGGCATGTCGAAGGCCAAATGACGGTGACACAAAGTGGTGGGCTGTCGCGAAAAGTTGAATCAACGGCACTCGCAATCTTGGCATGGAAATCCGATCCGCAATTCGATAAAGCATTGCGTAAGTCGGTGGACTGGCTATTGGCCAATCGCAACGGTGGTGGATTCGGTTCGACGCAGGCAACCGTGCTCGCTTTAAAAGCACTTGTCGAAGTCCACACACGAATCAGTCAAAGTGGCGAAGGTGAATTGGAACTATTGGTCGACGGAAACGTGATCGAAACGCTCGAGTGGTCGGGCGCCGGAAAGGATGGCGTGGCGTATCGACTTCCAGACCAAGTTTGCCGACTGTTGGAATCCGATCCCCAAGCAACGGTAGAGCTTCGGTCTGCAAATCCGACATCGCTACCCTTTGTCGTGCAACTTGGCGGTCAGACACGATCCCCACAAAGTCATCAAGCGTGCCCGCTGGAGATGAACGTTCAATTCTCCGATTCAGTCGGTGAAACCAACGCCGGTGATACGATCGATGTCTTGGTAAACGTCAGCAACAAAACGCAGCAGGGGCAGCCGATGAGCGTTGCGGTCGTTGGGCTTCCTGGTGGGCTTGAGCCGGTCATCGAAAGCCTTGATCGATTGAAAGATGGCGGCGAGATTGACTACTACGAACTGCGCGGTCGCGAAGTCGTGCTGTATTGGCGAACGTTCCAGCCACAGGAAACGAAAGAACTGTCGATCAATTGCGTGGCACAAATCCCTGGGCGATACACCGGGCCGGCCCATCGAGCCTATTTGTACTACACCGCCGAACAGAAGGTTTGGGTCAATCCTTTAGTGATCGAAATCCGATAGGATGTAGCGACAGACCGGTGCCGGATGAACACGCGTGTGATCCAGTTGGCACCGATCGACTGCTGCCACCGGAACTGATGAATCACGCCGACGCGACTGTCCCTGACCCGAAAACTCGCTTGGATTGCCGAATGCTTTCGGCACCCCATTTTGCCTGCCTGCAGCCTGACACAATTGCACAGCAAAGTGATTTGCGAACTCAGCGGCGAAGCGGTCCAGGGGGACAGCACCGCAACAAGACCAGCAGCGGCGTGTATTTGGAACATCGCCCGACCGGGCTGATCGGCGAAGCGACTGAACGTCGAAGCCAAGCTCAGAATCGTGATGTCGCACTTCGTCGACTTCGATATGCGATCGCTTTGGGTGTTCGGACCCCGAGCCCCTTGGACAATCCGCAGGAAAATTCGGCCGAAGCTGTGGGTTCACTTGATGAGGTTGAATCGTCGCTTCGAAAACGCTATCGACGTCACTCATTCAAACTGAACGAAGAGAACGTCGATAAACCCTCTGTGCTGGCGCTGATGCTGAACGACCTTTGGGCCAGTGGTGGTCAGCCAAGTTTAGTCGCGCCTTTGTGGTCCACTTCGACCAGCAAGATCGTCATGCTGCTCCGCTCGTATCCACCCGCATTGGTTTGGGTCAATCGAGTCCGCGAGCACCACGGTCGGCTTCCGCTGCATTGATCCGGGCGACCCCATGCGTAGTCAGTCTCGTCGCTTCGCACCTTTTGTCCATTCCTTGCGAGTGGCAATGGTAATTGCGCTTTGCTGGCTGATCCCTTCACCTCGGCGACCAGTTGATCGGCAAGGCGGACTTCAATCGGCGCCTGATCTAGCACTCGTTCAGGAAGTCGTTCCTGCCGCACACGCGATCAACGAGTTCCAGGATGCCGATGGTTTTTGGAATGTTGATGATCGTTCCGGTCAGGCGATCGCGCGCGTCGGACGTACGCTTCCTGACGCGATCGACATCATCGGTTATCGAGGACCGACCGAAGCGATGGTGGTGATCGATCAGGCGTTCAATGTTTTGGGCGTTCGCATGATCGAAAGTGATGACACGGACGAACATGTCCAAAAGGTTCAAGACGATCGGGCTTTTTTTGAACAGTTCGCGAATTGGGACTGGGAAGGACCAAACGATGCTGGTGCGATCGACGGCGTATCCGGAGCCACATTGACTTCGCTCGCCTTAGCCAAAGGTGTGCTTTCACGAATCGGTGGGGAAAGAGGGTCATTGGTCTTTCCCGATCCGATCGAGCTTGTCGAATTGGAAGACTGGTTTCCTGATGCAGATCGCATTGAAGACGCAGGCCATCAGATCAACGTCTTGGGGCCTGATGGGAGGCAACTCGGACGGGTTATCCGCACAGGGCCATTGGTCGAAAGCGTGGTCGGATACCAAGGTCCTAGCGAGCTGTTGTTATGGTTGAGTGAACCGACGCAGTCCGATGAAGCGTCGACTCAAGTCAAAGCGATCAAAATTCGCTCCTCTTTCGACAATCAACCGTACGTGCGCTACTGCCGCATGGAACGAAGCTTTTGGAAAAAGTTCACCGACAAGTCGATGCAATCGTTGGCCGGCATGACATTAGAATCCTCCGGCGTCGAAGGTGTCTCGGGGGCGACGATGACAAGCTTGGCGATGACGGAGACCATTTATCAGTCGTCTTCGAAGTGGCTTGCACAGCAGGAGGCAGCCCGACAACAGAAACTGCAGCGGTCGACCTTGAAAGGTCGTTTTACAGAGTGGTTTGGTGACGTTCGTTTCGGCCTTTCAGATTTGGGCTGCTTTCTACTTTTGGCCGCGTTAGCGGTGGCAAAGCGGATGCGTTGGTTCGGAAACAAATCCCTTCGTCGATTGTGGCTGGTCACCACAATCACCGTGTTGGGGTTTTGGACCGGGAACCTCATTTCGATGTCCTTGATCGCTGGCTGGGGAGCCGAAGGCGTGGCCTGGCGTCTGGCACCCGCGCTAGCAACGATCGCGATGGTTGCCTGTGTGGTTCCTGCGACCGGAAAGTCGAATCCTTACTGCAATCATCTTTGTCCTCACGGCGCAATCCAGCAGCTCGTTCGTCCGGCAAGGAAAAGCCGGATGCACCAAACGTTGCCAAAAAACTTGTCGCGGTTGATGCAGTGGATTCCAGGGGCGACATTGGTTATCGCCTACCTGTGCTTGCTATTCTGGCCGACCGTAGAGCTTGCCAATTGGGAACCGTTTCACGCTTACTTGTGGCGAGTCACACCGCTAGCGGCGATCCTATTTGCCGCCGCTACACTGGTCCTTTCTATGTTTATTCCGATGGCGTATTGCCGCTTGGGATGCCCGACAGGTCGCTTGTTGGATTTTCTTCGACAACGTGCGACGAGCCATCGGTTGACATTCGCGGATGTGGTCGCGAGCCTGCTGTTGGTCACCGCGATCGGCGTGCAAATGTTTTCAATTCATTGACCCGTCACCAAGTGGCACCATGGAAACGTTTCTTCAAACCTGTCCGAACTGTCAGGCAACACTTGAGCTGCCGCTTGAGGCATCTGGCAAACGTTCGAGTTGTCCTGGCTGCCAGATCGAATTCACTGCCGAAACGGTTGCCGGTTCCTCGCATCAAGACCCTGACAGATTAGATAGGCTATCCGATGCCAACGTTCAATCGCCAATGCAAGAAAGCTTGGAGATCGATGTTGCCAACCAAAGAGTCTCGATCGAATCGATCTTTGTCGGTGCTCAGATTTTGTTGGCGAGCTGCCGGCGTCAGATCTTTGTGCCCTCGTTTTGCGTCGGGATAATCTTTGTTGCCACGGTGATCTCGCCACTGATCGCCTTAAACATGTTCTCGCGTGTGAACTTTAATCTGGCTCTGATTTTGGCAGCGGCGCTGTCTCCGCTGTTCATCGCGGTGGCGTGCTATGGGATGACCGTCGCCTTGCAATTGATCAATCGCGCCTGCGACAGCAGCATCTTAGGGCCGCAGGTTGATTTAGTGACCTTGCTGAAAACGTCGATGAAACCGAGTTGGCGACTGTTGGCGAGGGTTTCGCTTGTGATGATCGTGGCTTTTTGTTTTATGGCTGCATTGATCGTGGCGACGGGTCTGATGATTCGCAGTGCGAGTTCGATCGGCAAGATCGAAACGGCTTTGTTGTTGTATGCCTTGGCGTTCATGCTTTCAGTCATCGCACCGATCACGATCGCAACATTTCTTTGGCCCACACTGCCACTCTGTTTGACTTCGTTGGGGATGGGCAAGCTTGTTCATCGGTCAGTAAAGCTTGCTGCTGCGCATCTATTCAATTCATTCTTAATCGCGACCGCCGTATCCATCCTATTCGGATTCGGGATTTCTCTGCTTGGCTTGGGATTGATCGTGGCAACTCCGATCGCAGTGTCGATTCTCGTTGTCGGTTGGCGTCGAACGTCGGGACACCCGATTCACGTTTTAGATGAACTGTGATCTCGATTCGGTGACGGCTCTCCGTTGCGAATGTTGAAGTTCGCATCGATCAGCATCGATGTGTATGGAGCAACGGATATTGCAGCGCGGAATTTGCCTGATCTGTCTTGACAGATTCGCGAACCGGTGTACCATGACAGCGGTACACCGAATCGAGATCACTCTAACTGAGAGTGCCTGTAGATGTTTTTCACGATCGATCCGGAAGGGGACGTTCCGATCTACGAACAGATCGTCCGGCAAGTCAAGCTAGCGATTGCGGACGGCATTCTTGTTGGTGGACAAATGGTCCCAAGTGTTCGTCAGCTGGCCAATGAGTTGGCAATCAACTCGAACACGATAGCGCGAGCTTATCAAGAGCTACAATCCGATCTTGTGCTTGAAGCGCTTCGCGGTCGCGGCATGGTGGTTCGGCGTGACGCGATGAAGCGTTGCATGAAGGCTCGCAATTTTCTTGTCACGGAAAGCTTTCGCCGTGCCCTCGCCGACGCCCTTGCCGGTGGAATGACAGCTTCAGAGCTGCGCCAGTTATTCGAAGCGGAACTGACCCGGCAAACGACGGAGATTGAAAACGCTGCCAAAGCTGGCGGCAATGGCAGCAGTTGAGCGTCTGTTATCACACCGGATACTTTTCAGAGGGAAATGCACAATGAATTCGATCATTTCGTTGCAGAGCGTCAGCAAGTCATTTGGTGCCAAGCGGGCACTCGACCGTGTCAGTTTGGAGATCCCAGCGGGAATCGTGTTTGCCCTGCTTGGTGAAAACGGCGCGGGCAAGACGACGATGATTCGTATCTTGACCGGTGCGATCAAACCGGACTCAGGGCAGGCATCGGTGTTGGGGCTATCGTGTATTGAAGATAGCGAACTCATCCGGCAACGGACCGGCTACGTATCAGACGCGCCGGCCTTGTATGACTGGATGACCGCCGAAGAAATCGGCTGGTTCACATCCGCTTTTTATGACGCTTCATTTCCCGGACGGTATGTCGAAGCACTCGCCAGCTTCGATATCTCAGCCGGAGTGAAAATCAAAAACATGAGTAAAGGTCAGCGGGCAAAAGTCGCGCTTGCCTTGGCGACATCACATGATCCCGAATTACTGATCTTAGATGAACCCACCAGTGGACTCGATCCGATGGTGCGTCGTCAATTCTTGGAATCGATGGTCGATCGGGCCGCGCTGGGACATACCGTGTTGTTGTCCAGTCATCAAATCAGTGAAGTGGAACGGGTAGCGGACTGGATTGGCATTTTGCATGAGGGTGAGCTGAAGCTGGTCAAACCTTTGCAAACGCTTCGCGATTCAACCCAGGTCGTTACGGCGACACTGGATCACAGCGACGCGACGATCCTGTTACCTCGCGGTGATGTGTTGACGGAAACAAAGAACGGCCGGCAGATGAGGTGGGTTGTCACCGATTTGGAAGACAATTGGCGAGACGATTACCAAGAAGGCTCCGGCGTGGTACGGATCGAGCAAACAACGCCGACATTGGAAGAAATCTTTGTCGCGGTCTGTGATCCACACGTGAACCGTCCAAAGCAAGATCGAAGTGCCACAAGCGACGCATCGAAAGAATCGTTTGCGTCGAGTCGCTGAAGGGTCGTCGCATCAAAAATGGTGACGGCCTGTCTGTGTTGAACCGGTGCTAATGCCGAGCTAAAGGTGGGATTGGTGAAATGAATTGGCATATCTATTCGCGACTTCTTTGGAAAGACTATCGCTTGATCCGAACGCTTGCTTTGGCAGCGTGTGTCGCATCGTTAGGCTTTTTCCTGTTGCTGCAATTCGCTGTGTTGACGACGCCCGTTAGCAATACAGATGTGACGAGTTTCGCGCATGTGATATGGGCATTTATTCCGTTTCTTGTCGCTTTCGGCGCACCGGCAATATTGATCGGGGGTGAAGAGGAAAGCGGTTCCCTCAAATGGTTGGGAACCCTGCCGGCGAATTGGAAACAGATCACGCATAGCAAGTTCATCATTGCCGCCACCTGCTTAGCCCTGTCATGGCTTGTCGGCAGCCTCTTGCTATGGATCTTCTTTAAGCTGAATCAATATGAATTGAATCTGCGATTTTCAAGCGAGCAAAAGATTGCGATGGGCGAACTGCTGGTTGCAATCGGGCTTATTTCGCTCAGCTATGGCTGTCTGTTCTGCAGCTTGCTAGCGGGTTACTTGTTTCGATCGCCCGTCGTCGGTTTGATGGCCTGCATACCGATGACCGTTGCGGCTATCTGGTTTGTCTTCGGTGTCTTCGTTCAGCTATCCGGAGCGAATAATCCGCTTCCCCTTCTGACCGAGGATTTGTCACTGTTCATTGCGATCGCGATCAGCGTCGCTGTTGGCGTATGCGTGTTGGGCTACGTAGCGGCCTGGCGTCGACTGACTTGGCCGCGCAGGGCTTGGGGTCTTAAGCGGACGCCTCGGATTGTTTGGTCGGACGAGGTGACCACCAATGCGTATCAACCTCCTCGCCACGCTGGGCGAAAGCTTGGTGCGGCGTTGGCCGGACGGACTCCCAGCCGGTTTCGAGCTTTGCTTTGGCAAAGCATTCGGCCGGTCCGATGGTATTTACTTATAGCGGCCGTGATTTCGATCGGCTTTATCGTTCAACAAGCGATGGGCGCTGAGCAATACGTTCAGTTCCCCATCCTTGCGATCATTGGATTTGCTGTTGCCGGTTTGACGTTCTACAGCGACTCCGTTCGTGGCCAAAAAGCGTTTTTCTTCGATCGAGGCATCTCACCTCGGCTTGTCTGGTTCACGCGTGTGCTGCCTGCGTTTTGCATCATGCATCTGGTGATTGCGGCCGCAATGATGGAGTATTTGATCCTCTGGCAGTTTGATGCACCCGAGATTGTCCTGACCGTCTATGCCGTTCCGATGGCATCGTTTGCGCTAGCGGTGTTGTGCTCGCAGGCGACAACACGGCCGCTGCTGAATTTCTTTTTGGGGCCCATCGCTGTTTGGTTTACAGGGGCTTTGCTGACGCTTTGTATTTTCATGTACTACCCGCGCGCCGGCGGGTTGCTGTTGATTTCTGCAGTCGTGTTGCTGGTGGCGTCGTATCGTTTGACCGGGCTGTGGATGCAGCGAAGCACCTACAGTCGACGTTATCTAAGTCGTGCGTGGACCTACTATGCAGTCGCCTTACTGATTCCCGTTTTGGTCATTTTCACCTTCCGCTGGGCGACGATGGAACCAAAGGATTCGTCGTGGCGGGCGGACATGCTTTCGACTCGCCTGCCAGTCGGCGATGGATCTTCCGCTTGGGTGGTCCTTCCCGATGCGGGGACGAAGAGACTTCGACCACAGTTCTGGAATCCGGCATCGACCGATGATTTGCAAGATTTAAAAGAAGAACTTGCTGACGATTCGACTGTCGGACAACACGTTTCGATGACACGGTTGTTAGGGATTTTTACTTACGCTGAATCGTTTCATGCCACCGTATTACAGGGCGATACATTTACAATCAGTCGAATCTCTGGACCGGGAGCCCAAGAATACGAATGGCAGCTGGATGCGATTCGAATTCTCACCAAATGGTCAAACACCGTTCGCAAAGAGATCGTTCAAGGCAACCTGTCGCTCAACGAACTGCTGTATGTTGCAGAGAATGCCGACTGGGTCAGCTCATTGGCGATCCAATCGATGTCCAACGAACCCGATGCCGACTGGACGCAATTGAAGGAGCTTATCGAAGGGCTTCCGAATCAAGATCTTGTGCGTCAGTCGCGACGAATAGCGATCACACGAAATTGGCGTCAGGTCGATCAGAAGCGATCTGAATATTGGGGAATCGTTCCGGCACCACCGACCGCACCATGGATGTACGTCGAACGACTAAGGTCTAGTCGGGCAATTGATCAGCTGACACAACTGGCACTGAAACAAGTCAATTTCGGTCAACCCATCAATGACTATGACCGTGCAATTGAGCTCGAAAAAGAAGCGTATATTGAAAAACCGGTCGAAAGCTACCATCGGCCGTATTCACCGCACGAATGGTTACGAATGATGCGTTTTAACGATCGTCGTTTTGAGTATCTACGAAAACAGGCCCGATAACACACGCTTCACTATTGTTTGCGTAGTGCTTCGATCGGATTCATCGCGGCGGCTTTGTATGCCGGATAGACACCGAAGATGATACCGGTGGCGACAGAGATTCCAAAGGCCAGCAAGATTGCTCCGATACTGGTCACCGTTTTCATTCCCGCCATCATCGTCACTGCGATCGGGATCGAGACGCCAAGCACAACGCCGAGGACCCCACCCGCCGCTGACAGCACCGTCGTTTCCAGTAAGAACTGGCGAATGATGTCGCGCCGTTTGGCACCAATCGCGCGCCGGATTCCGATCTCGCGGGTACGTTCTGTTACGGTCGCGAGCATGATGTTCATGATCCCGATACCACCGACTAGCAGCGAGATACCGGCAATCGCTCCTAGCACCAAATTCCAGATTCGCTTTTCGTGTTCGGCCTGAGCCATCAGCTCTAGCGGCACCAAAACTTGGTAGTCCTCTTTATCGGCGTGGCTCTTTTCTAGCAGTCCACGAATCATATTCGCTGTCGGGACCACGCGGGCGGCGGCTTCCTTATCATTGGCGTCGGCGACGGCCAGGGTGATTTCGCTTAGCTCGACACGGTCGAATTCTCGGCTACCACGGGCGCCTTCACGGACGAAAAAGCCAAACCGTGCTCGGCCAGTATCCAGCGGAATAAAGATATCGCGGTTCGCGTCGCCACCTTCGCTTTCGCCCGCACGGGCACGCCCACTGTCACGTTGTTTCAAGATGCCCACAACGCGGAAGGCGATCCCGCCAATCAGGACGGGCTGCCCCAGCGGATCATTGAATCCAAAGAGTGCCGTTGCGGCGCCTTCGGTCAGTACGGCGACGTTCGCCATATTTTCCAAGTCGCGTTGCTGGATGAAGCGACCCCGTGCGACGTCGATCTTACGGACATCTTCCAAATCGGGTGTTGTCGCCAACACACGTGCTTGCCCGATACGACGCCGGCCATGGGAAACGTCACGCTTTTTCATCATCACGGGGACGATGGTCTCGCCGGTTGGCAATTCGGTCAGGGCGCGAAGATCGCTATACGTCAGGCCATATGCGTTGACTTTGTAGCTGGCCGTCGAAACGATGCCTTGGTTGCTTGATGAGCCGCCGGAATTGTCTTCCGGTGCCGGTTTTAAAGATCGGACGATGACGTTGCCGGCGCCTAACTGTCGGATACGGTCCAACGCATCTTGCTTGCTGCCTTCGCCGATCGACAGCATCGCGATGACCGAGGCAACACCCAGGATTGTCCCCAATAGCGTCAACGAACTGCGCATCTTGTGCAGCAGCAGGTTACGCACGGCAAGTTTTAGGGTGGCCCACCACATGGGATGATTCGCTGGTCAATCGCGGAAGGAAGACTTCTCAGTCAGAAACTGTGGCTGTCAGAAACGATCACTCTTGTCCCGCAAGAAGTTCGTCGACGAATTCACGTGGGTTCAACGCGATCTGTTCGCCTTTGGTAAGCCCATCGGTGATTTGGACCATCGAATCGGTTTCGCGGCCGACTTCGACTTCACGTAATCCGAGGCGATTGTTTAGACGCACGAGCACGACCGTTTGATCGTCGCGTTCGATGACCGATTGAATCGGAACGGCGATGGCATCGTCGATCGAATCGACCAGGATCTCAGTCACAGCGGTCATGCCCGGCTTTAGCTGGTCGACCTCGTCATCGATCGTAACGATGGTGGTGTAGACCTTCGTTCCGCTGCTGAGCCAACCGTTTTGGTCTGGAAGCACGGCGATCGACTGAACGGTGCCGATGTATTCTTTATCGGGGAACGCATCGACGGTGATATGGACTTTCATGCCGATATTGATTTGATCCAGATCGGATTCATGGACCGCGGTTTGAACTTGCATTTCGCGAAGCGAGGGCAACGACATCAAGTGTTGGCGATAGCGGGCCGGTGCACCTTCACGAATCTCGTCGTTGCGTGACGAGGCATAGGCGACCATGCCGTCTTCGGGTGCATAAATCTTGCAAGCGGCAAGCTGCGTCTCGTAGCGTTCGAGGCGTTCTTCTTCTTTCTTTAGCGACTCTGTACGTGCACGGAGGATCGCTTGGACTTGGGCGAGCTTGGCTTCGTTGTTTCGTAGCGTTTGTTCCAAGCCTTGCTTCGTTGTGGCCAGTTTTCCACGTAAACGCAGCAGTTCCATTTCCTGTTCGTAGTTTTCTTTCTTACGAAGTGTTGCCAGGGTGGTTTCCAGCTTGTTTAGCTGTGCCGCGTATTTGCCTTCGGCTTGTAGGTAAGCCAGTTCACTCTTTCGCAGTTCGTTGCGATTGGCATAACCAAGTTTGTACAGCGAATCGATTCCGCGGCGATCATCACGACGAAGCTCCAATGTTGCTTGGGCTTCAAGGATCTGGTTGTTAACTTCGTCGATGGTTCGTTTGATTTCTTCGACGGCCAGCTTGTGTGTTCCGCTCTCGTCATCGGTGAACATCTTCAGTTCCAGTTCGGCGAGCTGGACTTGTAGTTCCGCTTCGGCCTTGCTGGTTTCGTTCTGGACAAGTTGGTTTTTGTAGTTGGCTTCGGCTTGGATCTGTGTCGAGCGAGCTTCCTCGGTATCGAGGATCTGTTGATCGAGTTCTTCACGCATCGGCGCGGACTCGAGTTCGACAAGTAAATCGCCTTTCTTAACTCGGCTACCGTTGGCGATGATCCACAGGATCGGTGTGCCGTTGATTCCGTCACGCTGGACGTCTTCGACCATGCAGTTGATTTCGCGATTGTTTTGGCTTTGCAAGTTGCCACGTTCAATCACGGTCACATTCATGTTCTGAGGGCTGACGGTGTGCAGCAGCACGTTTTCGTCAATCCGCGGATCGGAACCAAAGAAAAATGATGACAGTGAGAACCCGACGGCGGGAACAATCATCGCAGCCGCCAAGGCTTGGATGGCGTGGACGAAACCGCGGTTAGGTGGAGAGACCTTTCGCCGTCGGCGCGTTTTCTTCTGATCGGTCGGTGAAGACATGACGATTCGGCAGGGAAAGTTTGGTGGGAGTCGCTCGGAAGACAGGCATGATGTACCGCAGCTATGGATCCAAATGAATGGAAACCGACGCGGTATCAAAGGAACCGAAACGGGATTCGTTTCGCCACATGCAGCGTGTCAAAAATCACGCTAGGGTGACTGTCGCGGGCGAATTGGGTGGGTTGTTAGGCGGGACACTAATCGGGCGACCCGTAATACTGGGCATTCGGGCACCAGACAGTGGCACTTCAGTATAGTCGACTGACAAACTTATGTCTCCATAGCCCATTTGGTGATCTTTTGTCTTGATCAATAAGGCATTTTCCTTTGCGGCTGTCGCAAGGGTTTTGCCCTCCCGTCGGATTGGCCGACTGAGGTGGAATACTCCGATTTTGGCAGGCGGTGTTCAACCGTGATATGATCGAGCTGGAGACACGGGATTCGCCGCTGGATCGGCACTTTTTGTATAGATTTACGATCCCGATTGCCTGCAAATCGCCAATAATGCGTGATGCGTCCCCTTCGAAACTTGTTGATGAAGAAACACCAACCATTAGCATGAAGGCACCGCATCCTTCCTTGGGCGTTCGTGACGAACATCTTTCCCTCAACCGATACTGCTAGCCATGGCAAAAGTACTACTGGTCGAAGACAGTCCGACCCAGGCGATCGAAATGAGAATGCTGTTGGAAGACGGTTGTCACGAAGTCAAACATGCGATGAATGGGAAAGCGGCACTTGAGGTATTAGCCAGCGAAATTCCCGATATTGTCGTGACCGATTTGGAAATGCCGGAGCTGAACGGCTTGCAATTGGTCGAAGTCATGCGAACGGACTACCCACACATCCCTGCGATTTTGGTCACAGCGCGCGGCAGTGAAGAGCTCGCTTCGCAGGCTTTGCAAAAAGGGGCGGCAGGCTATGTCCCGAAAAACCATTTGCAATCATTGCTGAACGACACGATCGTCGATGTCTTGGGAGTCATCCGAACCGACGCCAGCTTTTCCAAGCTGATTTCGACTCTGAAGAAAAACGTTTTCGAATTCGAAATCGAAAACGATGCGGAGTTGATCTCTCCGATGGTCGGGTTGCTGATGCAAGTCGTCGCCGGGATGGACTTGATTAGCGGTGCTGATATGAACCGATTGGGCGTCGCGATTGAACACGCGTTGGTCAATGCGATGTTCCGTGGCAATCTGCAGCTTGGGCCTTCAGTAACACCAGCCCATCACGCGATCATTTACGAGGACGCGACGACCGACTTGATCGAACGACGTAAATCCGAGTCACCGTACAAGGATCGAAAAATCTTTGTGCACGCTTCAGCCAGTATCAATGAAATCCGCATCGTGATCCGAGACGAAGGTCCAGGGTTCAATATCGAAAAGGTGCCCACGACTGTCAGCGCCGATCTGTTCTCCGCCGAAAGCGGTCAGGGGCTGGTGCTGATGAAGAGCTTTGCAGATGAGTTGATGTTCAATGACATCGGAAACGAAGTCACGATGATCAAGTATTGCGAATCACCCGTGGCCGCGGCGTAGAAATCTATCTTCCGAGTGACACCTGCAGATCTTTAATTGCGGGCTACTAACCGAGCAGCTCTGACGCAACGGAATCGGCAAAGTGGATTCCGTGTTCGGTCAATTGAATTCGCGACTCGGTGCGAACGATCAATCCTTGCCCGATCATCATCTGAAGTTCGGCATCGCAGTGCTGCCAGAGGTTGATGTCGTATCGTTGGCTGATCAAGTCCAGGTCGACACCACCGATCATCCGAACTCCAAACGCTGCCGCCTCTCGAGCGGCTTGTTCGAAAGAGACTTTTTCTGATTCGGCAACGGGAGACTGTCCCGACTCGATTCGTTTCAGGTAGGCAAACGTGCTGCGGTGGTTGACGTTTCGGAAGTGGTCGACGTACCCAGCAGCACCGGGACCGGCCGCATACCAACCGCTCCCTTCCCAATAACTAAGGTTGTGTCGACACGGAAAGCCGGGCTTTGCGAAGTTCGAGATTTCGTAGTGGCTTAATCCGGCTGCCGCAAAATGGTTTCTCGCCAAGTCATACATCTGCAGTTCCAACTCTTCAGCAGTTTCTTGCAGACTTCCCTTCAGACGACGCGACCAAAACGACGTGCCCTTTTCGAACGTTAACGCATAGGTTGATGCGTGTTTGATCGGAAGCGATGTCGCGACGGTCAAATCGTTTTGCCATTCATCGATCGTTTCATCGGGAGCGGCAAAGATCAGATCCAGCGAGACGTTTTCGATCGTCTGTGAAACAAGTTCGACAATACCCTGGACTTGTTTGCCACCGTGTGCGCGTTCCAGGATGTTTAACTTCCTGTCGTTGAACGACTGCACGCCTAGACTGACTCGGTTCACCCCGTGCGAATGAAGCAGCGAAAGCTTTTCCTCGTTAATGTCTTCGGGATTCGCTTCGACGCTCCATTCGGCATTCGCCGTGATACGAAAGTGGTCGCAAACGATTTCGCAGAGCCGTTCAAGTCGGCGAGCGTCGAGGTGGGTTGGTGTTCCGCCGCCGATGAAGACGGTATCCAGTTCGGGCTTTGAATCCGATGCCGCAGCGATCTGTTGGAGCTCAATCTCGATCGCTCCGAGAAAACGGTCCATCAAGTCATCGCGTCCGGCAACGACGCTGAAATTGCAGTACCCGCAGCGGTGCCGACAGAACGGCACATGGATATAGAGCGATCTACACAAGTTAATTCAGACGGGGGTTACACAGTCGCCACATGTTGTTCGAACCGATGATTTTATCGATTCGAATCACAGCTTCGCCGGTCGATGCCACGATTAGTCACGGCGAAGTCTACGCCAATGAGTCTGTTTCGAAGAGGGCTCACAGTCTGTAGATTTTCCAGTGGCCGCCGTACACGCCCTGAAAGTAGCGTTCTTTCCCGCTGGTTTGGTGGAGTCGAAGGCAACTTTTTGAGAAACCAAACCTGGGAAATCGACAGGTCGCTAAACCCGGCGTCCGTCTTTATTGACCGGCACGCAGCTTGTCAAAGTAGTCTTTAGCGTGCTCACGTTCGGTTCGCGGTAGCTGCTGGTTTTCCAGAGGGTCGCTGTCTTCGGAGAAGGCACTTTCGACAGCTCGCTTCAATTCTTCGCGGGTGACGCCTTTACGGTTCGGGCCATCGGCGAAGCCCGTGATCTTGGCTTGTCCCTTTCGGGCCTGTCCGCGGACCTGGGTCTCATAGGTGTTGGTGTCGTCTTCTTGTTCGGGGCGATCACCTTGTCCTTGGCCTTCGCCAAGGCCGTTGCCAGGTCGCTCGCTTTGTCCCATTCCCATCCCTTTGCACTGTTGGCAGCCGGCGCCATTACAGTTGCCGCATCGCATTTGATCTTTCGATTGCGAAAGGTCGTTCATGGCGTCTTCGAGATCTTGAAGTTCGCTCATCTCTTGTTGCATGTCACCAAGCTGGTCAGCCATGTCCTGCAGAGAATTGGATGCTTTGTCAGCGTCACCGTTTTGCATTGCTTGTGCGGCTTGGCCTAGTTTGTCAGCCATCTGCTGCATCTGTTGCATTTGCTGTTTGGCCTGTTGCTGCATCTGGTTGAGTTGCTGCTGCATCTTGGCGGCGTCTTGGGATCGACCTTCGCGTTTGGCTTGTTCGATCTGTTCACGCAACTGTTGCTGCTGTTGTTTTTGCTGATCGATCGATTTTTCGAGTTGGTTTTTAAGCTGTTCGATCTGCTTTTTCAGTTCCTGCTTTTCTTTCTCGTCCAGGGAACCGTCTTTCATTTTCGAAGCGAGTTGCCGCATGATCTTTTCGGCCTTACCGAAGTCGCCTTTCGCGATCGATTTGGCGGCTTCACCAGTCGGCCCCGCTTGCAACGATTGCATTTGCGACATTGCATTTCGCAGTTGATCGTTTGACCCGAGTTGTTCGCGGCGTTCTTCCAGCTGTTTTTTTAGATCGTTCAGAGCGATCATCGCTTCTTTGCGATCGATGTTTTTCTTTTCGGTGATTTCGTTCAGATCGCGTTCCAGCTTATCAAACAGATCGCGTGCTTCTTTCAGTCCTTTCGCATCGGCTTTTCGTTTTTGCTGCGCGATACGTTTTTTCAGCTGCAGTGAAGCACGTTTAATTTGGGCAGTGATTTCGGGGTCAACATTGTTGGCCGCTTGTGCATCGATCGAAGCCGGTTCGACGAGCATCAAAACCACGACCAGAATCGGAGCGACTGCCAAGGGAAGCCAACCGAGCCGGCTGGGTTGAAAGCCAAACTTTTCAGCGATCTTCAGGCGGTCGGCACGACGATCAGCGTCGGAGATCACTGCCAAGCCAAATTCGCTTTCGCGGTCGACAGCTGACATCGAAAGCGAGCTGCTGAGACGTTCGCCAAGTGCAAAGCGTTTGTCGACTTCTAGAGCGACACGATCCAGCGGGGGACGAGTCAGAAACGCAAAGGCCAAGGCTGATAGAACGGCGACGGCGATCGATCCGCCAATCCAAGCCTGGTTCCAACGCTCCAAGTCGACGTCCATGACCTGAATGCCAGGTGCGGCACAAGCAATCGTGCTGACGATCAATGCGATGAACAAAGTGACACAGATTGATCGACCGAACGTCCCAACGACGATTCGACGTCGAGCACTGCGAACTTGTGATTCAATTCGATTCATGACGCTAGCCTTAGGGAAGGGACGGCCTACAATCCCAATACAGGGATACCCAGTATAGGGATTGTTAAAGGCGGGTCGTTACCGCAATTATTCTGCATTCATTGTGATTTTGGCCGAAAAAAATGGGCGACGTTGCTGTCGAAACGTCTTTGCCACGCGTGGAATCAAATTCTCGCGGGGAAAACGGACTGCCGGATCCAGATCAGCACCCGGATTCCGATGTGGTGATCTATGACGGTGATTGCAAGTTTTGCATCGGCCAGGTGAAGAATCTGGCCCGATTGGACTGCTGTGGTGGGCGTTTAAGCTTCATTTCGCTTCATGATGCTCGTGTCCGCGAACGCTATCCGGACCTGACACACGACCAGATGATGGAACAAATGTTCGTGGTCGATCAACAAGGTCGGCGCCATGGCGGCGGCGACGCAGTGCGTTATCTCAGTCGTCGGCTACCGATGTTGTGGGTTGTCGCACCGATTTTGCACCTGCCTGGAACCGCTCGACTGTGGCGATGGGGTTACCATCAGGTCGCAAAACGACGTTATCGCATCGCCGGGAAAAAATCAGGCGGGGGGTGCGATGGCGATGCTTGTTCGGTCCATTTCGGTGAATCGAGCCAAAGCCGCTAATTCAGCAAGCGGTTGAATATGGCACCACATCGAGCCCGCCTTGCAGTCGTCATTCCCCGGTTGCCGGATTCCGATTGCTGAAATCAAATCAAGTCGACTCGATTTGACTGTGTTAAACTGATCCGGCTTCAACTCAGTAATTGTGTGTTGATGGAACTCTGGTCCCCTCATCTTGCCTCTTGATCGATTGCGTTATCCGCTTCCATGAAGCTACCTGAATACTTAGGCCCCTACCGTGTTGGTAAAATGCTGGGCAAAGGCGGGATGGGTGCGGTTTACATGGCCGAACACGCCAAAAGCGGTGAGACCGTAGCCGTCAAAATCATCGCGTTGCAGATTTCAGATGAGCTGCGATTCCGCCGCCGTTTTGATGCCGAAATCAAAACGCTGAAAAGTCTCAGCCATCCCAATATCGTGAAGCTGATTGGGTTTGGTGAAGAACAGGACCTGCTGTTCTATTCGATGGAATATGTCGATGGTGAGTCGCTGCAGGATCGCATCCGCACGCAGAAAAAGATTCCGTGGCTACAGACGCTGGATATTGCGATTCAGATTTGTTCGGCGTTGAAGCACGCGCACGATATCGGTGTGATCCATCGCGACCTCAAGCCAGCCAACCTTTTGATCAGCAGTGACGGGACGGTCAAATTGGTTGACTTTGGGATCAGCAAGATCTTTGGGTTAAACCTGACCGCGGCGGGTTCGATCATGGGCACCGCAGATTACATGGCTCCGGAGCAGGCGACCGAAGGCGGCACTACGGTTCGTTCGGACCTGTATTCGCTTGGCTGTGTGATCTACGCGATGCTGTGCGGTCGACCACCCTTTCGCGGAAAGAATATCACCGAGGTCATCGAGGCGCTAAAGCATCAAGCCCCTGTGCCATTGGACATGATCGATCCGGATCTGCCCGACGACATCGTCCAACTTGTTGATGAGTTGCTTCGCAAGGTTCCGAGCGAGCGACCACCGACGGCGCTTGCAGTGATGAATCGACTGAAAGCCATGCGCAGCGGCCTGCAAAAAATGGCAACGCTGTCAGACTTGTCTGGAAATTCGCCGTTGTCGGATGCGATGACGATGGACACGCGAGTTTCCGATCAGCACGACAATCAATCTGATGATGCCCGTTCGGCAAAGACAGTTGCCAGCCACGACAAAACCCGTCCCGAAGACACCGTTCAATTCACTTCGGATGAACATCAAGGGTTGGGAACATCGCAGACGGCCATCAATCCGTCAGCGAAGACGGTGGCGTTGGATCAAGATGGCGACGGCAACACCGTGCGATCAACCGCCCACCAGCAAGTTGGTTTTACAAAACCACCGTCGGGACTGGATGAATCGATCGCTAGCGGCGGACAAGCAGGTGATACGTCAATCGGCACCGCTTCAAAGACGCATTTCCAAACGGTGTCCGACGACGAAACACGCCAGGGTTTTCATGGGCCAGCTGAACATGCCGGTGATCATCCCTCCATGCGATATGTCTCCATTGGATTGATCGTGTTGGCACTTGGGATCGGTGGGTTTTTTCTGCTTTCGAATTTAGGGCAACCGTCCGCAGACGATTTGATCGCGGAGATTGAGTCGCTTTCCGAGAGTGATTCTGTCGAACAGAAATCCGCACTCGAACGTTTCGTCAAGCTATATCCTGATCACGCACAGGCAGACTTCTTTCGTGATCGGTTGATGGTCTACCAGGTTGAAGCTGCGATTCGGCGTTTACGGTTGCGGGCAAAGCTTCGTACCGACGATGGGCCATTGTTTGAAACCGAGTTTCTCAAAGCGATGGACTTGCGCGATTCGGATCCTGCCGCGGCGAAGGCAATGCTTCAGCAGTGGATCGATGTCTTTAATGATTCGACAATGGCCGAAGACGACGAACAGCGTGAACTGGGGCAGCTTGCCGCTTTCGAAATCGAACGAATGGAGGCTGCCATGGAAGAATCCAGATCGGTCACACAGGATCCTAAGCTAACGGAATTGCTGGGCCGTATCGAAGAAGCCAAAGGTCTGCCGACGGACGAGCGGCGACGATTGCTCGAAGGCATTCTGACCCTATACGAAGGCCAACCATGGGCCGAAGAGGCTCTCGTTCGTGCAAAGTCATTGTTGGATGAATCCAGTGAACCGGTTGCACCGACTCCTAGTGGACCAAACCCCTAATGGAGTAGACGCCTAGCTTGTCAAAGGGCCAATTTGCCAGCACGACCGGCGGCCCAGTTCTTTAAGCCTTCCAATCGTTGCTTTGCCCGGCCGTAGTAGGTCTCATCAAGCGATTGCAGGTGCTCGTGGATCAGTTGTTGATATCGAGATTCAATCTGCGGATCCGCATTCAGTCGGAACAGTTCCGAAAGTTCTTCAGCAAGGGACACCCCAAGCATCTGATGCCCAGCGATCGTCGGATGAATGTGATCGGCAAAGCGATCGGGGTCCGGAATCCCATCTGGAAGTGGCCTTCGCTGGGAATCCACTTGGTCAAATAGCTGCGGGCAGTCGATCGAATTAACTTGCAGTTCACTAAGCAGCTGCTGAAGTCCTTCGATCATTTCGGTCGTCGCTCGCAGCGGGCAAACGTCATGATCCCTCGCGGCGGTGAAGTGTCGGCGGGCCTGTTCAGAACGCTGGCGTTTCCAGTGTAGTGTTCCGGCGATGAAATGGACGCCTGCGTGCTGGGGATCGATTTTCAGACAGGCTTCGCAGGCACGTAGCCTTTGGTCATCTGGCAGCTGGATGTCGGTGACGATGGTCCAGTGCTTTTGAAAGTTGGCCTCGTCGATCCCGCTAGCGATCATTGTTTTGAAAGGAGGTGTGACAACGATTTCCGAGGTCGGTATGTAAACGATCAAAGGCACGTGAGCATCTTGGCAAGCTTTGATCATTCGACGCATCGTGGATAGGTAGTGCGATTGAACTGCGTCACGCCATGCGTCGTCACGAACGTATCGCTTCATCCCCTCGGTCAAATCCAATCGGGTTTGCGCATCACTGGAAAGTCGTTCTTGTGGCTTCGCATGACCACGAAACGAATTTCGAATCGCACCGACCAATCGCGATCCAGACGCTAACGAATCGAAGGGGCTGGCACTCAGTGTGTGGTAGGAACGTTCCTCCAAGAATTCGTTGTGACCGCAGTACAGCACGATCGCATCGGGTTGGTATTGGAGGACTTCTTGAAGGATCAACGCGACGCGATAGCTGGCGTAAGAGACACCACCGCAGTTGACCACATCCCATTGCTTTGTCGGATCGGCGGCCTGCAAACGAAGTTTTGCCCACTGGCTAAATGCGGTTTCCGTTTCGTACGGACGGCCCTGAACCGTCGATCCACCAAGCACAAACACACGTCGCAGGTCACTCGGTTTATTCGCCTGAAAGATCGCGGGGCGAAAGAAGTTCATCCGCGATGGATCGATCCGATATTGCTCGCCAGATTCATCAAGCTGGAAAAGCGGCGTTTGTGCGGACGTATCGAAAACCGGATCCCATGATAAGTCGGCAGTTTTTTGTGGCGTGGCCAAGCGAAGCCAAACTTCGGCTATCAAGAAAGGCAAAACTGCCAACGCAACACTCGCGAAGCGAAACAGGATTTTTCGCTTGCGGTTGAGGACCATGGAAGGTTGTTGGCGATTCACAAAAACAAGATCGACTTTTGAAACGAGTCTGGCCAATCGATACATGTCGCATCGATTGGCCAAGTTGATTCAGCTCAGTAAATTCGGCTCAGTACACTCAGCTCAGTAAACTCGGAGCAGTTCTATTTTACTGCCAGTAGCCGTTGGCGATCGGTTGCGACAGATGATGATTGGGAACCACGATGTTCTTGGACGGAACAAAGTGCTGGTTTGTCTTGTGATGTTGCACTTGGTTGTGGTAGCCCATTTGGTTGTGATATCCAAATCCACCATTCGTCAAAACTGACTTTGTCATGGGATGACCATTGTGATGGAACTGATGGTGCGTTGGGGTCACAACTTGAATCGGTGCGACGTTGGTTTTGGTGACTGGTTTAGTGTAGTGGTACGATTTTTGGTGCTGGTAGTTGTAGTTGTTGTAAGTTCGCTGCTGTGAATGGTGTTGGAAGTTCGCATTCTTGTTGCTGGTGTAGAACGCACCCATTCGTTTATTCATCGGCTTGGCCCAACCCCAACCGTTACCCGCTTCAGCCGGTGCGGCAGCGGTTACGACGAAAGCGGTGATTGC
This sequence comes from Stieleria sp. JC731, assembly GCF_020966635.1. Taxonomy (NCBI): domain Bacteria; kingdom Pseudomonadati; phylum Planctomycetota; class Planctomycetia; order Pirellulales; family Pirellulaceae; genus Stieleria; species Stieleria sp. JC731. The sequence continues at coordinate 1,051,904 of NZ_JAJKFQ010000002.1, read as the reverse complement.
GAGAGCGATTAGCGACTTGATGCTTTTGGAACGGTTCATTGGACTTCCGACGAGTGTCAGCGGATGGTTGGAATTTTTGCGGCCGTGTTGTGCCGGGTACATCCAGCAAAGCGTCCTACCAAGCAAACTGTTACATCCAATTTTAAAATTCAGAAATTGGGACGACTGCACCGTGATCGCCAACGCTGAATTGGCGTTCTGCTAGCCACTTTGCCAGTGCAAAATCGCGTCGATCGGCCAGACCAGCATGATCACATTCAGGACTAGTGAGTCACGAATGGTAATCAGCAACGCCGTTTCGACGGTCACAAACAAGATCAGCGAGGCCTGCCAGCGGACACGGCTGGCGAACCAATATCCGAGCGCACAAGCGGCGAGATCGGACATGCTGTTGGCGACGGAATCCCCGTAGTAGTCCAGTGAAATCGTTGTCGCTCGGTATCGCTCGATCACCATTGAGGTGTTCTCCAGCACCTCCCAAGCAGCTTCGACAGTTAGCGCGATGCATAGTCGGAAACCCGCCGTCACGGCCAGGCTCTGGTTGCCAACGCGGATCGAACGATTTCGTAGGGGCCACAGAACGGCGAAGAAAACGACCCCATGAAGGACATGCGTAAACGAGTAGGGATCGATCAGGTGTTGGGAGTTATGTTCGGAATAGATTTGCCACGACCATGGCGCCATCGTTCCGCAGGAACACCAAAGTTGACGCCCCATAGCGAGCAAGATCACAACCATGACGGCAGCGATAGATGATGCCGCCAAAAACGTTGTGCTTCGTGTTGATGTTGGCGACGACTGGTGGTTCGGGTGCGTGGATTCGCCAGTTGATTTTTCAGTCATATCGAACATGAAATGACGCGGTAGATGCCGACATTTGTCACCTTCATCAATTATTCACCAAAAAAAACTTTGCGTCCCAGCAAAGTTGGGAAAGATAGAGGCTATTGATGCTCCGCTAACGGTGATTTCGACCACCTTTGCGTAACACCTCCGCTCGTGCATTTGCGGATACCCCAACAAAGTGCTGGTCAGCTGATTGTCAATTGACCAAATTAACCCACGTCTTAACCGAAGATAAACGCAAAACGCAGCGTTAACATCGCACCGCATAGGGCGAAGTGCGAGTCAATTCTCCAAACCGGAATCAAGATTCATGAAGCTTCTGTTGACCACATTGGTTGTGATGATGGCCTTGGTGACGACAAGCGGTTGTGGCTCGAAAGAGACCACTGTGATCGAGCCAGTCGATTACGAGATGACCGAACAAGAGCAGTCTAACCGCGATCGTGAGAAAGAGGCACTGGCGGCTCAGCGTCAGTAGGGCCACGGTTCCGCGAGACAAGACAAAAGCGATCGGTTCCGACGACGGAGTACGTGGCGGGAACGGATTGCTATAGCGGCGTCTAGGATGGAGTTCACGACGTCAAACTTCTATCTATCCTTTATTCGTCGACTTTTTAAGTCTAGGTATCGTAATGATTCGAAACAGTTCCGGCTCGAAAGGTTTCACCCTTGTCGAGCTGTTGGTCGTGATCGCGATCATCGGAATTTTGGTAGGCCTGTTGTTGCCCGCCGTTCAAGCGGCACGTGAAGCAGCACGTCGAATGAGCTGCAGCAATAACTTCAAACAGATCGGGCTCGCCGCTCACAACTATCACTCGGCGTTCAAGCAACTGCCAACGCACATGGGTGGAACGCGTCGTCTTCCGGCACAGGCAAGTTGGTTCAGTGGCTACGGTGACGATTGCAACATGATGATGTTGAGCGTCTTCGTCGGTCTGACTCCGTTCTTCGAGCAACAGGGTTTGTGGGATTCGATCTCCAATCCGAACTCAAAGGATTTGAACAATCCCAACACGCCACGGAACCCGCCATGGCCAGCGATGGGGCCGACCCCAACCGAAGAAGACAACGACGTTGTCATCGTCAATCAACGTAACAATGCCTATCCGCCATGGATGACCGAGATCCCAACGCTGCGTTGCCCCAGTGACCCTGGGCAAGGCTTGCCAGCGATGGGACGCAGCAACTATGCCGCATGCTTGGGTGACGCGTTGCACTACACCGACAACGGTCCTTACTGGTTCAACTTGCGTGGCTGGCCAAAGATCGAAGTCCACACGGCCAGCAACGAAAGTGTGCTTGCGTCTTGCCGTGGTGTTTTTGTTCCACGTCGTGCGATGAAGTTCCGTGACATCTTGGACGGACTTTCCAACACGATCATGATGGGCGAAATCGCAACCGATCTTGGTGACCGCGATGTTCGTACCCTGACGCACAACTTTGCCCCAGGAACTTTTACCGGTCTGCGAAACAATCCGTTGTCATGTAGTCCCGATATCGATCCCGAGCGACCAAGTTTCTGGGATCCAAGTTTGACCGACGTTGCCGCTGGCAACCAAGGCCGTGGATTCCGCTGGGCCAGCGGATGCCAGCCTTACACCGCGATGAACACGATCCTGCCACCGAACAGCCATACCTGTATGTCGCTCGGCGATACATCACCAGGTGTTTTGTCCGCTAGCAGCCGCCACCAGGGTGGGGTTCACGTGCTGATGGGCGATGGTGCTGTTGTCTTTTTGACCGATTCGATCGAAGCCGGTAACCCAAGCATCGGAACGGTGGCGACCTACGGAACCGGCCCACGTTCACCCGGCTCACCCAGCCCTTACGGTTTGTGGGGATCGTTGGGAACACGTGCCAACCGTGAAGTCATCAGCGAAAGCCTGAATCAGTAGTCTGTTACAGACAGCTTTAAAATTAGAACGCAAAGTCACCTTCACGGCGGCTTTGCGTTTTTTTGTGCAATCGTCCTATCTGCCGCACAGGATGGATGATGCCTGTCGCGACGCCTTCGGTCACCTATCCATGACCTAAACTGGTGCACCTGCGCCCTGTCGCCACATTCGTCGTGCCTACCGGAACAGCGCAAACTGCACTTGGATTCGCGATCGAGTTTTCACAGTCCCATCAAACACTATGAGCCAGCCGGGCGATCCCACACCAAAACGAAAGCCTGCGACGAAACCCAAGCCGGTTCAAATGAATCCGTGGCTGATGATCGTCATCACGATGGCTACCATGGCAGGGGCGTTTTATTTCTTTCGCCAAGGTGACATTGTGACCGCGATCTGTTTGGTCGCGATTTCCTTGATGTCAATGGTCGCTTTCAAGATGGGGATCATTGGGATCGCGTCTAGCCTGTTGGGATTGGGGGCGGCGGTCTACTTGGCACCACTGGCAACGCCATATCTGGAGCCATACGGCACGCAGTATTTCCAATCGACCGGTTTGGCGAACCGCTTTCTTTGCATCGGCATTTCCGGAATTCTGATTTCGATGTTGGTCTCGATGCTTGTCGCCACGGTCTTGGGACAACTGATCGCTCGTCGACAATGGCTTGCCCAAGTGAATCACTACGGTGGGTTCTTGCTCGGGGCGATCGAAGGGACCGTGATGGTATGGCTGGTCTTGGGTGGCTTGATCAGTATCCAAATGTGGCAGCGGGGTGCGGACCTAAAAAACAACGCTGTCGCCGCTTGGGTCGACCAATGGGCGTCACGAACACGGCAAAGTACCGTGGGGCCAATCGTTCGCGACTATAACCCGTTTGAAAAAATCGAACCGCTGGCCGAAACGCAAAAGTTTCCCGTTGCTGTTCGAGAATTCACATCGCCTGGCGGTTTGGACCGTTTGTTGACCGCTCCCGAAGTCCAAGCGTTACAGAACAACGCGGAGGTCTCCAAGGCAGTCCGCGAGCTTCAGAACGATCCCAAGCTGGCTGCCGTTTTGCAGGGTGGGCAACCGGTTCAGCAGGAAACGTTGATCTACCTGATGAACAGTCCCGCCGTCATGAAGCTGGCTGACAATCCCGAGTTTCGTGAGCAAGTCAAGCGTGTCATCGATGCACGGATGAATTCATTTGATCCATTCCAGCCTTCGATGCCCGCGGCTCCAGAAATGATCCGGCATGAACGCTCACAGGATTATTGATTTAGATCACTGTTTAGCAGCACCCTTTGGCAACATTATTTGCTAGATCGTGATCCTTCGTGCTCGGGCAACGATCGGCCAGCGTTCGATCGCTTTGCCATCCTTGACGCACCAAGCATGATCGTACAACGCAACGGTTGGGCAGACATGAATTGGTGCCCCGTAGAAAACGTGGCCGATGCCGTATTGCTGGGCCCTTTCCGTTTTTAGCACCAAGTGTTCTTCGCTTTGCATCACAAATGAAGCGTCTTCCAAGCCTTGGAAAATGATCCTCGGCGGCTGCATTTCGGAGCCCACGGATTTATGGCCGACGTCGATACACAAGGTCTGCTCAGTCGGTCGACTGATCACTCTGCCCAAAACCAAAGCCGCGTTTTCGAATTCCATCGGTGGTGAAAACGTCGGTTGGCCGGCATCCCAAAGCACGGAAGTTCCCGCGCTGACTTCGATGTCAAAATCAACGGACCGCTGCAGCATCAGTTCCGAAGTCGGCGTTCCGCACCCGACGACTTTGGGAACGACCAATCCACGTTGCCTGATCGAGTCTATCCATTGCCATACCGGTTCGAAAGCTTCGTCCATCAATTTGACCACGGTCGAAGTGTCGGTGTGATGAATGTGACCGTCATAGGCGTGCAGTCCCACCGCGTTCAATGATTCGCTTTCTTGGATGAACCGATAAAGCTGTTCGGCGCTATCGCCTATACGGATGCCAGTTCGGTCCATCCCCACATTCAAGTCCACATAGACATCGACGACGAGGTTGCGCAAATGAGCTTGTTGTGCCAACTGCTGTGCGATTTCGGGACAGTCGACAATTGTCGAAAACCGAGAATGATCAAATCGTTCGATCAGCGTTAGAAGTCGATCGAGATTGGGACCAACGGGTTGGTAGGCCAGCAAGATATCTGTGCCGCCCGCCTCGGCCGTCATTTCACATTCGGCGATGGTTGACGTTTTGAATTTGTCGATACCTGCCTGCCGCTTGAGATCGATGATTTGCGGAAGCTTGTGCGTTTTGACGTGCGGTCGCAAGACGCCGGGGCCACGATCGCCGCACCACTGAATCATCCGCTGGATGTTGCGTTTGACGCGATCAACATCGATCAGCAAAGAGGGAGAAGGGACTTCGTCAACGTTATCGATCTCGAACCAGCGCATTGGATTTTCACATGATGGAGGAAAGAGCCATCAGTGTAACAATCTTGGTTCAGGCAATCAGTTGCTGTGGACTGTTTCGGCACCCATCACAGTCCCTGTGATGCAGCGAGCGCTGTTTTTGTGGGAATGGTTGTATGTCGGCACGGCGGAGCGTGCCGGGTACTTTGGGGAGCTTTGTTTGTACCCATCACGGTCCCCGTGATGCAGCGGTACTGTTTTTGTGGGGATGGTAGTGTGTGTCGGCACGACGGAGCGTGCCGGGTACTTTGGGTGAGTTTATTTGTACCCATCACGGTCCCCGTGATGCAGCGAGCGCTGTTTTGGTGGGAATGGTTGTATGTCGGCACGGCGGAGCGTGCCGGGTACTTTGGGGTGAGTTTTGTTTGTACCCATCACGGTCCCCGTGATGCCGAAAACCATCGAGTCAACCAATCAAGCCACTAACCGTGTTGATTCGCAATCACTCGACCGGCTTGCTTAACCATGGAAACAAAATCGCTGCGGAAACCGGTCGGATCTTCACCCATCGAATTGGCAGCGATCTTTTGAACAAATTCAAAGTCCGAGTCGCCGTCATCAACGGGGCTATCGTCAGCGTGGCGAATCGTGATGTGGTGAGAAGGACTTCGCAGAAGCATCCCGAACGCGGCGACTGCGCTTGCGAAGCGAAAGTCCTCAGAAGCTTCATCGAATGAGGTTCCCACATCGACCAAGCTGATTTCGACAGACCGCGTCTGATCCTGCTCTGGGGCTTTGTACTGCAAACTAAGCGTCAGGACTTCGCCATTATTGGCAATGTCGTTGAGTGCGACGGGCGTTTGATACTTGAGGCCGCTGAATGTGGATTTTTCAGACGCCTCGTTTGCGGGACCATGTTGCGGGATGATTTCGTAAAGGGCGGTGACAGCGTGTCCGGCAAAAATGTCACCCGATAGACCACTCTGCGTAAACCTGCCGTCAGTCAGGTTGCCTTCAGCGGGAGCGATGACGCCGGTCAGTTGATCTTCGAAGCCAATCAACCGATACGCTTTCACTTCGCCAGGATTGAATTCGATTCTCAAGTCAACTTTCCGAGCGATACAAATCCGTTGCATTTGGATTTGATCAAGAAACTGCACGTGGGCTTCGTCTTGATTCTTGACCACACGGTATTGACCCTTGCCTTGCGTTGTCAATCGACGCATCAGTTGATGGTCACCGGCTTCTTGGCCGAACTGGATTGCCGAGAAGGCAACGAGGTCACTGCTGTCGGTAATGAACTTTGATAGGTCGTTCATGTCTTTGAAGCCGACGTTGCAATCGTCATCGGTGCAAAGAACGACGCTGTTGTTACCACCGGGGATGTAGCGTTGTTTGGCGATCTTGTAAGCCAGCTGAATCGGCCCTGTTTGTTTATTTGATCCGCCGCTACGCAACTGAGCGATCGCGTCGACGATCTCTCGTTTATGGTTTCCGGTCGTCGCGTCCAGCACGAGCCCCTTGGCAGAGCCTTTTGAGCCCGAGTAGACCACAATCGCGATCGAGTCATCTTTATCCAATTGATCGGCAATCGTCATCAGCCCACGTGTCGCCAAGGGCAGTTTCTCGGCTTGGTTCATTGACCCTGAGACGTCAATCAAGAACACCAAGTTTGCCGGGCGTCGAGGTTCGTTGTTTTGGCGGCCTTGGATTCCGATTCGCGCCAAACGGTTCGATGGATTCCAGGGGCAAGACGCGATGTCCATCGAGACGGAGAATGCGTCGGATTGTTCGGGAGCTTTGTATTCGTAGTCGAAGTGATTGACGAGCTGTTCGACGCGCACCTGGTTTGTTGTTGGCAAACGTTTCTTCGCCAGCAGCTGCCGAACGTTCAAGTAAGAGTCATTTTCGACGGAGACCGGGAAGGAAGAGACAGGGATGACGGCGGCCGATTCGAATAGGCCGCGTCGAGGACCGGCAATCGATTGTGCAAAGCTACCGGTGTTGGACTTCAATGTGTCATCCATCATGCGTTCCGTCGCCAGGACTTCTGCCGCGATGTCTCGATCGCGGTCAACGTCAGCGATTCGCACTTCATTGTCGGCATCAGTGGCTATATCCGCTGCCCGAACCGGTCGTGAATCGTTGTTGCTTCCTGACATGGCAATATCGGACACATTGGTGGTCGCCGTGCCCGCATCAGTCACGTCGCCGGTGACGCCATTTGGATCAGGTGATCGTGTATTTCCTGTTGCGTCAGCGATGATCGGGATCGCAGATTCGGAATCCAATTGTCGTTTGCGGTCAGCTGCCAGTTGGGTCCGAAGTTCTTGAATTTGATTTTCGAACTGTTGGTTACGGTCGGCCAGTTCGCGGTTTTGGCGTTCGACTTCCTGCATGCGGGATCTTAGGAATTCCGTTTCGGTCCGCGCCGAGATCACACGATTGAGCGCAGGAAAGGTAAGTCCACAGGCCAGCAACAGTGTCGCGGCGATTGCGAGTCCCCAGCCGAACGAACTGGATGACGATTGGGGGCGGTACGCTTCGACAGGAGGGGCGGGGAAACGTTCGGCTTGGCGTATGGCTGCTTCGATGGCGTTTCGATTGTTAGTTTGCAGCGGACGAGAGACCGAAGCGAACTCACCTTGCAAAGTCGCTGCGGCATCACGAATCGAGTTGACCATTTCGCGAAGGCTTTCGGATTCGTTCATCAGGCTGACAAACTCGGCTTGCTGCTGAGCGGTCAGTTCGTTGAAGACGTACGCGGTCGCTTGTTCATTCAACCACTGGTTGTACTGATTGGAATCTGCAGGCAGATCGGAATCGGAGGGAGGTTTCATCACCAATGGCCTTCTAGTTTTCGGTCTCAGTCGTCGTGAGGCGTTCGCGTACGGTTTTTAGACCGGTGCTAAGTAGGTAACCAACGTTTCCGACGCTCAGGCCGGTCGCGTGGCTGATTTCGCGATAACTCAGTCCGCCTTCGATTTTCAATCGGATCACTTCTTGTTGTCTTTCGGGCAAGTTGCCTAGTAGATCCATCGCATCGCTATAGCGTTCGGCCAATTCGACTTTCGCGATTGGATCGACATCACGACTGACTTCCTTTTCGGCGACGGTGTCGTCCAACGGTTTCATGCGGCCTTCCTTTTTCATGATGTCCAACGCACGGTTTCGACAGACACGAAACAGCCATTGCCGAACTCGGCCTTTCAGTTTTCCCTGAGGCTGCCTACACAACCGCAAAAAAACATCCTGGACCAAATCGTTTGCACGATCCCGATCTTTTACCAAGTGCGTCGCATAACCCATCAACGCCAATTCGTTGTCGCGAAACGCCTCGGACAGCCAACCGTCAGTGCCCGCTTGGTCTGGAGAACCAGGCCGGGCTTGATCGGATGGATCGAATTGGGAATCGGTCTGCTTCATCGCCAACCGCAGGCTTAGAAAAGGAACGCGGATCCATGCACCGAAACAACGATCGGCGCGGAAAAACCTTAGAACAGGATTCTAGAATCTACGTTTTGTCGAAGGGGTTGTGCGTGCGCAGCCGGGAAGGAAACCCCGGAAGTTGCCAATAGGTCGCCAGTAGACAGCGGTAACCCCCTCATGCGGTCATGGCGGAGATGGCTGATTACTGCGGAGCGATTTGAACGCAGATCACTTCTTTGTCGTTGCGAATGAACAATTTGCCATCGTCAACTGCTGGTGCACTCCAGACGACACGTCGGCCAAAAGCGACTCCGGTCGGATCGATCACGTGGGCGCGGTCGATCTCGTTGAATCCTGCCTGGTTCATCTCGGCGATCACCAAATCACCCAGTTCGGTGAACATCAAATACCGATCGTCACCTTTTGGAGCCATGATGAACGCGGTAGCCGATTGAATCGGTCGCTCCGAGATCGGTTGGCCGGTTTCCCATTGGCGTTCGCCAGATGGCAACTCGATTCCCATCAGCGCCCCTTTCTGATCAAAACCATAAAGCATCTTGCCGTCTAGGATCGGTTGGACGTTGACTGGCGAGACGGCGTGTTTATTGACATCTTGCCAGACGACTTCTGCAGCAGGCGTGGTCTCGGACAGTTTCAGCAGCAGGTTCTTGTTGGAATATCCCGCGAGATACAGATACGACTGGCCGTCGATCTTTGCCACGATCGGCGACATGATGATGGATCCGTTTGTCGCTTCGTAGGGTTTGGACCAGAAAGGCTTTCCGGTTTCCGGATCCAAGCTATTGATCGCATCCGGACTGGCCGTAATGAGCTGTCGCGTGCCTCCGGCGTTGATGATGGTTGGCGGAACGTAGCCTTGTTCGGAAGCGGTGCCTTGTCGCCAAATCTCTTCGCCGGTGTATTTGTTAAACGCGACGATGTGCGATCCCGAGCCCCCGACGACGCAAATCAATTTGTCGCCATCGATCAGAGGATGACTGGCGTAGCCCCACAACGCGGCTTTGGTGGAATATTCGCGTGGAAGGTTTTTGCTCCAAACAATTTCGCCGTCCTCGGTCTTAAAGCAAATCAGTTCGCCTTCGGCTCCGAGCGAATAAACCCGGTCATCGTCGACCGTTGGCGTACATCGTGGTCCCGCGGGATACGAAATCGAATAGGAAACCGGATAGGCGTGGCTCCAAAGTTCGGCTCCCGACGTGGCATCAAGACAGCGGACGCGTTCACGACCGGTGATCTGTTTTCGTTCAAAATTGGCCACCGAGTTATCTTCGCCGGATCGGTAGTCGCTTACGTAGATCCTCCCATCGCTGACCGCGGGCCCGGAATATCCACCATCGGTCGAAGTACGCCAAAGAACTTTGGGTGGTTGACTGGCAAAGTCTTTTGGCAGCTTTAGATCGTCGGGGCGATTATCCCGATTCGGGCCCATCCAGCCGGGCCAGTCTGCAGACGAATTGCAGGCGGTGATCAAACAAAGCAGGGCTGCAAGCTGAAAACGCATATTTCGCAGTCGCATGAGATCAAAACTTGGGGTGAGAATGGAGTTCGTGAAAACTTCGATTCGCGGTGAAGCGAACGGTGGCGTGGGATCATTTTAAGCGACACGCCGATGCGGTCAGCCGTACCCCCACAGGAGCGGCTGTCGTGAAGACGACGAAATGTCGATTCCGAATGTCGGAGCCCCAACATGACGAAGCCACAGTTGCAAGCATTTTCATGCGGTCTCAAACAGGGGGGGCGAAGAATCCGCAAGATCAGGTACTTCGCTAAATCCCCCGTCTTACGCAATAAATTTGGAGGACTGCAAAATTTAGCCTCGTCAAAAGAATCCGATTCGACCAAGATCGCAGTTGCATATAGAATGCGGCCCGCAGGAGCGATAGGGTGTTGGTAGGACGGGACTGCTTTATGGAGGCCCGAACGGTCCCCTCGAGCCTGTTCTTGTCTAGGTTTTTCTTACTTCGCTTGACTGAATTTCGTCTGTGCTTCTTAAACGCTCTTCCGATACGCAGGCCGAAAAAAACACCGGAATTGATCCGGAACGCACTGTCGACATGGGCAGTGGTGACCAAACCGTGCTGTTTTTGCATGGTTTGTTCGGCTCGCCTCTCCACTGGCAAAACGTGATGGAGCGGCTCGCCGACAAGTATCGCGTCATCGCGCCACAGCTGCCTGTCGACTACCAGCCGGGACGACGAAAGCACGGTATCAATGCGATCGCTGACCTGAGTGCTCAGGTTCGGCAGATGATCGACGCGATGCAGATTGAACCTTTCGTGCTGTGCGGCAATTCTCTTGGCGGTCTGGTCGCGATCGACCTTTGTGCCAGCCAGAAAGATTACGCCAAAGGCCTTGTCCTGGCCGGCAGCGCGGGCCTGTTCGAACGCAGCCCGATCGGAGGCATGCGTCCACGTCCGTCACGCGAGTTCATTCGTAAAACTGTCGGTGACATCGTTTATCGCCAGGAATTGGTCACCGAAGAGTTGATCGACGATTGGTACAAATCGGTCACCGACCGCGACTACGTGCGATTCATTTTGCGTGTTTCCAGGGCGACACGGGACCGGACGGTCGAAAACGAACTGTCAAAACTGGATCTCCCGACGATGATCATCTGGGGACACCAAGACACCATCACTCCGCCATCAACCGGTCGTGAATTCCAGCGTCGTATCAAAGGTTCACGGCTGGAGTTTATCGACGATTGCGGACATGCACCCAATTGGGAACGGCCCGAAGCCTTTGCGGATCTTTTGGAAGGGTTCTTGCCTACCTGCTTCGCCGAATAGATTGTCTTGTCCAGCTCCGATAACGAAGACCAGCCTGGAGACTCCGCCCAAACCGAAGGCGGTGTTCATTCCCAATCGGAGTCGATCCTCTCCAAAAAACGAGCTCATGCGATTCTGCTGTTCGCACTGCTGATTTCTCCGCTGGTCTTTTTCGCCGCCGTACGGGCACTCAAAAGCACTTCCAACGATCCCCGGCAATGGCTGCCCAAGTCGTTTGCGGCGACGGATACGTACGACTGGTTCGGCGAGCAATTTGGGACCGATGAAATCGCCGTGGTCAGTTGGCCAGGCTGCACCATCAACGATCCACGTGCGACCGAGCTTAGCGCGGCACTGGCCGAATCACCGTATTTTTCTGCGGTCAGAACGGGCCAATCGACGCTGGAACAGCTGACCGGAGCGCCGCTGAATCTCAGCGAAGCCGCTGCGATCAAACGGATCGAAGGTTCACTGATCGGCAGCGACAAGCAATCAACCTGCCTGATTCTGACAACCGCTCCCGAGGGTCAAGACAATCGAACCGCAGCGGTCGACACGATCCAACAGCAAGCTCTCGAGGTTGCCGGGATTGCCGAGTCAGACTTGAAGCTTGCCGGTCCGACGGTTGATGCCGCGATGATCGATGCCGAAAGTCGCAAGCTGCTTTTCGGTCTCGCCGGACTGTCCGCGATCGCGTCTTTCTGTGTCGCGACGTTTCGGCTGCAAAGCATTCGCCTTGCCATTTCAGTCTTGCTGGTCGCGATCTACTGCACCGCGCTCGGATTGGGAGTCTTGTTCGTCACCGGCAGCCGCATGAACTTGTTGATGACGATGCTGCCGCCACTGATCTACGTGTTGACGGTTTCTTCGGCAGTCCATTTGGCAAACTACTATCGCGATGCCAGACGCCATCCCGAACTGAGCAAGTCGCCGGTGCGATTGGCGGTTGAGCACGGTTGGGTTCCCTGTTCACTGGCCGCACTGACCACCGCCATTGGGCTGATCTCTTTGATCTTCAGCAAGATCGAACCGATTCAAGAATTCGGTCTATTTTCTTCGATCGGTGTCGTTCTAGGCGTGATCGTCTTGTTTGTGCTGTTGCCTTCGGCGCTGATCGCGTTTCCACCGAAGGTGCGTATCAAACCGACTCCCGAACAATCCGCAGCGGCAAAACGATTTGGCAACTGGGTTATCCGGCATCATGCCGTTCTTGCGATCGGGTGCCTGATCGTCATGGTGGTCTGCGGCGCAAGAATCCCCTCGATTGAATCGACCGTCCGGTTGCAAGATCGCTTTCTTCCCGACAGTGACGTGATCAACGACTATCGTTGGCTGGAAGAAAAAGTCGGCCCGATGGTTCCACTGGAGGTCGTTATCCACTTTGGCAAAGACGACCAACGCGATCGTGTCGAACAGATCAAGCTGGTTGCCAAAGCCCAAGCTCAGATCGCCGCCTTAGGCGACTATGTCACCACGATGTCGGCATTTAATTTCAGTCCGCCGCTTCCGCGCGGTCATAGCGTTCGCGATATCATCGCCCGCAAGATCATCAACGGCAAATCGATTCACGATCAGCTGACCGAGGCTAGGTTCCTTAGTGAAACGCCTAACGAAATCCTCTGGCGGATTTCGGTGCGTGCCAACGCGATCGGCAACCTGGACTACGGGTTGTTAGCCGAGCGTATCGAAAGCACTGTGCGGCCTTTATTGGATGAACAAGGCGTCAAAGGGACGTTCACCGGGGTCATCCCGCTGATCTACAAAGCTCAACGCCAACTGCTGATGGACCTGTTCCGAAGCTTTATCGTCGCCTTCGGAATCATCGCATTTGTATTGGTGTTTGTGCTGCGAAGCGTCAGCGCGACCTGCCTAACGATGCTGCCGAATATCTTTCCCGCAGTGATCGTGTTTGGCGGGGTACAGTGGTTTGGGATTCCGGTCCAGATCGGATCGGTGATGACAGCCAGTGCCGCGCTAGGGATCGCGGTGGACGATACCGTTCACCTGCTGACTTGGTTCCGGCGCGGCATCGATGATGGCCTATCGCGGCATGAGGCGATTCGCGACGCGTTTGGTCGTTGTTCCGGCGCGATGGTCCATACGACGCTGATCTGTTCGAGTGGATTGATCGTGTTCGCGCTCAGCTCATTTGTGCCAGTCCTGCACTTCGCTTACTTAATGGTCGTGCTATTGATCTCCGCGTTGATTGGAGACCTGATTATGCTGCCAGCCATCTTGGCGGGACCACTAGGACGATTCTTTGAAAAGCGGTCCGGATCGGAGACGACTCGTTCTCAATAACCCGCGTCATCGCGATTGATAACGCGGGGAAGACGTTCGTGGATCTAGCGAGTTGCTTATGCTGCGAGGCTTCTTCTGATGCCCGTTGTGGACTTGGCACAGCGATACATCGCTTCGCGGATGGCCCGTTCCCTGGGGTCGTCAAAGATCCGGAAGCTCATCGTGTTGGTCAGGTAAGCGAATGACAATTGTGCCGACGGATCGGCCATGCCAAAACAACCGCCTGCACCAGGACAGCCAAACGCGGAAGCATCACTTCCGAATTGGAATCCGTGACTCGGTTTAGAAAAGCCCATTCCATAAGCGACATCGAGCTTCAAGACGGCATCTCGAGAACCCGCGTTGGGCAGTTCAGCCGGTCGGCATAGCTCGGCAAAGGTCTGATCTGTCAGGCCCAACTCATCGCCACCGCGAGCCAACGCGTCATAGATCCGGGCGACCGCTCGGGCTTGGCCGAAACCACCAGCCGATGGGATTTCGACTCGTCGAAATTCTGGATTCGCCAGAACCGCAGGATCGCTTAATCGCATGAAGTTCACCGAGCGGGCGGTTAATGATCGAGGCCAAATGCCTGACAGGATCATGCCCGGTGGAAGTTCGTTGAGGTGCGCCAACGCTCGGACTCGCGGATAGCCATGGGTACGACTGATCCATTCGTCGGGGATCCGATCGGGCAATCCGATAAAGAATTGCGCGTCCAGCGGGGCTGCAATTTCGTCCTGAAAAAATTGGCCCAACGATCGGCCTTGGGGATCCGTCCGTCGAATCAGTTCGTTTTGGTACCAGCCCAGAGTGAAGGTGTGATAACCGTGCATTCGGCCCGGTTGCCAGAGCGGCTCTTGATTGGCGAGTAGTTGCGTCATCCGATCGTGATCGGCGATGTCGCTAGGTGACAGATGTTGATCGATCGTGATCAATCCTGCTTGATGGGCGAGCAGTTGCCGGATTGTGATCGCTCTCTTTCTTGGGGTTCCGAACTCGGCCCAGTAGTCAGCAACCGGAGCGTCCAGTTCGAAATAGCCTTTGGCATGAGCGACCGCGATGGCGGTGGCCGCCATGCCTTTGGTGACCGAGAAAACTAACGAGACGGTTTCTGGTCCCCAGGGCTGTCCCGACTGTTGGCACTGAGACCCTGCCCAGATGTCGACGACTTTTTGCCCTCGATGATAGATCGCACAGGAGGCCCCGCGTTCACCGCGAAAGCGAAAGTTTTCAGCGAACGCTTCGGCGACTGGTTCGAACCCGGCGGCCACATGTCCGCCGATCATCACTTGGTCGGAAAAGGTCGTTCGCATGGCTCGTGTTATTCCCGGCAGTTTTCAGTCATTGACACAATTTCTCGTCATCGACGGCGAATTGTCGATCTGACCTTGTCTTTGCAATCGTAAGAGAACTATATCGAATTGGGCAATCTTAATTTCGGCATCAAAATTGCCGATACCGATTGAAACGGTCTACTCTTTTCTCCCTTTCGGTCGACTGTGCTATGGACTCCTCAAACTTTCGATTCCGGCTCACCGCAATCTGCATGGCTGTGATCTGCGCTGCAACGCAATCTTCTCTTGGGCAAACGCCCGCATCCGCTGACCAGCCGGCACCCAACGATGTTGAATCGTCGGTCACCGCGACTCCGGTTAGCTATCGGCCTTCCTCCTTGAATCTGCGGTCTCATCCGATTGATCCTGCATTGCAACTGGCCCAAGAAAGTTTGTTGCACGTTCAGACCAACGTCAAAGACTACACGGCACTTTTCGCAAAACGATGTCGCGTTGACGGTGAACTGCCACCACTGCAATTTGCGCACCTGAAAGTACGAAATCGAAAACTTGATTCAGGGCAACTGATTACCCCGATGGGTGTCTACCTGGACTACCTCAAGCCCAGCTCCGTCAAAGGTCGCGAAGTGATCTGGGTTGAGGATCAGAACGAAGGAAAGATCGTCGTTCATCAAGGCGGACTCGCCGGACTACTGACGCTTTATCTTGATCCCGATGGTGCGCTGGCGATGCGAGGTCAGCGATATTCGATCCGATCGATCGGTATCGAAAACCTGCTTCATCAATTGATTTCAGTTGCGCAGGAAGATCGTTTGCACGGCGAGTGTGTGGTCGATATCGACCCAGACGTACAGCTTGGGACTCACAACTGCACGCGAATCACGATCACCCATCCGGAAAAACGCGAGCACTTTCGCTTTCACCAAGCGGTCGTCTTGTTTGACAATGATCTCCACATTCCCATTCGCTATTGCTCGTGGAAATGGCCTGAAACCGAAGGCGGCAAACCGGTTTTGGATGAGGAGTACAACTACTTGAAGGTCAAGGTGAATACCGGATTGAGCCAATCGGATTTCGATCCCGCCAATCCTGAGTATCGGTATTCCGAGTGAGCTGAGTCACACCTCTTGTTGCAAGGCTCCCGCCTTGCAACACCTTGGCTTGGCAGGCTCCCGCCTGCCGCTAAGAGCAATTGCAGGCGGAGCCTGCGAGACATTTCATGCGAGGCAGAGCCTCGCACGAGCCCTTGTCGCAAGGCTCCTGCCTGCCAGTTCGGACACATGCCAAGCGAGAGCCCCGCACGAGTTGGAAGCTGCGCACCGCCCCAGGACTACTGCCGAAGCATCAGATAGCGAAACAAATCGCTCACCTGCTCGTCGGACAAATCCTGCAACAGGTTCTCTGGCATCAGAGACGTTTGCATCGGGGCGAACCGTTCCAGATCGTCGCGGACCAAGATGACTTGACGATTATCTGCGGTCCGAAGCGTGACCGTTTGCGGATCTTGTGCGTGCATCATTCCGGTCAGCACACGACCATCTTCGGTCAGTGCTTGGTACGACTGAAAGCCTTCGCGGATTTCCAAGCTGGGCTCGATGATGGCGTTCAGCCAAAACTTGACGTTCCCACGCTCGTACCCATCAAGGGCGGGGCCGATCGAATTGCCTTGGCCGAACAAACGGTGACAGTTACCGCACTTCGATTTAAAGATCGCTTCGCCACGTTCAACTTCATCACCAGTCGATACATCTTTCAGCGAAGATGCTAGCAAATCAGAGTAGCGTTGGATCTGAGCGATTTTCTCTTTGGATGAAACAGTGACCTGTTTACCGAAGGCTTCCTCGACCGATTGGGTCATCGCTTCATCTTCATAGGCACGTAACTGTTGGACGACGTCTTCTGGAACTTCACGTCGCTTCAGTCGCCAAGACGTGACTTCGTTAACCAATCGTTCGGCCCAATTGCGACGGCTGGCAAGCGTCCGGCATGCTGCATCTCGTAAACCGTGTTCTGCCGAGATTCGTCCATAGAACGCAGCGATCAGGCCACCGGCAATCCGCTCGTCGGCGAAATGGCCAAGCGACAAAATGGCAACGCGCTGTAGCGATGGATCGGCAGCCATTCGCCCGGTTGCCAATTTTAGTAGGGTATCGATCGCGGCCTTCTGCTTCAGCTCACCCAAAAGTTGCGCCAGTTCGATCCGAAGTCCAAGATCTGTTTCGGAGTTTTGAAGCTGCTGAACGGCTTGTTGTGATGCCCCGGCAGGGTCACGACGGAGTGCCAAGATGATCCCAGCGTTTCCTCTGCGTTCTTGTTCCTCAGCCAAAACACGATCCAGCAGCGGCGGCAGTTCTGGCAACGATCGTCCATCGAATGCTCGCGTCAGGCCAACGACCATGGCTGATCGAGAGGATTCATCGGGAGCGATCTTGATCAGCTGTTCGCAATGGTCGATCGCTTTGGCGGTTCCTTCGGACGCATAGCGTTGCATCAACCGGGGAAGGATGGTTTGTCTTATCGCCGTTCGATCCCAGATGGATTCGTCGCTGGCAAGCCATTGTCGGATCGCAGCTGCATCATCCGCATGGGCTTCGACGGCCCACCAAAGTTGCAGCGGGATGTGTCGGTCGGTTTGATCGATCGAACGTGAAGCCAATGCACCGACGATCGCGAGACCGGTTGCCGCATCGATCCGCTTCGCGGTCGAGGCGAGCTGGCTGCGAACACGCAAGTCATGTTCTTGACGGGCAAGTTCGATCATCGCGGGGTGTCCTTGATGCCGATCGCCCAATAGCCGAACAGACCAGAATCTTATCCAGGCATTTGAATGGTTCATCCAGTGAGCCGCTTTTTCTGCCGTCAACAGATCGAGAAGATGAAACGCCCAGAGAGCTTCCAACGACCCTTTGTTTTCGACCATTTGTTCAAGCTGTGCGGCGATCGATTGGTCGCCGCGCCATCCGAGTTCTAACAGCGATCGTCGCCGGACCCACTTGTTCGAATGAGAGAGTTTCTGAACCAGCTGAGCGGATGACAGTTCTGCCAAGTTGCCTTCGCGGTAAACCGGATCTGATCCCTCAGGCCGCAAGCGGTAAACACGGCCGCTTTCTTTATGCCAATCATCAACCGGGTTTACATGACTGAGCCGGGTGTCGTACCAATCGGCGATGTAGACCGCGCCGTCAGGTCCAACGCCCGCGTAGACCGGTCGGAACCAGCGATCATCCGATGTCAATAAATCGCGGCGGTCTTCGGTGCGATAAGTCGAACCGTCTTGGATCAAGTCGCTATGCCAAACCAAGTTGTGTAACGAGTTGGGGGCGATGATGGTGCGATTAAAGTCCTGCGGAAAGAGCCCGCCTTCATAGATGGTAAAGGCCTGTGCGAAACGCCGCGTGTCGCCCTTCATCGGCATGCCGGTGAAATATCCAAACGCGTATGGATTGGTCAGCGGGCCGTGTTTTCCCCAGTTCTTATCGGCGTAGCTTCCCTGCGGATAGTGGTAGCCACGTTTGCTGCCACCGTTGGTGCCGGAGAACAATTCGCCATGAGAATCGATTTCGACACTGAAAGTGTTTCCGCCGCCTTCGGCGAAGATTTCAAATTCAAAAGTGGTCGGGTGGTATCGCCAGATGCATTGGCCTTGGAATTCGACGCCTTTGGTGACTTTGGAACTGACCACACCAGCGGTGGTGCTGCCGTTGGCTCCGTACAACCATCCATCGGGTCCCCAGATCAAACTGTTGGCAACCGAATGAGTGTCTTGCAGTCCGAACCCAGAGAGGTGAACTTCGGGCGGGCCATCGGGAACATCGTCATGGTCTGCGTCGGGGTAATGCAGCAGGTACGGTGGGTTCAAGACCCAAATGCCTTTGGGACCGATTTGAACCGATGTCGCGATATTCAAATCCGTGATCACATCTTTGTGGGTGTCATAGATTCCGTCATTGTCGCTGTCTTCGAAAACGGTGATTCGGTCGGCGCCGGGTGTTCCATCCGGCGGAGGCAACGGAACTTTATCGAAGACCGCTCGCAGGTACTGATCAAAGCGGACCACTTTTAAACCGGCGGGATATTGATATTGCCGATACTGCACGACCCACATGCGTCCGCGGGAATCCCAGCTCAGGAACAGAGGCTGCGCGATTACCGGTTCGCTTGCGACCAGATCTGCTGCGACGCCGGGGCGTAGATCCAGCTGGCCGATCATCTGGTCTGCGGGTGTCGGTTGCGATTCGTCTTTTTGTGCACCCAGTGGCGCAAAGCTACGAAAGATCTCTGCGACCTTCTCGTTTCCCGCCGGTGCTTCGGCAGTTGAAGGTTCGTTTTGGGCAGAAGCGTGGGGGCCGACCAAGAAAACAGACAACGCTGCGATCGACCACGACTGAAAGATTCGATATCGAAGAAGCCAATATTGCAGGAGCATTTATCGCAGAGGGATGGCGCGGTAGGGCGGGTTTTGATTCGCCCATGATAAGCCGCCGCGGTCTGCTCTGCTGAAAATGAGACGCCGCTAAGTTTCGGCGGTCTCGCTTTCCCACGGGTCAACCCATTCCTGCCAGTGGCTCAAATAGGTTTCGTAAGCTTTGCAATCGCATGCCGCCGCTTCGATCCACTGCTTTGTCGACGCGACCAACTCGACTTCTTTTTCCAGTGTCAATTTTCCATGCAGCACCATCGCGCGTAGGAAAACAAAATAGGTATCAAGGACATCGCAGCGACAGTAATCGCTGATTCCAATCAAATCGCCGTCGTCGTATTGCTGCTGAACTTGATCACCGGTGACGTTCATCTTGCCGGGCTTGGCCAGCATCTTGGTCGCCAGATTCAAACCGCCGTTAAAGCGAACCGCGCTAAAGTTTGTTAGCAGGTCCTGTAGGTCGAGATGGGAATCGACGCTGTAGCGGTTCCTTGGCGAGCGATAGCCTTCGTTGGAAAACCATGCCGGGATTGAGATCCCATATCGGAAGGCAGCCAATTCCATTAGCGGCAAATCAAAGGATCGCCCGTTGAAGGTGACCCACTGAGGTCGCTTGTAAACTTCCCAGCCCTTCCAAAAATGAGCGGTGATCACGTGGCTTCGGAAACTCGGCTCGTCGAGTGAGACGATATCGATCAGGCGGAAATTGCGATCGACTTTTGCGATCACAACCGAAATCGGGATTTGGAAGGTATGCGGGATAAACGTGGATCCCTTTTCTTCCAGCAACTCCGCTTGGTATTTCGCGATCGCTTCACTGGGTGTTAGCGACTCACCCGGGTACCGGACTCGCGCGATCAGGTCGCCGTCGGCAATACTTTCGCAATCGAAAACTAAATGGGAAACTTCTTCAGGCATCCAATCCACCGAGTCCTTTGCCGGAATCGTGTCTGTTGACAAGTCAGTCAATCTGCAAGGCTATCATGTATTGCCATCATATCCTGGTCCTGCGCATAAGATAGACGGGCAGCCACCCTTGGCGTCATGCGAAACCCGCACGAACCCCTTCAGAGCACGCCAGCCCTATCTGAACACGACAGACCACGACGATTTTAAGCCGTTTCGGAATCACTCGGTCGGATGAATTGATCCGTCACAGATGATCCCGTCAGCGATACCAGCCACGATTTGTCCAAGAATCTCCATGTACGAAATCAACCGCCAACGCCTTTTGGATCGTTTTTTGCGCTACGTTCAAGTGGGGACGACCGCAGATCCAAAAAGCAAAACTTATCCCAGTACCGAATGCCAACGTGACCTCGGCAAACTCTTGGTCGAAGAGCTGACGAAGATGTCCGCGAGCGATGTTCATCAGGACGAACACGGTTTGGTCCATGCGACCATCCCGTCAAGCGTTGGGGCGACAGGGGTTCCCGTCGTCGCTCTGCTGGCCCACATGGATACTTCGCCCGATGCCCCTGGTCACGGCGTTCGGCCTCAGGTTTTAGAAAGCTATCCCGGCGGTAACATTAACCTTCAAAGCGGCGAAGTGATCACGCCGGAATCTTGTCCGGACCTGCTTAATTTGGTCGGCAAAACTTTGGTTACGACCGACGGAACGACCTTGCTGGGCGGTGATGATAAAGCGGGAGTCGCGATCATTGCCGAGCTTGCCGAAACGTTGATTGAGAATCCACACCTGCCACACGGTGACATCAAGCTGGTGTTTACCTGTGACGAAGAGATCGGACACGGAACGGACAAGATCGATTTGCAGCAGTTAGCCGCAGATGTTGCGTACACGCTCGATGGTGGCGGCGAAGGGGTGATCGATGTCGAGACCTTTTCTGCTGACGGTGCATGCGTCCGCTTTATCGGCGACAGTATCCATAGCGCGATCGCAAAAGATCGAATGATCAATGCGCTCCGCGGAGCAGCTGACTTTATTGCCGCACTTCCACGTGACAGTGAAACACCGGAAACGACCGAAGGCCGTGAGGGCTTCATTCATGCAAACACGATCACCGGCCAAGTTGCCGAAGTCACGCTTGATCTAATCTTGCGATCATTCAACACCGAAGATTTGCCGGGATACGCGGATCGACTTCGTGCGATCGCTGCCGATGTCGAAAAAGCCTGGCCGGGTTTAAAAGTTGTTGTCGATGTCTACAAGCAATATCGCAACCTCGGTGATGGGCTCGCGAAACTGCCCGAGTCGGTCGACTTCGCTGTCCAAGCGTTTGAAAATTTGGGACGGACATACAAAAAGGAAATCATCCGTGGTGGGACTGACGGTAGCGTCCTGACCGAAAAGGGTTTGCCAACTCCGAACCTGTCCAGCGGCCAACACAACATCCACAGTGTTCGCGAGTTCGCGTGCTTGGACGAAATGGCCGCAGCGACGGAACACTTGGTGGAACTGATGAAACTATGGTCGCAACATCGACGCTAGTTGCTGGTCCTTCTTGTTAACAACGAGTGCCAGAAACGTAGGGCTGGCCTCCCATTAGCCGCACCGCGTTAGCGGCGGTTAAATGACTTGGAGAACCTGACAAAGGACCCGGAACCGCACGCTCGCGCGTGGCGGCTGATCGTTCGTCAATCAGCTCATTGCCTTATCAGCCGCTGGCGCCAGCCCGCGGTTTCTGCAACGAACCGAACCTGCACACAGAACCGCACGCTCGCGCGTGGCGGCTGATGAAAATTACCCTATGAGCCGTGCCGCGTTAGCGGCGGTTAAATGACTTGCAGAACCTGACAAAGGACACGGAACCGCACGCTCGCGCGTGGCGGCTGATCGTTCGTTCGTCAATCAGCTCATTGCCTTATCAGCCGCTGGCGCCAGCCTGCGGTTTCTGCAACGAACCGAACCTGCACACGGAACCGCACGCTCGCGCATGCTGGCTGATGAAATTACCCTATGAGCCGCACCGCGTTAGCGGCGGTTAAATGACTTGCAGAACCTGACATAGGACACGGAACCGCACGCTAGCGCGTGGCGGCTGATCGTTCGTCAATCAGCTCATTGCCTTATCAGCCGCTGGCGCCAGCCCGCGGTTCCTGCAACGAACCGAACCTGCACACAGAACCGCACGCTCGCGCGTGGCGGCTGATGAAAATTACCCTATGAGCCGCACCGCGTTAGCGGCGGTTCTCACACGGGCAACCGGGGCTAACGCCCAATCGGCTAATCCGAAAATCAAATTGGACCAAAACACTGGGCCTGGATCAAAACGGTCCGCCAAAATCAAAATCACATTGCTTTGAAATGAAAGTCCATACCCGACCACCAGCCAAGCTCAATCTCTTTTTGG
This sequence comes from Stieleria sp. JC731, assembly GCF_020966635.1. Classification (NCBI taxonomy): domain Bacteria; kingdom Pseudomonadati; phylum Planctomycetota; class Planctomycetia; order Pirellulales; family Pirellulaceae; genus Stieleria; species Stieleria sp. JC731. Next base: position 1,029,259 of record NZ_JAJKFQ010000002.1, on the reverse strand, counting down.
AAATCCCAGCCAAGCGTGATGATGGTTATCACGAAATTGATACCGTCATGACTGCTATCGACTGGCGCGATGAACTAACGGTTGAGTCGATTGATGAACCTGTGGTCGAATTGACTGCGAGTTGGTTGCCTTCATTTGAAAGCGTTGCGAGGGAACTGGGGCTCGATTCGGGTAGTGAGAAAGCGCATCAGTTGCTTGGCATTCCGACGGACGAACGCAATCTGGTTGTCCGAGCTTTGAATGCTTTTCGTGATCACTTTTCGATCGCGAGCGGTTTCAGGGTCCAATTGGGGAAACGGATTCCCGCCGGTGCTGGGATGGGAGGTGCCAGTAGCGATGCGGCCCATGCGATTAGCTGTGCTGCCCATCTCCACCAGCTTTCCAGTGAAGAGCAGGCTTTGCATCAAATCGCCGCTTCAATCGGCAGCGACGTGCCTTTCTTCTTGCCAATGTCGGAAGATGTTGTGGTTGAAGACGAGACTGCTGCGGAGCGGCTTTGGGCCTGTCACGCCACGGGAAGAGGAGAGATCCTCCAACCAGTTGACATGCGAACAGCGATTCACTTCGTTGTCGGCTATCCACCTGCGAGCCTTCCGACAATTGAGGTTTATCGCAGGCTAAAAGTTCCTGCGGCGCCGATCAACTCTTCAGGTTTTCTTGCCGCGTTACGCAACGATCGTGCAGAAGATTTAGCAACGTCGATGATGAACCGACTGAGCGAACCAGCCTTAGAAATTTTTCCAGAGCTGAATGAATTGTTGGAATCACTGTGGCAATCTGGACTCCAACCGTGTCAACTAACTGGTAGTGGGTCGGCATGTTTTGGAATAGCGCGTGATGCGGAGCACGCTCAGCAAGCTTTACAGCAACTTAAGACTATCCATTCGGTTCCGGCTCTTTGGCGAGCAACACGGAGTGTTTCTGCGGCCGCAACAATTGAGAGAGTGATTTAAGACTGTTGATTTGCATTTCATCAAACGAAGGCAAGCGTCACGATCGTACGCAGCGTTGATGCATCACATTTGGGTCGCAGTTTTAAGTCACCACATGAGTTCGATCCAAGTTAATGCGCCGACATCAGAGAGGGAGTTGAGATCGTGGAAATCACGGAGATCCGAATCAAACTCATGGAGTCATCGGAAGATCGACTACGTGCCTTCTGTTCAATTACCATTGATGGATGTTTTGTCGTTCGCGACTTAAAGATCATCGACGGTTCCAATGGTCCCTTTGTTGCTATGCCGAGTCGCAAGTTGACCGGCCACTGTGATCGGTGTCATCAGAAAAACCATCTGCGGGCAAACTATTGCAATCACTGCGGGGCGAAACTGAGCTTTGACAACGATGGTCTGCTCGATTCGCCTCAAAAGCTGTATGCCGACGTCGCCCATCCGATTAACAGTGCTTGTCGCGAATTGATTCAAGACGCCGTTATCGAAGAGTTCGAAGCAGAACTGAGTCGATACAACCAACCTGGCTATCGCTCACGCTATGACGATGATTTTTATGATGCGGGCGAAGACGTCGAAACGGCGTTAATCGATCAGGCGCACAAGTCTCCTAGCGGTCCAAAGCAACGTGCCGACAACAAGGACAACAGGGTTTCGAATTCGGCCAGCGAAAAAGATGACGAGTTTGGCGCGGGCATTTTCTAAGACCACGCTCCGTCTGGTTGCTGACGCCTAAATGTTGACACTTCGTTCGTGTCGATGGCTTTTCTGATATCACTCGACCGTCGAGAAAATACTCGCGGTCGAGGTGACCGGCATCGCGGTACCCAGCATCACAGAAGATCGCCGTAGTCCCCTGTCGGTGGCGTCGAGATCGTCGCGGAACTTGTTTTGCCCAAACATGCTAAATGGCCTCGTTGTTTAGGGCCAACCGCATCCGCTCTGGTCGCTCCACTCGTCTCCTGCTAAAAGTTCTGTTAGCAGCCTGTCGGTCGAATATCGCCTTTTACTCCTTGCAAGTAGCATTCTTTCCCGCCCGTTTTGCGGAGAACGTTTTGCTGAGAACAGGGCGATTAGGTGAAAGTCGACAGGCCGAGCAAGGTTTTTTCAAACCTGTCGACGTCCAAGAAGCAAACTTGGATTGATAGCAAATACGCCCGCAGTGACCATGGAAGGTTCGGTGACTAGCCCCTTCGCACGAGTACTTCGAATCGCCGTCCACCGTTGGTGGGCATTGATCGGGATCATCGTTTCATCGCTCGCGATAGCCGTGCTATGGAGCGCGAATATCAGTGCGGTGCTTCCCATGGTCGATATCGTTTTTGCAGGGAAGACGGTTCCAGAATATGTCGATGAGACTTTGGAAACGACTAACGATCGGGCCGATGAAATTCGTTTATTGCTAGCGAATGATACACCCTTATCCGGCGATCAGTCCGAATCTCAACTGCGTGCCGAATTGGAACGCAACAACTCGCGAGCCCATTGGTACGGGATCGCAAAGCCGTACGTTGATACCTATGCGCCCGCAACACCGTTCGGGACTTTGTTGGCGATCCTGACGTTTTTGGTTGTCGGAACCGGCTTAAAGTTGATCGCTTTGATCGCCAACATGATGTGGGTTCAGTATGTCGCGGGACGTACCGCAATTGACGTACGCGAGCTGTTTTTTCGCAAAGCGCTTCACCTGGATCTTGACCACTTTGGCGAAAATGGCTCGGCCGATTTGACGGCCCGTTTAACCAACGATGTGTCCTTGGTAACTGCCGGGGTGACCACATTGTTGGGAAAGATGACTCGTGAGCCGCTGAAGATGATTGCCTGTCTGATCGGTGCGGCCATGGTGTGCTCTCGCTTGTTGCTGCTGGTGATGATCGTGATGCCGATCCTTGCGATCGTGATGCAGAAGCTTAGCCGTGCAATCCGTCGCGCCAGTCGACGTGCGATGGAAGAGATGAGCCAGCTTTACGGGATGTTGAATGACTCCTTTTCGGGCATCCGGCTGATCAAGGCTTCCAACACACAAGCGTTCGAGCGTGCAAGGCTGCGGCGAGGGACATTCGCGTATTACCACCGCAGCATGAAGATGGCGTTCTATAACACGCTTGCCCGTGGAACGACCGAGATGATGGGAATCACAACGGTCTCACTAGCGATACTGGCCGGTGGCTATCTGGTACTGACCAAGCAAACGCACCTCTTCGGATTGCAGATCACTACCGAGCCACTGCAGCAAGGCGAAGTGTTCTTATTCTTCAGCTTTCTCATTGGTGCTTCGGATCCGGCACGAAAACTTGCCGACGTTTGGAGCGGATTACAACGTGGAATCGCCGCATCAAATCGCGTGATGGAAGTTGTCGATCAAGATACACGGGTGAAAGAACCCAAGGTTGCCAAGACGGTTTCGCGGCCACATTCAAACCTTCAGCTGAAAGATGTTGAGTATCAATACCCGTCCGGGCCACAGGTTTTGCGAGGGATCAATTTAACGATTCCTCATGGCGAAACGGTCGCGATTGTCGGGCCCAACGGCAGCGGCAAAAGCACAATTATCAGCTTGTTATGTCGCTTCGATGATCCACAGGCGGGACAGGTTCTGCTGGATGATGTTCCGATCAATGAAATGCGAACGCGAGACCTGCGCAAGCGAATTGCGTTGGTCACACAGCGAACGATCATTTTTGAAGACACGATCGAAAACAATATTCGCTATGGTTGTCCAGGTGCCGATGAACACGACGTTGTCAGGGCGGCAAAGTTGGCTTTTGCTGATGATTTCATTCGCCGCAAGACACCGCAGGGCTACAAGACAATGCTCGGTGCCAACGGCATGCGGCTTTCTGGTGGGCAGATGCAGCGGATCGCTTTGGCGCGAGCCTTCTTGCGTGATCCCGACATCTTGATCTTGGATGAAGCGACCAGCCAAATCGACTTGGAAAGCGAACAATTGATCCATCAAGCGCTACAGCAGTTCTTGGTTGGCCGAACCGGAGTCATGATTACTCACCGAGCAAGCACGCTTGCGATGGCCGATCGGATCGTCGTTATCGAGCAGGGTCGTGTCGCGAGCGAAGGCGACCATGATCATCTCGCGAAGGACAATCGATTTTATAGAAGCCTTTGCGGCGCCGAAGTCCGAGACGCCGCTTAGGTGTTTTGTCACGCAACCGTCGCTAGCGCGATACCGGCTCAGTTCGGATTCGATGAGCCGCATCGGCGCTAGCCGCGGTTAAGTGAAGCCCCAACACCTAGCTCACCAATACGCAACCGTCGCTAGCGCGACAACGGCTCAGTTCGGATTCACTGAGCCGCATCGGCGCTAGCCGCGGTTAAGTCAGCCTCAACACCGACGCCTAACACACAACCGTCGCTAGCGCGATACCGGCTCAGCGTGACTGTCAACGACCTACCGGCGTGTGACTTTGCCGTCGATCGTGTTGGGGTCATCATATGTTTGCGGACGTTCGCTCTCGAAAAAACTCGATCGAATCTGAACGTTTTTGAACCCGCTAAAGTATCTCGAAAACAAGGTCTTCCGAATCAGATCGCGTCCGATCGGAACGAGCAAGACGAATCCAAATGCGTCGGTGATCAAACCAGGTGTTAGCAACAAGGCTGCGGCAAACACGATCATCAACCCGTCTTGAATTTCACGGCTGGGCACACGGCCTTCACCAAGGGCAGCATGGAATTTTTGCCATGCCATCAACCCTTCGCGTTTTGCCAGATACGATCCCAGCACCCCGGTCGCGATCACAACCAGAAACGTTGCTGCTGCGCTGGTGGCATCCGCAAGTTGCAGTAGCAAATACAGCTCTACCAGTGGAACGACGATAAATAGTACAAGCAGACGCAATAACATGATTGTCCCTCGGGACGGGGTTGGGCATGTCAGCAGTGGTGAGTGCCAACTTGGCAAGCCTCAATAAAAGTATTCGTTGAGGGACGCGAATTCCGTGCCGAATGTTCTGTTTTGAAAGCGAATTCCTTCCCCAAGAGCCGGGCTGAATGACGCTGATGATCGCTGGAACGCTAATTCTGCCAAATCGTACCGACCTGCACTGTCACCTCTGGAAACGTCGCGACGAACAGCACCGTGGCGCTGCCATCCTGATCCATGGGCTGGGCGACCATGGTGGCAGTTTCCGGTCATTCGCCGAACGGCTTTTGCAGCAGGGTTTGGCAGTTGCGGCGATTGATTTACCCGGCCACGGTCGCTCGAAAGGCCCACGAGGTGTGGCCTTAGATTTTGACGCCATCTACGAAACGCTTTCGCTGCTACGTCAAACGCTTGACCGCCAATTTGGCTGGACAAGTCACTATGTCATCGGGCACAGCATGGGGGGAAACCTAGCGGCAAATTATGCGATTCGGCGACACGAATTCGAAGGCGAAGGCCAACGTGCGATCGAGGGTGTAGTCTTGATCGCACCAATGCTGGTTCCGCCGCAGCATTTGGATCGTTCGTCATTGTTTGCCGCCTGGGCCACCGGCTATCTGGTTCCGTGGGTTCGGATTCAAAAACGTGCTGATGCAAAGCAGCTGCGGAGCTGTGGCAGCGAACGTGCGTTTGACGATGATCCGCTTCGACATTCAACGATTTCGATTCATACAGCAACGCAGTTGCTGGCGCAGGGACGTTTCGTCCTCGATCATGCACGCGAAATCGATACACCCACGCTAGTGATCTATGGCGATCAAGATGAATTGATCGATCAGACAGCCTGTCGCCATTTCGCGCTACGCGCCGGTCATATGGCGGAATCCATTTGCTGGTCGAATGGGCTGCATGATTTGATGAACGATCGTGACGCCGAATCAATTTGCGATCGATTATGGGCATGGATGGAACGCTCGTCATCGAATTGCAAAGCGGCGTGAGTCGTTGCGTGAATGCCGTTTCGGACAAGTATTGTGAAGCGAAGTGCGGTGTCAGTCCTAGCCGCAAACGCGTCGGGCGTGGTTTAATACCGTTTCGCGACAACGGCACAGTTCGGATTCACTGAGCCGCCATGGCGCTAGCCGCGGTTAAGTCAGCCACAACACCGACGCCCACACCTCACACAACCGTCGCTAGCGCGATCCCGGCTCAAGTCGGATTCACTGAGCCGCTTCGGCGCTAGCCGCGGTTAAGTCAACCACAACACTGAAGCCCACACAACAGACAACCGTCGCTAACGCGATACCGGCACAGTTCGGATTCACTGAGCCGCTCCGGCGCTAGCCGCGGTTACTGAACTTTATTCCCACTCGGCTCGACCTATGACAATACCTTCTGCCGAATCACTTGCCGCCAAAAAATGTGTTCCTTGCGAAGGTGGAGTGCCGAAACTTTCGAGCGAACAATCGAATCAACTTCTACAAGCGATCACCTTTTGGAATCTCGACGAGGCTGCTAAGTCAATCCGCCGAAGAATCAACTGCAAAACGTTTTCGCGAGCAGTCGAGTTGATCAATCAAATCGCTGCGGTCGCCGAAAGTGAGCAGCACCACCCTGATCTTCATTTGACTGGCTACCGTCATCTGGAAATCGTGTTGACTACCCATGCGATTGGCGGTCTAAGTGAAAACGATTTCATTTTGGCAGCCCGCATTGATCTACTTATCGGTTCGTCCGAATCATGACTGCCAGACATCTGTTACTAGCCCTTTTAGCCGAATGCACTGGCGATGACATTTGGAGTGTTCAGCATTGCCGCAGTCGCCGCGTTCCGGAACCATGGATCGCCGAATTCGCTGACGCACTGGAATCCGGGTTTGAACACGATGAAGAGACGATCTACACAGATGACGGTGTCGTCAATCAATTCCACGGCGTACGCGACGTCGACTTGGCAATTCGTATTGCGAAGGAATTGGGCATCCAGATCGATAGCCATGAGATAGCCCGACACAGCCGAGCTCGGCTCGTTCAGTACATTAAAAACGCCGTCGAAGAAATGTAGTGCTTGCAACGGGCATCATCGCATCGCCCAAGTTTAGAAAATGATCGCAGTCGGCCGTTGAAACGGGCTCTTGTCGAATGCCACATTTCTATCGACAGAGGACGGGAACTGATGAGACAAACAGCGAACTGGCTTGACTTGGCAACGATCGAGCAACAGCTCTGTGTAGTTACTTCGCAGCAGCTGGGTATCAAGCTTTGCAAAGTAAAACCTGATAGCCGAATCATTGAGGACCTGAACTGCGATAGTTTAGATGCGATCGAGCTAATCATGGAAGTCGAAGAGGCGTTCTCGGTTACCATCCCCGATACGCCTGCGAACCCTGTGGGGAAACTGATTTTCGCTCGGCAGCCATTTCGAATTCGTGATCTTGCCGAATACGTTTTCTTGAACCAGGGCACCGGAGTTCCCGTTCGGCGTAAAAGTTGGCGACATCGCCCGCGGGTGCCAGTGAGCGAGTCCCGAACTGAGTTCACTCACCTCGGCGGGCGGCTCGATTCCGACAGCCTTTCCGAGGCGTCCATCTATGAAAAACTTGATGGGCCGTTTGAGTTTGCCCGATTTCGCCGGCAAACCGATGGCATGGTGTGTATTCAGCTGCCAGAGTCCGAAGTTCTGATCGGCTGTGAGGATGAGTTATCTCAGCCGGATGAACATCCGCCGCATCGTGTCACCTTGTCGTCGTTCTTGATCGATGTCGAACCTATCTCTGTTGTCGCCTTCTGTCGATTTTTGAACTCGATCGACGCAACTGATAGGGAACGTCAAAAGCTAATCGGTCTCGATGAAAATGACGATCGAGAGACCTCACTACAGTTTGAATGGCAAGACGAGTGTTGGCGAGTTCGAAACGAATCGGCGCGGCAGCCCGTCGTGATGGTCTCGTGGTTCGCTGCAAACGCTTATTCGCTTTGGGCCAACGGTTTTGATTGGCGAGATCAAAACTCAGTAGGTACGTGTTTACCAAGTGAAGCTCAGTGGGAATACGCATCCCAGGGCGCGTACAAGAACCTCGAACGAGTCATGGCGGCAGTCCATCGTCCGGGAGAGCACTATCAGAACGGGCAGTTGCCTTTGCCGGATGTACAGGAACCCTACGGAGAGTCGCGATTTGGACTTCGCCATATGAGTGGCACGATTTGGCATTGGTGCAGGGACAGCTTTGATGCCAACTTCTATCGGGATGAACGCAGCAAAGCAGCGAATCCGGTTTCGATCATGGAAACTGGGCTTCGCAGCGAACGGGGCGGAAGCTGGGTCGGCCCGATCGAATTGTGTCGTGAAAGTTATCGCCGCGGACGAAACCCGTCAGCAAAAGGTCGATGCCTGGGATTTCGATGTGTCGCCACGTCCTGACGGATTTTTTGGATCCAGCAAGCCGATAACGGATGGGTTGCCGATGGATTTCGGCGTCGGGATTTCAGATCCTCTACAATGCAATGTCCAGGTGACGTCCGCACCGACACAAGTTCCAAATGGGGTTGGCCATGCAAGATCGACGACAATTCGTTCGCAATTCAATGAGCATTGCTGCTGGTGGCATCTCGAGTCTTGCATGGCTGCCGAAGCTATCTGCCGAAGATCTTTCGGTCGACGCTGATCGGGTTCAGTTTAGCTCGGAGATCGAGCCGCTCGTTCAGATGTTGGAAACGACAACACGCGAAAAAATCATTGATCGTGTGTTTGCCGAGATTCATCAGGGAACGAGCTATCGAGACCTGTTAGCCGCATTATTGCTTGCGGGGATTCGCAATGTCCAACCGAGACCAGCGGTTGGGTTCAAGTTTCACAGCGTCTTAGTTGTTCACTCGGCCCATCAAGCCGCTTTGGCAGCTAGGGATGAACATCGTTGGACACCGCTGTTGTGGAGTATCGATTACTTCAAACGGGCACAGCAGTCTGATGTCGAAGAAGGCGATTGGACCATGGCTGCGGCGCCGACGACCGATTTGCCTGAACAAGGCAAAGCCCTCGCGCAGCTTGACGATGCCATGACCCGTTGGGACATCGAAGCAGCCGATGCCGCTGCAACGGTCGTCGCCCGTACCGCAACTTCCGGACAGATTCTTGATCAGCTGGCTCGCTACGCGGCACGTGATTACCGCAGCATCGGACATAAATCGATCTACTTGGCGAATGCCTTCCGGACACTTCAAGTCATCGGTTGGCATCATGCGGAACCGGTGGTGCGATCACTGTGCTACGCGATCCTGAATCACACGGGTGATCCAAACCCGGCTACTGCTGATCTTAGCGTTGACAGAGTTGGACGAAGCAATTGGAAACGTGTCAGTCGTTTGAACGCACATTGGAACGACGTCAAACGCAAACCGATTGAGTCATCAACCGTTGTCAAAGCACTCCGCACCGCTTCACCTGAAGAGGCATCGGAGCTGGTTGTCGAACTCGTCGAATCAGGAACACATCCCGACAGCATCTTTGACGGGATCATGCTTGCTGCCGCCGAAATGGTTTCTCGGCAAGCTTCGATTGTTCCGCTACACGCCGTGACGACTTCGAACGCGATGCGATATTTGTATCGGAGTGTTTCCGAGGATCGAACGCGTCAATGGTTGCTTTTACAAAACGCCGCGTTCATTCCTCATTTCCGAGGCTCTGCAGAATCTCGTGGCAAACTCGGCGAAGTCGATCTGATCGGTTTAGAACCTTCGAGCCAAGAAGACATCACTCTCGATCATTTGTTCTCGCAAATCGGGCACCAGCCTTTGGCGGCAGCGGAAACAGTGCTGAAAGTCGCTCAGAATCCGAGCGATGCACGAGGCTTGATCTCCAAGGCTCGCGAGATGGTGTTTCTGAAAGGTAACGACGCACACGACTACAAATTCAGTTCTGCGGCTCTGGAAGATTACTTCGAAATCAATCCCATGTGGCGAGCCAAGTATCTGGCCGGATGTTCGTACCTTTTGCATGGCGAAAACGCACCGACAACATCACTCGCCAAGCGAGTGTTGCAACAGTCATAAAGTGAATCTTTTGTTGAGACATTGGTATGGCTGGCAGATGACAGTCATCTAGGTCAGCGCTAGTCTCTAAATCAGCGTTAGTTTTGTGCTCGTTTGTCGATGCACAAGCTTCTTCTCTAAAACGACTTGCCCAATGCGTTGTGGTGGGCCGATGAGAAGTCAGACACCCCTCTCCGCAACGTTTCCACAAATTATCTGCGATGGCAATCTTACAAAGTCTCCGACAAAGTCCCGCTGCCATTGTGAAAACCAATGGAATCCGTTCTCAACCGGCTGGCGGTTCCTTTGCCGGCGTTCAGCAGGGTGGACGCTGCCAGATTACCGAAACGTCTTCCGATCGAACGTTCACACTGACAGCGACCGAAAACTCCGGAACGGACTATTTCTATCCGTGGTTGCAACGTTCCTATGGCTGGGTGCGAGTGCCTAAATCCGTGCACGACGGAGTGATCGTCGCGACCGGAGGGCTCAATGGCTGTTCTTTGATCGTGTCCGAAAGCGGCACGGATTTGTACTTCTATCACGACGGAGATAGCAAGTATTTGCCATTGGGGAGCACTGCAATCCAGGGCAATGAGATTGTCCGTATCAAGCCCGATGACTATGACTCCGGCGATGTGGTTCACAAATCATTTACCGCAACATTGGAATCGTACCGTGATCGAAAAATGCCCATTCCGTCAGGTGACTTGAGCTACGGAATCTATATTTTCTGGGTTAAGGTCAACGGCGAATTCATCGCGGTTTCTTCATCGATCATTTCGGTCGGAACACCGATCTCCTTGCCAGGTGCCGAAATTACTCGTTTCACTCCGTGATCCAACGACCGACCTGATCAAACCGTCGTGCGGCTGAAATCATTGCTGCGAGCAAGAGCGAGAACTCAAATCGCGTGATCAGTTTTCGTCGATGAATCGCATTTGATCATTCGGAACGGAAACGACTAACTGGTCACCGTAGTTGATGGACTGAACGGGAGGCAGCAGCAGCTCCAGTACGTCAGGTGATTGAAAGTGTTCTGGTTTCGTCTCTGGATGTGGGAAATAGATCAAGCCGCTGACAGAGTTCCCTTGGCCACAATTGACTCTTGTGTCGAAGAACGAAAAATCTTCGGCCGGTTCAATCGGATGCCACTTCACATCACGAAACGTCAGACGTGGTTCAACAATTTGATAGATCTGTGGTGCGATGCTGACGTTCACAGTCCCGATGAAATAGGCTGACAGATCTAGGCCTCGTTGCTTGAAAAATGGAAGCTGCATTCGCAACGTTCCACCAGGAAATCGTGGGTTTCCATTTAAACCGGATGCAACACGATGTCCCTGAACAATAACGGCATCGGTTGACTGCCATCGGATCATCATTAGACCTGAGCGGAAGATTGCTTGGTGCTTCTGGTCATTGCCAAACTAGCACTAAAATGTTCGAAACGGTTCAGTTTAGCCGGGTATTAAGAATTCGAGTGACTCACTCCAAGGTGTCATCGTCGACTTTAAATCGGTCACATTCGTTGTGGAAAAGCGAGATGCAGCGTCGTTATGAACTTTACCGCGGTGACGAGTTTCTTGGGTTCGTCGGTTCCGACGATCAATGGCCTTGCGAGCCATTCGAAGCGGCCCCAGCGTTTGAAGCGTTGGCTGACTTGTTTGCCAAGGAGCATGAGTTGTCGATGCTCGCTTGTGAGATGGGGCGGATCGGCAAGCTTGATCAAGAAGAGGCATTGTTCATCGAAGCGGACAAGCTGATGGAGCAGATCCTGGAACCCGGTGTACGTATGAAGGCATTGCACCCAATTGATTGTTCTTTCGAGTGTATCGATCTGTCGATTCACGATGGGCGAGTCTGCTGGCGATAGTACCCGTCACAGTCCCTGTGACGCTGGGGATCGTACCCGTCACAGTCCCTGTGACGTCGGGAATTTAGTGGCCGTCGGCACGGCGGAGCGTTCCGGGTACTTTGGTTGATTGTACCCGTCACAGTCCCTGTGACGCCCGGGGATCTAGTGGCCGTCGGCACGACGCAGCGTTCCGGGTACTTTGGTTGTCTGTACCCGTCACAGTCCCTGTGACGTCAGGATCTAGCACTCATCAGCACGGCGGAGTCTTTTGATCCTAGGGAAATTGGTAGGCTTCGTTTGCGACATCAAAGTCAGCATCGGTAAGCCCCACATTGGTCTTCAAGTCCCGATACTCGTAAGACTCCAGCAACGGAAGTTCTTGGTTGCCATCATCAGGCCAACCAAAGCTTCGATAGCTCAAGACCAGCATGGCTTCAGGATCATAGATGATTTCGGCGAGTGAAAAGTCGTCGTCTCCACCGCCCGGTTTGCTACGGGTAGCCTGAATCAGCTCACATTGGCGACCAAAGTAATCGTGTTCTTTCGTGATCGTTACTTTGACATCGGGGTTGTTCAAATCCTTCTTTCCGCGTTCGAGCAATTGCTCGGTGAGTCGCGTCAATCCGATTTCATAGATCGGAAACTTTTGGCCCTGCATCGCCAGCATACCCGTGGGATCAAGCCAGAGCGTTTTCCAGCTTAACAGCATGGAAGTTTCGTGAACTGCCATCAGTCCATCGTTCAAATCCTTCCCCCAGATGACCTCACGACCCGCGTTGGCTTCAGGAGCTTTGAACTTGAGATAGATCCGCATCGGAGCATCGTTCGTCTCGTTCCGCAAACGCGTGTGGATTTTGACTTCCATTTCGTTGCGTTCGCTCAGGTTGCCTTTGTCGTCCCGCTGCTGTTTCACGAACGTTGCGGTGTAGTCGTTCAGGCTCTCTTCCATTTTCGCGAGAGCTTCCTCGGCCAAGTCCAAAACGTCCTGCATGGACGAAGTCCGCGTCAACGAATCGCCATCGTTTTCGGGATTGTTCTTGATATCGGTATCCATCGCTGTTGGTGCGACGTCTTGCTTGACATCGGGGCCAGCGCGAAAAGCGAACGCAAGTCCGGTGAGGAGGACGACGGCGAGACCGGCGCCGATCAAGACTCGGGGGCGTCGATTGGGTGAAGCTGTCATCGTTCAGTCATTCGTGGGGAATGGTTTTTAAAAATCCACCGCAACGGACAGCGATGGCAAATGCGTGCTGAAAGCAACGGTCGTTTGTAAGTTCAAAAGCTGCTGCTGAATTTGGTGCTCTGCTAGCTTTCGCCTTTGGTAGCAAGCCGATAACCGCGTTTGAATTCAGTGTAGGAAGAGGTTGTAAATCAGCCAGCGATCTTTTGGCAAGCGAACTTTGTCAGTTCACTCGGGGGGGAGTTGTTTGGTTCGCAGCCTTTTTCGAGACTTCTGTGACTGCTGCAATTGCCGCACCATTAGTGCGGGAGCATGAAAAAACACGAGCCAAGCGAATGCCTGACTCGTGTTTAAATTGATTTCGATTCACGATTGGGAATCGTGCGAGATTAGAACTGGCCTGGTTGCTTTGGCTTCATCGAAGCACCGATGGCTTGGATCAACGATTCGCCAACTTTGAAACTCATGTTTGTTCCGTTGGGGATCGAGTCGGTGACCATCGTGATCGTTCCTTTGTCTTCAGATGCGCTCAACGAGGCGATTACCGCTTCGATTTCTTCGCTGCCGTTTGGATCGACGGATCGTGCCAGTTGCAAGAACGGAAGCAGTTTCATCTTGAATTGGCCAAGTGGACGATCACCGCTGTCGCTAGACGATCCGCTGTCGATGAATTGCTTCAAGACGGATTCACTATCGCGACCGATCGCCAAGTAGATTGCCTTGGGAGCGGTTCCGATGTGAACACGCAAGGTATCGCCGAACATGTTTCGCATTTCGTCTTCGCGTTCAGGGATGTCCGCTTCGATGACGTGTAGGGTTACATCGCCATGGTTGCCGGCATCAAATTTGAAGCGTGGTGCGTCGGGGCTATTAGGAACCTTCGTTGACAGGTCTTTTGCAAGTGCGGCAACTTCGCTGCCGTCAGCCACAAAGAAACCAAGTGCGGCATTGAATTCGTTAGCACCGGCGTTGACCATGACACCCATGTCGGCTTTGCCTTCTTCGACCGACTTGGTGATGATGTCGAAGAATCGGCCCATGTACTGCTCGATCTCGTCGACTTCTTGTGGTGGCATGTTGCCTTCGGCAGCGATCGCATTTCGGATCACGCTTGAGGCGTTGCTGAGGCTCATTTTCGCCTGAGTGATCGTTTCAGGGCTGATCGAAGTTGCACTATGCAGATAAGCTGCTGCGTTGTCGTTGATGACCGAAGCGAATCGCGATGGGATCGCTTGTTGGCCACCGTACATCGCAGCCAGCTTGCTTCCGGCAACAGCGTCGAACGAAAAGTCCAACGCGATGTGGCGATCTTTTTGATTGATGTTGATTCCGAAGAACAGTTCGTTTGCTTCGCGAATCAATTGTTCAAGTTGTTCGATCGAGCCAGCTGCCATTTCACGCGTCGCTTCGGCGTCGGGCTGATTGGCCATTGCTTGCTCGAAACCTTGGCGCATTTGGTCGATCGCCATGTTTCGCAGTGGCATTGGGATTTGCTGAACTTGCAGTCGGACAGCAACGTTGTAGGCATCACCCATACCGGCGAAGAATCCGCTCGGGTCGGCAGGGATAAGTCCCAATGCGTCTTTGCTTGGCGCCGCGATTGCGTTTTCGCCATTCTGTTTGATGAACACCGTGTTGCGATTGACGGTCAAGACCAGCGTGCCGTCGTCCAGTTCATCGACAGGGCCGGTCTGAGTTTCGATCCGCTTCAGGATCGAACGAATGTCGCTGGTAGGCAATACAACGATTGGCTGGGGCATTCCGCCTGCCAGTGAAACCAAAACACCGATCGGACGATTGGTGTCGACACCTTGGGCATACATCCCGGTCATCATGGCGAACATGCCGCCGAACGCGGGTTGGCCTGCCAAGCCGGTGACGTAATTGACGTCGGCAGTCAATTTGCTGATCGATGCGACAGAAACGACGAGGACAGGCTGAGTCCCGTCAGTGAGCGTTGTCGATGAGGCTTCCTGGGCGCGGGCCATAGGCGCCGCGATCATCGCCGCCATCAGGACAGCGGCCGATGCGGCAGCCCGGATGGGGGTAACGGCGAACCATTTCTTTGTCATTAGACCCATGTTCAATTGTAGTCCTTTTCGATGATTGGGATTATTGACCGATGGCATACGAAACAACAGGTCGGCTCATCGGGGTGCTCGCTGCCCTCGAAAAAGGCAGCCGCACACCGCAGTCCAACACCCGATCCGCAGGACGCTCGGCATTAACGTGTGACAATTACACGCTAGATTGGGGGCAAGCTAACAATTTTGCCGCCACGCGACAATCGACCCCGCAATCTGCGAGGTCCATCTGGACGACGTACCCAGGGGGCAGAGAAGAAGTTTCATCAAGGCGCAAAAAAACCGGCATCCAGAACTGAATGCCGGCTAATCCGAAGATCAACGTCCTATGAGCCGCACCGCGTTAGCGGCGGTTAAATGACGTGCAGAACCTGACAAAGCACACAGAACCGCACGCTCGCGCGTGGCGGCTGATCGTTCGTCAATCAGCTCATTGCCTTATCAGCCGCTGGCGCCAGCCCGCGGTTTCTGCAACGAACTGAACCTGCACATAGAACCGCACGCTCGCGCATGGCGGCTGATCGTTCGTCAATCAGCTCATTGCCTTATCAGCCGCTGGCGCCAGCCCGCGGTTTCTGCAACGAACCGAACCTGCACACAGAACCGCACGCTCGCGCATGCCGGCTGATGAAAATTACCCTATAAGCCGCACCGCGTTAGCGGCGGTTTTCACGCATGGGCAACCGGGGCTAACGCCCGTCGGCTAATCTGTAAATCAGTGTCCTATGAGCCGCACCGCGTTAGCGGCGGTTTTCACGCGGACAGCCGGGGCTAATGCCCAATCGGCTGATCCGCAAACCAAGCTGGAACCGAATACTAATTTCCAAATCCGCCGGTTGCTCCACCACCGACGCCACCGGCAGCACCCGCTCCGACCCCACCAGCAGCACCACCGGCACCGCCAGCAGTACCTGACTGACCACTGACAAAGTTAAACGTGGTGACGTCGCCGACTTGCGAGAAGAACGGGAACGGCGTGATCCGAACGTAGCGGCGGTCTGCCGAAATAATTGCCAAGCCTGACAAGCTCGCACCTTCGGGCAGCTGCGTGATTTGCGGTTGGAAACCGACCGCGGGGCTACGACCGAAGAATGGATTGTTCACGCCGCCGGTAGATCCCGTCAGACGTTGAACGTCGCTGAACAGCTCACGCAGGACATCGCCTGAGTTGCTGCCGGGATTGGCAAACTGACCCAACATTTGACCATTGAGGTCTCGTTGAACGTCACGCAGGTGAGCCAATTGAGCTTCGCCACGCTGCTCTTTTCGCTTGCCGTCTTTGACTTCGAAAACGAACAAAGCGTCTTTTTCGGTCAACGGAATCTCTTGGCGAATAAAGTTCTGACTTGGACGTCCCGCGTCGGTCACGATTTCAACCGTCGCTTGTCCGGTCGAAACTTCACCCCAAACTTTGCGAACAAGCAAACGGTATTGGCCGCTGAAGCCTTGCGGACAAACGTAAGTTTCCGAAATCGCTCCGTTCTTACCTTCGCCTTGGCCCGGATAGGAATCGCCCAGCAAAGTACCGCCTCCGGCACTTGAACGGTTTTCCAAAGAGCAGACCGTTCCGCTAGGCTCTTCGATCGCCAAATCGATATCCGCGTCTCCGGTCCAAGAAACTCGAATGACGACGTCATGGGCCGAAGCCAGTTTCAGGTCTTCGCCGAATTGAGCTGCCTTCTCGGTTTCACCGTTTTCGATCAAGTCTGCGTAGGTGCTGCGTGCGAGCAACTTCGCTTTGTCGACCACCTCGGAGAACTCGGCGGGCCACGCTTGCGAAAGGACACCTTTGCAGGCCCAAGCGATCGCGTCGTTGTCTTTCATCGATTCAGCCAAACGCATCCCCATCACGTAGGGTTCGCGGCGATTAGGCTCTAGATCCGAAACGCGTTGACAAAGACGCAGTGCGGCGGCGTAAGATCCGATCGCTTCCAAACGTGCGGCAACATTCAAGATGTCCGATGGCGTTTCCGCAAAGTCGACTGCCGACAGCAACGCGCGTTCGACTTCAGACTGAGGAGCACCTGTGGCTGTCAACGAAATCGCATAAGCGTGGTACATCCAAGGTTGCATGTGCCCAGCCAAGATGGCTTCGCTGATCAGGTCACGTGACTGTGCAAACCACTCTAGTGCCGCTTCACGGTCACCGGACTGATCCGCCGCCGAAGCTTTGCGAGAGTACCGGCTGACGGTTTGGCGGATGCGTTGATCCAGCAAGGTCAGTTCGGTCGCGTCGTTGATTTGCAGGCCAGCGAAGTATTCCGACCATGCTTCGGTGCGGCTCTGACCTTCTTTGATTTCCAGTTTGATTGGCTCGATCGAGTCAATCTGTTCTTGGGTCAAGGTTGCAGGGGCATCTGTGGCTTTTGGTGCGTCGGAGCTTTTGGTTGACAGGTCGACTTCATCGGGAACGACGAAGGCGCCACCGCCCATCATGCCGCCACCCATGCCGCCACCGCCCATGCCGCCGCCCATGCCGCCGCCCATGCCGCCACCCATGCCGCCACCCATGCCGCCACCCATGCCGCCGCCCATGCCGCCACCCATGCCGCCACCAGAGATGATTGGCACGACAAGGTCACCGACGGGATAGACTTTGGTCACGAGGTTTTCATCGGCCGCTTCCGTGGTGGTGATTTGCATGACTTCGTCTTTGATCACGTAGGTCAAATCCAAGTCACGCAGCATCAAACGCAGGAAGGATCGCAGGCTGACGTTCTTTAGGTCGATGTTGACACCGGTTTCCGCATCCAGACCGATTTCGTCCAGCGCACGTCGGTCGATCACGATTGGAATCTGGTGTGCGTCGCCGATTTGACGAATCGCATCGCTAAGCGGTGTTTCGATGAACGTTTGCGATGTCTCGTCCGAAAGACGCTTTTCGATCATTTGCTCGGTTTCGTTGTCACCAACCAATTGGATCGAACCGTATTCGGCAAGACGGCGATCGCTCAGCTCACGCCAAACGTCGGCATCGGGGTACATCACTGGGGGCTCATCCACGAATGGGATGTTGCTTTTGAGAACCAGCGAGAACGCGTCAACAAAGTTACGCTCACGCATTTCTTTGTAACGGCGGTCACGATCGTAAACTTGCAACGCCAAAGGTTGGTCAGTGAAGTGACGTCCGGCGACCGAATCCTCGGTGATCGAGTCACCCGCCAGGGCTGCAAAGGCAAGTGAGACTTCGCCGTCAGCTTTGTCGTATTGGCCTTCATCGATCAACGCGTTCATCTGACGCGAAAGCGTTTTCAAAGTCGCTTCACGACGATAAGTCTTCTCCAGAAGTTGAGCCGTCGCGCGGGCCGCTTCTTGCTGGGCGATAATATTTTCTTGTTGTGCCGAGAATCGAGCTTCAGCGGAGCTTGCCGCTTGGATGGCCGACTGCAATTGGCTTTCCAACTCACGACGCAGCTTTGGGTTGATATCTGGAAGCGACTGAACGCGTGCCAGAACCGATTTCAATTGGCCAGCGACGCCGGTTGGGTCGGAGCGCAAAGCACGTTCGGCGATTCGCATCGCGCCACGAACTTCCGAACGCAAGCGTCCTTCGGCAGCAGAACGTTGTGCTTCAACGCTTTGCAAAAGGTTTCCGCCATATTCCAAGACTTCGTCATCACCAACGATGGTACGGTTCGCTGGAACTTGTGGCATGCGTCCTGCCGGAGGAGCGAATCCATCGGCGTTCGCAGGAGGTGCAGGAGCAGCGGGTGCTGGTGCCGCAGGCGCGGGAGCTGGTGCAGCCGGTGCCGGTTCGGGAGTGCCAAACAGTGCATCGTCAGCCGCTGCTGGCGGAGCGTCGTTGCCTCCTGTGCCGAACAGATCGTCAAGCGATTCGCTTCCGGCGTCAGCTGCTGGAGCAGCATCGCCGGGATCACCGAACAGATCATCACCACCGAATGGCGAATCGTTTTGCATGATCAGTGTCGTGCCACTCAAACGTTGCAGCGATTTGGCTTCTTCGTTTGATGGGTCAGCTTCGACGGCCATGTCTGCGACCGCTTTGGCACCTTTCTTGTTGCCTTGTTTCAGTGCAAGCTTGCCGGCGCGAACCAATTCGTTCGACTGGGCAGCCATCAGCTCGGCGGTTTGGCGAAGCAATCCGCTGTTGGCCGTTGGCAGTGTCAAGCCTTTGTTGTCTTCGGCTTTGGCAACCAACCCAGGCAAGAATCCGAAATCGGGATGATTGCTTTCGACAGCGGCGGCACCTTCGATCGAAACCTTGGCCGTTGGCGTGCCACCTTCGATGGTGAATGCGACGTCGTTTGCTGAGTCAGCGATGGTTCCCAGCAGGATGGTGTCGCGATCAACACGAAGCGGTGGAACGCGATTGCCTTGAACCAGTTGAAGTGACTTTGGCATTGCCACGTTGTCAATCCAAATCGGCGATCGTACAGCCGACTCGGTGACCTGACGTGCAATGGCCTCTGCGGTGTTGCCGCTGGATTGTTCAACGATTCCCAGGACCCCGCCGGTTTGGTTTGCCAAGATCGCCATCAGTTCGACGTTCTTGGTTGGACCGATCGCGACGCTGTGAACTGCAATGTGGTCTGCACGCAAAGCATCAACCATTGCGGCGAAACGCTTTTCGTTGCCGGTCGCATCGATGCTCGCGCCGTCGCCGATGTAAACGATCGATCGAGTGTGGCTTTGGGGTTCAGCCAACAGGCTTCCGCGAACCGCTTCGATTACCGAAACCATGTTCGTATGGCCAAGCGGCAGGCGCCGCGCCAAAGTGCTGATCACCTTGCTGTTGGACTCATCGCTCGCCGATTCAAAGCTGGATGACATCTCGACGGCGTCAACATCCGCGGCGAATACCTTCACGCGGTCGCCGGCACGCAGGTTCGACAGCACGTTCTTCAGGGCCGCCATGGACTCACGGCGAAACTGTCCTGCTTGGCTAGCCGAGGTGTCAACGATCACAACCACGTCGGCTGCGGCTTTTGAAGTCGCCGCAAGCAAGGTGTCGTCCGCAGCGGGCAAGATCGATGCTGCAAAGTACGATTCACCCTCCGAGGCCTTAAAGCTGACAATCCGAACTTGTGCTTCGTCAGCAGAAACATTGGGGGCCATCATCGCTGCTGCGGCGATGGCCAATGGTGCAAGCCGGCGTAGGCGGCGTGCTAATCGGGACGAGTGAACTGCGACTTCTCGCATCTGAATTTTCTCCGCGGTGATTGAAAACAAGCGCCTGCGTGTCTTCATCGGAACGACCGTTGTGTTTGCTAAGTTTCAAACCTGCCAAAACGCCTACATCGGCGGTTTGAGGCGCAACTGGGAAAAGGAATTGGGCCCGGCGTTTGGGCCTTCAATAGCAACTGTGCAAACAGAGTCTATTTCCGGACCGGGCGTGTTTCTACGAAAAAAACGTCTTTCGCCGTCTCCAGTCTCCCAACCTCCGGAATAACCGGGTGTAGCATTTTGCAACACCTGTTTCAGAATTGCTCAGCTGGATTGGGCGAAAGACAAGTCAAACCCCGTGTCCATGTAAAATACGCGAACATCGTGCCAAAGGCCGCGATTTGCGGGCCGAAAAACCTCGCGTCTGCAGCGGCTAAACACTGAAACGTCGATTTCCCCGGTAAAGCTGGCGAACAGCAACACGGCAAGGCTGACTCGTCTCACACAATCTCACCTATCGGCTCCGCTCACCGGGCGATTGGTGTTTTCCCTAAAAAACGTATCGCTGGACGCACTCGGTAGGCTTCAACCGAAGTTCAGACTTCCGGCAAAAACCATATCGCAGGCATCCGAGGCCAAAATACGAGGGCTTCGCTTAATGACCCGATTCGGGGCTGGCTGGTTGCCCCTCGGTGTCGAATTCAAATTTTGAAACACCGCGTTTCTTGTTGGGAAGCTGCCCCCGCACGATCACTTCGGTGACGTCATCAGAAATCGGATCAAATCGCTGACTGCTGCGTTTATCGGTGAAGACTTCCAGCGGCAAAGTGATTGTCTCCCCCGCCGCAATGGGGCTGGCCTGCATCAACAGATATTGGCCGTTGAGCTCGATCGCTAAGTTCCCGATCGGCTGCTCCAGTTCATTCGTCACAGAAACCACATCGGTCATCATCGCGATTTGTCCGCTGGTGGTTTCCACAGGCGCTTTGGTCAGTTTGACGTCCACCGGAAGAGGCGGGCCACCCACACTGTCTGGAAAAATCGCATAGACCCCTAAGCCAACACCAATCATCACCGCGAAGGCAGCAATAATCGAACCGCGGGAAACACGACTACGCGGGGAAACACGGACGATCTGCTCGCCGGCGTTGTCTGCCACTGTATTGTCGGGTGCCGAATTCATGCTGGGGGTTAGGTGAAAGCGTAAAAAAAGCCGGCTGACAAATCCATCGACTCGTCAACCGGCAATTGCTTTGGCCCGTCGGCGGCAAAATGGAGCCGCTGGGAGAAACGCGTAAGCCTGAGCGTGCTACTGCACTTGCCGTTAATTGGCTTAGGCGAACCCTAAAAATGATCCCTCTGCCGAAATGGAAAGACCAAAGCGGGCGAGGCCGTATGTAGGCGTCGCCGCGTAAGTGTAGGCCGCTGGCTGCTCGCAGCAAGCTCAGTCTTTGCCTTCGACCTGAACGATCGGCGTTTTTGATGATTGCACATCAGGGATTTCTCCCTCACGAACTCTCGATTTTCACGAATAGTTCTCGCGTCTCGACCAAGTGGCCAGCCCCTAGAACCGGTTAAAAAAGTCGACGCAGAAAGTACAAAAAATCTTGTCACGTCAGCGGATCTTTCTCGCTTAGACACCAGTTCGGCTCCTCCCGCTGGGGTCTTCGACGTCACAATCAGAAAATTGAATCATGCGAGCTCACAAACTGGTTTCTACGTTCGCCTGCATAATGCTAGCTATCTCAAGCTCGTTGGTTCTCGGACAAGACAATCGGGGTGCGGCAACGACACCCGTATCTGCCGGTAGCTCTTCGAAGGCACAGGCTTCCAAAGCTGTGGTATTGGCCAGTGACCTATTCAGCACGATCACGATGTCGCAAACCGTTGCTCAGGCACAGAGCTTGAAACCGACAGAGGATCCGGTTGTCGGTGAAGTTTCTCTGGCCCGTTTCTTCGATCGCAACAAGATTGAAAACCAAATCGAATCGCAATGGGTTCGCGTCTCAACATCAGCGTTCTCGGAGCAAGGTCGCGAAGCCGATTCGTGGACAACGATTGCTTTCGCTGTCGATGCCGATGCGAAAAGGATCGATGGGATTGTGCAACTGAACGAGTCAATGGTTAACGCGTTGCAAACCAATAACAACCTCATCACAGCGATGATGGCGTTCCAGTCCCAATCCAACATTCACTTCATCGGCATGAACGGGTCGCTGGCGATACACACGTCGATCGGAAGCGAGAATCTCAAAATCGAAAGCGTCAAGCAAGCTGCTGATCGTTTGATCGCTGCACGTTCGACAATTGCAACAATGAATCTGTTGTCATCTGAAGAGCTAGCCGATGAAGCCGCGCTGACGGAGAATTCAAGTCAAAGCCCAGCTAGCGGTATCGAATCAAAACCCGTTCAAGCAAATGTTGCACAAGCACAGGCATCGAACCAGTCGCCAGCGACTGTGCAAGTTTCAAGTGCGGTCGCTGTCGTCGATTTGGTCGGAACTTGGTCCGCCAAAGTGACCGAGTCGCAGGCGTGGGCAATCCGGTTGAATGCAGACAAATCGTTTGCACTGGTGCATACCCAAGGCGGGAAGAATCAGGTTTCCCAAGGCAGCTTTAAAATCGAAAACGACAAGCTGATTCTTCAAGGCAGCGGGCTGACATTAAAGGGTGGTGTTACGCTGGGCAACAAGTCACTCGCATGGCAACTTGAGAACGCAACCGGAACACCGACCATCAAGTTGAACTTTAAGAAGCAGTCGTGATAGTTTGAAAGCTGCTGCTCGATCAACAACAAGGTTGCATGCCGCAAACGCCTCGCTAATTCTGATCCAGTTCCGGAAACCGTTGGAACGTTTCTTCAAACGATGAAAGCGAATTCCATTCATCCTCGTTTTGAAGATTGACTGCCGTATCAGTGAAGTCACTCGAAGCCTCGTCAAAGTCTGCCTCGTCGTATTCTCCATCAACCATCATGTCGGCTAACGATTCGGCGACGGTGAATGCGGTCGACAATTCGATTGCCAGTGACGCGTCGATGCCTTGCTCATCAATCGTGCCAAGGCAGCTATCAAGTTGATGGCCGACTTTCCATCGAATGGGCGAGCCATCATCGGCAACAGTGTTACGAATCGATGCAACCTGTTTGAGCAGCTCTAGCAGTGCGTCGGAATCAAAGCTTGCATCGCGACCCGAATCCGAAGCTTCGACTTCGATACGGATGCGTGATCCATCCAGGGAAACGTTGATTGCCGATTGGTCAGCGACGATGGCGTTGACCGCAGCCAGGACTTGATCGCGCGTCGATGGGGTATCGATGGGCGTACTGGTGATGGCAAACTGAAGTTTCATTCGTGAAAGACAAGGAGGATCGAAACGGTTTGGTTTCTGCAGTTGGTCAAACCGATAGCCTACCCAGATCATCGATCCAAAGACAGTCTTCTCTTGAGCGAACCTGAAACTCTGCTGTTCTGAATCTTTGCTATCCCTAGGGGTGCCAGCCGCCCAGCGTCTGTGTGACGCGAATCGTCAGCAGGAAGGTAGAGCGTGGACGCAACAGTTTGCTCGACGTCCTGTCTGATCGATCAGTGATGTCGAAGTTCAAATACAACGGATCCGTGATCGTTCTAGGTACCAACACGTTGTTCGGCAAATGGTTGGCACAGACGATTCAACAGATCGAGCACTGGAAGCTAGCTTTGCAGCGAGTTTGTTTTCCCTTTTCCCCATTCACTCAATAGAAGTCGCGTTCTTTTCGACTGGTTTTGAGTCGTCGAAGGCGACTTGGTGAGAGACCAAACCTGAAATTCGACAGATCATTAGTAGCGCTCGAGACTGAATTGACGTCGGGTTGCCACCGGAGGGTTTGTCTGCCACTATTGCGGGTGTGCTGCCAAAGGAGACTTTTCTGGGATCGAGGACATGCTTGCACGGCTCAAGACGTTCACCTTGCTTGGCATCGAAGCGATGCCGGTTGATGTCGAAGTTGACATTTCGCCGGCAGCCATGCCAAAAACAATCTTGGTCGGGTTGCCCGACACTGCGGTAAAAGAGTCCACGCACCGGGTCGAACGTGCGATCGTCAACAGTGGCTTCACCAGACCGATCGACCGCATCGTGATCAATCTGGCTCCGGGTGACCTACCAAAACAAGCCGCTTCATTTGATTTATCCGTCGCCCTTGGCGTGCTTGCCGGAAGCGGTCAACTGATTCCAGATCGGCTCGAAAGCTACGCCATCATCGGCGAACTCGCACTCGAAGGCTACACGCGACCGGTCAAAGGCAGCTTGTCGATCGCCATCGAAGCGGCGAAGGATCAACAGCTTCGTGGGCTTGTCGTGCCCGCGGCAAACGCGGCCGAGGCTGCTGTTGTCGAAGGCCTCGATATCATTCCGGTCGAAAGCCTTGCTCAAGCGGTCGCATTCTTTGCCGGTGAGATCGACATCGCCCCTGCGCCCAGTCGTATCGAAGAACTGTTTGACGAGCACAGCATCTACGACGTCGATTTTGGCGACGTCAGGGGACAGGAATCCGCCAAACGAGCGATCACCTTAGCCGCCAGTGGCTCGCATAATTTGATCATGATCGGTCCGCCAGGAAGTGGCAAAACGATGCTCGCCAAACGCGTGCCAACTGTGCTGCCTACCCTGAGTGCTTCCGAATCGATCGAAACCACACGGATCTATTCAGCGCTTGGTCAGCTTCCAAGTGGCCAGCCTTTGCTTGCCCGCAGGCCTTTCCGTTCCCCGCACCACACGATTAGTGATGCAGGGTTGGTCGGTGGTGGCAGTCCACCTTCGCCGGGCGAAATCAGTAAAGCACACAACGGGATTTTGTTTCTTGATGAACTTCCCGAATTCAATCGCAAGACATTGGAAGTCATGCGACAACCGCTCGAAGATGGCATCGTCACCATCTCTCGTGCACTTCGGTCGACCACGTTTCCCAGCGATTTTATGTTGGTGGCCGCGGCGAACCCATGTCCTTGTGGCTATAGAAGTGATCCGAGGCGGGCATGCAATTGCACTCCACCGCAAGTCGAGAAATACATGAGCCGCATCAGCGGGGAGATCTTCGCAAGCGACCGGAGTTGCTGCAGTGGTCACCATCGCGTTTAAGGTTGATTCGAAGTGACAATCGGCAACAATACCAAAACGATCAGCCGCGACGGTGGCTGACAATCAAACGATCACCGGCGACGGCTGGTGATTGGGCTTCGTTCGCTGTGACTGAGTTTCTCTTTCTCCAGTCATGGCGGGCGGGGCCATTAATGAAAGAGGATTGAATCTATGGAAATCGAAAGCCTGCAAAAATCTGCTGCCATGCTGGAGTCAATCCTTTTGGACTGCAGCCGGCCACACGATAGCTTCTATCAGTCAGTTTCTGAGACAGCGGCATCGGTCCAACAGGCGGGCGGGCCAAGTTCTTCATTTGCTCAGGCAATCGCATGGATGAACGAATTGCAGTCTGACATTGAAAGCGTGATCGCTGTAATCCGGAAAGACCCTGACGACCTCGCGAACCGACTTGCGAAACTATTGAAAAAAGTTGAGCTTGTCGCGTGTGATCGCTTCTGGGAGGCATCACTGCTCGAAGAAGCGTTTAATGCACAACTGAAAGGTGGTGCAGAAAAAACAGCAGGCGACTTCTTTGCCCACGCGGGCGAAGCGTTAAGGCAATTGAGACCTGACTTGATTGACATGCTGTCGGAAGTCAGGGCGGAGATCGAAATGTCGACAGAGGACGGAAAGCCGCTTGGCGTGTCGCTCTACGACGCCGCCTACTACTTTGCCGGAAATGAAACTGACGCAACCGCCTTGGTGAAAAGGTGGTCTGATTCCTCTCGCCAAAATCCGCCCGTCATCGGGAAATGCCCTGAAGATGGGAGAAGAAAGTTATCGGAAGTTGTCGGAGTCGTCAGGTTCACTGACGCCAACATGAGGCTTTCAGCCGCAGAAAAAGCGGCACTCTACAAACACCTATTGAAAAAGCGACGAGCGGGGTTGTAGGTAGTTTGCCCGAAGTATTCGGAAGCAACTGAAACACCAAAAATATCGCATAGAAATATCACCAGATTCGATCACTCAAACTGATCTGGTGATACATGAACGGTTTTATTCTTGAATGTCTCCAGCCAACTGGCTGGCACCGTAGCGGCGAAATCTACTGGCGACTGATTGACGCTGAGTCTGCTGGACGCCAACTCTTAAAAAGACACCGCATCCGCGAAGCGCGTGTTCTTCCTGTGACAGTTGATCTAAACGCTGTCACTGCGATCACATCAAAAACAAGTGGTCGCGTCTCAACCAAATGATCCAACGCATCACACCGAAACGTGAAGCGAAGCAAACAGCGGGGAAGGTCTGCGATGAGCTGTCATCGGATCAGATCGACGCCCTCGCTCGTTTTCTGCTGAGCTTGCCGGAACGTGATGCGATCGAGATCAAGCCGCAGAAGACGGCACGGAAGAAATCAAAGAAGCCCACCCGGCCAAAGTAGACCGGATGAGCATGAATCGTGTTGGTCGCTGAAGCTGGCAGGCGGATTCGACCAACGGAGCAAGCACGGAGCAAAAGCACCAATGTCAAGTTTACCTATCAATCGACTTTCGACAAGTCAATTCAGACCATCGTCGGTCACCGCACCGCAACCTATCTCGACTGACTGGGACGCGATGGTTGCAGTTGTCCCTTCACTAGCAGAGATCGAAGCTCGAGCAAAACGTCGACGACGATCACGCAATCGATTCCTCGCCTACGAAGGATTCAAGCGGGAGCTAGAGCGACACGTCGGCTGGACTGCACAGCACCCAGGTCTGCGAACCTTTGAACACTGGGACGTTGCAATTGAACGCATCTCAAAAGCGTTGGGGGTGTGACGGTGAAGCTCGAAACGCTCTTAACGAGGCTAGACTCGATAGGCTGGGAGACGTCCTTATCGGTCGACTCACTGACTCGACTTTGCGACATTGGTTTGCGCGGCGATTCCTATGAGTTGGCGGTCATCGCTGGCGAGCTTGCGATCGATTGCCAGCCAATCACACTTCGGGGACTCTTCTATCGCGTCGTCTCGACGGGATTCTTCCCAAGCACTGACAGGCAGTATTACAGCAAGTTGCAGCGATTATTGTCGACACTGCGGGACGCGGGGTGGATCCCGTACGAATGGATCGTCGACAATCTTCGTGCCACGATCAAGCCATCATCATGGTCGGGGCTGGAAGACTTCACTGACACCGTTCGCGGCGCATACAGAAAAGACTTCTGGGCATCGCTTCCGCAGTACGTTCACATCTTCATTGAAAAAGATGCGATGACCGGGGTGGTTGCCCCAGTCACGGAAGAACTTGACGTGCCGCTGTCGCCCGTTCGCGGATATGTCAGTGATGCTTACGTCCATCATCTTGGGACTGCGTTCAAAAGAATCCAAAAGCCGATCAGGTGTTTCTATCTTGGCGACTTTGACCCTAGTGGTTTTGATCTTGAAAGATCGCTAAGGGAGAAGATTCAGAAGCACTCAGGAAAAAGTGTCGTCGTATCGCATATCGACGACGACCGCACTGACGATGTTTATATGGAGTGGCTCGGACGGTTCATTACCTGGCAGCGTCTTGCCCTCAATGAATCGGACTTCGACAAGCACAAGCTCATCAAGCTGAGCCTGAAACGAAAACGAAATGGCGATTTCGCCGACACCCGCGCTGCGAAGTTCGCCAAGAAATATGGAGATCGGTGCGCAGAAGTTGACGCCCTAGATCCAAACGTGATTCGAACACTGGTGCGTGATGCAATCATGCAGTACGTCCCCGACGATCAATGGGAGCAACTTCAAAGGATTGAACAACTTGAAAAGGAATCCTGGGAATCGACCCTTGGTCAGTTCGTCGGGGGTGCCGACCAATGAGCACCGCCGCTGCCGTTCTCTACACCGCTCGCCTGTACGTCGAAGCTGGGATCAGTGTCATTCCGCTTCGGATGGATGGAACAAAGCGACCGGCACTTCCGACTTGGGAGCCCTATCAATCCACGATCGCCACTGACGACGAACTGAAGTCATGGTTTGCAAAACCAGCGGGGATCGGGATCGTCTGCGGTTCGGTATCGGGTGGACTTGAAGTCTTCGATTTTGACCTCGAGCCGATGCGAGTATTTAACGCATGGTGGGATCAACTACCAAGCGACATTCGCGGAAGGTTGCCAGTGATCGAAACGGGCGGCGGTGGGATTCACGTCCCGTTTCGCTGTCGTGAACTCTGCGGAAACAAGAAGATCGCTTTTCCGCCTGATCGCTCAAAACCTTACATCGAGACAAGGGGTCAAGGCGGCTACATCGTCGCGGCGGGATCACCGATCGAAGTTCATTCCAGCGGGAACCCTTACATGCAGGTGATGGGCCGACCGTTGCCAGAACTGCCCCAACTGGAACCTGACGAGCGAGCGGTGTTGTGGCGGATAGCTCGGTCATTTGATGAATCTGAAACGCTCAAACAAGAGTGCCACGATCAATTGCGACGGCAATCACCGTCTGTCGTGACTGATGTTGACACCTCAACGCCGTGGGGAGCGTTTGACGTCGAAGCGAGTTGGCCTGACATCTTAACGCCGCACGGCTGGACATCGCAGGACGGCGAACGCTGGACGCGACCAGGGAAGAAGTTTGGCACGTCAGCCCGAGTCGTCATCGCAACGAACGGGTGCGAAGTGTTGACCGTCTATTCGGGATCGGCGGGGCCACTCGCCCCAGTCGGCTCCTATCAGACGTGGGGCAAGTTCTCAGCATTCGCGGCACTGAATTACAAGGGCGACCGGAGCGAGGCAGCACGGGCCGCAAGACAACAGGGTTACGGGAGGACCGCAGCGTGATTGATGTAGGTGAACCATTTGTAAGCGACCTTCCGCCTGACATCGATCAAGAAACGATCGATGACTATGAGCGGGAAAAGCAGACCGAAGAAATCAATCGGCTGATGAGCACCTACGGTGTATCGCCCCCGATGACATCGAGCGAGTTTGCCGCGGCTGACTTTCGAATCGACTACATCGTTGATGACATCCTTCCCGAAAAGCAAATGACGGTAATCGCTGGCGCTGCAAAAGGATTGAAGACAACAACGAGTATTGATCTGGCGTTGTCGATCGGGGCGGCGTCTGATTTTGGGATCAAAAAACAGTTCCTCGGTCGGTTCTGGGTTCAGCACCAAAAGCGGGTTCTCGTTTGCTCTGCCGAAAGCGGTCATGCGACTTTGCAAGAGACGGCAAACCGAATAGCGAGATCGAAGAACTTTGAGCTTGCCAGCCTGGGGGATTCAGTCGCGTGGGAGTTCTGGGTGCCAAGTGCCAAAAACTCTGAGCAACTGCAAATCCTTTCGCACTTCATCCAGAAGCACAAACCAGATGTGGTCATCATCGACCCGTTGTATCAGTGCCTAGACGGTGACGATCAAGCCAACGTCAGCAAGAACGGTCAACAGATTATGGACTTGGCAAAAGTCTGTCTGGACAAGGACTGCACGCCGGTCATGGTCGACCACGTGAAGCGATCAAGCGAGAACGCGAAGAACTTCTCGCCTCTTGAATTGCATGACGTCACTGGCGCAGGGAAGGCCGAAGCGTTTCGTTCCTGGCTTCTGCTGGGGCGACGTGAGCGTTTCGACCCTGAGAACCCGATTCACCGTCTGTGGCTCACCGTGGGCGGCTCAGCGGGTCACTGTGGCTCCTATGCGGTTGACATTGATGAAAGTCGCGATGACGCCGGCAAGCGTGGTTACGAGCTGAACGTCATGTATGGCAGCGAGGCGGCGGTTGAGAGCGAAGAACGGGCCGAGCACGCCAAAGCACAGAAGGCCGCTAAGAAGCTCGACGATCGAGCCCAGAAACTAAGAGACGCATTCGTTGGCATCGGTCGCAATGGACAGACCAAATCGAAGGCGTTCCGAAGGGCCGGATTGTCAAACGCTGCTGGTGATGAAGCACTCGGAAAACTGCTTCGCGATGGCATCCTCGAAGACTGCGAAACGGTCACTCCAAGAGGCAAATACGACGGCTATCGACTGTCAACTCGTGGTGAACAAGAGGTTAGCAACGATGAGTAAAAACCAACGTGCGACAACATGCGACAACGTGCGACAAACAGCAACTGTCGCAGGTTCAACCGACGACTGTCAACGTGCGACGACAACCCCTTCTTATAGAAGGGTTGTCGCACGTCGCACGTCGGACGTCGGAGGATGGTCGGTCTGGCAACGAACGATAAATAAAAAACTGTCGCACGTCGGAGGTCGGATCCAGTGAGCGGCAACGAACCATCCAAACCAACGATCGCAGAGCTGACCGAGTTCGTTCACTGCAACCGGATTGCCGAAGTGCGACAGGTGGATCCACTTCGGTTCTGGCAGTGGGCAGAACGGAACGGTTGGCGGAACGCGACGGGCAAGCCCAACCGCGACTGGCGGTGCTACGTGCGAGGCAACACGCATCAGCCAGACGTGAAGTACCAGAACGCTCGCTGTCGACGTGAGAGGCAAACCAGATGACCAACCGCCCCACCTTTCATATCGAGCTGAAAGCCGACCACGACGATTGCCAGATGGCCGTTCGTGGCCTGCGTGAGATTCTTAAACGCTTGGGCAGGAATCACGGTTTGAAGTGCGTTCACGTTCACGAGATCACCATCGACACTGAGACTACCGGCAAGGAGACAACCAAATGACAGACCTGATCGACCATAGCGACGAATCGTCGCCCGATTTTGAGTTCATCGAGAACCAGCTTGATCGTATCGGTGCAATCATCGGCAGCGATGACCTGGACGAAAGACCGGTTGAGTTCCTGGCTGGTTGTGCTGAGTTCCTCACAGAGCACGTCACGCCGTTCGTGGAATTGGCCAGCAACCGCATGAACCGAATTCACGCAAGAACGACGGCGATGCTCAATCGGCTCGTCGACGCCAAGCAGGCAATTGATGCACGGGAAGCAGCAAAACAAGTCGACGGAGATGACAACGATGCGAAGCGGGGATAAGTGCCCGGAGTGCGGCGACGTGATGCGGGTGGATAACACGATCACCAACGGCAGCCGAAAAACGCATTACCTCAAATGCAAAGCGATTGCGTGTGGCTTCACAGCGAAAGATTCGTTTCTGGTTGACACCCACGGCAACCGGATCGAGGAAATCGACACGCTAACGGCGGCGGTCACACGGCTGAACAACGAAAACCAAGCTCTCTTTGACCGGCTGGAACGTGCTGAGTTGCTGTTGGGTCAAGTGGTCAGGGCGATACAGAAGCGGGTTTAGCAGATCCTTAGCACATCTGCTAAACGCACTGACTTTTTTTCGGTGGACATCGACAAGAATGACCACATCACAGCAAGTGGACAGGATTCAAAACGGACAAGCGGGACCATGAACGGACAAAGACGGATTCGATTGTTGACGGACTGCGTTGGGTTTCATCGCGGTCATGAAATGACGGTTGCGGTAGGTCTTGCAAACCTGCTTGTCGAGCGGAATCGCTATGCCGAGTACATCGACGAAGAAAAGCCCAGGGCAAAAGTCACTAAGCGACGTGGCCGCAAGAAAGCCTAAGCGACACCGGACCTAATCAGCACACCTTTCACGGACAGAAGAATGACGATCACACGAGAACGATTAAACAAGTTTCGAGACAGCTTTGGCTCGAAAGTTCCCGGCAAAATCAAGTTGATGCCGAAGGACCAGGCTTTCGGCAGAATCCAGGGAACGTACAGAGCACCCGAGAATCCTCCAAAAAATGCCTTCACTATTGATGATGGTATTTTCGAAGAAACGGTGCTGCATGGAGTTGTTCATCAGCTCATGCAAACCAGTGTTGTCTCGCGGTTTTCTTACCAGCGGCCAATCATGGGCGGCGAAAACCTCGTGCCCACGCTCAAGGCCCGCACCGCACAAGTCTTGCACCACGCAAGGGTGTCTAGCTCGACAATCAGCGGCCCAGATAGCCACCTGGACGCAGGCTCTGCGATGATGGGCGCAAATCAGCGATATGTTTACTTCAAGGCATCAAGAGAGCTTGCCGAAGATGCCCTCGACATCATCGGTGTTTGTTCTATTGCGGCTGGCGATGCTTTGGCAAAAGACCTCGATCGCATCGCGTTTACTGGGCTGAATAACGAGGCAGACGGATTCGTGCTGGGCATCCTCGAGTCGCTGCGAACATCAAGCATTAAGGTAGCTGCGACCGGCAACACAAGTGCTGCGACACTTGACGCACAAGACTTTGCCAACACGATCGGACTGTTGCCAGAGTTTGAGACGCCAGAGCCGCCACGGTGGTTTATGTCGCGATCGTTCTATACGCAATCTGTGCTTCGGTTAGCGGGCGAAGCTGCGTTGTTGGCTGTACCGCCTGACGACGCAGACGGGCTATTGTTTGGGCACAAAGTTCACTTCGTTGGCGGGATGCCAGCAAGCACCGCAGCAGCAGGTGCCAAGGTCGCCGTGTTTGGATACCTGGGGCTTGGGACGATCTACGGTGTCTTGGAAAAGCTTCACTTCGATTCGATCAGGGACTTTGTTACCGACCAGCGGCTGATGCGATTCTCTACCTACGACGACTTCGTTTGCTGGGACAACGGAACAAACAACCCGTCTGATCCTGCTGGTTCGCTGGTGGCTTTGCAACTAGCAGAGGTTTAATCATGGGAAGTCATTACCGCCCTTTTGACCTTCGCTCTGTTCCGCAGTCGATCCTCAATGCGAAACAGGCCAGCGAAAACCGGCAGCAGATGAAGTTCCGCAACGAAGCGGACGAAGTATCGATCGAGATTTACGACGTCATCGGTGACGACCCGTGGACAGGCGGGGGCGTTTCCGAAAAGACGATCGTCGACATCCTGAACCGCAACCGCAACAAGCCGGTGAGCGTCCGGATCAACTCTTTCGGTGGCGACGTCTACGCAGGTCTAGTGATGTTCAACGCACTGGCCAGCCACCCCCAGCCAGTGACGACCACGATCGAGGGCATCGCCTTTTCAGCAGCCAGTTACCTCGCTCTGTCTGGCACCAAGGTCCGCATGTATCGCAACAGCGACATCGGCATTCACCGTGCATCGACTGTCACCATCGGCAATCGGCACGATCACGAATCCACAACGAAATGGTTGGACACAATTGATGAACACATTATCGACATCTATCAGGACAAGACCGGCAAGAGCCGGGCACAGATTACCAAGTGGCTTGAAGGAACGAGCGACGGAACTGTGTTTAGCGCGACCGAGGCCAAACGACTTGGATTCTGCGACGAGATCATTGACCCAAAGGGGGCTTCGAATCGTCGGTCGGGAACGTCGGCTTCTCGCTCATCTGATCGGACGTCCAATCGCCGTAGCGACACGCAAGCCAAATTGCGAATCCTGAAATTGAAATCCAAGGTAGCTGGCCTGTAGTTGGCCACACCGGCAACCTTTCGCGGAAAGGCGACTCGTAGTCGCTGGGCCAGATCGGGGTGGTGCCGTCAACGCAGGTGGGCGGCACTGCTCCTTTCATTCAAAAGCGTCAGCCGGATGAGCGTTTGGCACACCATCGAGAACGCACCAGGACAACCGCCCTGCAACGACCACAAAGGCATGGCCGAAGCATCGAGCCGAGCCATCGACGCACGGCAGGGGCGACCACAGGCCGGGGGGGGCGGTTTTTTCTGGGGCCAGGGGTCCAGCGACCTACCGTTGCCCGCTTTCGTCCGTGCGTGCAGCAAAATGATTTTTTCTCGAACAGTTGTTCACTAGCGAAAAAGTCACCAAATCAGCCCCGCGAAATCGACCCAAAACCGGCAAAAACGCACTGAAACGCCGCAGAATCGGCAGTCTACCGCAACCAAACAGGCTTTCCAATGTCGACCAGCTTAAACGCTCTGACCCTTCGCATTAACGCATCGACCGAGGGCGTTAGCCGGGCAGTTCGGACAGTTCGCAGTGACGTGAACAAGATCAATCGCATCATGCGTGAGACGTCGACCGAATCCGAGAAGGCGGCGGACGCACAGGAATCATTGAATCGCGTTTACCGGACGGGTGCTGTCTCCGCGAATGAGTACAGCCGAGCAATCGAGGCGATCAACGCAAAGTACAAACAGCAAAAGAACGCTGTCAGTGATGCGGACCAGGCACATAGCCGCATCCGGTCTTTGGTGTCATCGACGACGCCCATGATCGAGAAATCGAAGGAGCAATTTCGGGATTTATTCACAGCACTACGCGGCGGAAAGATCACGCAGGAGGAATATGCCCGAGCACTCGCCAAGGTGAAGGAAGAAACCCGAAAGCAGAAGGATGAACAATCCGGTGTTGCTGAGGCAGCGAGACGACAGGCCGAACTTCAGCAGCGAGTTGCAGCCATTGTGCAGCGTAGCGTTCCTGCAACCAAACGGTTGGCAATGCAGCACCGGGAACTGCGATCGGAGTACCAAGCCGGTCGGGTTTCAACGCTGGAATACCAACGGGCTCGCAGGATGCTCAACGACGAAATCCGGCGAACAAATCAGGCCAACGCTCAGGCAAACCAATCCAACGTCAGACAGGCCGAGAGTCTTCGTCAGTTGGCGGTTAAGGTTGGTGCCGTGGCATTGGCTTATCGTGGCCTTACAGCAGCGGCGAACAAGTTCAGGAACGCAAGCCAGACAGCACTGGCAACGGAACAGGCCGAGATTCAGTTCGAAGTCTTCACCAAGTCAGCCGAGCGTGCCCGTGAGCTGATGACGGACCTGAAACGGATCGACAGGGATAGCCCGGTGTTCGGTTTGCCGCAACTGATGCAGGCTTCTAACGCAATGCTGGCTTACGGAGTCGATGCCGATCAGGTCAGCCGACGGGTTCAGCAACTCACTGCGATTTCAGCGGGCAACACTGATGCCATGCAGCGACTTTCGCTGGCATACGCCCAAGTTGAAGCCAAGGGAAAGCTGATGGGCGAAGAAGTTCGTCAGTTTGTGAACGCTGGTTTCAACCCATTGCAACAAATTGCCGAAGACACTGGCGAATCGATGGCAAGCCTTGCGGAGAAGATGGCTAACGGCGAGATCACAGTCGAGATGGTTCGCCGCGCAATGGACCGAGCAACCGAAGCGGGCGGCCGGTTCTACGGCATCAATAAGAAGCTGGCAGCGTCAACAGGTGGGGCACTATCGCGACTTGGGAATGTGGTCGAGATCACAACTGCCGGGATTCAGCGGAAGTTCTTCCCAGCGGTGCGTGACTCCGCAAACGCAATTGCCCGAATGATTGAGCGAACGAGCAGTTGGGCCGAATCACTATCGCGGACAGAGCGAAACATCATCGCGTTTACTGCCGCCCTTGGTCCGTCTGTCTTCATCGCTGGAAAGCTGATCGCAGTGGGGCAGCGAGTCATCGCGATGTTGAAGAATTGGCGAAATATTCAAGTGTCGCTGCTGGCGTTGAGTGGTCCGAAAGGCTGGGCACAACTAGCGGCTGGTGTGGCTATCGCGGCGGGTGCCATCTACTTGATGGACCAAGCACTAGAGCATGGCCGAGCGGAGAGCGAGAAAACGGCGTCGCAGAACGCGAAGCTAGAGGCGTCCTACAAGAACACCGCAGCAGCAGCGACCGCAGCAAAGAACGCCGCCAACGCATTCACGACGTCACGATCGGGCGGATTCACAAAGAATCACCAACGTGAGCGTGACGAAGCTACGAAACGACGCTGGGAACGATACGACGCTGGTGAGCGTATTTTGGCAACGATCAAAAGCCAGAACGAAGCCTTGAAGGAACAAGACCGGCTTCAACGGATGACCAAGGATGCAATCGAGCGGGAGCAACTAGCGGCTGCAAGCAGCGAGAAAACGCAGGTGCTTCGCTTGAAGGCGATGCAGAAGGAACGGGCCGCACTGTTGGAGCGGCAAGAGTACGAGAAAAAACGCCTTGAACTTCTGGAACAGCAACGTGACGTTCTAGCTCAACAACAGGCCAAGATTAAAGGCGAGGCGGAGCAAGTCACCGAATCGATGCGGACTCCGTTCGAGAAGCTCGTCAGCGATTTGCAGCGGTTCGAGGAAATGTATCAGCGTGGACTGATTACACAGCGGACCCTGAGTCGCGCACGCAGTCAGCGAGCTGGTGAGTTCAACCCGCAACAAACGGCAATCAAAGTTGAACTGCCGCCATCGATCACGAAGGGAAGCCGCGAAGAGTATCGCATGATCGCGGAGGCTCAGAACGCAGCATCCAATAAGCAGGATAACCAGTTCCGGCAGCAGTTGGCTATCGCGACGGCACAGAAGATTGCGGCGGAGAAGGCATCACGGGCGATTGCTGAAAGTAACCGGTTGCTGGCTGACCTGAACAAGAATCTGAAGAAGAAACGCGGCGGAGGTGCGGTGTAATTGATGGAACGTCACGGACTGACACCCGCCCCGGTGTATTGCTCATCGAGCTACGACAGGATTCTCGAAGCGAACTATCTGGTTCAGCGCGAGGGATGGGAAATCGATGACGCTTGCAAGCTGATCGAGATCAGCCCTGCCGAGTTCTATGTCACATGCGGGGTCAAGCTGCCCTACACACCATCACCAGCAATGGTGGCCGATGCGATCGCTGAAATTCAAAGCGGCAAGGTGAACGCCAAGGGCAACCTACGAAGACAACGGCAAGCAGACCGAGAGTTCCGCGAGTGGAACGAAGACGCCGACCCGTATGACTTGGCTGGTGACATCGATGAGGATGCTTGCCCGATGCCTGAGTGGTTTCGCGGGTGATGGCTCCTAACTGGCCGATTTTCGGACGTGTTTTGCGGTAAGGCGTGATGCGATGATGGGTTAAGTGTGGTGCCTAACTGACGGCTACAATGTGGCTATGAGCGATCCGAACCCGTACAAGCCGAGCACCAATGACGTCCCCGAAAAGCCAAATCGAACGGGTCTTTTAGTCGTCATGGGTTTTGTCGGATTGCTGGTTGGTTTCATCGTCGGTTCTGTCGCTCTTTGGATTGTCAGGGCTTTACCTCAGTGACCTAGCGTGCCACTCGCAATCAGCTTCGTGGAGTCAATCGGGACGAGGCCGACGAATTTCGTCGCCCCTCAACTCAGTCGCATCTCGCACGCACGCATGAGGCTAAATCGCAAACTAGAAAATTCTAGTTTCCCAATGGTGACCACCCCGGCAGACCGAGCTTGACCGGTTTCGGTTTTTCGGGCACACTTCGCCCATCTGTCTGGCAGTCGTGTTGGCTTAGAAACTTTCACGACTTGGCTGGCTGGTTGTTCAATCCAGCAGCGACAACGCCGATTGTGTACCTCTTGACGATAGGAAATGACCCAGCTCGCCGATGCGTGGAAGGTGTGCCAAGCACTGACCTGCAATCGTGCAGATAGCAAAGCCCCATCCGGTCGGGAGTACACACCCGGCTTTCTAAGCGTGTCGGCGAGCTAGGTCGTGCGCACTCCGAACCAGAGTGCAGGGAGAAAATCCCAATGTTGCAAACAGCAACCCAACCACGGCTAAAATCGCCGCCCGTTCCGTTCTTCACCATCGCGATGGCATCGAAGCTCACCGGCTGCCGGCGACTGACAATCGCAAAGTGGGTGGAACGCGGAGTCATCAAATCGCATCAGGTCAAAGGATGGCCGTTCGCAGCGATTCACGTTGACCAACTCGATGACATCAGGGAGCTGAAAGCCAAGTGGCTGAGGGGTCCCCAGGACGATCCAGAACCGTCATCAACGACGCCAAGCGACTTGGTATCGATCGAAGACGCTGCGGAGTTCATCGGCACCAGCTATCAACACTTGGCGACACTCGCCCGCCAACGGTGGATCAAGTTTGTCTATTCCCAGGGCAAGCTATTTGTTCGCCAGTGCGATCTTGAATCCGCGAGGGTGCGATTCTACGCCGAACCACTGCCAAACGATCCGACGCCGGAGCAAATCGCCGAGCGTTGTCGTGAGGTACGGCAAGGAGCGTTGACAAGCGATATCGAAAGTCGACTTGAACAATCGATTCTTGATGCACTGTCACAGGGATCGTTGACGCTTACCAAGATTCACCTGGCCGTTGGTCAGCACAAGCAACTGCGACCGACCCTGAATCGGCTGGTCGAATCGGGGCAAGTCATCAAGTCGACTTGCGGGATTCCTCTTTATGCAATCCCAGGTTCCGACCCGACGCTCGAATCGGCTGACGAGATTCTTTCCCGTCTGAGGCGAAAGGCGTGTGCCAAGGTCAGAAGAAGACGCTGCACCTTGGCGGCGTAGTCATCGTGCAGAACCAACTTTCAAACAATAACCATCCAATCCAAATAGAAACCAAATGGCTAAGACACCAAAACAACTCAAAGCACAAATCGCGTCAACTGAATCCCTCGTCATCACGCTGCGTGAATCACTGGCCGAGATCGAGAGGCAACTTGCCGATCACCAGTACGCGGCGGCTGGTGTTCTCGCAAAGGCAACTTGGCCTGCTGTAGTCTTCGCGGTTCACAGAAGACTGACGGGCAGCACGAAGTCGCAGATGCGGACCACAACGGGACTCATCAACGGCTTGGCGACGGCAAACCGGCTGACACCCATGCTGATCGAGAAAGCCCGCGAAGCTGACATCGCTGCCGTCATGGGCGACGTCAACGCTACCACGGCTCAATCGGTGCTGACTGTCTCCCTTGCGATTCTGGACGCCTCCGAATCCGCCACGGTGCTGAGAAGACCGGCAACGCCAAAGGCGACCACAGCGAAGGACAGAAGACCGATGTTCGCTCGCCTGTCCACTGCGGCGGCTGCGTTGTTCGCGTTCGCACGGTAGACGTCGAGTCGTAACCAAGATGGTTACAACTGAATCCGAACCCTCCTTGGCCGGTAGCTGGCGTTCACTCGCTGGCACCGGCTTGTGGGCGTGGGCGAGGCCAGGATTCTGACATCGAATTTTCGACGCTGGGAACACTGATGTGTCACCCAGGAAAGGCGAAGCCCGCGCAGCAATACAATCCACGAATGAACCACCCAGACCGACACCCAGGACAATCAGCCGACGCTTTCACCGAAGCGATGCGGATCAAGATTGCCACCAACTTGAAGATTGACGTCGACCGCATCCGGTACAACCACCAGCCCGAGACGCCGGGACAGTTCGGCGAGGTTCAACAGCGGTGGGAGATTCTTTATCGCGACGAGTGGCGAGAACTGCCGTGGCACTTCGAAGGGCCGGAGTATGTCGACCGGCAACTGGTCAAAAGATGGTATGGGGAGGCTTAGAAAAGTCTGATAAACTGATGCGGGGGGATAGGGTAGCTCCCGAACGCCGTTTCCTGACGGCTTCCCCTTCATTTATTGCATCAGGAGTCACGACCCGCTAACAGGAAAGCGAGGTTCTGCGATGGCTGGCAAGATCGTAGCGGTCGGCTACGTCCGAATGTCGACGGATCGGCAAGAGAAGTCACCCGAACAGCAACGCATCGAAGTCGAAGCGTATGCCGAGAAACACGGCTACCGAATCATCGATTGGTACGAAGACTTGGCCGTCAGTGGCGACCGCACCGACAAGCGTTTGCAATTCCAGCGGATGATTGAAGACGGATCGGTCAAAAAGTTCGACGCGATACTTTGCTGGAACCAAGACCGGTTTGGGCGATTCGATGCGATCGAGGCGGGGCGATGGATTTACCCGTTACGTGAGGCAGGCGTCCACCTAGCGACCGTCACCGATGGGTTGATCGATTGGACGTCGATGGCGGGCCGGATCACGTACAGCGTCACACAGGAGGGCAAGCACCAGTATCTATCAGACCTGTCGAAGAACGTTTCCCGCTCGATGGACCAAATGGCCAAGGCGGGCAAATGGATTGCTGGTGTCCCGCCCTTTGGCTACGTGGTCGGCGATGACCAACGGCTACAACTTGGTGATGAGGCGGACGTCGAATTGGTCCGCGAAATCTTCCGGCGATACGACGAGGGCGAATCAACGCGATCGCTGTCGCTATGGTTGAGTGAGCAAGGCATCCAAAGCCCAAAAGGCAAGACCTGGACTGCCACGGGCATCGGGCTACTACTGAAAAATGAGCGATACCTTGGATACCTGATCTACAACCAGCGGACATCAAGCAAGTTCAAAGACGGGGTAGTGAATCCGAAAGGCCAATTGATAAGGCTCCCCCGCGACAAGTGGACGATCGTTGAAGATACGCACCCGGCAATCATCGACCGTGAGACGTTCGACCGAGTGCAGGAACGGTTTAAGAGCAACAAGCGGAAGACACACGCCGACCCCGATAGCATCACCGCTCTGTCGGGATTGCTTCAGTGCGGCCAGTGTGGTTCCCGAATGATATGTGATCGATCAAACGGGGTTCCGAAATACACATGCAAGAACTATTGGCAGCGACCGGGATCGTGCAAGCGATACACCGTCCGCGAATCCGAGGTGCTGAAGCTCATCATCAGCAAACTGCGGTCGGAATACTTCGACAAGGTTCTGACGCCGACGAACATCAACCGACTGAAAAAGCGGATGCGGGAACTGCTGGGAAGCAAGCGTCAGAAGTCAAACATCAAGATTGCCAAGAACCAAGCCGAGAAGATCGCCAGCCAAATCGAGCAAGCGCGGAGGCGGCTGGTTGAAGTTGAACCAGACATGATCCGGCACGTCGAAGCTCGCATTCGTGAGCTAGAAGACCAGAGGGATGCTCTGAGGCCGATACTGGATCAAGCGACCGAAACACCAGAGAAGACCATCGACGACATCGAGAAGCGAATCCAGACCGCCCTGAACTGGCTGAGCGACTTAGAAGCGATCGCTGATACTGATTATGACTCCGCAATTCTCAACCGCACGATGAAGGCCTTCGTCGACAAGGTGGAGCTGGATATCGAGCGGGTGCAGTGGGGGCCGACCGGAAAACGCTTCCGATGCAATGTGACCGGAGGCAGGATTTACCTAAGGACCAGCGATTTCGCTGTGTTTCTGGGAGATAACAACTCCGGTCCCTTGCAAACAATGCCGGTCCTCTGATGGATCGTATCGACATTCAAATCGAAGTTCCCGCTGTTCCTTTCGAAGAACTTTCCGGCTCTGGCAATGCATGCTGTGGAACTACGAGCGAGCAGATGCGAGAGATGGTCGAACGGGCACGTAAACGACAAGCCGAACGCTTTGGCGGTGGTCCCGTTCGCTACAACGCGCAGATGACTAGTCGCCAAGTTCGGGAGCATTGTGTGTTGAATTCGACCTGCCAGGACATGCTGCGTCATAGCGTCGAAGAGATGGGACTTTCGGCGAGAGCACATGACAAGATCCTCCGAGTGTGTCGCACCATCGCTGATGTCGCTGGTGATGAATCAATCAACGAACTGCACCTTGCCGAAGCGATCAACTATCGCAATCTCGATCGTGACCTTTGGGTCTAACTCATCTCTCTCGTGTAGTGGATGAGGCGACGAATCCTTGCTCGCTCTCCCACCACTCAGCAACAGCACGCCCAAGCACCATCAACATGCCGTCGCCCAGTCATTCGCCCAGTCACTCGCCCAGCCAGTCGCTCAGCCACTTCCGCCTCAAGCGATACACCCGCCAACTGTGCCTGACGGCAAGCTTGATGGTCATGGCTGGGATGTGTCTGGTTCCAAAGCCATCGACCGATCAAATCACCACGGATCGTTCCCAGACCCGGCAGAACGCTTCGTCGTCAAATGGCTACGGCACCAAACCGATCGAGGAATTAAAGGTCGGCGATCGTGTCCTCGCCAACAATCCCGAGCTTACCTCGTTCGAGCGTTCAACTTGGCAGGAACCCGACTGGAGCGATTGGATTCAGCTCTCGCTCGTGATGCCAAAACCTGACGGATCAGAGCTAAACATCGAACTGCTGCGTCCCGAAGCGTGGGTGCTGGAGCAGCTGAGTTGTTCGCTGGAAACTCCTGCGGATGCGAATGTCCTAAAGCCTGAGTCGCTTGGCCAAGGAGACTGCGGTCTTTTACTGCAGCAGCATTCCGCAGATCAGCAGCGGAGCTCATTACTACCGCTACGGCCGATCTTTCAAGAGTTGGCAGTCATCGATCTGCTTGCACGAGCCACCGATCTTTCGCCGGTTCTGCAAGTGGAGATGGACCTGCCAGAGCTTTCGATTAGCGGCCCAGCATCGGTTCTGGATATCCAGCCAGTTGGAAACATTCAATCGGGCGCTGGTCGAGTGGTGACGGCGACGTTCCATCACAGCAGCGGCGAAGTGATGGACTTGGTGATTGGAGATGGCGAAGGTCAAGAAACGATCGGCACGACATCGAACCATCCGTTCTGGTCTGCCGACCGCGAGGCATACATCAACGCTGGCGAGTTGAATTTAGGCGAGCAAGTCCGAACGTATTCGGGTGACACGAAACGCATCGTCAACAAGCTCGCGCGCCCCGGCCCCGAACCGGTCTACAACCTAGAAGTCCACGCCGAGCACGTCTACTACGTCGGCCAATCCGGGACGCTGGTTCACAACACGTATCCCAATGAACGTGGCGTATCTAGCAACGATCCGTGGACGAAGTCCGGAGCATCTGCAGAACGCCTTGCTGAACTCCGAGGGAGATTTGGTGATAGGTTCAGAAACCAACTTGATGCAGAGGCTCCGTCCAATCGTCAAGTTGCTTTGGCAACTGTGAAATCTGTCCGAAGGCAGGTCGAACGCATCATGAAAGCTGAACCAGCAATGCAACAACTCCTCAAGGATGGCAACTTCATGCTGTATGGTTTCATTTTTGATGCCAGAGTGAAATCTCGACTCGGGCTCACTAGTGGAAAAACGAGTCGAGTTCTCGGCTTGAGAGGAACAACTGCCGTTGTAAGGCCTGGTGGAACCTATGGAAAGCGAGGAGAATACCGGATGCCTGACTTCCAATTTGACGGTGTTGACGGAGTCGAATACTGGGACTTAAAACCGGCCAGCTTTACATGGAACCAACAGTTTCAGGATATTCTTGACTGGACGGGCATTCGTCCAATGCAGCTGGGCTACAATCGATGAAAAAACAGAACTCGGCAGCAGATCCGAAAATCGCATACGGTATTGTGCTGTACTACTTCGATGATCCTGGGGAAATTCAGCGCGATCTGCTAGAGGTTATCGAGCGCTATTTCCAGGTGTATTCATCTCCGTTTACAAGGGTGAGCAAAACTGGAGATCGATTCAGCAAATGGAAAGCGACAGATAGTGATTTTGACAGTCTCGCAAATCAAATTCGCGACCACGATTTTACGCGATCATTGTTTCTATCGTTGACCAACTCCTCTACCAAAGATACGGCTGATCAACGCTTCTTGTTCTGGGGCCGTCGAATTGACACAGCATTCAAGTCCAAGACACCTAACTATCTGTATTTTGAGCTGCCAGCACAAACAGATGTCGATGTGTATTGGCAGCTTTTCCAGCGTTCGTTTGAATGTCATCCATTTCATTTAGGATTTGGAAACTTCGTTGCTGTGGCAGATGAAGAATTCATGCCAAGGTCGGGAGCATCAGCTGCAAAACAAGTGCGGAATTCAGAATTTTTCTTGCTTGACTTTGATGCTTCGTTCCGCAATGTCTCATTCCTGTCCATTTTAGAAAACCGAAACAAATTGTTCCTCGCACACCCGAGTCAATTCATTGGTGTTGGAACCGAATTGAGTTCCATAATTGACGAAGCACTTTTGCATTCACCATCTATGACTGCTGATTTTGAGTTGGTCCAGCAAAATGGCTGCTGTCTGTTCAAGGCGAATGGTATGGCTGGACTACGGGAGATCTCCGATCGCTTTGCTCCATATTATGGCGACGTATCCAAGCCTTTGATGTTCTGGAAACCTGAAGAATGGAGCGAATGGATAGTCCGTGTCCGAGGAGCGACACCAGGACGAATTTTCATCCCTAGATGACGCTTGATTTGCAGGTTTTCTCG
Source organism: Stieleria sp. JC731 (assembly GCF_020966635.1). Taxonomy (NCBI): domain Bacteria; kingdom Pseudomonadati; phylum Planctomycetota; class Planctomycetia; order Pirellulales; family Pirellulaceae; genus Stieleria; species Stieleria sp. JC731. The sequence continues at coordinate 985,255 of NZ_JAJKFQ010000002.1, read as the reverse complement.
GATGGTTGAACGCAATCTGTATGTGCTGATTGCTGATCTGCTTAGAGAAAATGGATCGCCGCATTCATCTTTGAGTTTATGCCGAGGAGAGGGCGAAAAGCAAGGTACTAATGCAACTACATTTTAATAAAGACAAGGAAGGGCAACTTCACCTAACGCAAGAGAAGTTTTTAGGTGCTGAGTTCTCTGATTTGACATTGTCTCCGATGACCGGGAGACAGTTGCTGATTGAAAAAGTGACCTTTGAAGATTGCCGGGTTAGCCCTGGTACCTGTGTCATCACAAGTGGCGTTTCGATGAGCGAAGTCCGATTCTCCAATTTGGACTGTGGTGATGCATTGACGATAAGTTCAGAAGTTAGGCTCGATCGAGTGGTGGTCGAAGGAACATTTCCTCCTGCATTAGTGGTGCAGCCAGAGGAGCGTGGTTTGCATCAATCTAACGCGTCAGCTGCGAAGGACTTTCAGTTAGATGTTTCTGGATTTATGGGAGATGTCTGCATCCTCGGACTCCCGGCGGATCGCATCCAGACAGACGCGGATCGCCATGCAAAGGTTAGATTGTCATGGAACGAACAGCTGGACTGGAAAGCTCTTGGTATCGGGCCGTTCAGCTTCTGGAGAATCTTTTTGAAAAAGCTAGCGGTTTTTGAAGCTGCCGAAGGTGTGTTTAGCCTTCCCGTGAGAACCGACAAGCACTACTCAGAGATAGTTGAAGAGAGGCGAAGAATGGAAGCTGCTGGTATCTGTTTTGATTGACCTGTTCTACTTGCTTTCCATTCAATTGACGCTCAGGCACTATCACTTTGTGAGCCGTCACCCTGGCCGCTCCCACGACCGCGAAGATGGGTTTCCCGTGCAGATCAAGCCCTGCCGGAAAAGGAATTGGAGACGGCGCGATGGTATGCCAGCTGCGTTGAGATTGCATGGAAGAGTGGATCGCACGACGGCTCGGCTGAAGGTTGAGTCAAAGATACGTCCTAGAGGTCACCTTCACATGCGAGAATCCTCAAAGCAAAGTCAAAGAGGCCTGACCCCTTTTCCCATCCGCACGGCGAACAATTGAAAACAGAGAGTTCGAAATACTAAGCGACCAGAGCAGCTCGGGCCGATCAATCGCGATTCACAAATTTCGCGCTGAACGGTTTTGGGCCTGACCCCTTTGCCTTGTTCCGCACGACGGCTGAATCTTGAGTCAACGACACGTCCCAGGGGCCGCCTTCACATGCGAAAAACTCTAAGTAGAAACAAGGAATCCGACCCCGGCTTTCGTCACGATGACGGTCGATGCCACAAGCTGCTGGCTGCCATGCGGAACGAACTGAAAACCGGTCGTGTGTGGGCAATCAAAGAGAACTTTCGGCACTTCTGGATGTCCGTGTTGGCCTTCTGGGCGGAAGGCTTTTTCGGCCGTTGGTACGGGTGGGCCATTCGAAGCCGCTTGGAACCAATCAAGAATGTAACACGCATGCCGCAGCAGCATCTCGATGGAATGCTGACCTACTTTCGGAACCGAATTACCGAAGGATTCAATAGTCGCACCCAGGTGGTTTTAGGAACTTCGCCAACTACCGACTGGGACTACTGTTCTACTGTGGGAAGCTCAAAATCGCGCCCGGTTGTTGCCGATAAATTTCCGAAAGAAGCTATTTTTGTTTGCGACGACAACCAAGGCCAACCATGCCCAACGCACCAATTCCAACGAAGGCAAGAGAGCTTGGTTCGGGAACGACACTGCTGTTATATGGGGTGTTAGTAACGATGATCGTTACATTCGAATTGTTCGTGTACGTGCCTACATTCCAGTTCCAATCAAAACCGTTGGGATGCATGGGGATTGAAGCGAGAACCTCGCCGGTTGAGAGCGGTCCGTTAAATATGACGGCAAAGTCGTCGTCAACACCGCTGCCGTCGTCGTCCAGATAGAAGCCGTCAAAGAGCGTCGGTCCTGACAATACCTGGAAGCCAGCGAAACCGTCTCGAAGAATGATTTCGTTGCTGTTGGACGTTTTGAAGTTGCCGACCTGCAAGTTACCATAGAAAATTGCTTGCCCCGCTCCGCCACTCAAAAAAATGCCGTCATCGTCAGTGACTAGGCTAGTACCAAATATATTTTCGTTCTGGTACGGGGATGAGATTGTAGCTGAAAAGAAAATTGTGTCTCCGACCGCGTTTGGCTGGATCGTTAGCATCATTCCGGCCTGAACCTGCCCGGCGAAGGCGGACAGTACCGCCCCGCAAGCCACCACCAGTTGAATCGCTCGCATCATCTTCTTGCTCCAGTTACGTGTATTGAGACGGCTTTTCCCGCTCCCAACCAATCCTCCGGGACGCTTAAGTCAGTACAAAAGCATATCAAACGAGCGGAACGGGTGATATGAGCAATGGGAAACTTCAATAATTTTCCTGCATGTACAATAGGTGACTGGCATGAATGGTACTTAAACCAACTAAGTCCAATGCCTCTCCGGGTTTGTAGCTTCGGCGCGGTTTCAGCACCAACTAGGTCAAAGCACGGTCATGGACGAACTTAGGTTTGCTCGTGTTTGTGCATAGCGCGCGAATAGGTAGCGGCACTACCTTACGTAAACTTTTTTTGCGACTCTGAGTCCAATGACTTGTCGGCTGCGGAGGCACGTCTCCGTCACCACCTCATGGTGAGGTGGCCTGGGGTTTGCGGGCCACGCGTCCTCTTATTTTAGCGGGGGATGGTTGTCTCGAATTGGAGACTGATGAGTGTCGGAAACAATTCTGCTTTATGATGGAAAGATGGTTGCTTTCGATCGCGATGTAATTTCGGAAGCTCTTGTGCGATGAACGGAGTTGGCGAACTACACACCTCGCCATCGGTGATCGCAGCTATTGAGGCAACACACAACACAGAGTCAGGGACCTGTAAAGTGAAGCTCATTTCATCAAAGAAAATGATCGCTTGTTCGGGATCCATCGATGCAATCGCTCATACAATTCATGCCTCAAGCAACGAGCTTCACGTTGCTTTGCACATCATCGACGAAGGATATAGCTTCGATATTGCAGTTGATAAAGCTCACTCAGTTGAGCAGTTGGTTGCTGAACTGAGTACTGCAATGGGGCAATAGAGATTGGGCGTGATCGCTGTCTGGCTGGCGCTTTGGCGACAACGCAGGAGCGTGGATGCGGTTCAATTGAGATTCTGTGGTTGTGAATGTGTTTCTGTTCACGCCGAGGGGATCGGTGACTACAATTCGGGCTGTTTCGATTTTGTTTGGAGGTGGACGAATGCATCGACGCGGATTGGCTGAGCTGGTTGGACTTTTCCTACTCTTTTCTTGCATCAGCAACGACGTTTCTGGCGCACTGACAACCGGTAATCTGATCGTTTCGATCAACGAATTCACCGGATCAAACACGGCGCCCTCTTACGTCGCCGAGTACACCACCGCGGGAACTCGCGTTCAGACGTTTCAGGATGTGCCCGACCCGGCTTCCGGGAGCTCCACCGATCATGCACGCGATTTGGTGTATTTGAACGGAGCTGTCTACGTTCACAATTCCAATAATTCTCCATCGGAGTTGCTGCGAATCAGCCCCGCGACGCCAACGGCCAGCTGGGAAGAAACCATCGAATTCGCTGGCTGGGATACTGACGGATTTGTTTCAAGAGGTGGGCTGGAAGCTTTCAACAATTATCTGTTCGCAACCGATTCTCAGCCTGTCGTCAATGGAGGCGGCATTGTCCGTTTCAATTTGCTTAATGGATCGGCTCAGCGTCTGAATTCGGCAACGCCAACGACTGACAACCCGTACGATCTTAACTTGGACGTTCATGGGAACCTCTATACGATCAACAATCGTACTTCGGACCAGATCGACGTTTTCGATTCTGAAAGTGGTGACTACCTACGTTCGATCACGATTTCATTTGATGAATGGCGTTCGATCGATGTCGCGTCAGATGGGTCGATTTTTGTCGGTAACACGTCGGGAGAGCTGGTTCGGTTTTCAAGTGACGGATCAACGATGCTCGATTCGATCCAGTTGCAAACCAGTGGATATGTCGGAGACATCGACATCAACGATCAAACGGGAGAAATCGCTGCTACCTTCGGTCAGCTAAAGGACAGCGTCTTTCTGACCGATCAGCAGCTCGATTCTTTTACGTCCTTTCGGGTCACCGACAGCAATCTCGGAAGTAGAAACCTGTTCGTGAGCTGGGTCGGTGTGACGGCGATCCCAGAACCCAGTTCAGGGTTACTGTGCGCGGGACTGTCGTTGGCAGTCTTTCTTCGCAGGCGCCGGTAACGCCCTGAAGCCAGCCTCGATCGCCGACTGGATGAGGCAAATACAGTTGGCTTTGCTCACTTGTCATTCGAAGTGAGCTTTCCATCTGGCGTGCGGCTATCGCTCGATGGCTGCTTTTTCGCTTGCCTGTAAGACCAAACGTTTGGCGTGGTATCTATCTGCCGACAGGTCGGGCCGCGAAATCTTCGAGACGCTAGACGGCTCTCTACGCTTCGTAAGCCCACGGTCCACAGCCATCTTCGGCCGTTTGACTCCACATCAGTCCAGTGAGATCTTCATGAGCTCCAATCACGAAACAACATCCAATCCACAGCTGCTTGCCCCATTGCGAATTGGATCGCTCGAGTTGAAAAACCGTGTCGCGATGGCGCCGCTGACACGGGCGCGGGCGGGTGAAAGTCGCGTTCCCAATGAACTGATGGCGGAGTATTACGCTCAGCGTTCGTCGGCGGGGCTAATCATTAGTGAAGCGACAACGATCTCTGAACAAGGCATCGGGTGGCCAGAAACGCCTGGCATTTATACCGACGAGATGCAGGCAGGTTGGAGAATGATCGTCGACACAGTTCACGAAAAAAGTGGGAAGATCTTTCTACAGCTTTGGCATACCGGCCGCGCCTCGCACAGTGATTTTCATCACGGTGAGCTGCCGGTAGCACCATCGGCGATCGCGATCGAAGGCGACGGGGTGCATACGCCAAGCGGCAAAAAGCAGTATGAAACGCCACGTGCGCTAGAAACCGACGAGATCCCTGGGATCGTCGAGGACTATCGAAATGCCGCTGCTCGTGCGAAAGAAGCTGGTTTTGATGGCGTCGAAATTCACTCGGCAAACGGCTATCTACTTGATCAATTTTTGCAATCCAAATCCAACCATCGAACGGATCGCTACGGAGGAAGCGTCGAAAACCGTTATCGCTTCTTGGGTGAAGTTGTCGATGCGGTCACGTCGGTTTGGGGTGCGGATCGGGTTGGCGTTCGACTGGCGCCCAACGGTAGTTTTAACAGTATGGGATCCCCGGACTACAACGAGCAGTTTACATACACCGCACAGCAGCTGGACCGTTACGGTCTAGCCTACCTGCACGTGATGGACGGCAAAGGTTTTGGTTTCCATAACCTAGGTCCCGCGATGACTCTGAAAGATTTTCGCAAAGTCTTCTCTGGACGGTTGATGGGAAACGTTGGCTACACAAAAGAAAGCGGGGATCAGGCGATCGCCAGCGGCGATGCCGACTTGATCGCTTTTGGTCGACCCTACATCAGCAACCCAGACTTGGTGGAGCGATTTGAAAACGATTGGCCAATTGCCAAGTCAGCAGACATGTCCGTTTGGTACTCACCAGGGCCGCATGGCTATACGGACTTTCCAGCCTATCAAGAGACGGCTGAAAAGGCAGCGAGCTGATCTTGTTTCAACGGCCGATACCATGGAGGCGTTCTTCTGCAAGTGTTTTGAGATGGTTCCCGAAAGCACTCGTGGAAGAACGATCCATGTTGTTGGACGCTACGCCCCAGACCTTATCGAAATGGACCCTATTGGTATGGCGATTGCGTGATGTGATTGGCAAGTTGCTTTTGGCGTTCAATCGACGCCGTGTTTATTGCAGGAGCGAATCATGTCCACCAAAACCGTTGCATCAACCGAGTCCAGTGCTGTTGAGTCGACCGATGTGGCTCAAATTCCGACGACGCAAAAGCCGCTGCATGTCGTTCCTGAAATGATGCGGGCCATGGTTTTTGCCGACTACGGCGAGCCATCGGTGCTACATGAAAAGCAGGTCAAAACGCCAACTCGCCGACCAGGACAGGTTTTGATTCAGGTTGTCGCATCGAGCGTCAATCCGATCGACTATCGACTACGTCGCGGCGAGATGAAAGGTTTGTTGCCGGGGGGCTTTCCAAGAATCCCCGGGTACGACGTTGCCGGGTTCATTGCCGATGTGGCTGATGATGCTCCACTTTCGGTTGGACAGCCCGTGATAGCGTTTCTGGATTCTCTTTATGGAGGAGCCTCGGCGGAGTACGCGGTCTGTGCGATCGATTCGGTTGCGGTCCTTCCCGAGCCAATTCCGGTCCTGGAAGCAGCGGCGATGCCGTTGGCCGGTACAACAGCACTGCAATCACTGCGAGACCATGGAAAGATCATGGCTGGTGATCGCGTCTTGATTAACGGTGCCAGTGGTGGTGTGGGGATATTCGCGATTCAGATCGCGAAAGCATTCGATTGCCATGTGACGGCCGTAGCAAGCGGCAAGAACCGCGAGACCTGCATGAGTCTAGGGGCAGACGAATTTATCGATTACGAGCAATCGGACTTCACCGAGTTGAATCGAACCTGGGATCTGATTTTCGATGCCGCCGGCAAGGCGAGCTATCTTGATGCGCGCCGTGTGATGTCGGATGAGTGCAGGTTTGTTTCGACCGAGCCGGACGTCAAAGGCATGGTCCTGACTGCGGTCACAGCACCTTTATCGAAGAAGGCAAAGGTGATGCTTGCGAAGCCCAACACTGCTGATTTAATGAAACTGGTCGGGTTGTACCGTGAAGGTAAGCTTCGCGTCGAATTGGATTCTGTGTTTCCGCTTGAAGATTTAGCAGACGCACATCGTCGCGTCGAATCCGGTGTCGATCATGGCAAAGTCGTCATTGAAGTCGACTGATAAGATTGCTGTGAAGCGAGGCCGCTTATCTGTGTCAACGCTTGCCGAAGCAAGTCGTTGACACAGTGATGGGTAAAAGCTTTGAACTTGCAATGTCCTAGCGAATTGGACTGAGTCAGCAGGGCCTATTCTGCCGCAGCAACCGATTCTTCATCGGGCGTATCACCCAACTTCAGTTTCAAGCAGGCGGCGATCGCTTGCCGGCTGTAGTCGATCGATTCACCCAATATTCGAGCGGCTTCCTGGCTGGCATGAAAGCCTTTACTGTTTTCGCTGGCGATATAATCCAGTCGCCACATCGCTTTACGTTGCAATTTCCGAATCGGAGCAAGTTGTTCCTCACTCGCACCAGCTTCCTGAACCGCGATGATGTTATCAAGCATTTCAGTCATCGCTGAAGCCGCTCGCTCGATCAACGCTTTCGTGCGGTCCTGGATTAGATCGACACGAGCCTTGATCTCATCTTCAGGGATTTTATGGCAGGTCTGGCATGCTTTGTTGATATTCATCATCGGGCTGCGAACCCAGTGGCTGCTTACTTTCGTAGCGCCGACCTTTTCGTAGGGCATGTGGCAATCGCTACAGCTGACACCACTTCTTGCGTGGATGCCCTGGCTCCAAAGTTCGAATTCGGGGTGTTGAGCTTTATAGACTTTGGTCCCGGTTTCTTTGTGCACGTAGTCGAAGAACTCTCCACCATCGGGAAACGTTGTTGAGTCCCACTCGGCTTCAAGATCTTCCATCTTTAAGCCGTTGCTCCAGGGAAACGTTAGCGTCATTTTGTTCGCACAGTAGTATTCAACATGGCACTGTGCGCAGACGAAGGTCCGCATTTCCTGTCGGGTTGCCATCGTGTTTGGATCGTAGTCACCTTTGCTACCTTTGTCTCGCCATTGTTGAACGCTGGGTAGGTGCGGGACTGGGTCATCGCTTTTGGCAAGTTTATCGACCCCGAGAATGAATCCGGGACGCGTGACACGGATCTTCATGTTGTCCGGGTCGTGGCAGTCGACACAGGAAACGGGATGGGCGCCTCCCATGTGTGGATCCCCACTTGCTGCGTCCATGCCGTCTGCTGTCTTCTCAAGTTCCGCATGAACTTCTTCATACTTCTTCTGGCTGACTTCTTTGAAGCCTGCGATGACGGCTTCTTGGTCAAAGCTGCTTGCCAAGCTCGCGACGCTCGCGTCTTTGCCAAGCTTCTCCAGACCGATCCGGCGATAGGTGGGGATGATGGATGCGTGGCAGTGCAGACAAGCGCCGGACTGTTGAACGTCAGTGACGCGTTTGGTGACTTCTTGGTCCGACAGCATGTGGGCATGGCCGCGAGCTTCGCGATAGTCTTTGCTGAATGCGTATCCCGCAAACAAGCGTTTCAACCATGGGTTTTCATCAAGCTTGCTTGGCGGCAACGTATGGTTGCCACCAAAGTCCGTGTAGGGATCGTTGACCGTTTTTAAGTAGTCTTCGTACTGTTGTGGAAAGTTCAAACCCCACGGCTCTGGGTCTGAACTAACTTCGCTGACCTCGACCACTTTCGTAAACGGTTCGCGAGCTTCTTGTTTTCGTTCGAAGATATTGACGAGCAGTGCGATCACTGCAAAAGTCGCTGCCCCGGTGATCAAAGTTAGCAACAGGAGCCAACTGAATCCGCTTTTTTTATCGGATGACATGGTGTCACTATGGAGTGGATAGAAAATGGATTGCGAAAGTGTCGTTTAACGTCCCGCGTGCCCGACGTCGGCATGGCAATGAACGCACGACTGCATGTCTTCACCAGAAGTTGCCGGAAGAAGTGGATGGATGAAGTCTTTGTGGCAGTCAACGCAAGTGCTCTGCGTCACTTTGCGATTGCGTGCTTTGATTTGGATTGGATCTTTAAAGTTGCCAAGCGTGAAAGCAAGTGAATGGAAGAAACCGTTGTCTGCCTTGGTGACCCATTTCATGACGGGGTGATGAGGCAGATGGCAATCGTTGCAAACAGCGACATGATGGTGGCTGCTTTGTTGCCATGAATCCATGTGGTCTTGCATGACATGGCAGTTCACACACGATTCCGGATTGTTGCTTAGATAGCTCGCGCCTTTTCCATAGCCAAAGGTAAACGTTCCGAGTCCTACCAAGAGGCCTAGTGTGATGCAAAAAAGGATCGCGCCTCGTCCGAATCGTGGCTTGCCACTTTCCAAGGTTGACTCGATTGGTGATTGTCGATCCGTCATCACAGTTGCGAATATGTTTGGTGTGATATTCCGGCTACAAGATGATTGTGTTGTTACAAATCATCAGCGAGGTCTATGCAAAGCGAATGCGAGAGAATGATTGGTCGGCCTGTTCAAAAGTCGCCCGCGACTCTAGGCCGAACCAATTCGCCTTCTATAGGCCCGCATCTGTTTGGATTGATGCTCAGTCGGCTTCTCAGTTCGTCGGTCATTGATACGCATCGACAAAACACAATTCAAAAATTGTGTTTCATTTCGATTGATCAGTGACGATCGCTTCTACGAAGCAAGGTTCACATTTAAGAAGCCAAATGTACTGAAGAAGTAACCCATGGCCAATTACGCGTGCCCTTCCGCACAGTTGTGCGGTATTGGATGTTTTAAACAAAACATCAATTGGCATTCTTCTTCACAAGACACTTGGAAACGCAGTGCTATGTCGCTGTGTGCGTATTCGGCCAGTCATGCTTTGCCAGTGTGGACGTCGCTGCTTTTCGTCGAAGTTCGGCAGCATCGGATTCTAAAACTTGATAGATCAAGATTTCTATGGCGACTAAGAATCTCGCTTTGACTATTTGCACAAAGAGTTTTATCGATCAACTAGTCTTGATTGATAGATTGGTAAAGCAGCCAGCGATTTCGATTCTGTACCGCTTCGTCTTGGATCGCTTGCATCCCATCGCCATCGACTTCGCGACTGGATTCCTGACGTGTCACTAAAGCTTTTCGAGTCGCAGGACTGACGATCGCTTGAGGCGCATGAGTGACACAGTATTCAACGACAACGAGAAAGCGTTCAAAGCGGCTGAGGTTCGTGCCGTCGCCCATGATTTTGCTGTATGCCAGTTGATGGCAGGGAAGACGAAGGTAATGCGCCCCGCCTTCTTTGTCGGTGCAGATAAGGTCAAGTACGTCGATCAGCTTGCTGCGTTTCTGGTACTTTGGATTTGTATCGCGAGATATCGCCAGCCCGGATGTCGATGTGCTGGTCATGCGCGGGTTTTCCGAGACGGGTCGTTTGGTGACTTCGGCAATTTGATTCAGACTGATCACCAAGACGTTTTCCCATGGAACGGAGTTGGTGTCACCATGGATGCCGATCGGGATTCGAAGCTCCGCGCTGTCTAATTCGAACCAACGGATCTGTCTTGGCTCACCAAGCATGGGAAGGTCATCCGATTCGACAATGTCGACCGCATAGCCTTGGTCGGATAGAGCTTGCTGAACCGATTCGGCTCGCGAACGATCAAAGTGCTCCCACACGATGCCTTGGTGCCTTCGCATCGCAAGCATCGCGTCCGGGTGCGTCATCGCTCCTTGACCGGTCAGGATGGAGGCTAGCGTTTCTGCTGGGATCGTTTCGAAACGGGTCTGGACGACGGCATATTCGGACATCAGGTTGTCTCCCGTAGAGCGACGGAACGATGACTACTTGTGAAGGCAAACTGGAAGGACTTCGCCTACGATCGTTCGCTTGTGCCAAGCGTGTGAATCGTCAGACCTTCCAGGTTTGTCTTTGGTGCCCCGGCTAGCATGCTGACAGCATAACCGACAACGAAACAAGTTGTGATGCCGCAGGCTGTATACAGATAGCCGTTGATGCTTGACGACTGCCAAAGCCATACCATTGTGGCAGCACCGACTAGGGCACCAACGAACGCGCCGGTCGCATTCGCACGGCGAGTAAACGCACCGAGGATGAATAGCCCCCCCAATACCCCCATGAATAATCCGATGACTTTGATAAAGGCGTCGAACAGCGATTTGATTGTTGGGTCAACAAAAGCGAGCCCAAGCAATGTACCGGTCACTCCGATCGCAAGAGTCCATAGCCTGGCCGCTTTCAGGTAGCCGGATTCGGATTTGCAGCAGTTCAGCGGTCTCATGAAGTCCGTGACGATTGTCGTTGCGGTGGAATTCATACTGGTCGAGACGGTCGATTGGGCGGCGGCGAAAACACCAGCAACGATTAGCCCGGCGATCCCGATTGGCATTTCCCGAGCGATAAACATTGGGAACACTTGGTCCGTTGTCACCGTCGGGTCAAGCTTTTCGGGGTGTGCTTTATAGAAGACATAAAGCGCCGTTCCGATCGAGAAGAACAGCAGCGTCGCCGGAATCGTTAACAACGCGTTCGTCCAAATCGAACGGGCCGCAAGCTTCTTGTCTGCCGTTGTCATGTATCGTTGCACGACGGCTTGGTCGGCCGTGTACGACGACACGTTTTGCGCGATTGCACCGATCACAATGACCCACAGCGCGATCTGGGTATCGGTAGCACTCCAGTGGAGATTCGCGATCGAGAACTTGTTTCCTTGATTGCCAATTTCGATGAAACCCGAAAGGTCGGTTCCGGCACCTGAAATCAACAACGCAATCGCCAAGAGGGCTCCACCAAGCAGAACAACCGTTTGCAACGTATCGGTCCAAATTACCGCTTCGACACCTCCCATCGTGCAGTACAGAATGCTGAGCAGCCCCATCAGTAAAACCGATTGAAGCGGGGTCAGTGGTGTGGCAACCGCCAAAGCCAGTCCCGTCAGTGACATCACGACAGCCATGCGGAAAAGGTGAAACAAGGTAAAGCTAGCGCTGCCGAATAGACGGACAGACCGGCTAAAGCGTTTCTCTAGATATTCGTAAGCGCTCGTCGCATCGATTCGTCGGTAAAACGGCATCGCGACATAGACGGCTAAGAACGCAACCAGGGGAATCGTAAAGTTCCCCACGGCATAGACCCAATCCTGTGCGAAAGACTTTGACGGAATCCCAGTGAACGTGAGCGAGCTAAGCATCGTCGCAAAGATGCTGCATCCTGCCGCCCACCATGGGATGTTCTGACCACCGCGAAAGAAATCATTGGTGTTCTTTGTTTTTCGAGCGAAGTAAACACCGATACCAACCATCGCCAGTAAATAGGTCACAAGCACGACATAATTGATCGTGCCGAAGCCTTTGGTTGTGGTCCGACCTTGAACCGACCATACCTTCGGCGACCGAACTCGTGGTCGGACTTCGCCGCTGGGAATGATAATTTGATCATTCCATTGGACCGCAATCGTCGTCACATGATTCGCTGGCAATTCACCAGCACTGGTCCAGGTGTCTGTGATTGTGTGATAGGCAAATGCCTCTTTCGGGAATCCCGGATGCTGATCCTTCAGTTCATCGGACTTGAAAAACAGGGTTCCGTCTGCACCGCCAAGCACAGCGATATGACTCTGCCCGATACCAAGTCCGACACCGGCAACGATCGGGCGCGGTGCGTCACTGCGGCGTTTCCAAGTCGACTTTTTCGGAGCGTATTCCCATACGTCTGAAAGGAACTCGATATCTTTGTCGTCATTGGATGCTTGCCGCCGACCTCCAATGACATACAGACAGTTTTCAAAGCCGTTGTGCTGAGCCACACAGAGATTGAACGCGCGAGCTGAACCGGGGAAGTCAGCTTCGTGTTGCCAAGCCAACGTTCCGCTTCGATCGGAACTGGAAAGGTCAAGTGAAAACACATGGTTCCCAGCCGAACGCAAGGCTGAATCATTTTGTCCCCCGACGACAAAAACCTTTTCGCCAATCAATGCGGCCGAGCCATACGCACAAGGCTTTGGAAGATCGGGATATTCGAGGATGATGGTTTGTTGCGCGTTGACATCCCATTGCAACAAAAACGTCGAAGCAAACGTATCGCTCGCATCATTGCCGCCGATGCATAGAACTCCGTCAGGTGTTGAGACAGTCATCCCATAGGCGATGGGGCGTGGAAGCGGTTGCTGCCGTGACCAAACGAGCTTGCCGTTTTGATGGTGAAGGACATCAATAGTGTCGTGCCAGACTTTTTCGGTTTCCCAGATCGGCTCAGGAAAGTTCGCGCCTCCGGCAACGATCAGAGCATCGTTGTGAACTCCGGCAAATGGGCCCGCGACTCCAAGTTTCGTTGGCAGCTCAGGTAATTCTGACCAAGAAAACATCGATGGTGACTGTGCGAGCGCAGTCGCCGAAGGTGACAGAGCGATTAGCCAAGCGGAGATCAGACAGGCGAAGCCGAGAATGCAAATTCGCGACAAGGACATTTGATGGAGACCATTCGTCATCGATTTGCCTGCTACCTAGACCAGTCATAGAAGCCGATCGCATCGAGATCCGACTTCAGCGATGCGGCTTGTTCGGAAGTCAGGCTTTGCAGTGGAAGTCGACATCCGCCAATTGTGAATCCGGCTTCAGACCCCTGCTCCGTTAGGATCGTCTTCAGTGCCGCATGAAATGGATAGCGACACATCACCCGAACCATCGCAACCGATCGAGATTGCAGTTCTCTCGCCCTTGTCAAATCGCCTTTTTCGACGGCGTCAATGATCTGACGGTACAGCGGCGCTGCGATGTTATAGGTGCTGCCGATGCCCGCCCGAGCTCCTGTCGCCAGTGCACCCAACAGCATTTCGTCGCAGCCCCAGACCACATCGAATCGACCATTGTCGAGTTCTAAACAGGCTTGAAACTCGAATAGCTTGGTATCGGTGTATTTCAGTCCGACCAGTGTTGGAATCACCTTGGAAGCCGTCTTCAGAAACTGCACCATGTCGATCGTTGATCCCGTCAACGATGGAATGTGGTAGTAGTAAAACGGTATCTCGGCGGCTGAAGCGATCTCGCCCATGCAGGCTGCCAATGTCCCCGCATCGGTGACTTTGAAATAGGACGGACAGGTCGCCGAAATCGCATCGGCACCAATCTCGCAGGCATGTTCGACAAGTCGTTTCGCTTCACCGGTGCTGTTGTGGCCCACTTGGATTAGCACCGGAACGCGGCTATCGGTTGCGGTCACATACGCTTCGGCAACTCGCATCCGTTCCTCTGTCGATAGCGAGATTCCTTCGCCGGTACTGCCACAGACATACAAGCCCTGGACGCCAGTTCCGATCAGATGATCAACCAGCGGTTTGATCGGTTCGGTAACGACCTTTCCGGATCCGTCCAATGGTGTGCAGGCGGCAGCGATCAGGCCGCTCAAACGTTTCTGTAACAAGTCGATGTCCTTGGCAGGAGAGATTTTGGTGGGCAATCACTGAGAAGAAGGCGAGCAGGTTCGGCATTGTAGCCGAGTCTGATTGGCCTCTGTGTCTGGCGACGTTTTGTCGACAAACGCAGTCACCGCGGTGACATTTATGTGGCTTTGCTGCGGCAATGCGACGATTGAGAGGACGATTGGTCGAGAAAGCCAATTTGTGAAACACGTCGCGTTTCACGGGAATCGAAATTCGCACTAGCGACACGAGTGTCCAAAGACCTAGTCTCTGAAGAATTGTTTGACGACTGATGCTCGATTGGACCGGATTGACGAGTCTTGCGACGAATCGCTCGGCATACGGTTTGAACGGACTTTGTGATCAACTGGCTGCCACGCGGATGATCTTTCACCGTCCGGCCGATTTGGCATCTCAGTAAAACACCTATCTGCCCTACTTTTCGCTGGAATCCAGGTTGAGTTCAGCGAGTCATTACCGAAGGTTACTTCCGTCCTTTTCAGTCGTTATGCATCGTTTTCGCTCGTTTTGGCTTTCCGTTGAACACAGTGTCAAACAATGGCGATGGCTCGCGCGATTGAAACGCACCAAGCAAATTCGGGATCACTGGTTTTGGATCCATCGGACCGATCAAGCAACTCCGGTTAAATCGGCCGCCAAGCGGTGCCTGTTGGACCTTCGGAAGATCGCTTGCGATGGCGAGCAAGGTCGGCGTTTTCACGCCCTCGTTTCGCTGCTTGCCCGCGGTGGGTACAAGGTTTACTTGGTTCCACGGTTGGAGTTCTTGCAAACCGGAAATCGGATGTTCAAGGCCAGTGCCCTTCAAACCGCTGAGCCATTGACCGAAGACACCGCAGACTTGTCATTTGATTTATGCCTGACCGATCGAGCGACCTCGCACTCGCGAGCTGAAAAGACACTGCAGGTTGTCACGAGCTTTCGTCAGCGTGTTGCCGACAAGGACGTCGCCGTACCGTACAGCCTTTACCCGAAGATTTGGGATAACCGCGAAGACGAACGCTTTGCCGACTATCGAAGTCGGGATCGAAAGTGGCGGCTGTTCTTTGGTGGGCATCGGTCCAAGGAAGCGTACCAGCGAATTCGAAAGTATCATCGCCTTCAGACGGTGGATCGTCATACAACGATTTGTGATCTGCTGAAGCACTATGAAGATCAGACCGTGCAGATCGAGAGTGACGAACAGCTTGGCCAGATGATGAATCAATCTCATGACGGCTTCGTCATGATTGATAATTCCAGATACCGTACGGAGGCTTCGCGATGGTTGGAAATTTTGTCCAACGCGGATTTCTTTGTCGCCGCACCGGGATGTGATTACCCGCTATCACACAACGCGATTGAATCGATTGCCGTCGGGACAATTCCGTTGTTGGAATACGATTCGATCCTGACACCACCGCTCACCGACGGTGTTAACTGCATCGCCTATCGCGGTCGCGAGGGACTTCGCGATGCCGTCCGGCGTATCAACGCGATGTCGGAATTGGAAATTGATCGGATGCGTCAGGAGGTGATCCGTTATTACGAGGACCACCTCAGTCCGCAATCGTTCTGCGACCGCATCGAAAGCGACGGCGTCGAGCGGATTCATCTGTATTCTTATCTCGCCCCGGTCTCCAAAGCCGCCTAACGCATCGCAGGCTGCTGATTCTATTGTCGCCCATCACTCCGTGATGGTAGCGTTCTTTCCCGCGGGTATTGCGAAGTAGAAGACGTCAGATCGCTAGCGTACCGGACTTCGACAACAGCCTAGGACGCTGATTCGTTGTGTTCGGGTGTCTCGGGTTTCGCTTCAGCGGCTTCGTCTCCTTGGATTCGGATTTGGTTTTCCGAGTCGTCAAAGTTTGGTGAACCGAGTTGACCTTCGAGCGAGGCGATTGTCACCGCGACAGATGCGTCACCCGTGACATTGGTCACTGTTCGCAGCATGTCCAAGATTCTGTCAACGCCAAGAATCAACGCGATTCCGGAACTTGGGACGCCGATCGATTGAAGGATAATCACCAGCATGATAATCCCGGCACCCGGGACAGCCGCTGTGCCGATCGATGCCAAGACGGCGGTAAGGACGATGGTGATCTGTCCTGATAGTCCAACATCCATCCCCATCGACTGCGCAATAAAGACCGCGGCGACGGCTTGGTAGAGCGCCGTTCCGTCCATGTTGATCGTCGCACCGAGCGGAATCACGAACGACGAGACCTCCTCGGAAACACCAAGTTTCTCTTCACAACGTTCCATTGTCAGCGGCAAGGTTGCGCCACTGGAACTGGTCGAAAAGGCGACGAGTTGGACCGGCGCGATGCCCTTCAAGAAGGTTTTGATCGGCATTTTGGTCGCGAGCTTCAGCAGCCCAAAGTAAGTCACACAGACATGCAGGAATAACCCGATCACCACCGCGATGCAGTAAAAACCCAAGGCCGCAAGTAGCTGCAGGATTTGTGAGAAATCGTCCCCTGCTAAGTCCGTTATCGTCCTGGCGATCAACGAGAATACGCCCAAGGGTGCAAACAGCATGATTAAATCGACAAGTCGAATGACCACATGATTGAGGCTTTCGAGCACATCGATCATCGGTTTGGCCTGTGATTTCTCAAGTTGGATCAGGCCGATTCCCACCATCAACGAGACGAATACGATTTGCAACATGTTGCGGTTGCTGGACGCCGATTCGAAAAAGTTCGACGGAACAATATCGATCAGGATCTGCAGCGGTCCACGATTTTGCACATCGGCAGCGATTTCCTGTTTTGCCGAAACATCGCCTGCGAATTGTTCCTGCAGCTGTGTGCGAGCCGCTTCGGGGACTTTCAGGCCAGGCTGTAGAACGTTGACGATCACTAAGCCGATGACGACAGCGATCGCAGTTGTCGCAATGTAGATCGCCAGAGTTTTGCCACCGATGCGCGATAGCTTTTTAAGGTCGCTAAGCGATGCGACGCCCAAGACGAGCGATGCGACAACGAGAGGCACCGCGATCAGTTGCAGCGAATTGATAAAGATGACGCCGAAGGGCGCGATCCAATCGTTCGTGAACTTCGTCCATCCGGCTGCTGCGGCGATCAAACCGTACAGCAACCCTAGGAACATGCCGATCAGAATTTGCCAGTGAGATTTCTTGTACCAAGCGTTCTTGGGGCCATCCTTGGGACGGACTTCTGCTTCGTGGGCTTGCTTGGACTGGACATCATTCTCGGCCATCGTACTGGGCAGCTCCGTCAAGGTCATGTTGCGCGACGCTGCAATTGTACGCAATCAGCGTCGGGCCGTCTTGAGGCCCTCCACACGACAGCCCTTCGTTGACGATGACGGTGTGTTGGCGTCCCGTCAGGAACGCCAACGCGTCGAACGATGTCAGTTTTTCTCGGTCTGGCGTTTCTTTTGCAGAAACTCGTACATGTTGAATCGCTCGGGGAATTTGACACCGGTTTCGGTCGCCCACTGTTCCCACATCGCGACCATGTCGTTTCGCAGCTTGGGTTTCTTGTCAGCCAAGTCGTTCAGTTCTGTGCGATCTTTGGAAAGGTCGTACAGCTCCCAAGGTTTTTCATATTCGCGGACCAACTTCCATTGGCCCATTCGAACGGTCGCGTTGCCTTCGTGTTCCCAAAACATCGGGTCGAAGTGAATACCACCACGTTTGCCAGCCAACTGCTCGCCAGACAACAGTGGTGTCATCGATCGGCCGACGCAGGGTGTCACTTCGCTCGGATAGTTGCCACCAGCAAGATCGATCACGGTGGGCATGAAATCTTGTAGGTAAGCGCGATGATGAACCAGTTTTCCGGTCGAGTTCGAGGGAATGCCGCTTGGCCAGTGGGCGATCATCGGTGTGCACGCACCGCCTTCGTGGACATAGTGTTTGTACTTGCGGTAAGGCGTGTTGCAGGCACCCGCCCAATGCAAGCCGATTCGGACTCCGCGGGTGGTTTCCAGCGGTGGGTCTTTCACCATCGCTTCGGTACCGACACCGAAGTCCCCACCTTCTTGGCATGCGCCGTTGTCGGACAAGAAAAAGATGACGGTGTTGTCATATTCACCGCTCTCTTTCAAATGCGCGACCAGCTTGCCGATGTTTTGATCGATCGAATCCAAGCATCCCGCGTAGGCTGCCATGATCGCATCGAGACGGTCATGTTGCTTGTCGTTCAAGCTGTCCCAGGTTGGACCCGGGTGAGGTGCCGGTTGGGTATCCGTACCGAGCAACCCGAGTTCACGCTGACGCTCATTGCGAGCCTTCATCATCGCGTCCCAGCCCTGCTTGTATTTCCCACGGTACTTTTGGAAGTCATCCCACTTCGCATTCAGCGGCCAGTGCGGAGCGTTGTATGCCAAGTACAAAAACGTTGGCTGCGCGTCGTCCGCCTCTTTAGCCGCTTGCAGATACTCGATCGCCTTATCGGTAAACGTATCGGTCGCATAGAAATCTTCAGGAACGTCAACGTAATCATTGCCCTCGGTCAGACCGCGGTCCCCGCCGGGTTTGAAGTAGTTGATCGCACCGCTCAAGCAGCCGTAGTATTTTTGGAATCCGCGTTGCAAAGGCCAACATTCTTTTCGGTCGGCACCGAGATGCCATTTGCCGGTCATCATCGTCGCATAACCGGCCTGCTGCAGAACTTCAGCCAGCGTGGTGCATTGGTCGTTTAAGTAGCCTTGGTAGGGTCCTTCGAAACCGAGCGGTTGACCGGGAGGTGCGGTCATGTGACCGATACCCGCTTGGTGCGGTTGCAGGCCGGTCATCAAGCTGGCACGGGTCGGGCAGCAACGGCCTTGGTTATAGAACTGCGTAAACTGCAATCCGCCCGCGGCGAGTGCATCGATATTTGGGGTTTCGATTTCGCTGCCGTAGCAACCCAGATCCGAATAACCCATATCGTCTACCAAGACGACGATGATGTTGGGACGTGAAGAAGCGACTTCATCCTGTTTTGCAACCAGCGAGTTGTCCTCGGCGATTTGACGGAGGTGACCTGCCGCGATTTTGACCACTTCGCGATCATAGGTCATCAGTCCGTTGATCTCGCCTTCCACATCGGTGGTCTGAGTGTAGACAGCGCCCGCGACGCCTTTGGCTTTTAGTTCAGCCAATCGCGTGATCGATTCTTTATAGCGTTCGATGTATTCCTGTTTGGTTTTTGGTAGACCACCGTAACCCCAGTTACGTTTGCTGCCCCAAAGGTGTCCTGGCACAGGCCAGCCATGCCCACCGAATTCACCGACGATCTTGACGAAGTCGTCATAGCGAACATCGTCGACAGGGAAATCGGGATGCGGATAGACGTGTTCGTCGGCCATGTCACCGACAGGAAAGAAATTGCCTCCGCTGGCAATGTTGATGTGCCGCGTCGGATCGTAGTTCACAATCCACTGGCCGACTTCCATCGTGCGGTGCTGTCCCCAGCGTTCATTGAATGGAACCCAAGTGACAATCGAAGGATGGTTGTGCAAGTGATCAACCATGCCTTTCAATTCGGTCATGTATTGTTGATGCGCCGAATCGGGCCAATCGGAATCGAGGGAGTCGCCTTCTTTCCAGCTTTGCGGTTTGTTTCCCGCGGGATGATTCTTGTCCAGGCGTTTCCATTTAGGCCATTCGCCAGACTGAAAACCGGCGCCGCCTTCGACCTGATCTTGCCAAACCAGCATGCCGACTTTGTCGCAGTGATAGTAGTAGCGGCGTGGTTCGACCTTGATGTGCTTGCGGATCATGTTGAAACCCGCATCTCGCAAAAAATCGATCTCGTATTTAATTGCGTCTTCCGACGGTGGCGTCAAAAGTCCGCCTGGCCACCAGCCTTGATCAAGCGGTCCCCAATGGAAAATGTCTTCGCCATTAAGTGTCAAACGCAGATTTCCATCCGCATCGCGACGTTTGCCTACCGTTCGCAGCCCGACATAGGAGTCAACTGTGTCCAGTACCGCTCCGTCTCCAGCAAGCAATTCGACTTTTAGATCATAAAGGGTGGGCGATTCGGGTGACCAAAGCTTCGGATCATCGATCGTCAACGTCGCGTCATCGGTAGAACCGGTTGCCGATGTCGATTGTGTCCCATCGGTCGCGGTCAGGCGCAGTTTCGCGGAATCGCCGACGACGCTAGCGGAGACCTTTACAACACCTTGGGCATCGCCGGTGACTTTTAGGGATTCGATATGATTGGCCGAGACCGGCTCGATCCAAACGGTCTGCCAAATACCCGAAACAGGCGTGTAGAAGATGCCTCGGTTTTCGACCTTTTGTTTTCCGCGGAGCTGATACTTGCCAACCGCATCGGTCGCGTCGGTGACTTTGACAACCAATTCGTTGCCAGACGACTTCGCATTGTCGATTAGGAATGAAAATGGCAAGTTTCCACCGACGTGGCTGCCAAGCTTTTTGCCGTTAACCCAAACATCGCATGCGTAGTCGACGGCTTCAAAATGCAATCGCACGGATCCGCCGTTTGCTTGGATGTCGCCCAGATCGAAACGGGTGTGGTACCACAGCGATTCGTTTTCTTCCAAGCGGCGACCGACGCCTGACAAAGGAGCTTCGATCGCGAACGGAACCAAGATTTTTCCTTCGAACGATTCCGGCTGAGCCGCGTCATGTGGCGTGACAGCGTAATCCCACAATCCATTTAGGTTTTTCCATTGCGGGCGTTTCATCTGGGGGCGCGGATATTGATTCCAGACCTGATCAGGTTCGACCTGTTTTCCCCAACGCGTCAGCATGCTGTCGGCAACTGGGGACCATTCGGCCATCCCGGACTGAAGACAACAGATGAGTCCGAGGGCAACTAACAAAAATCTTCGCATCATGAAATCGCGTAGGAGGGGGCGATGGCCCGTGTTCAGGGGCGGGGGAAGGTGGGATCGCCGCCATCATAACGGCTTGCTTATGGATCGTGGCACCATCGATGGACAGCTAAAACGAATGACCATCGATCTCAATCGGCGATCCAAGTTAGACACCAACGGAACCTGCCAAAATGGAGGCTTGACGGGTGATCCGACATCAGGGCAGAGGGTTCTTGATCGCTGGCTAACATACCGCAACAGTGGGTTGCTGCCGTTTCGACATTCAAAATCCTCGGCACGGGGTTTGCTTTGTAGGGCTCATTGGTGCGAAAATACGCGGCCCACCGCTCGATTCCGCTGTCAAAGCTGCCCCGAACAGGGCGTGAAGGCTGTCGGTGATTCGCTACCATGACCTGCGAACCTCCAATTTACCCGCCACATTTGGTGTCTAAATCTTGCTAGCTTCCGGATTTACGCGTTCGCTCGTGTAAGGTTTCTCGGATTCGGCAAGTAGTCCCATCCGTATCTAATCCGCTGACTTCGGGATTCGCCCGAATGCAGTTCCGTTGGATGTGGTTCGAAGCAATTGCATGACAAAGAAGCAAATGAAACGATCTGACAACAAAGAGACTTGGCTTGCCGCCCTCCCCGTCTTTAACGAGGTCGATTACGTCGACGATGTTCTTGATCGAGTGGTGAAGTTTGCCGACCATGTCTTGGTTGTCGACGATGGGTCGACCGATGGCACGGCGGAAAAACTGGCCAAGCGAGACGATGTCACAGTCATTCATCACGACGGAAATCAGGGATACGGAGCGGCTTTGAAGACCGCATTCCAGTACACCCTGCAAAACGGTTTTGACGGTGTCGTGACCCTTGATTGTGACGGTCAGCATCAACCGAAGCGGATACCCGCATTCATTGACATGGCCCGTTCCGCCGACATCGTTTCGGGAAGCCGTTACCTGCACCATTTCGAAGGCGACGACGCACCGCCTGAAGAGCGAATGTTTATCAATCGTCGCATCACGGCGGATTTGAATCGCCGTCTGGGTTTCGAACTCACCGATGCGTTTTGCGGTTTCAAAGCCTATCGCGCCGAAGCCCTTCGCCAGTTCGATATCACCGACACGGGTTACGCCATGCCGTTGCAGCTGTGGGTCCAAGCCGCTGCGGCCGGTCTGCGAGTTGTCGAAATGGCGGTACCACTGATCTATCTAGACCTCGCGCGGTCCTTTGGTGGTGCACTTGATCACGCCCAAACGCGTCTTGATCACTACAACCGCGTGATCGAAAACGAAATCAATCGCCTGTGTGCCGAAGGGAAGCATGTTTTGCATGCCGTCAGCGGTGATCCGGTTTGCACTCACCAACCGAGATAATCGTTGGACGATAAGTTGGCTGAAACCCATTTCAAGCAGTATCGTGCTCCACGGCAGCACGGCGAGTCACTGATCTCGCCATCGTTGGCTGAAGCCGATTCGATCTTGCTGCAGAATCGACAAACAGCGGCAACGCTGCCCGAGTCGCTTCTTCAGCTGCGAAACGATGCACGTGAACGTTTGATTCGCGATGCGCGGCGATACACAAGTGCTTATCGAAACGTCGATGCGAAAGGATTAAGTGTTGATTCGATCGTCATGGCAGGGCATCAGCCGACTTTGTTCCATCCGGGAGTGTGGTTCAAAAATTTCGCACTCGATCAGGTCGCAAAGCAAACCGGTGCGACTGCTGTGAATCTCGTCGTCGACAGCGACGTCGCACAATCGAGCGCGATACGTGTTCCACAGCTTGATACGCAATCACATGCGGTCAATTCGACCAGCGTCGCCTACGACCGTCGTGCCGGCGGTGTGCCATACGAGCAATCGCAAATTATCGATCGCGATCTGTTTGATGCTTTCGACCAGCATGTCGCAGAAGCTGTTCGGTCGATCGTTGGTAACCCTTTGGTCGGTCAACTGTGGGGACATGCCCGAGAGGCGATCCAACGCTGCGGATTCGCAGGCTGTGCGTTGGCACAAGCAAGACATCATCTTGAGGATGATTTGGGACTTTCGACACTGGAGATTCCGCAGAGTGTGGTCTGTCGCACAGAGTCGTTTGCTCAGTTCGCGATTCAGATTTTGCGTGATCTGCCGCGATTTCATCAATGCTACAACGAGTCTGCTGACTTCTATCGGCAGGTACATGGGATCCGAAGCAACGCCCACCCCGTTCCAAACCTGGCTCAAGACGGCGATTGGTACGAAGCACCGTTTTGGGTGTATGGCAATCAATCGCCTAAACGCGAGCCTGTCTGGGTACGCGTCAGCCAAGGCGGAAGCGTGTTGGAGATCAGTGATCGCCAAAAGCGATCGCGTCGCATCGAAAATGCTGGTGGCGATTCAGCATTCGAGGCGTTGCACGCGTTAAACAGTCCCGAGTTTAAATTGCGAAGTCGTGCCTTGGTCACGACCATGTACGCTCGGCTGATTCTTAGCGATCTGTTTTTGCACGGCATTGGTGGCGGAAAATACGATCAGCTTGGCGACTTGATTAGTCAGCGGTTTTGGAACGCCACACCACCACAGCTGATGGTCTTGTCCGCGACGGTCATGCTGCCAGGGCACGAAGACTTTTCGATCGACGACGTCCAGCGGCAAAGTATCCGAGTGGGCCGATCGATCCGCGACGTCGAATTTCACGGGGAGCGATTCCGCGACGAGTCATCATTGCCGGCCGATGAACTCGAACGCATCGTTGCGGAGAAAGATGCACTGCTAGCGGAGGTGCCGCCGCACGGGCAGCGTCTGCAGTGGCACCGTCAAATCACATCGGTCAATCAGCGATTGGCGAATTCGTTAGACATCGTTCGCGATCGACTCTTGTCGCAGCAAGAGCAGCTTCAGCACCGACGAAAAGACGCGGCGTTGTATTGTAGCCGTGAGCACTCGTTCTGCTTGTATCCGCTTGATTATCTGCGTGACGCGTACCGATCGATGTTGGGCGATTCCGCGTCGGCGTAGCTCGCTGCGGGTACCGATCAAAGCGTACGATTTAAGGTTGGACGCTTTCCTGCGGTGATATTTAGCAAACTCGGCGAGTCGGTGTTGAACGCCTGAAATGTAGTCACCAAGGCTCGGACAATTCGATTATGCTTTCAGGTGATCGCTATCACCTTCAACAGGATCGAGCTATGAGCCATTCGATAAATCGCCGGCAAGTCTTGAAGTCTGGTTCCGCCGCAATCGGCGCTTCATTCGGCCTCGCGTGCTTGTCACCGGCAAAGGCGTTTGCCCAGACCTCGCCGATGCAGAAACTTCGCACCGCCCATATTGGTGTCGGCGGGATGGGGGGATCGGATTTAAATTCGATCGCGTCGCACTCGTCAGTCGAAGTCGCAGCGTTGTGTGATGTCGATTCGGCTCGGTTGGCCGCGGCGCTGGAAAAGCATCCGAACGCAAAGACCTTCACCGACTATCGCGAAATGATTTCATCGCTCGGTGATTCGATCGATGGCGTCGTGGTTTCCACGCCGGATCATACGCACGCGCCGGCTGCGATGACGGCGATGAACGCGGGTAAACCTGTGTATTGCCAGAAGCCATTGACGCACGAAGTGTTCGAAGCTCGACGCCTACGGGAAGTTGCTCAGGAAAAGGGACTAGTCACGCAGATGGGCATCCAGATCCATTCGCATCGCGTCTATCGTCAAGCGGTCAAGATGATTCAAGACGGCGTGATCGGAAAGGTGAAAGAGGTTCATGCTTGGTCAAACAAGAACTGGGGATATGACCAGCCCGAACTGCCAATGGCTTCACCAGTTCCTGAAAGCCTGGACTTCGACCGTTGGCTGGGGACTGCTGACGCTCGCGACTATGTTCCAGGCGTTTATCATCCCGGAAATTGGCGAAAGCTGATCGATTTCGGTACAGGAACACTCGGTGATATGGGCGTCCATATTTTTGACACTCCCTATGGTGCTCTTGAACTGACAGCACCCAATTGGGCCAAGACCGACTGCCGTCAACCGACTGGCATTGGTCATCCAGAACGCAACGTTGTTGAGTACGAGTTTCCACAGACGAAGTACACCACCAAAACGATGAAGTGGAAGTGGTACGACGGATCGTTTGCCCCGCCGGAACCGACAGCTGTTGGGCTGCCCGAAGGAACCGCCTTGCCCGGACAGGGATCGCTATTCGTCGGAGAAGAAGGTCACCTTCTGTTGCCACATATCAGCGAAGCGGTGTTGTTCCCGGTTGCGAAATTCAAAGACTACAAACGGCCTGATGTCGAAGGCGCCAATCACTACCATCAATGGGTCGATGCTTGCATGGGCAATGGTGAAACGAGCGCGCCCTTTTCTTTTGGTGGTCCGCTGACCGAGGCGTTGCTGTTGGGAGTGGTTGCCAACCGATTCCCCAATCAAGCTTTGAACTGGGACGCTGAAGGATTGAAAATCACCAACAACGACCGAGCCAATAAGCTTCTGTATCGCAAATACCGCGATGGCTACCAAGTCGATGGACTGTCGACATAGCCAGTGAACCGAAGCGATGAATAGACTTTCCGAAAAGGGACAGAAGCCTTTTCGGAATGGTTTCACCTCACACGAATTAAATCCACTTACTTGTCTTCCTAACTATCACAGTGATTATGAAACGACGAACCTTCCTTGCCGCGACCGCAGCCACCGGTACGGTCGCTTGCTTGAATCAAACCTCATTGTCGGCCGCAGAAAAGATGACTCTTTCCAAAGGCGATGTCATCCTGTTTCAAGGGGATTCGATCACCGATGCTGGACGCAACAAGAAATCGCCGGTCGCAAATGAAGGGTTAGGACACGGCTATCCGAAATTCATTTCCGAAGCATTACACAGCGACTATCCGGAACTGGATCTGCAGATTCACAACCGAGGCATCTCCGGGAACAAAGTTCCTGATTTGGATCGCCGCTGGCAAAAAGATTGCATCGATATCGAACCCAAGATCCTGAGCATCTTGATCGGCGTCAACGACATCTGGCACAAACTGAACGGCAACTACGATGGTACCGCCGAAGTTTA
The DNA here is from genome assembly GCF_020966635.1 of Stieleria sp. JC731. Classification (NCBI taxonomy): domain Bacteria; kingdom Pseudomonadati; phylum Planctomycetota; class Planctomycetia; order Pirellulales; family Pirellulaceae; genus Stieleria; species Stieleria sp. JC731. The sequence goes on along the minus strand of NZ_JAJKFQ010000002.1, from coordinate 959,217 downwards.
TCGCGACGGATTTGCGGCGCTGCTCGAACGCACGCGTAAGGCACTTCCAAAGACGACGTTCGTGATCTGTGAACCTTTCGTACTGATGAGCGGAACGGTCAAAGAGAACGAATCGAAATGGTTCCCCGAGTTCACAACGCGACGTGAATATGCGAAGCAAGTTGCGACCGAAGCCGGTGCAATGTGGGTCCCATTCCAAACGATGTTCGACGATGCCGTCGCAAACGGCACGGAGCCGAAAGAGCTGGCCGGTGATGGCGTTCACCCAACGCAGAAAGGGCATCAGCTGATGGCCAAAACCTGGCGCGAAGTTGTCGGCGTCTAATCTCGCCTGACTGATTCGAATGTCCGTCCATGTTCTGTTTCACATAGACGGTACAACGTTCCAGGCCGATCCGCTCGGTCGAACTGATCCTCAAAGCCAACGGCACCAGCAGTTTTAAATGGGTGCCGTTTTTCATGTTTGCCAGGCATGTTTCTCGGGCTTGAGGGTGCAAGTCCCTTATCCAACTTGATGGAGGTGAAGGATTAGCGAAACGCAAGGGCGTCGTCGCGAGGCGGGGTCTGGAGGAAGCATGTAGCAAAGCCACGACTCGACGAACAAGAATCGGATAGTAGCTCCCTGTACAAAACCAATCCGGAGAGAGTCACCGGATTTCGCAGGCATTTCCTGATCTAGGCGGCTGTTTCGATGCGATTCTCGTCTCGTTCGAGGCGGACTGATACGCAACAGTAACGAAAGCGATTGGCTGGTTTGTCGTTAACCGAAGCTACTTTTTCTCGCATGTCTCCGAGTGGTTAACGGGGAGAGAGAATGTCGGCTGAAGCGACTTCATCGCCGATAATCTGTTCCGGTTCTTCTTAACAACGCGGCCGAAAATTGAACGGCAAATCACTCGCCACTTACGCGGCCGTTGCGGATGGCGAACCAGTCCGTAGGCTCATCATTTCAGCGGGGTAAAAAAATGACACCACCCCGATTAGTCTAGGACTTGCACGGGAATCGGCAGCACAAATGGCCGCAATCGTTCACCCACTCTTGATATTGCTTGCGTCGCTCACTCCGCAGGAATTGGCCCAGCAAGTGAGGTATCTGAATGCGGAGAATGCAATCCTGCAGAGTAAGTTACTCGTAAGCCTTGTACGTTCCAATCGTCAACGTGGCAGACGCGACTGGTGGTTTGTGTATTCTGAGTTGATACGGGAAAACTTGGAAACAAGCTCGCAAAATTTTAGAGTGTTCCTGACGTACCGTTCGACCTCAGAATCCACGGGAGTTCCTCTAGCTGACCCTCCAGCACGGCGACTTTGGCACTCCTCAAGTTCTGTCTTGTCGAGCTGTTTCCGGGCGGCCAGCAGGTCTGCTAATGAATGTCCGACGCCGCGAGGGCATGCTTGGCGTCCAACTTTGGCGTGCTTCGCATATAGCCTGCTTATCATGTCGTGTTCTCGTGCTTCAAGTTCTTTGGACTCCAACAGTATGTCCGGCGTACTGCTCTGCTGAACGAACTCGGACTGATTTCTGGCACGATAGACGGCGTTTGATCGCCACAATGACAATACGAGCAGACAGTGAGCATAGGAATCAACGATCCTCGCGAGGCGAAAAAGGTCCATACGGATCACCCTGCGTGAGTTGTCGAGCAACGAATCCAATTGAGTCGGCATTCTCGATGGAACGAATCGCGTCCCAACGTATGGTAGAGAGTCGTTTGGCTTCTCGATTAGCGAAACGTACATCTCAAACTCAATTAGTTGCATCCGCAATTCAAAATTCCAAGTAGTCCACCACGCGTTTTTTCGGTACCGTTCGAGTACAGGACTCGCCCTATCTAGATGCTGCCAGGCGTCCTCGAGCAACGATCGTGTCTTGGTCGTGATCGTCAAAGGCATTGCCTGTAGCGAACCCAAAACTTTTTCAAGCGATTCGGAATCGGTTGCAGTGTGCGCAAGTTTTTTTGGCACTAGCTCGGTGACTTTATGCTGAACATCGGCGAGCCCCAGTTTTTCCGCTTCCCAGAGAGTAATACACGCACGATGAAGATCGATGATTGCCCGTTCCAAACCCTCGGGCGCGTCGAGTTCGACAAGTGCGGCTTCAGCCTCGTTGAGCCGTCGCCCAGCTTTGGCGAAGTCCCCCGTCATGGCGAGAGCTAATGCGTGCTGGGTGTCTAGTCGTTGTTGGTCGTCGAACCAACTCTGAAAACGGTCACGGCGTATACGACGAACACTAGAATTTGAATCCCCGTGCTGCTCAGCAAAATGCAGAGCATCTCGATGAACAAAGCGGTTCAGTTCAACAGCAACCTCATAGATTCTTGCTGCATCACGCCACTGGTCCCACGTCGGAATGCCCCTGAACCGGCTACCTAAAGCATTGGCCTTTCTTTGCAACCCAATGCAAATCTCAGCTTGCATCCACCTTTGAAGTAGTTTAACCACTGACTCCGCCAGTTGTAATTTCACGTCCTCTACGGAAGAAACGCATGGATTTGAAACAAAGCTGTGAGAGTAGGATTGCAACCATTTTCTAAGCTCACCGCGAAGCTGGTCAACGGTCTCATTTCGCGACAATGACGTATCAAAAAGCTGCGCGAGCGTAGGTACTCTTTTGAATTGGCTGATGCTCTTGGAAACACCAATCGTTTTTCGGATGAAAGTTGGGCTGCGAATCGCAATTCCGAGTGAGATCAACCGATTCACTCGACCAATCTGATCACGAACACCTCGCTCACCGGCATCACTTGAGCTATGAACCATCCGTTTCCACTGATCGAAGGCCTTTAAATTGTCCCCAATTTCCTGCGAAATTTCGAAACACCTCAAGTCGCACGTCGCTTTCACCTGGGCAATCGCGTAATCGATTCGCTTCGAATTTCTCACGCCTCTTACTTGACCCGGGTCATCAAGTGCCAGTCTCGCCTTGGACGGCTCTCCTATCCCATTTTGGAAAATCCTGCGTTCGATTCGATCGACGCAGTGTTTATCGCGAATATCTTCCAGACGTCGACATGTTCCCTGCGTATACCCGTCGGAGAGCATCGACGGGCGCCCTTGACGTAGCACTCTGAGTGCTGACCCGAAGGCCTGCAACGCCTGTGCAACCAGTTCATCTGTCTGCTTGTTGTAGCGATCGCCAATCTGTTCCAACGTAAATCTGGCACGTAGCAACTGGTGGTATGCCGATTCGGTTGCCGCCCGTGCACTTCTCGAGCTGACGTGCAATTTCGCATACCACTCCGCGATACCTTGGTGCACTCGCGGGATTACATTAGGCTCGTTCCTATAGCGTTCCCGCAACTGCTTACGAAGTCTGCGGCGAATGTCTGATTGCATCCAGAGAAACCCGCCTGGCTGCACCCGCACAACGTGTAGTTCGGTGAGCTCTCGACTCCATTGATCTGAGTTCTTTCTCCTACCAGCAAAATAATGCGATTCGGAGTTGTCGAATTCGTGAAAGGCCCAGGACCACAGCAAAGACTGTGATCTAACTCGGTTTACTGACACTAATGCGAAAAGAAAACGTTGTCGAGCCTTCGAGTCTCCAGGAGAATTATCCCCTAGCCCGTTGTCGACCCAGTCGAGCGCTTTTTGCGCAATACCATCCGTCGAGAGCCCTTCTTCGAAACAGCTTTTACTTAACGCAACCCGACGACAATCGCGTCCTAGTAGATTCGGAAAACCTCCTCCGCTTGATTCTGAAGCGATAGAGTCTTCGAGTGGTGCATGGTTGGCTGAAGTAGTACCGCAACTGCCATCATTGATCGATTCCGTCTCACCACGTTGCTGATCAGATTCGTTGGACATCGTTTCGCTGTTATAGATCGATCCACTAATTGGTGCGGGGGCCTCTGTCACCGCGTCATTGACCTGAGGATTATCTCCATAGCACAGCAATACGATTGCAACGTTAGGACACGCATCTCGAGAGATGCACTCGAGCAACTCCAAGAATTCGTGAGAGTTTCCAGTTCGTGACGCAAAATCATCGGGTTCTGAAGGCTCGACGCGATCGATCCATCCATTTGGGCCAGAAGCCTTCTGAAACTCCTTGAAACGTTCAACGCTGACGAAGGCGGACCCGGCCCCGCCGCTGCGCGAGTTCAGATAAATGACCCACTGGCGATCCGGGTTATTAGTAATGCGCAAAATCTCTTGCTGACGCGCTTCGGATAATTGGTTTCTGCTCATGCCCAAGTCGTTAGTATTCGACTGAGCAAGTACTGGCATCCAATCCACAACGCCTGCGGCTCTGGCAATGGTATGTAACATCACCTCAAATAAGTCGTCCGTATCAACGACGTCATCTAGGTCGATCCAAATTGCCTGACGCCCACGGTCCAATTGATTCGAGAAGGAACGTGACGAAGCGGAGACAATACCGTAGTGAGTACCCGGCGGACTGCTAACCACAACCAACTTTCGAGGATTTGAAAACTGGTTTCGCTCAAAGCACTCTGCGATTCTGTCGTCGATAGCGTTGGCAAGATTTAGTAAAGCCGACCCGGTCTTGTCCTGCTGTGCACTGAATTGGCGAAGCGGGCCGGGAGGAACTGCAACACGAGCCCTTGCCGGGAAGATGGCGCCGGTTGGTGGCAAAGAACCTTCCAAGTGCTGGTAGAGGTTGTAAAATAGCAGGCCACAGAAATGGTGTTGAATGATAGCGAATTTGGGCTCATTGTTCTTTGCACACGACTGCAGTGTATTCCGAAGTCGTTCCGCCGCCGGTTCGATCTCACCGGACAAGTAGACCATCCAGAAGACGCGAAAGTCATCATCAAGCACGCTGGCAGCACGCCTAATCAATTCCAAGATGCGTTCCTCTTGAACGGCCAACCCAGTAACAAGAAGATGGTTACGTGTCTTGAGACGCGAAGTTGAACTGTCGTCTCGAAGACTTATCCATTCGTCAACCGTGATCGTGCGATTTGCTAAATAAGAAGTAAAGTGACGACAATCGTCTTCTGATGGGTGTTCATCTAACGAGTAGTCCGCCCTTAGACCGTAACGGTCGCCATGCATTTTCACCAAAACATTTTTGCCGAATTGGGAGTGATAGCCCGGGAGTCCAGCCTCATGGTGGACGCCATAGACGGTTAGTGGTGAACCCGTTTCGGCAAAAGCCTGCTCCAATAGATCATCGAAGTTGAGTGTCACAATAGTATTGATACCGAGCGGGTTGGCGAGTCGAGCCAGCATCCGGTGCCCAAGTGTCGGCGTCTTGCCAAATACTGCGTTCAGGAAAAAATTGTCGTAAACATGTGGATCAATGGCCCCCAATGTCAGGACACGCCCCTCGGGTAAGACGTTCTCGCGAAGTCGCGAAAGAAAACTTAGCGCAGAACGCCACTCTGCAGTCGCTCCGTACGCCTCTAGAAATACTTTGATTTCCGGGTAGCGTTTCCAAACAGTATTCGACGTACTTGCTAAGTGAGATAGACGACCGGCGACATCCCCAATCCGTCGCTGCCAATCTTGGACTTGTGTTTTGTATGCGTGAGGTATATCGATTGGCGGCCATTCATCTCGCTGCGGATGCCATCGCCACGCCTTCTGAAACTCGGGCAACCGATCCCAGTCTGAAATCTGGTCGACACCGAGAGTAATCGCGATGCAGTAATGGAGGTAACGTTCAATTTGCCTAATCAGCGGTACACCTGACGCTGCTGATAGACCGGCACCGACTAAAGGCACGAATCCTTTGCCGTCGTTACGTGCTTGCGTGATCCGCTCAACAAAGTCAACTTCGTTCAGTTCCGATTCATGCACGGACCTCATTCCTCCGCCAATTGTTGCGTTCTCAAGAGATAAACTCATCGCATCCATTGTAGCCAACTTTCCCTCTGAGAGGGGGGGGCAAGGTGGCGTCCTTCAACAACGGTAATCCTGAGGCTATGACGCACTGCTCCCATGCTTTCAAGAACGATCGCAACAATAATTAGACCGCTTCTAATCAGAGCAACAGCGCATGACCTGCGCCCAAAGTACTGATTCATTTGAAATGAGAGAAATCGGATAGAATCTGGCCGTCATTCCAAGGAGAAGATGGCCATGAAGAAGTCTCGATTTACGAACGAACTGATTGCCTTTGCGCTCAAACAGGCCGAGACGGGAACGCCTGTTGCGGAGATCTGCCGAAAGAGGGGAGTCAGTGAACCGACGTTTTATCGATGGAAGAAGAAGTTTGACGGTCTAGGCGTTGCCGAAGTACGTCGGCTGAGAGAGCTTGAAGACGAAAACAAGCGTCTCAAGGCACTCGTCGCCGATCTCAGTCTCGACAAACAGATTCTTCAGGATGTCCTGTCAAAAAAGCTCTAAAGCCTGCCCGTTTGAGGAAGGAAGTTGAGCGGGTTCGGGTCGCATACGATGTCAGTCAACGTCGCGCTTGTCGCGTCCTTCGATTGGCTATTTCGACCTGTCGCTACCCGTCCGTCAAAGACGAGCAGGCAGCCCTAAGGATGAGATTGAAAGAGCTTGCTGCGACGCGTGTGCACTACGCTTATCGTCGGCTTCACATCCTGCTTCGCCGAGAAGGTTGGCAGGTGAATGCGAAGCGTGTTTATCGGCTCTACAGAGAGGAAAAATTGAGCTTGCGTCTCAGGACGCCGCGACGGCGTGTTGCTTGTCGGACACGGGTCGATCGGCCCGAAGCGACTTGCATCAACGACTGTTGGGCGATGGACTTCATGTACGACGAGCTCTTTGACGGACGTCGAATCCGACTCATGACGATAGCGGATCTCTTTACTCGTGAGAGTCTCGCGATAGTGGTTCGTCAGCGATTCCCGGCCGGCGATGTTGTGGAGGCTCTTGAGCAGCTGCGAAGGACTCGCGCTCTTCCCAAATCGATTCGAGTCGACAATGGAACTGAATTCACTTCGAAGGCGGTGGACCGCTGGGCCTATGAAAACGGCGTGGTGCTTGACTTCAGCCGCCCAGGAAAACCAACGGATAATGCGTTTATTGAATCATTCAACGGAAGCGTTCGCACTGAATGCCTGAATGAAAACTGGTTCTTGTCTTTGGATGATGCCAAGGAGAAGATAGAATCCTGGCGACAGGATTACAACGAACATCGACCTCACAGCGCTTTGGGCAACCTGGCCCCCAAAGAATTCGCTTCATCTGGCCAGGCTAGCCTGGCCAGATGAAGACCTGATTCTCTTATGACTGGTGAATCAGAAAATGGGAGCGGTTCAAACCAATCCCTACCGTCATAACCCTGGACCAAGTTTCGGGGGCATCCCACGCCCACGACAACGTCCCAAAGCTTCCGCGCTAGCGTTTGAATCAGATCCCCTTTTTTTCCGCCCCTGCGGCACAGCGGGCGGCTCAAACAATTGTGCCGTCAACGCACCAAAGTTCTTCATCCAACTCTTCGGCATAAACGGTCGCCTTCTGGAGTCGCCTGAGGATTGCGTCGAACGTTCCATCCTTGCTTCAAATGTTGAAATGGTCATAAACGGTTTGCCATTTCCCGAAGCGGTCGGGCAAATCACGCCAAGCAGCATCTGTGCGAAGTATCCAGAAAATGCCGTTGAGAATGATGCGTCGGTCTTTTAATGGACGACCGGTTTCTTTCCGCTCCACCTCAACTAAGTCTGCCACCAGTTCCCATTGATCGTCCGTCAAGCAATGTCGTCGAACCATTCGATCCCTCCTCGAAATCACACATACAATCTTTTCGAGGATACTGTAGGATCAGGTAAAATGCAGGTTTTAAGAAAGGCCTTAAAGGCGTTCGATGAAATTCCGAATACTTGCAGCCATAGATGATTTTTTTGCGCGTTCCTTCAATTCAATTCCTAAATTCTTGCAAAGCGATTCAAGAGTCTTATTTGATTCCCTTTCTAGGCGTTTTATAGTGAGCTTACTTTTTGCGTCTTCTGGACCGCGTATCGTTAAGCCGAGACTGTTTTCGACTGCAATTTGCATGCGCCTTATGTTGCTATCGTCGGTTTTTTCAGGAATAAGTGCCGGCGCATTGTACGACACTGTCTCAGTAGCTGCTGAACGAATCCGCCCGGAAAGCAAGTCTTCATATAGCCGCTCAAGAACTTCCAACTTCCCAACTGCCTTTCCATGCTCAAAAGACTGGTCGTTTCTTCTGTAGTGTGCCTGATATCCTTCAATGTCGTACTCAAGAATTGGTTCTAGTGTAAGAATTTCATGTTCTGGTTCAGTCAGAAGATTGATCGAACTATCGGTCTCTTCTTCATCAGGAGCAGAGCGGTTGGACGACTTCTGCTGAAGTATTTCGTATGCTAGCCTCCACCAATGTGTGACATTATCATCCGTATCGAAGATGGGTTTCGGGTCGATTCCATGTTGCTTTATGATCGGTCCCGAAACCCAGACATTTGCCGATGCAATGTGTTCGAACTTGATCGGTCCTCCCATCTGACATACGAACGTGTAGCAATTCGAATCAAACTTGAAGAAGTTTTGGATCCACCTGATGCGGAACGTTTTGAACTTCGTATGGTCCTTGATTTTGAACTCGGAAGAATCTCCCTGTTCTATACCTAGCTTTCCCAACTGCTTGCTGCTTGCTTGACGAATTGCTTCAAATGGGGCGAGCAGTCCCGACGGATTCTTAGTCTTAAAGCTCAGAGGTTTAAGGTGGTTTGCGTAACGTTCGCACCATGAGGCCTTCAGCTGGAGAATCACACCAGGGCCGTGGTCGGTGTCTTTCAACTTCCCCAAAACGCTGTCTTTAGCATCGCTCGCGGTCTCCAGTAGCCATTGGAAATCCATTTCCGAAGGATCTACCCTGGAGGAACTCTTGTCGCAGCTTAGAGACGCTTCGTTGCACAAGCTGTGGAGTTGATCAAATAGCTGCAGTCCGAGCAATGACATGATGGAAATCTCGATGGGAACATGCTAAAAAGCGACATTGTAATTCCAGAGTGGGCCAATTGCATCCGCGGAAGTGCAAGTTGAGCCCTTCGAAGCTCAAGATAGCCGAATGTTGGACAATCATTTTTCTGGATTTTTGAGGAACGAGCGGCCGTGTCGAGATCTGCTTTTTTACTAAGTCTCCAAGATCTTGTTTTCGGTCTGTTTGGATCGCTAACAATGCTGGTCGTTGTTTTTTCGATATTTTCAGAAAGTGAAGATTCGTATCAAGAGAAATACGTTTTGATGCGAGTGGATTGGGATTTCACACAACTCAAAGGGATGTCCGACGATGATTTGCGGGCATCGCTAAAGCAGGTTGTCTTGCTTGCAGAAGATGCGATTCGCTTCCAAATAGGGCCAGACGAGGTTGCGTTCATCGAATCAATAAGGGCGAATCGAATGCCGTCAGGAGTTTATCGGGTTAATTCCGAAAGTCTCGAGATGGCCGATGGGAGCACGTTCTTGCTTTCCGTTCCCGCCGCGGTGGCGAGCGTCTTTTTGAGGACGCGTGAAGGAGACATGCTCCTGCAGGGCAGGTCAGAATATGTCATCGACTTGAATTGATACCCTTAGGAGCTACTTAGTGAATCAGCTACTCACAGCACCGTTCGCAGCGTACGCTGGGTTGTCGATAGCCATTTTAGCAGCACTGGCATGGGTTTGGCTTTACAAAGAATCCATTCGTGCCGCTTTCTTTGCGATTCTAGAAATGCCTCGAGCTTTTAGCTCATCGCTTCCGTTAAAAGAGTCTTTGTGGTTCATTCCGTTTGTTGCTGTAGCAATTGGTATCAGTCTCTTCGCTGTTGGCAAAGGCGCGATGTGGTTAGGTTCCATGTGGGATTGGTTATCTGCAATTCCAGCAACGGTGCAGATTGCAGCAGTCGCATTAGTATATGTGCTGACCATTTCAATTCTTTGGCGGTACAAGTTTCACACAAAGATAGACGGTTCTTTTGACCCAAATCGATTCGACAACCCAATCAACTACTTGCCGACGGGAACGCTGGTTCACGCAGTTCTGCTTTGTATCGCGATCGCTGCTGCGGTCTCACTGTACGAACGAATCGATAGAAAACTTAACAATTCTATTGTTGCGAATTGCAACCAGGTTTTCGATCGACTTAAGAAGAATTCACGAACAAACATGGAAAAGCGACTAGTGAATGTTTTAGAAGCTTTTGCTCCGTTTCTCCAGCTTCCGGATGGCAGTGCCACGGTAAGTTCGGCGGGGCAGGCGCTTAAAAAGCTGAAGGGAAGCGAAAGCATTAGCGGCAGCTTCGATAAATTAAGTGCGCTTACCGAGAAGGCGGCGTTTAAGATGATCGACCCGAGCACACCAAGCGTCAATGGCGTGTTTGCTGTAAAGCCTGGAGGTCAAGAATTAAACTTAAGTCAGGGGCAATTCAATGCAGCAGTTTCTTGGAAGGGCGATGCTCAGATTGGCTATCTTATGGCTGACTTGGAGCTGTTTTTTGACGCTAGCCTGAAGAATAGCACAGAAATGCAATTGAGGGACTGGGTTAAAAACGTTTTAACTGAACAATCTAGCCAGCCTAGCGGATTTGATTATACGGCTCTGACTCTCGGACGCGATAGTGTTTGGGGCATTGACTACAGCCAGGCAATAGAATCACAGCAGCGAGGCGAAGCGCTCTACTCTCTTTGTGCAACTGAATACCAATTCCCTAAGTCTTTCCAAGTCTCTGATCGCTGGGCAAAGCAAATTGACGAAAGTATGGTTTGGGATAGTGCAGGTTCGAGCGAACTGATTCAAAAGGCGAAGCTGTCATGGTTTAGTTCTCTAATCGCACGACCTGATTCAGAGTATCAGCCGGAACTCTGGAATAAACCCGCTCAAGGAAAGCCAATCAGACAAATTCTAGGTGCTGGAAAATACCAAGATCTGATCGACCGCAATCTGTTGAAAATCGTCAATTTCTTCGTGGAGCCGTGCGCTGAGCAAGAGGAATCGGATGCTAGCGGTGCGGTGCAGAGCGCATTTAAAGAAGACGCACTAACTTCTATGCGGGAAGCGAGGTACGTTTTCGGACTTAGTCCCTCTGCTAGGAGGGAGCTGTTGCGAGGTCCGATACAGCTGGCCACGATGGTTTTATGCGTCTGGGGATTGCTGTTTTTGCTTGCGGTCAAAATCCCCTTGTCGATCTTGGAGTTCGGTTATATGCCTATGAGTGCAACGTACAGGGGAAGTGAGACGCCTAAGACGTGGATGCATTTATGGGCGATGCCCACCATAGACCCCAAAGCAAGTTCGCCGATTATTAGCGAGGTGTACGGTGAGGCAAGAAGCAATCGTTTCTTGATTCCGCGAATAACCGGAGCCGCTTTTTTGGCCAAGAAATCTGGAAAGACTGATTCGGAAGTCGAGCAAACCGGTCTTGCCATGATTGCGGAATGGAAAAAGGAAAAGGAGCATGAGAATCAATTCCTTGAATTGCTGATGTTTGCATTGCCAAACATCGGTTTCCTAGGGACCATAATTGGATTGACTCGAGGGCTAGGGATCGCTTATGCAATCGGAATTCCCAGCGACGATCCATTTCACAAGTCAGCCATCATCGCTTCGATGTCGACTCAACTGGGGACAGCATTCTACACGACACTTGTAGCACTCGTGTGTCTAATCCCACTTGCGTTCTGTACCTACTGGCTTCAGCGCACACAGGACTTTATTGCCACAAAAGCGGAGGTCACTCTCAGGCGACTCATTTCAAAACTAGTTTAGCATCAATCCTTCCATAACGGATCGATGGTTGGCGGGGCAGTTGCTTCGCCCAAAGTCACAATGGCCACGGGCAAGGTTCGCCCATTGTTCGTGCTGCCAATTGTTTTTGTCATAACGACGGTTTGTTTGTCTGCCATTCCACTGATGGCATCCAATTTTAGCTCGACAACGGCATCAACCTTAAACAATTGTACGAGCTCTACAGAAGTGAGAAGTCCAACAGGTTCGTGGAATCTTGAACCAAGTGATGCGCAGTATCTACACAATTCAGGTGGCAACAGGGTGATGTATTCCTCGTTGAAATACTCCTTTAGTAGACGTGCACGAACAAGTTCTAGCCGGAACGCGTTGTATGCAAGATTATCATAAACCCCATACGGATCCCGGTTTCCTCTCGCCCAAAACCTATTCGCAGTTGCCACCCGTTCGTCAAGTTTTGCCCATGCTTCACTCGTGTTGCGATCCCAGGTCGCCCAATTGTCGAGAATTTCGCATTCAAGTTGGATCAATTGGTACTCGACTCTCAAGTGCCCTCTGCGCTCGACTGATTGAAGCTGGTCACTGCGATTTTCGCCACCTCGAATCGCTATTGTGAATTCAGCGTAGTCAAACGCCCCTTTTTCACCTAGGTCATTTCGATTTGCAGTACCATAGGCGCGATTGGCGATGCCGAGCAAATTTGCATTTGAAGTAGTTGCGCGATATCCATTCGCATAGCCAACTGTCATCAGTGCATCAGAGTAGTCGATTGCGAACCGTTCGATCCGACCTGCGGTTGAATTGGAAAGTTTCGAGACAATCTCCTGAGCGGACTCAACAATTGCGTTGCCATAAGGAAGACGCACATAAGGCTTAACAAGGACAGTCCAGCTTCCTGCGTCAACTCGCTGGACTGAATACATCCATTGGCTGTTTGCTTGGGTTTTCGAATCTGTCGGTTCGACAATAGGTTCATCAGACGGCGGATCAACTTGCCACTCAAAGTCAACATTTTTCGCTTTAAGTGGAGTAATGTGAATTACCAGTTCACGAACACTCTCCTTGTCATCGCGCCCACTGATACGCGAGTAGGCAGATACTCCGATCACGGCCAAAAGCAAAAGCACGAGTATGAAGGCCGCCGAAGTTACGATATCGGTGAGAGATGACTGTGGTGATTCTTTCTTTTCCTCCATATTGTTTTGAAATCTTCCTATTTTGCAGGAGCTTGTTTTGTAGCAGCTTGGCTATCTCTGATGGCACGAGCTACGTCATTTTCAAGGTCCGAAAACTCTCTCGCAAGGGACGTATGCGCAAGATGATAGTAGTAAATACTGACATCGCCCGTCGATTCGCTGCTGAAGTCGGGTGTAGGCTTAAGCTGCTGTTTGCCTGAGAGTTCATTCGCCCAGTCAAGATATTCCGTGCATTGATTCTCATTGGCAAAATACTCAAACTCGTACTTGGCAGCCAAGGTGAGTGCTCGCATCACGTAGCAGAAATCGTAGTAGGTAAACTCCGTCTTCCAGCCTTCTGCGCCAAGTTCGCCTTTTCTCATAGTGAGCAACACTCTCTTCAAATCGTCTAGGCTTGCACGAGCAGCGCCCTGTGGGTCATTTGGATCTTTTCGTAGTCGCGAATAGGAAATTGCCAAGTGATGCAATAGCTTCCCCCCTACTAGGTGGTCACGCTCTCGCTGCCCTTTCGCATATTTCATTTTAGGCTCAGGTGGAAAACTGCCGAGCGAAGTACCGCTGTATAGACCCTCATTCCATTTGATCAATTTGGGCAGTACGTCGCTGGTAAAGCCAGTCTCTGTTAGAAGTGTGCGCAGCGCTGAACTGTCACCGGCATCAGCCTCGAGGCTCAATATCGCATAATACGCAAGTGTAACAACAGAGCCATCAAGACGATATTTGCCGAGTTTATTGGTTTCCACAACTGGCGTAAGCTTCATTATCTCCGTCATGCTTAACTTCATTTGATTGTCGTTTTCAACGTTTCCGACCTGTTTGCGCCGATGCTCCAATAGTAAATTGATCCATATTGCATAGCCTTGACGATAGTCAGATCCACTTAAGCGTGAGTTTGCGCTTTGTCGAGTCTTTTTCGCCAGCTCGAGCAAGTCCGCTTTGCGTTCTTTGCTCGCTTCCACGTCTGCCTCTTTTGGCAAGTAAACGTGCGAAGAAATGTATGCCAAGTCATACAAATACAGAGCCTTAAGTATTTCATCAAGATTGTCCGGGCGAAGGTCGGAAGTAACGGAAGTGTACGTAGCAGAGTCTCCAAAGATGGCAGCATTCGTCTGGTCAAAGGCAGCGTTTGCAAAGTCTTCGATACGTAGCTTAAGTTTCTGTCGGATACTTTCTAATTCTGGTGTCTTGGGCGGTTTTAATCTAACAGGCTTTTTCCCGGGCCGCGGATTTCTCGTTTCCGTCACTTCGTAGGTTAAGTCTATGTACTGGCGGTCCGCCCTGAGTTGTGCTCTGTCAGGCGAGTCGGCGGACAGGCGTTTCTCAAGATCCGTGAATGAAACAGGGGATGTCGTTTCGTGGACTTCCACTGACGTAACATACTTTACAGATTCGTAGGTTTTCTTGATGGCCTTTCGTGCTTTCGGTTCAAGCTCACTTGAGTAGTCTACCCAAGTTCTTATTTTTTCTTTCGCTAGTGGATCAATCAGGGCATCCGGTCCTACCGACGCACCATTTGGAAAGTTGAAACCAACTGAAGCGATGACGACTTGACTTGGATCTGGCGCGGGTTTCCTGGAAAGGCATCCTCCGCAGTACAAACCAGCAATCAGCAAAACAACCAAGACCAACACAAGAACAATTTTGTGCATCGGCCCACCCCTTCTATGTTCAAGAGAATCGCAGAACTGTGTACAATTTTAGGGAAGCCAAATGTGGATTACAAGCTCGTGACGCTGCACCACGAAATTTCAATTGCAGGTATGTCCGAAAAATTTAAAGAGTTCGAAGTTCGACTACGCCGAATGCTGCTGGATTGCTGCGGAGAACGTTGCGAGTGCTCGTTTGACGAAAATGATCTGCCTCGGACTGGTCTCCAGGATGTCGTGGATTGGATTGTGCAGAACAGGCGGTGTTGCGAAGAGAAAAGAGAGGTGATGGTGAATTATTGTCTCTTCAATCAGTTTTTCGACATTGAGCAAGAGTTTCTCCCCAAGCATCTGAACGCAATTCTACTGAGATGCGCGTACTTGGAGTTTGTTAATCTCAAAGACAAGGTTGCTGCAACGTCTGTCCCGAAGCCATTTTGATTGGGGAACCTATAGTGACGCTCGGTATAAACCACATTCGCTTTGCAATTGCGGGGAGAAAAGGTGCAGGTAAGACGACGTTCTTTGATTCCTTGTCCCAACTGACGTTCGAACAGAACCAGGTGAATGTTTGCGGAGGCACTTACTTTTTGCCCAAGGCGGGAGTTGTCGTTGAGTTCTGCGACGAGGTCAACGATGCTACTGCATCAATAGTCGTGCATCCATATCATTGGACAGACTTCAATCTTGCCAAGTCTTGGCTTACTAAAGCTTGCCAAGACATCATGGATGACAGCGGTGCTTTTGAAGCGGCTTTTACTGCCGCAGTTGGAATCGGTATGGCGGGCACCGAAGTAGGGCAGCTTCCAGCAAATTCTGCGGAATTGCAAAAAGGGTTGCCTCAAGAACTGTCAGCTCTAGTGCAAGCCCCGGATATTGGTGAGTTTCTATTTTTGTCGTTCATGGATAAAACTGCCTACCGTCGTGCCGAGATCTTGAATGAATTGGGATGGCAGTTCAGGCAATATGCTCTGTTAGCCGGACCATTGAAGTGCTTCGGGACACTATCGGAAAGTCCCTGGCAGGGCGAGCTGGAGGCAGACTTGCCACAAGAGCTGGAAATAGCACGGGCTTCTGCGATCGCGGAAACGTCGAGCAAGATCTACGAATACGTTTCTAGAAAGAAAAATCGTGGCTGGCTCGATAACAGTGGTCACGCCCTCTATTTGACACTGCTGTATTCATTTCCAGTATTTTTTTTGGGTGCTGGTCTGGTCCTGTTTGACGAGATCTTTCTCGGAGCGCGAGTCGGTTACTCGAAGTTACTCGCCTCAACGATCGCTTTGCTGATTGGAGCATTGGTGTTTGCTTGGGTCAGGACGCGAGCGCAAGTTAAGCGTACGGGTTGGAAGAAATATCAGTGTGTTCTGAACGCATGGCTATCGCCTGTCACTATGGACATTGCGAAACGTGAATCCTGTCAACATGGTGCAATAAGCAAACGTATGGGTTTGGCAGTGTTTTCGACGATCGTAAATATTAAGGGTGTACCGAATCAGAGATCGGTAATAGTCCCGGACGTGAATTCTCTTCGGAGGTACTGTCAAGATGATGCAATTGCCAGCGGACAGCCGCATGGTTTCAACAGTTTCGTAACGCAACCTTCTGATAATCGCAAGCTGTCGATCCGTGAAGTTGGATTCTTATTTTTGACGTTGCTAGGACTGCTCGCTCTTGTAGCATCAGCGGTCTACGCTCACATCAATCATGGGTAATAGCGAAGGGCAATCATTGATAGAGCGGCAACAAGCATTGGGCCTGGTTCGCAAAGCACCATTTTGTGGTGTCAATGATTTCTCTTACGTCAGTCTTCAACGAATCGACGAATGAATCGAGTACAGGTGCTGCATTTCGCCGCACTCTTTCGCGTACCGGGTCATCGGCAAAAGCGAGGTAAAGTACCACTGCGGCGCCTCCAACAAGGATAACTGCTGCGGCAACCAAGCCCGCAGTACCTCCAACGGCAATAGCTCCGGCTACAGCTAACTTCGTAGCTTCAACAACGAGTGCAGCCAAAACTGCCTTTGCCAAATCGTACGAAACTGTCGATAGGAATCGCGCTGCTGAAAATTCCTCTTCAAGGAACTCTTCCATAACGTCGGTCGCAACAGTGAACAGGAGATTTTTCTTGACTGCTTTGGTTAAATGCTTCGTCTTACCAGCGAATGCGGTCGACCACGAAACATTGCGTGTGGCCTTAAGACTCCACCGAGACGACACCTGTAGAACGCTTCTTAAGTAGATCAATCTCGAACTTGTTGTCTCTATCACTAACAGCATTCGTTGTTTGATGACTCGTACAGAAAACTTCGCGTGAATTCTGTAGCGAAACCATGACTCAATTTCCTCCAGGCTTTGAGGGATCGATTTAAGCTCACTGTAAACTTCGCGAGAACTTTCTACTGTCCTCCAAAGCTCTAGCAGCGTTTTAAGAAAGTTGCGAACCAATGTCGAATCTATCGATATCGCCCCAGGATCGACCGGCGATTCGCACTCATCTGTTATATCAAGTACGACTTGCTCGACGCATTCGCCTTTAACGCTTGTTGCGGGAATACTCAAAGCGCTGATAGTTTGCCCGCCAGGATCTACCCTCCCGTCAGGATGTTCCCAACCAAAAGTGATCCGTTGAAAAAGTTCGATTGCTTTTGTTGTGCGGTCGCCAATCTGCCCGTCAAATCGGCCAGGCGAAAGCAAGTGCTCTGCAAGAAGTTCCTGCACCTTTTTTACGTCTGTTGATTTGTTGTCGCCGCCTCGCCCCACGGAGCCGGAAAGGAACTCGACATTTGGTTCTGGCAAATCAAGCGTAACTGGGCCAATGTATAATAACCCATCGTCCATCGACTGCACGCCAGTCGAGTTTAGCACAACTTCATTCCCATCCGGCAATATGATTTTTTCATTACCCGAACTTTGAATGTTTGGCGCGTCTACACGCCCGTTCTCGCTGCAGTGTTCGGTTGAACCAACGCAGTACTTCCACTCTTTTCCTTCGATGTATCCATAAAAAGACCGCTTCTTCTGCATGACAACTGGGAGTAAATCGACAAATTTGCTTGGATCCTCCGGGATCGAGACAATTGACTGAAACGCTGTGTATCTGTTTGGACCGCTTCCAACGAAAGCCTTGATAGCATCGCGCCGATTTCTCAGATTCAGAAACTCAAGTGCATTCAAGCTACTGAATCGCTCCCATGCGAGATCGTCTAGCCGAGCGACTTCGAAGCACTTGCGGAAGTAGGCCCAGGCGTCGTCGGCACTTCCGAGGTCTTGCTCAATCAAAAACCAATCACTGCCGAACATTACCTTGCGCGATAGTTTATCGTCGGACATCATCCACCGGAGAGCAGTGGGAATTGCCGTATTGGCAATGACCCGTTCGCTTCTGGATTGACCATCCAAGCCGACAAGCATCGAGCGCTGACCGGTCGCATAGGAGAAGTCGACATAGACGTTCTCGTGATTAGTTGCCAAGTCAGCAATCGCACCAAACCAGTTGCTTTTTTGGCCATTGGCTTGCGAAAAGATTTTGGACCACCAATTTTGTAGCCAGTTGTCCCAATTTGGATGTTGTTCGAGTTTTGAGAATTCCCTGTTCGACAATTCCCAACAGTTACGAATGAACTCGCTCAACTCAGAATCCCATCGCGGTGGCCAGTCACCACAGCTATGGAGATCATGCCCTTGATTGGTCGCATCGACCATGCACTGCATTGTCTCTCGGGTAAGTGTCTCCTGCCATTTCCGGCCAAACTCCTGCGTCAAGTTGCTTGTAAATCGTTTTGGTGGATACGGAACCTGTCGCCTTCGAATGACTTCGCAATACCGATGCAGACGCAGCCTAGCGGAACTCCAAAAGACAAACGGAAAGATATCCGCCTGCACTGCCAAAGGATTTTCCAGGAGATACTCGATATCTGATAGCCTAAAGTCGTATATCGTCTCGTCATTC
This sequence comes from Stieleria sp. JC731, assembly GCF_020966635.1. Taxonomy (NCBI): domain Bacteria; kingdom Pseudomonadati; phylum Planctomycetota; class Planctomycetia; order Pirellulales; family Pirellulaceae; genus Stieleria; species Stieleria sp. JC731. The sequence goes on along the minus strand of NZ_JAJKFQ010000002.1, from coordinate 940,800 downwards.
CACGTCGTGTTGCCCAATAGACGATTGAGCACCAGTTCAACATCCAACGTACAATTTGAAGGGTAGAAATGAGCGTACATTGCGGCAGCAGACCCTGCGTGGGCCAAGTTCACCCGCATTTTTGGCTTTTCTTTTAGAATTGACCTCCAGATCTCAGGTGACGCTGTTCTCTCCACGTATTCGCACAGATAAGCTGTTTCTGCGACGGCGATCCAAGCCAGCCATTGGGCATAATTAGAGCTAGAATCAAGTACGTATTCTGGTGGAAGCGGTACGTTCGTTTGATTTCTTTCCACCATTTCCTTAGGCGGGATAAGAAATCCGTTTGGCGGTGTGCCGCCGGGACTGTGGTGGTTTGTAATGGGAATGTCGTGTTGCTCAGCATAATCGATAACCTCTTGAACAACGCCATCTAATTCAGGGCCGATCGCATCGCCATAGAGGGCGTTGTTTCCTGAAAGCTGCCATCCATGACGAGTGTAAAACTTCAGCCCAGCAAAGCCTCGTTTTGAGTTACTCGCGTCGGCTTGAGACTTCTCCGAGTAAATATACGCCCCCAGATAACTGCCAATCGAATCAAATTGTTGGTTGGGAATGTTTCCACGAACACTAGAGCACCACCGACGTGGCTCAATTGGGAGGAACGGTTGCAACGCTCCGCGACTCTGACGCGCAATCTCTGCTGTACCGTCTAGAGTCGCCTTTATCTTTATCTCGTCAGCAGTCGAAAAATAGACCGAACGTTTCGTGCCAAAAAAGGCGTTCAAATGGTTTGGCAGTCGGTTGGCATTTTGGACAGTAGATTGCCACACATCGCGGAACCAAAACGCAAACTCCTCCGTAGTTCCTGTCACCAATTCCGGATCGTCTTGAAATAATGCCATAAAACTGAGGTCGAGAACCAGTGGAACTGCGATGGCATTGATGGGGGCGAGATAACCCGGGTGCTTGCGCAAATCCGGAAATGGAAACGGTGCACGCATCGCCGCACCCAACACGTAGGGCACAGCGCGTAAGGTATTGTTCGACAATGAAAACCGAATGAACGAGATCGTATTGTTTCCCGTCGTTGGTCGTTGGCCGCAAGCATCCTTGATCCAAGGATCCAGAATCGCCTTAAGTTGAATCTTGCTCTTCCAATTTGTCTGATAACCGCAACTCAGCAATGCGTTGTACATCTTGCGGATCGCATCTGAATCGCGTTTGGTTTCATCAAACACCTCGATCAAATGGCAATGCACATCGACCCGCGGTGGTGGCATGAAACGATTTAAGACAGTAGGAGGCAAATTGCTGCCACTTGATTGAAGCTCAATCGCTCCAAGAGACGGAGAGGCTAACTGGTAAGCATCGATAGCTATCGGAGCCGCGGGTGGCGTCTTAAAAATCTTCTCGTTCCATGCTTCAGCCATCGCTCGTACCTTCTGCTTTGTGAATCAATCACCGGCCTACGCAAGGCGGCTATCTTCGTCGGCCGAATCCCGATCATCGCTTTTCTCACGATCCAACTCCAGCACCGCCAACTCGGTTTCTCCCAGCCAATCGCGATTGCAAGATTCGCCATTCTTCGAAAAAAAGCTGTCGAGCGATTGCGACGCACCTGGATCGAAGCCAAGATTCGCGACGAGCGAAGGCCTACTCATTGGCTGTTCAATAAAGTGAACGCCAAAGATGACCGCTCCGCCGGAAGGGGATTCGACTTCGATGTAAGCTCGGGATCCACCAGTTACTACGAGCTCGACATTCTCCTTGATGACCCCTTGCACATCTGTGCTCTTGCCCTCGATTGCTGGCTGGCCGTCGATCAAAATCCGGTAAGGACGCGACGCGAGAAGTTGATCCCCGTTCAAGCGGCATTGAACGTGAATCAGATAGTTCTTCTTTTCTGACTCTTCAGCAGGCGAACCGTTGTCCTTGGATTGCGATGAATCGTCCGCGTCCGTAGTTAAGAGTGGTTGAAACATCGCAAACTTCTGAGATGCCAAACCATCGGGCTGGGAGTGCAGCAGCGGACCGTTATTGGTCAGAATCAACGCGCCCTCAACAACTGGCCGCTTGCCATTGATGCGAAATTTGTCGGGATTGTTTGGTACGATTGCAAGAACTTTACAACATTTCGGAACCGGAGGCTGAGCTGTGCAGTAGTTGGCGAGCTCGATTCCCTTGACCTCCTCCTCAAGCAAAATCCTGCCATCGTTACCCCCAACAGTGCAACGCAAAGAATCCTCGTCGACCGTAAACGTCACCACGCCACCGTGGATACACACAAACTGATCACGATGGGTTAAATATCGCATTGAGGCGTCCTGTTTAGTTGCTTGCGATCTTGAGATTGCCGTGAAGCTTTAACTCTTCGCCCTGAACCGTCGCGTTTTCCGAGACGTCGAGGTTGCTTTTGACTTCCATTTTTGAACTGGCATGAACCTTGGCTTTGGTAGCCGAAATATCCAAGCCATGCTGTTCCGAAAGTTCGGTTTTGGCAGAATCGCAGTTAACCGTAGCGGTCGTTGCATTGAGTGTCACATCGCGATTCTCAAGTTGTTCGAACTTGCGGGTTGGCCCGCCATGAATCTCGGGAACGCTGCCGTTGCTGATACGCACCCGATATTTCATTTGTGTTCTCGGCGTAACATAAAGTCCAGCTCGCTCATCGTCGGGCGGGAATGGGGTGTGAAGTTCAGCCAGCAAATGGCCTTCGCTATCCACGTGTTCTGTACCTTCGTGCCCAAGCACCCAGGAGTTGTCGTCACCTGGTTGAATCTGCAGCAACGAGCCATCTTCATTCCAACCGCCGAGGCTGAAGGGGAGACGCAGTTCGGCCTCGCTTAAAGAAGGATAAGAAAAATGCACGTTTTCTAGCGGAGCGAAGTACGCAGACACTTCAACGGGACTTCTTGCAGCGCCAATCGCGTTAACTTGGTCTTGACGGAAGAAGGAAATCTCTACACGCAGGCAAGCAAACAGCCGTTGCCCCATGCGATAGCAGCCAGGGATCAAATTGCGGAAATCATCACCAGCAGGTTCGTAACTGCCCTTCAGCACATACATTAATTCCGGAAAATCATTCTCGTCACCTGACCGAATGTATCTCCGAACATTCGTTGCCATCCAATAGGGACCTTGCAGCATCTCTGGCACTTGTGGATTGGCTTGCCAGCCGGTTACAACGCCATCGGAGAACTCCGCGATATTCGGGTATTGTTCAGTCGCAGGGAGAGCAATCCAGTCCATAAAGTTCGTAAGCTGAGCCCCCTCAGCACGATAAAAGTGATTCCAGCCAATTACTCTTGACGTACTCTTGTTCAAGAATCCGGTAAGCTGAGCAAACAGTTCTCGATGTGACAGATCGCATGGCCGTATGATGCACGAAAGGGGAGAAAGGTGTTCATGGAAAAAGTCTTGATCGACCGGTACCTGGATCGCATCGCAAAACACCCGCCCAAGAAATGCTGTCGACTGTTCATTTTCGGACTGTTGAAAAACGACGCTTTTTTCAGGACGGTGGTCAAGCGGGCGCGAATTCCAAAAAGCGAAGTCACTACCTCGCAGTCCACATCGCATGCCAATGCCGTACACTGTCCCAAAATCAATTTCAGTCTCTCGGGCAACAGCTAATGCTGTTGTACCACAAGCAACTTTCGCGACATCTTCAGGGCTTGCACCCGCCACCGCAAATTCTACTGTCGCGGGGCAATTGAGCTCAACAACGAGACGGCACCACGCCGTATCTTCGTCGATCGCTTGTCCGTTTTTATCCAAGATTCGCGTAGGCATTTGATCTCCAAGCAATGCAAGCAGACTATCTAAGTTTGATGTACAGAGTTTCTACGGAAGGGTCATCGGAAACATTGATGTTGTGTACATCGTGCCTGTCCACATTCTCCAGGTTACGTGGATGCTTTCCATACAGCCCTACAGTGCGAACTATGTGCTTTCGCAAACCAACTACATCTGGATTCGTCACGAATTCGCTGATGTCCTCAAAATCCCACCACCCCAGAGACTTAAAGCACCCTTGATTGACCATGTGGAAGCTGCCACCAATACCGTGTCCAGGCGTAACATCGTCTCCAAGCAAATTCCAATTGGTGGGTACTCCAGCACCCGATATCAATGCATGAATCGCATTATTCAAAAAGCCCCTAGAAATGCTTGCAGCATATGTGCCAGTGCTGTTGTCGAAGTAACGAGGGTGATAGATGCTGTCGACAGTTTTGGCGGGGGCAACGCCTTCGCTAAAACTGCTGCCGAGATTTGGCTTCGTCGTTGCTGTTGTTGGAAATCCACCTAACCATTTCGCTGATTGAATTTCTCGCCACCCGGTAAGTTCGATGCCCGTGAACTGAAACAGCAAAATCCCGATTCCTCGTTCGTTGGCGAATTCACCATTAGTCCCCCACAAATACTCGATCCCATGAAAGGTCGCACCACCTCCTGATTCATTCATCGTTAGTGTCATGTCACCCCATCCCGGGTTCGATCTGTTCGCCGGAATGACAATGCTCTTGTCCGACTCGCAATTCACCGCAGCTAATAGGTAGCCGTATTCATTAGGCTTGGTGCCTCCTAGTAACTGGCGTGCGATTCCTGCCGCATTTATCTCCCATCCGTGGACGAACATAAAACCAACAAGAGGCGAAATTGCTCCGCGGTTTACTGAGGTCATCGAGTACGTGTAAGCCATCGTCTCTTCCTATAACTTGTTGAATTGAAGCAGATCATCTAAAGTCAAATCCGACTGTGCGTCTAGCGGCTCTCCATTTGGCGCGAGCACGGCTACTGAAGCTAGAAAGGCCGCCAAATTATTTGCAACGAAGTTTGCCTCCCACAGATCCGGGAAATTGGCCGCTCCCAATTGGAGGTTTGGATCGTTGGATTGCGGAGGTTTTCCGTTTCCGCACCATGCCACAGCGATGTGGTCTGTAAAACTCCATGAGCAGTCTTCAAGTTTGCACCACCTCGCGAATGCAACATTCTTAACTGCTTGATTTGCCAGTGTGACCCAAATTGAGGTGCTCAATATCTGGCTATTACGAGCACTGATGTTGAAGGGTTGCATTAAGCATTTTCGAACGGCATCTCCGAAACTTAAGTCCGCCTTGACGTTGCCAACAACGTCCCTCCAATGATTGCCAATAACGCACCCACTATGAACGAGGGCTGCGACGCACGCCAACGCGTTTGGTATTTGAACACCTTGCAGATTTCCGTCTTCGTCTCGTCGCACTCGAAGCTCCACGAGATTTACGTCACTGCCTACTGTGTTTGGAAGTGCATCCCATCGGTTCGCATCAATGAACCAGCAATCAGCGAATGCGGTCATCGCATCCGTTGTGAAAATTGGGTGACGGAATTCTGAACAGTTGTCGTAATCAGATAGCGCCAGTTTCATGCCACCACGAATTTCTTCATAGGCGTTCGCCGTACCATTCCCAATAACTTGTCCCGCGTGACCGTGTGCGAAAATGAAAGAGCTGGGATGCTCAACAAAAAAGTTCCGGTTCGGGTACGTACGGTTCACATTGCTCGCAGCCTCGCTCAGCGTCTGGTTGATGATCGTTACTCGTGAGTCGCTGCCCTTCAATGCTTCGACTGCGCCCATCGCATTGTGAATATCCCTGCGGAACTCATCCACGCGTCGATCTTCATTACAGATGAGTTCGAATTGCTTGATGATATTGACGAGTTCGCCAGGGGTGCTAATTGGAAAGCATTGACTAAGGTCTAATTTGTCGATCGGCAGATTGTCACTTTTTCCGGGTTCGAAATAATCCTGGTTGTTTCCAAACACGCGCAACATTCGTGCAATGACTTCCAAGGTGACTCCCAAATCCACTTCTTCGAACGGTACCGAGTCGGGATGTGATGCAAGCGTCTGCTCCCGGAATTTTCTGGCACGATGATAACAGGGCCAGTAATCCAACGAGTCGCGGTTCGCCTCTCGAAACTCGTTCGCCATCAGACTTTCTGTCAAGGTTACGTCGTAGCAAAGGCGTCCCCAGTCAATCTCGCCTAACTCCGATTGGATCGTCGGTGTATCGACAGCGTCAGTTACAGCGTCACCAGTTCGCGACTTCAAATTCAACTCGCTGACTTTTAGAGTCTTCTTGCCTGAAAATTCAAGGGACTGGCCAGGGAAAAAGAATTGTTTCTCCGGGAGCCTAAGCGTTAATGTCGAGTCCGAAACTTTTATCGCATCTGGTATTTCCTTGCCGTCAAGTCGAACTGCCGACTCCGTCATTTGCAATTCATCAAAAAGAGTCGCGGTTGAATGAATACGAACTTCCGAGATACCACACTGTCCATGCTCACAGTCCTTTGCCGTAAGTTGCTGGAACGCGTAAAGCTTTGTGTCGGCAACGTCATTGCTACTTACGATGATCTTTAGAACATCACCTTCGACAAACGCCGAGCTGAAAACGACGGTTGCGGTTGCTAGATTCAGAGTTGGTGCGACTTTTGCGGTACCGTCTTGATCGAGATGCTCGACAGCGGTCGCATTCTTGAACATCTCGCTGTTAAGTCTGCCCACAAAAGATTTGAAGTCTACGTCTACCCCGGCGGTTCCGCCAAGATCTTCGTAAGTGAGCACGCAAAAATGTGGAATGTCCTTTATCTCTTTGCTGCTATCAATTGAAACGGAACCACTAACCCACATGCATTTCTGTTTGTCCAGGTTGTTGGGGACAGTGGACTCGATTGTGCCATCCGCACTCTTCTGGTACGAACCTACCTCTGTACCATCTTCATTGACGATAACACCAGTCGCTGACAGCTCGCTGGACTTGTTCTGATCCGCAAGATCGTCGAAACCAAGGGACTTGGGTTTCACATCAACCTCTATTTCGCTTCCTTTTCCAACCTTGACTTCGGCTGTCCCACCCGGAAACTCCACTTGTGTTTTATATGCAGCCTTTTCGTTTGGTCTCACGGCCGCTTTTGCCGTGGAGGCCTGAGAGGTCAACGGCGTGCTGCGGCGTATGGAATAGCTTCGCTGATTTCGTTCTCGGTATTTCTTGAGCCGGGCGTTTGGTGCATTTGCTTGTTCAGCTTCTTCGGCTGTTTGAGCCTGCACTTGTTCGGTTGGCTCAACTGCATCGTTGGTCTCAATTGGTTCAACCCGGGCGACAGAAGCTGCGTCGAGCGCAAGTGCGTTACCAGGCGCCCCTGATTTCCGGCTGCCAAGCACATCAATGCGCGTACGAAGATTGATTGAATAGCGCTTAGTCTTTGAGAGTAACGCGTCGGTCCCCGCCTGATCAGCTTGTATAGCTTTCGCTTTAATAATGTTAAGGGTCGCAGAGATCTCTTCCGCTAATTTGGCGTAAGACGTTACCGTACCATCGTTAATCGCGATCTGGATTCGTTGCTTCAGATCATCGACTGACGACTGATATTTCTCTGATTGTTTTTTGGGCAAGCCGACACTATTCAGCGCCGCGAAAAGCGATTCCTTTACTGCATGCGCATCACCTGCCGCGATTGAGTACGTAGCGCGCGCTTCATTTGCAAAACCTTCGAGGGATTTGGCGAGTTCCGCAACGAGCTTCAGTGATTTGTCGTCGAGGATTCGATGCACCGTACTTGCGAACTCCAGTTCAGCTTCCTGCAGAAATGCATCTCGTGTCGTAATTTCGAGCGGTATGAACCGCAGCATAACATATTTTTCAAGCTCCAATTTCGTTGATTTGTGACGGCTTTTTTCGTCCTCGGTTAGCACGATGTTGTCTGGCAGTTTTCGATTTACACCTTCGCCAACAGCCCTCCGAACACTCTCTTCATCTTCCCCCGCCGGTAGACCATGACGACGATTGTTCTGACTAAGAACAGCTGTATTCAAGATGGTCTCAGTGATGGTGGGACCATTCAGTAGAATCGTAGCTGTCAACGGCAAGGGGTCACTGGTGTATTTGCTAAGGAGGAATAACATCACGTAGGCATGTTTTGAAACGTTCGCGATGAAATTTTCCAGTAATGCCCTTGCTTTGATGTACTGCTTGAATGCCTCGAAAAAGTCTTCTCTAGGTCCATTCCAATCTCCAAACGGCCTATAACTGTTTAGATTTCTGCCGTCGCCAACCGTAGACGAACTTATTGCACTACGGAGATTGTCTGCCAGGGTAGGTGAGTGAAAAGCTTCTCGGCATGACTCTGCAGCGCTCAGGCACGCAGCTGCATCTGCAGCAGACAGCCCTGCTTGCTTTGCAAAATTTGTCAACTCTCTTTCGCGGCCCGTAACATCATCTTGTTGTGTACAACTGAGATAGCCAACAATTGCATCTGATAGATCTTGGTCTAACATCGCCTCAGCGAAAGCTGCGTGGCCGAGTGCGCCCTGCTGCTCAATCCATGCCGACGCGACTTGAAGTACGGCTTGGGAAAAGTTGCCGTGGTTGTATTGACTGATCGTATCAAGAGAAGCGACAAGCTCCGCAAAGAATTTGCCACCTTGCACCGCGTATGCTCGAAGGTTTTCTTCGGTCTGAGCACCGCCCAACTCGATATCTGAAAGACTCAGGTGAATGAGTTTCTCGGAAATCGCGAAACTTGGATCGTCTTTGTTTAATTTTGCCTGCTCCTGCGCATTCACTCCATACGGAGGAACGAGTCGATAGTAACGAAAACTCCTACCGCCGGCCGTCGCTGAAACAATCTCACGAGTTACCGTAGGTTGAACTTTCGCAATGAATCCGTCTTTGCTCAAATCAGCTCCCGACAAAGGGATGATCGCACCTGCTGCGTTCGAGAATTTGCCGAGCAGGGTTAAGTTCTTCAGGTATGACATGACATAAGGTCCAATCGCTTTAACTTGACTGTTCTACAATGGTTTTGATAGTGCGAACCGATGCTAAATGTGGCACCTTGACCGCTATGTTGTTCACTTGCTGTTCACGGTCTTTACCCGCTTCCGTCGGCGGTAGGAACCGATCCACGAAAGCCTGAATTATATCCGAGTCGTCGGCCCGTTTCACATCACCCTCTTCGTGTCGAACGAATGGCAGGTAGGCAACAATGTCGTTTGCTCGGTCCAAGAGGGCACTACCGATACTCTTGCCTTCCCGCAATTTCGTGAGCTCAGCCTCGGCGGCGGAATACTGGAGATGTGCGCCTACCAGTTCCAGGGATCGGTCCCGTGCTTTTGTTGCGTCGGATTCGCGTTTTTCGCGGACGGCGTTCATCCACTCCGTTCGCTGTTGACGAAACTCAGCTGTGATTTGCTCCGAGGCTTCACGGATAAACTCCACCATCTCTTGTTCGACTTCTGCAGAGGCGCCCTGCTGAAGTAGTACCTTGACGATCGGCGTCGAGAGTGAAGCAGCTACCTCGCTGCGAGTCTTTTCTTTGCGATCAGTTTCGTACTTGCGTGATATCAACTGTTCAGCGTAGTTGCTGGTCATCACGAAGATGGTTTGGTGGAAACGTGTTATTGCACCCGAGTAGTCTTTGCCTTCACCCTCAAGAATGCCCAACAAAATATTCTGTACATCCAGATGTGCTTTCTCGATTTCGTCTAATAGGACTATACAGCGGGGCGTTTTCTGAACCTGCGAGAAAATCGTATCTGTTTTCCCGCTTCCTTCATAACCGACATCGGCACCAATGAAACTAGTGCGAGCCATCTCTGTCGCGTATTGGTTCATTGAAAATTGATGGAGTGGTCGTCCCAGCAGATCTGCCAATGCACGGGCAGTTTCCGTTTTCCCGATTCCCGGCGGGCCAACCAAAAGTATCCTGGCAGGCTCAAGTCGATTGCGTCGCGTTGTCGCTGAGATGGTCAGTAACTCGCGACTCTTTTTTTCCCACTTTGCCAATCGGTTGCAAATTGTTTTTACGGCATGTTCTTGACCGATAATTTCCTGAGCGAGTTGCGATTGGATCGTCGCGTAGAACTCATCAGGATCGGATTGCAACTGACGCTCCTCAACACCAGCTTCTGTAGCAACCGTAGAAATTAGATCTTGAAATAAAACGTCGGGTAAACCACTGTCTTGCCTGGGCTTTCGGTCGGTCACGCTTTGAAGCAACCGTACTGCAGCCAAAGGCTGAGCATCGGATGGAAAGTATTGGCTGGAGAACCGGAAGATTTCTTTTGCAAATCGTTGACTTTCGGCTTCGCCTTCACCATCTTCGCTTTGAATTCTCGCCTCGCCCGACAACTTGTGTTCAACTGCTTCAACAACATGTCGTGGCTCGATTTCCGCAAGTTGCTTTTTCTCAATTTCGCGAAAGAGTACCTCATTCAGATTCATGTTCGGACGACAAACAAACAGCATTGGGTGTCCGCCAAAGCTCAAGGCGCCGCCAAAGAACTCCGCAAAAGCCAATCGAAAGACTTCATGAGATAGCATTGCATCAAATTGGTCGAAGATGAGAAAGATGCGTGAATCTCCCATGGCCATTCGGCTTAGCAGTTCCAATTCGGCATCCACTTCGCCTTGCATGAAAACTGAAGCGTGGGGCCGCAGGATGGCAAACTGCCGGTCTGGTAATTTCCGCTGGAGACTTGCAGCCAGGTGTTCCACAAAAATCGTCTTCCCAACGCCTCGTTCGCCAACTAGCGTGACGGGGCGACCCGCATTAATCGAATTTCGCAACCAGTTTTCGTACGTTAGTAGTTCGTGATCTCGACCTTTCAGTTCTTGCCGGTTAGCGATCAAGTGTTCCACAAAAACGTCATCCACCCATTCGCCAAGCCGTGAGGCACCGCTGGTTTCGAGTGTTTCAGAAGTCACGCCGGCATTCGTGAGAATATCGATGCAGAGTTGGTGCCCGGCGTCGAAACTGGCATCGGAAGTTAACAGGAACTGCACCACACCATGAAAAAAACTCGGTACGACTATTGAACGCTCTTGGTCTTTGAGTGAATTGTTGAGTCCCTCACACACAGCCGAATGGCTAAACGTGATCTGGTTTGGCTGGTCCGTTCTTGCCGGGGGCAGTAACTCATTGCGAATGCGAGCGACTGCTTGCGCAGCGTCCCCTGACGATTCCTGATTCCATACGCTGTTTTCTAAACAATTGAGGAATATATCAGCAATCTGCAACTTGCGTCTATCGCCGAAGGCGGCAAGTGAGCACTTTGAAAACAACCTGTCGAATCGCTGGTCGGTGCGTCTAAAGGGCATTAGAAGATCTCCTTTACCCAGTGGTGCTCATCAGTAGACTCATCGAGTTCGCTTGCTGGCAGGCCAACCTTATCACCGAATTTAGACACACCGAGATAAAAGGGCCCTTCACCCGGTGCCTTGAAATAGACTGGCGACTCAGACGCGCTGAAATATAATGAGTCCTCCCACCCTTTCCACCATTCGGAAGCATAGCTGAGTGGTTTATTGCGACTTGGGCGATCAGTTTGACTGAGTCCGGTGATAAGTCTTTCTAAGAACGCTGACGCGCCTTGAGACCGAGAATACGTAAGGTCTAAGGCTCGATTGCCAAACCGATCACTGAACCTGTCATCGCGTTTTTCGCGGCGGGCACGCAGGAGATTCATCGAGTCGAGTTCGGTGCTTAACTGCGGAAGCTCTAACACGACCGGCGATGAGAAGAGCAATGACCGAAGCGAGTCTTCTACAAAGTCAGCGTACTTCAGTCTGCGATAGCCGCCCGAAGGAGTGCTGTAAGTATTCCAAGCTCGAATTGGTAAGGGCAACTCGTTGGCATTCAATTGCCCATGACGAAGGAGAAAACGACGCAAATACTCGCCCGCGCGACTACGTTCAGAGTGATCCTGCATAAATTGGCTCAAGCTTCTCAAACTGTTGTCGGTAGAATTCCATTCCGCGTCGGATCGCCAGTCGGATACCAGATTTCTGTGTCCACGGTATTTCTCTGCCGCATAAATACTCCATTGAGGGCAGGGCTCTTCAGAGAATTCAACCCCCAAGCAGTCACACCAAAACTTTGCGATCCTCGTAGCTATCGTGGTTAGCTGTCCGCCTGGAGTCCACCGCGGTTGCGCCTCGTCGCTAGAAGATCGCCAGAACGCGCCCCAGAATGCGTCAAGCCCAACGAATGCACGATGATGGTCCTCGCCCTGCTTCTTCCCAAATATCAACCGCTCAACAAAACTTCTCGATCTAACTTCATTCTTGGATTCAAGCCACAGCAAACGACGGGCTAGACTTTCCAAAAGAACGTCACGAAGTTTGTCTTCTGGGTGATCGATAAGATCTACCCAAGTCGTATTGACATTGCAGCAATGTTGAACAATGGATACATCGTTTCGATTTGGCTCAACCCACACATTTGCGATGGCAACGAGTGGGTTCAGGTAGCACCTTACTGCCAGATCACTTGGCGGCTCACGATTCGGCGTACATCTAGCGATCTGCACTAGATGTGCGCGACGACTCGTTTCCGAAGAAATCGCTTTCGCATTCGGGCCATCCACCGGGATAGCCTGCCAATTTTGGAACTCAGAGGATTTCTCAGAAAATCGCAAGAGATTGAAGTCTTTTCGCACAAGGAAGTTCTTTGGGGCCTGGTTGCTAAAGACCTCAAGTGAGTTGTTCTGCTCTACTTCGACACGAACAGGAAAGGAGCCCGGTGCTGCGTCAGCAGAATTTCGGAACGAAAAAGCTCCCAGAATTTGCAAGGCTTCGCATTTCTTGAGTACTGACAAGTCGAGTTCATTGGGGTCGGTGTCAGACAACAACAAAATTTTCATTACCGCAACTCAAACCAATGCTGAAAGTTGAAATCACTTGTCCCAGTCTGCCTTGTACGTTTACCACGTCATGGCGAGCTTGCTTTCACGACAATTCCTGCAGTGTTTTTCGCGGTTTCAATTCAAAGTGAGTTCCGACAAGTTCGTCACGACTGGTGTTGGTGAATCGAATGTAGAGCATGCCACGCGCCAAATGGATAAAATTTCGCATGCGCAGCGGTTCCGAGTTAGCAAATTGCTTTTGAATGAGATGGTCTTGTCTTCCAGGGCAATCGCACGTCGATTTCATTTTCGGTATCAGGATTGCGTTGAATCCGCCGCAGTCAAGTCATTTATTGTGAATGGCTGATTTCTGCCACGGAGAACGATTTCATGGAAGGTCCTGCTGCACTTATTTAGAACAGTTTTGAAAATATTTCGAACCCACGCGTCGAACTTGTCCACAATCACGATCTGCTTGAAATGATTTTCATTGCTCTCACCGCCTCGATCTGTGGCGCTGATGGATGGGTTGACGTCGAACTTTTTGCTAAGTCGAAAGCCGATTAGTTTCGGCGATACATCGATTTGAAACACGGCGTTCCCAGTCATGATACTTTCGGTCGAGGCTTCAGCAGGCTCAATACAGGTGAGTTCCTCGCGTCAATGCATCACTGGATTGATCAGTTTGCGAAGGCGCTGCGTGGACAGGGGATCGCGATCGACGGCAAGACTTTATGAGGGTCATTCGATCAGGCATCGAACAAGAGTGCGTTGCATACACTCACCGCATTCGCAACCGACTCGAAACTGGTTTTGAGGCAACTGTCCGTTGAGGATGAGAACAACGAAATCCCAGCAGTTCCGATGTTACTTGAATTGCTCGAATTAGCAGGTGCGGTCGTCACGCTCGATGCAATGCACTGCCAGAGAGAAACGGCCAAGGTCATTGCACATGCAGAAGCGGATTACGTCCTCACAGTGAAAATGAACCAGGGAAATCTTTACAACAAGCTACTTGAGTTGTTCACTCGTTACGGGGATGAAGTCTACCGCGTTAAGGGACTTCGAAAGCAAACCACGGTTGAAACATCACATGGCCGTGAGGAACGCCGAGTCTATTTCTGCATCGACGTTTCGGACGCTGATGAATTCAAAGGATTGGAAGGAATCCAAACGATCGGAATGGTGTACCGACATAGGGAACAGCGATCGCGAAACGGAGAGATTGTTGAACACGATGAGACATCCTTCTTCATTTCCAGCCTGCCCGCGAAGGTCAAAACGTTGAGCCGTTACCTTCGAGATCACCGGAAGATTGAAAACAGCCAGCACTACGTTCTCGATGTCACTTTATCTGAAGACGCCAGCCGAATCCGCAAGGGAAGTGCTCCGGCGGTCTCTGGTGGATTTCGCCGCATGGCACTGAATATTCTTCGACAGGACACTACCTTGAAAGAGTCAATTCGCGGCAAGAGATTCATGGCAGGCTGGGGCGGAACTATCCTCGATAAGATTTGCGCCGGTTTTAACGCTGTTTGAACGTGCGATTGCCCTGCCCGTTGTGGGCCGCGGTGGGGCCGTACCGCCACGCAACTCGCGGTCTCCGCGATCTACGCGAGCAACTTGAAACGTGCGGCGTATCGCCGACGTGCGCGGCGGTGTTTCGTTTGAGTTGTTCAATAGGTTTCTGAATTGAACATGTCCGTAATGTGTCGGACAAAATTGCCGTCCTGCCCGAGTGACGTGAGTCCGGCGGGCTGGAAAGTGATATCAAGCGTGCCCTCAACGCCGTCGTAGTCGATCCGTTCGATCAACAATTCCATCAGTCGGCAACGTTCTCTCGGTGGGATCGTGTCCCAGGCTTTGTCCAGTTCACCGAAGGTCTTGCGGATCGATGCATGGCTGACGCGAATCGGCCGATGGCTGTCGATGGCTTCACGCAGCTCCTTCAATCGCGCTTCGTTCTTGTCGATGCGTGTTTGCGTCGCTTCAATCAGCTCAGGGCTAGCGGCCGTTGCGACAAGGTGAGGCTCGTCCTTACAGCGTGTGATCAGCGAACTTCGTAGCTACCTGGCAGGGTGTTAGCGGAACTGGGCGTCCCCTGCTTGTGGAGCAACCTGACCCGAAAGTTTAACCAGCCGAACCGCCGTGGTACGGACCCGTATGCCCGGTGGTGTGGGAGGACGGGTGCCACGAGGCAACCGCCTATCCCGATTGGCTATGCCAAACGATCGGTTGCGACGTGGTACTGCGGGTCTTCTGACAGGTTCACTTCGACCAGCTCACCTGCACGATCGAGGAGCGTTCGGCATTCTTCGCTGAGATGCGTCAGGTGCAACTTCTTGTTCGCTGCTTGGTATTTTTCGGTCAGTGTCTTGATCGCTTCCATCCCCGACTGGTCATAGACCCGGGTGTAATAGAAGTCGATCACGACGTCATCAGGGTCGTTCTGGACGTCGAACAGTTCCTTGAAGGAAGACGCGGACGCGAAGAACAACGGGCCATGCAGTTGGTAAATCTTGCTGCCGGATTCGCTGACTTTGGTATCGGCACCAAGGTGGGTCGCATGTTTCCAGGCGAATACACAAGCCGATACGACGACGCCCAAGATGACTGCTGTGGCCAAGTCATGCATGACAACCGTGTAGCCAGCCACCAAGACCATGACGAAGTAATCCGACGGGGGAATGCGGCTGATCATTTTCAGCGATGCCCATTCGAATGTCCCGATCACGACCATGAACATCACGCCCACCAAGGCCGCCATGGGAATCATTTCGATCCAAGGAGCGACAAACAAAATGAACAACATCAAGCAACAAGCTGCGGTGATACCGCTTAGACGGCCACGTCCGCCGCTGTTGACGTTGATCAGTGACTGACCAATCATCGCACAGCCACCCATACCGCCAAAGAATCCGCAAACGAGGTTTGCCACGCCCTGGCCAACACATTCACGGTTGCCGCGTCCGCGGGTTTCGGTGATCTCATCGATCAGTGTCAGCGTCATCAATGATTCGATCAGTCCGACACCGGCGAGGGTCAGAGCAAATGGAAAGATGATCTTAAGCGTTTCCCAGCTGAACTCCGGAACCATGTACTCGGTGAAAAACGGCATCGGCAGTCCGCCACCGATTGACGCTTCGACCGGCACGATTTCTTCACCGGCGGCCAATTGAGCTTTCGCCGTTGCCGCCGTCGCATGCGTTGCCAACATGTCGCCGACCGTCGCGATCGCGTTTGAAGAGATATCGTCGCCAGCGATCTTTCCGCTGCGATTGATCCCGACGGAAATCAAAGTCACAACCAAGATTGCCGCCAACGACGCCGGAATCGCTTTCGTGAAACGTGGCAGACCAAAGATGATCAACATCGTTAGCCCTACCAAGCCAAGCATCAGCCACAACCGGGTTCCACTGAGGAACACCATTTGACCGGCATCAAGGTCAAAGATCTTGAAACTAGAAATCTGCGCCATGCCGATCACGATGGCCAAACCGTTGACAAAGCCAAGCATGACGGAGTGTGGGACCATCCGGATCAGTTTTCCCAGGCGGGCGAAACCGATCGCGATCTGAATCAAGCCGCAAAGGATCACCGCAGGGAACATGTATTCGATCCCGTGGATCGAAACCAAGCCGACCACGACGACTGCCATCGCGCCAGTCGCCCCAGAAATCATGCCGGGCCGTCCGCCAAGAACTGCCGTGATCAAGCCAATGAAAACGGCGCTATACAGGCCGATCAGCGGTGAGACTCCTGCAACGAACGCAAAGGCGACGGCTTCGGGAACCAATGCCAACGCAACGGTCAGTCCTGAGAGGACGTCATCTTTGGTGTTGGCACTCTGGCGGCGAAAGAAATTCAGCATCGATGGTGGGCAGGAAATTCTGGATGGGAGAGAAGGATTTAGCCGCGAATCCTAGTAGCCCACCAGGACAGGTCAACCGCAACGCTCCGGCTGCGATTTGCATGATAATAGGGGGTGATGATTTGGATGGTCAGGAGGTGAATCTAATTCACCTTCCGGTCACGCTACGAACGATCTGGCCGTCGTAACGTTGATGTGAAGCGCGTTAGGCTGTGCAGGAAAAAACTCGAGGGCTTTCCCCTTTCATTCGCCCGATTTCCATCCGGGCCCCTGCTGTCGAGCGGATAGCAGGGCGAAGCAACTATCGAGCGCTGCCGCCCGCTCCCCCGTTGATTCCCATGCCGGCGGGGCCTCCGCCAAACCCGCCCATGCCACCTCCCATCCCTCCGCCCATACCACCTCCACCAGTCGCACGTTGGAAACGCAGGTCTTGATTGATTTGCTGAGGTAGATCGGTGCCTATGATGGACTGTGTCCGGTCCATCTCGATGGTGTATTGATAATCATGGTCAAAGGCATCGCTGCCGAAACGTCGTGCGGGAATTTCCAAATCCCACCGCAGAATTCCATTCGGACGTAGCAAACGTTGGTACTTACCGTCCTCGGAAAGCTTGCCACCGGACTGTGGATCAAAACTGACGTTGAACGCTGAAGATTGGTTGCTGATTGGAAGGCGATCAAACAACCGGATGGCAACAGGGTGTTCATGGAAGTTCGAAACGACCAGTCGATACTTCAGCGTCGATAGCCGGTTGCCACCTTTGATCTCGACTTCGCGGTCCAGTAGTTCGCGTCTGGTTCTTAACTGCCGATCGGCGCCCAACCCAATCGAAATCGGACCGCCTGCAGCAGTTGGCGGAAGTGTGGTTCGTCCGACGAATTGGCCATCAAGAAAAACGGTTGCGTTACCACCGACAAGATTCTGCCCTGTTTCGTTGTCGACTTCGGCTTCACGGTAAGCGAAGCTGCTAAGCAATGGTGTGACGATGCGATTGATCGAACCGAAAACTTCGGAACGCAAGATCGTGATCGACTGTCCGCTGGCTTGGTTAACGATATCGATTTCAGAGTCAATGGAATACGTTTCGTCCGATAGATTATCTGCCGCATCGCTGGCCAGTCCCCGCTGCATGGACTTTGTTTGGTTCAGTTCGCCAACTTGTTTTCCGGCGGCTTCCGCGTTCAGCATCAGGTTCTCTTGCCAATTGCTTTGGTCTTCCCACGGTGCGGCATAATCTCCAGCGATCGGTTGGGAACGTTGCTGTTTGGACTGTGTGGTGCCCCCGTTAATCGCGACACGAAGTGGTGCCAGCACTGGCCCGTCTGCATCGAGGTCCGGAACGCCGGTGCAGAGCACCAGTTCAACCGCATTCCAGTCCTCGCCGCTATTTTGCGTGATCTTCGCTTCAAGTTCGATCAGGAATTTGTCGTCCGCACCATCATTCGTCGTCGCATGAACCGTGTAGCTCGGTTCCCAAGAAACTTCGTCAACCCAGTAGCTTACGCGTAGCTGCCCGCCTTGTTTGGCTTGTACATCGAGGATGACGTCATAAGTCGTTTTCGACGCGGGGAGTGTTTCAGCGGACATCTGCGCAATCGAATTCTCCAATTCCAATTGTTTATTGCGAAGTTCGGTTTGAGCGTTGTGCAGTTCCTTTGCCAGTGCGCGTCGACGTTCCATCACAAAGTCGGCGATCTTGGAAACGCCATCGGCATCAAGTTTCGTGTTTTGAAGATTCTGATTGGCTTTCGTCGCTGAAAAATTAACCAATGATTCAATCGTCTCGAGGTCCATTTCGACGACCGCGACGTCTTGCTTTGCGGATTCGAGTTCATCTTGCAGCGTTCGCAGCTGTTCTGATTGCTGCTTGCGCTCCGGTGTGTCGACTTTTTCTTGGTGCAGGACGACACGTGAAGACCGAACGACGACACCAGGAACCGATTCGCAACGCACGGTCTGATTTCGAAGTGTGGATGGCAATCCTCTGATCCGTAGCCGCTGTCGTTGATCCAACGCAGGAACGTTCACAACCCGTACAACGTTGGCTTCACGCCGAAATACGGTCACGGATGCGATTCGACTATCCACGTCAAGGGTCGAGTGGCCTTGTGTTGAATGGACTTGTGTAGAAGAGTCTTCTGCCGCAGACAACGCAGGCGTTTTGGTGAGGACAAGGAAGCCTGGTAGGACGACCATCGCAATGTACCAACGCAATCGAGTCGAACGTGTTGAGAAAAGAGATTCCTTGAACTGCCGCATCAGTCTATTCCTGATTTAAACGTTGTTGTTGCATCTTGCCGCATTGAGTGTGTTGCATTGCATCACATCAAATCGTGACAGTGCTGGAAAGCCGCGTGTCAGGCATCAAAGGCAGATGGTATGCCAATTGCATCAACACAAAGCCTCGGAGTCAGCAGGTCGCTCAACTAACACTCATCAAGTCACAACATATGAATTTATTGCCGATCACCAATGTCTCGATGGCCGTTCTAGTTGTGGCATCGTCCCAATCGCTTCGTGCTCAATCACAGATCCAGTATCGATTGTCTAGTCATTCGCAATGGGACGGGATTGCCAAGTTTGATGGCCAACGCCATGAGCTATCGAAACCCCATGGACCGATCCATTCTGTTCCATGTGATCCATTCATGTCGGCGAGTCAGGAAAAGCAGTTGCTTGAGATCTTGCTGCAAGAACCTCAATCTGATTGGCCAAAATGGCTTACTGTCCGGGAGATTGCGACGGACTTGAGCAAGCAGCTTCCCGTGATCGTTGACTCGAGGGCGCTTGAAGAAATCGGAATAAAAGTCGATTCGAGTACTTCAGTGATAGCGATCGAAAACCGTCGTTCCGCCTCATCGCAAAACGTCGAACCAAAACCGAAACGTTGGTGGCAAGGTGAATCCAAATCGTTTAGCGTCTCGAAACGCCCTAACTTGCTATCGCTGCTTAAAACGTACCTCGAATCGATCGATCTAGAAATTGTGATCCAGCACGGGAAGCTGGTGATTACAACCAGCGAACAGGCGGAGGAAATGGGCATCGTTCGTCTTTACGATGTGACGCCACTGATCGAAGAAGTTGATCGCGAACGGCCTGCCAGTCACTCGCAGTCGCACATGAATGCCTACGATCGACCACACGAAGAATACGACCTGGTTATCGAGACGATTCAGCATTCAATTGACCCTGACCGATGGGAATGCCTTGGGGGCAACTCCACAATCGTTCCGAGCGATGTCCGAAATCGGAAATGGCTTGTGATCTCAGCTCCGACGATGACGCAGCTGAAAGTTCAGGCGTTGTTAGATCGATTGAACCAGTAAGCGGAAACGATCGCTTGGAACTATTGTCTTTCCGCTGATGGCTGGTCTTGTTCGTGTTCAACTAAAAGAGGAACAACAAGTCGGATCGTTTGCGGCTGCAGGCACGTTTTGTCATCACAGGCCTGGAAGTCGATCGTGATATTGATTGGGTTCTGCCCTTCCTTCGCGCTCGTGGCAACGGAAATAGGAAGCTTGTATTCGAGTGATTTTTCGTAAATCTCAAGTGTCTGTCCAATCACCGGATCTTCGATTCGGGTGGGTTTGCTTTTTTCGGGGGCACCAAGCTGAATGCCATCGGCTGATTCGAATCGCAGTTTGGTCGGTGCGACGAAGTCGACGTCCTTGTTCTCGGCATACAGATGAAACCCGGAGTCAATTTGGATCGTGACTGACAGTTCGCATTTGTCGCCTTTGTTCAGTTTCGATTTTGTCAATTTCGCCGATACCGAAATGGGTTTTTGACGCGCCGTGACAACTCCGTCATCTTTTGCGTCAACTTGCTTTTCAGTCAATTGAATCCAGCGGTCAGTCGCAATCAGCAATTGTTCGTTCGTATGTGGCTGGCGATCCATTGCGACCGCGAAGGCTTCTAGCGTCTTGGATGCCGATCGTAGATAGCGGTCGTCGTTGGCAGCTTTTGAAAGATCAATCAGAAGGTTTGCCGCGACTCCATTTGCGTTGGGTAGGTTACCGCCGGAGCCAAGGAACTTTGATCGAACTAACAGAGTTTCGTGAGACTCGCCCGATTGAGAGAAGCCTCCATTTTCACCGTCTTCGAATTGCTGGATCATTCGATCGGTCAATGCGATGCAGCGATCGAGGTAGGTCTTGTTTTTCGTCGCGTCGTAAAGTTCAAGCAAGCCATTGGCAAAGAAGACATAGTCGTCAAGGTAGCCCGCTTGCTTGGCCACACCATTGCGATAACTACGAAGGAGCGTGTCTTCCTGAAGCATCGTCGACCAAAGAAAGTTAGCGGCCGATTCCGCGGAATCGATGTACTTTGGTTGTTGCAAGATTCGCCCGGCCTTCGCCAGCGATGCGATCATCAGACCATTCCAGCTAGTCAAAACTTTGTCATCTTTATGCGGTTGATCCCAGGAAAGACGTTCCTGCAGCAATCGCTCGCGGATCGCTTGAAGTCGATCGGCGTTGTCCGTGATCGGTGTTTGTAGGTGAGGGATGTTCTTCCCCGAAAGCTCGCCCGTCGACTCGTCACGGAAATTGCCTTCTTCGGTCAATCGATAGAGGTCCGCGAACAAGGACGCGTCATCGTCTTGCAAGGCTTTGCGTACTTGATCGATGGACCAAACGTATGATTCACCTTCCTTACCGACTTCGCCGGAATCGAGTGCTGAGTAATAACCGCCTTCCGGCGACTTCATTTCCCGCTCCATCCATCGATAGATGTCATCGACCGCTTCGCGATAGCGAGGTTCGCCCGTCAGCTCGAATGCTTCGGCATACTGCCCCATTAACTGGGCATTGTCGTAGAGCATTTTTTCGAAGTGTGGCAGAAGCCACTTCGAATCGGTCGAATAACGATGAAAGCCACCGCCAATGTGATCATGGAAACCGCCGAGCCACATCGCATCGAGCGTCTTGTTGATCGCTTGAAGGATTTGTGGGTCTTTGGATTGACGGTACTGCTGAAGCAAAAAGGAAATCGTTCCGTGCGGCGGAAATTTTGGGGCACCTCCAAATCCTCCGCGAAGCGAATCGAACTGAGACAAAAACTGCTCACGCGCTTTGGTGATCAGTTTGGGTTGTAGTTCGATGGTGTCCTGGAATTGCGGACGCCCGGCTCGCCGAGTTGCGTTGACAACCGAATCCGCTTGCCTTTGGACATCATCACGGCGATTGATCCAAAAGTCATGCAGTTGGTTAAGGACAAGAATGAACCGATCTTTCGGAAAGTAGGTTCCGGCCATCCATGGTTTCCCGTCGGGCGTCAACCAGACCGAATTTGGCCAGCCTCCGCGGCTGGTCAAAAGTTCGGTTGCGATCATGTATTGCTCATCGATATCGGGTCGTTCTTCTCGGTCGACTTTGATCGCGATGAAATGCTCGTTGATCACCTTGGCAACTTGCGAGTCCTCAAACGATTCGACTTCCATCACGTGGCACCAATAACAGGTCGAATATCCGATGGATAGGAAAATCGGCTTGTTCTCCGCCTTGGCTTTCGCGAACGCTTCGTCACCCCACGGGTACCAATTCACTGGGTTGTGCGCGTGCTGAAGTAGATAGGGACTGGTTTCGTTGATCAACTGATTTGTATGCATCGGCTCAGTTTCCTGGCATCGGCATGTTGCCGATTGGGCGAACGC
Source organism: Stieleria sp. JC731 (assembly GCF_020966635.1). Lineage (NCBI taxonomy): Bacteria > Pseudomonadati > Planctomycetota > Planctomycetia > Pirellulales > Pirellulaceae > Stieleria > Stieleria sp. JC731. The sequence continues at coordinate 918,623 of NZ_JAJKFQ010000002.1, read as the reverse complement.
AGCGATCGCAATGAAGGCCATTTGCAAAAGGCGAAAATGAAGGGGCTTCGATGGATTCATGCCGGTTTAGTCTTGTGAAACACAACGCAATCAATGGAGACAACGTGAACACCGGAATCATTTTAGCGTCCCGGCTTGGCAGAGGCTTTGTACAAGGGCTTCTGGCCGCCGAGAGCTGATTGGCTGGTTTCGTGTTCGGTCAGCGGTCGCTTATCGAGACAGGCTTCTGGTGAGACACCGAAAACTTGACTTGCCGATGATTCTGCAAATTTGCTACCCACTTTCTGTCCGCCCTCCTGTAGAGCGGATCACTCGGTTTGGCAGCGAGACGAACGAGTGGTCATTCCCCGATTTCACTATCGATTACGCCATCGCATGTATTGTCGCTTCGTCCCAGCAACGTTGCCGAAATGGCTTTGCCTCGGCCTTGTTTGCGGCTGCGCGATGCTATGCGGTTGTGCGTTGCCCACGGGGATATTGAAATCACGATGGGCGATGGAAGACGCTGATTATGCGTCCAAGTACGCCGATGGGGCGCCTCGGTGGGACATTCCAGGAAAGCTTAAGCAGGCGATGGATGCACGGTTTCTTACCGGAGCGACAGGAAAGTTTGTCTCTGGCGGATTGACCTATCGGCCTGAGGCGGATAACGGCCTGCTGTCGCTTGACGTCGGTGCGGAAGCCTACATGACGAGCTATTTGACCGGGCGTATCTCTCTGATGGGGATGGCAAGCGACGACGATTGGTTCACCGGTGTCGATACCGGGCTTCGATTGCAAACGCCCAGTCGCTTAGCACCATTTGTCGGTGCTGGTGTCTATGCCGGAGCTGCTCGAGAAACGGTCGATGCGTCGGATGACGGGATCGACAACAACGACAACGGTTGGATCGACGAGTACAACGAAGAGGAAAAGAAGTTTTCTGGCGCGTTTGCCGCGATCTATCCTGAACTCGGCGCGCACTTCTGGTGGACGCCACAAATCCGGCTGACCAGCTATGGCCGGTACATGATCGCTACCGAAGGCCGAGACGCAGACGACTGGATGCTGGGCTTCGGCGTCGCACTGTTTTCGAAGTAGCGATGATGCTGGGCCCGATAACGCTGGACTGATCGAAATTCGGGATTTAGAACCCTATCAAAAACCAGATCCGATGGGGCTGCCCGGTGGTGGTGTCGGAATGGATGTCGCTGGATACGCTAGATCCGGTCGGTCGACGAACTGCTGAATCCTCTGTTGAAGCAGGCTGATTTCTGCGTCGTGATCACTCGGATGCGCTTCGGTGTAGGCTTTCATATCGCCGGATAGTTCAGTCAACCACTGTCGTAGTGCCGCACGGACATCCTGTCTCGCTTCGGATTGACTTGCCGAATCAATTCCGGATGAAACGATCGTTGCAAAGATTCGTCGGGCTGCCAAAGTCTCACCGGGATTGGACTTCGTCTCAAGCAAGCTTATTGCGTGCTGCTTGAGTGGATCGAGCACCAAATCGATTCCAGGGTTGGCATCATCACGCGTTCGTTGGACTGCTAGACGGCCAAGCCGCTGCGGATTCAGCATTCCAGACAAAGTGATTTCGGCTGCCGTTTCAACGATCGAAAGTGAATCAAAGATTGGTGATGTTCGGCCCTGAGCATATTCGTTCGACCAAGCCGTGGCCGAAGCTCCCGCCGGAATCAGTTTCTGCGCAATCGCCTGATCGATCGCCAGCTGACTTGGCTGTAGGGTTTCGATCAGCGTTTGGACCGCTCGTTGCTGTTCCGCCGCCGCGACATCACTTGTCTTGGCGTCTGAGCTGTTGCCGAAATGGTATGCGTATTTGACACCACCGATGTACTTTACGACGGCGTCGACTTGGTATCGGTGGTGAAAGTAAAGCGGCGCAAAGTAGCGGCGTAGGTCACCTGCCGTTTCGCCTGGAAGCAGGACAGCGTGACCAAACTTCGTTAGCCCGATGCTACGAACCTTCAATGCTTGTCTCAACGATTCGATCGGGTCCTCGCCATCGTCCCACAGGTTGGCCCGCGGGTCTGATGCGGCAGACGGTCGTGCGTCGGAGTCACTTAGGTAAACCCAGTCGTTATCGATCGCCTCTGCAGCGATCTCGTTTAGCTTTGAATCCGGATCGTCACCAAGCGATCCGTACATCGCACGAATACAAAAACGATCCCAGTCTCCGACGCCTACGCCATAGGCCTGCGAAAAATCCAATTCACCATCTTCGGTCACTTGAATCCGTGGTGCGGGATAGTCCATGACCGATGCTCGATCTCCATAGGTGCTGGCGGCAAAGTTATGTGCCAGTCCAAGTGTGTGACCGACTTCGTGAGCGGATAATTGTCGAACCCGAGCGAGCGCGACTGAGGTTGATTGACTCGGGCCGGTTGGGGCTACACCTGTGTCCGTCGCGAACATCGCATCGAGACCAAAATCGGCATCGGCGATTGCACAGTTGGCGTTCGAGTTTTGGTTGTTCGACTGCCTAGATGAGTCTTGAAAGGTTTGCGTCAAATTGTCGATTAGCAATCGATCTTGGCGGACTCGCAATGACCCCAAGGAGACGTGCCCTTTGATGATCTCACCGGTCCTAGGGTCAACGACGCTCGCGCCATAGGACCAACCACGCGTTTGCCGATGAACCCACTGAATAAAGTTGTAGCGAACGTCCAGTGGGTCCATGTTCGGCGGCGCCACTTCGACTTTAAATCCGTTGGGAAAGCCCGCTTTGGCAAAAGCTTCCGCCCACCATGATGCCCCTTCGACCAATGCACTTCGGACCGGTTCCGGAGCCGCAGGGTCGACGTAGTAAACGATCGGCTCTGATTGGCTCAGTCGATGCCGTGTCATCAATCGACGATGCATCGATCGATCCAAGGGGGCCGCATAGTCCGCGTAGTCGACTGAAAAAGATCCGATAGCCGGATGGAATGCCCGCGTTTGAAAACCAAGGTCGGGCAAACGGATCAAGCTGATTCGCTGCCGAATCGTAAAAGCCTCGCCGGTGGCAGCAACAGCGCCGACTTGCCGTCCTGGTTTCTCGGCCGCAAAGGTCAATGCCGCTTCCAGCTCGATGTTGTTGGGAAACGCTTTGACATAATCTGGCAAGACACTGCTTCGATCCGATCGAAATCCGTAGTTGCCTTGGCCGGTTGACTGAAGTGTTCCGATAACGTCGTGGCGATCAGCGACAACCAAGTCTGTGATGTCAACAAGAACGGAGGCGTTTGTCGGGTCAGCAGCGACGATCGGACCGCTCCAAAGAATCGACGGTGCGAAGGAATCTTGTACGGCTCGTTGTTCAACGGCATCCGCCCCATCAGCTCGAAATCGCGTGTTCGTTTGCTGAAGAAACACACGACGCCCAACACGTCGCCAGCTGCAAAGTCGTTCGCGGCCCAACTGACCGCGATCGAGCCCTACCGGATTGCTGCCCAGCCCGCTCGCTAGGGCATCCAGCACTAGGAACTCGTCACCCCATCGATCGATCTTTAGCAACAGCTTTCCACTTTCGGCATCCCAGTAAACGTCGAAAAATCCACCGTGGTAATCGAGTGGTGCAGCGGTTTCTTCAATCGTGGGAAGCTCGTCAGTTCCCGCGGCAGAAACGGTTCTGTTGACGGTCATGGATACAACTGGAATCAACAAACTGCAGATGCATAGCCAAGTCGATAAAAGCCGGATTCGCATCGATCACTCTTTGCTGGAGTAGGATTTCCTTTTTGCGAACCAGCAAGCTTAGTCATTCGGTCGCGTGTTTTGAGCAAACCCTCGCGTAAATCGATCGAATTGCGAGCGTTCCCAACGCAGCCTAGCCTTCGCTGTCTCGCCCCCATCGGAATCAAACACCCGCAACGGACCGCAACCAACCATTGGCAGCCATTGATGTAAGCTGCGGGCGCATATGGGCGAATTAACCTATCCAATTCACCCGATGTGGTGCTTTTGTTTCGGACTGACCAGCAATCGGTTCCGTCACGCAATTAGATGAGTCGCTGAACGGGTCCCGGATCGAGTAACTTTCGGTACAATTCGTTTCTCATAGAACGGAAGTTATTCCTGCACTTTTTGGCGGAAGGATCGGCATCGCTGCACGGTCTTGGTGGGTTGTTCCGTCTTGGATTTTCAAAGTCATGCAGGACAGCAATTGATGGCACAAGCTCCGTATCCAGACGATCCACAAGACCATCAACCTCGTCAGCTCGAGCGATCAACGGAGTTTGATAGCCTTGCGGTAGAACTGCGTTGGGCGTCCCGTTGCCTGTCCGTTATGGCGACCGCAACCATCGGCCTGCTGCTGTTTTGGCTTCGTCCGGTACTGGCCCCATTCGTTGTCGCGATCTTCCTGACCGTCGGCCTCAAGCCAATCCTTGATTTGCTACAGCGGCGGTTGTTTCTAAATCGACTTGCTGCGGTTGCCGTCGCATTCGCAATCACAGTGATCTTGTTGTTTACACTCGGCGTCGCGATCGCTTCTTCGATCGATCAGTTGGCCAACGACGATGCCTATCAGCGGCGTGCGGCTGCCGCGACAGCACGCATCGCGACGATTGCCGAACGTTTTGGGTTATTGCCAACAGCCGGTCTGCAAGGTGATGAGATGGAAGCGACAAGCATCTCGCGGTTGCAGATCGCCGTCCGCGCAGGGACTCGATCTGCGAAAGAGTGGTTGCTCAGCGGAATGATCTCACTAAGCGGATCACTCGGTGTGGTGTTGATCTACATGCTGTTCTTGCTTCTCGGTGCAAGCCGATCTGTCGCAGAAAACAACGAACTGTGGAAATTGATCGAAGGCAAGCTTCGCGAGTATATCGTGCTCAAGACGATCATCTCACTTTTCACTGGGATCGCCGTCTGGGCGGTCCTTGCGATCTTCAGTGTTCCCCTGGCGGTCTTGATGGGACTGCTAACATTTCTGTTGAACTACATCCCTAACTTCGGCCCGCTTGTTACCTGCATTCTTCCGTTGCCGATTATCTGGTTGAGCCCTGACTTGGGTTTCGGTTCGATGGTTGTCGCAACGGTATTGGCATGCGGCGTTCAATTCGTGGGAGGGAACGTGGTTGAGCCTCGGATCATGGGCTCGTCATTCAACCTTCATCCGATTGTCGTCATGCTTGCCCTGATGGGCTGGTACGCGATTTGGGGATTCGTCGGAATGTTGCTCGCCGTTCCGATGACCGCATCGCTAAAAGTCGTGCTCGAACGCATCGACCGGACCGAATCGATTGCCAAGTTGATGGCGGGCGATCTTAGCCCGCTTCGCCTCGGCCGCAATGCAGTGGAATAAACTCGATATCGTCGAGCGATTTCAAGGCCTTGATCAAGGTCTTCTCGTCAGGATAAAAGCAAGATCTGTAGAACTCGGAGTTCAACTCGTCAAAGGGAGACGTGGAGGACTTCATGTATCTTTCGTCAATTTGGTCGAGTTGTTCCGCACGCGTGTCTTGGTGAGTGCTGGGGCTGGATTCGGGAAACAAGTCCAACACACGTCTGAAGTGTGATTCACCATCGTGATCACCACCCAAGATGAGCATCCGTAGTAAGTCAGACCAAAGATCACCGGCAGAGTTCAGGAAATACTGGTGAAACCCACCGTTTTGAACATCTGTTCGTAAGCCGCTAAATGCAGCCACAAAGCGATCAGGTTCAGTCAAAGACTCATTCATGCAAATGCGCCAATCGACGACTCGGGCAAGCAAGTGCATCAGTTCATCGTTTTTCCCGTCATGTGCGCGCAAGACGTCATGAAGATTCGAGCCGATGGTTGCGCGGACCTGGTCGAAATGATTTTGATATGACTTCAGAACGGTTTCGGGCAAATTCACCGTCTTTACTTCCCTCGCGGGAATTTTGAAGGCGAGTACACACGCAACGCCTTTACCGCATTCACGTCGCCTTGCAGTTCGACGCGATGATGGCCGTCAACGATTCGCTGTGCCACGGTGACTGTCGGTTCGACTCCTACCGCAACATCTGGAGTTTTAGCGACATCGGTCGCCTGCTTGATGACGTTCCAATCGATTTGAAATTCGCTTGGCAGTGAATCCAGGCGTCGCAACGCAACAATGGCGAACTGCACGTCCCAGTCTTCAGCCTCGATCACGACTCGGCCAGAGTTGGAAATGAAGGGCTCATCCGTTCGTCCACTTCCATCAGGGCCGGTGACCGAACCGACGACCTCGAACGTATAGGCTGTCGGCTTTTGGGGATCTTGCTGCGCGAGCAACGTCCATGACTCGTCAACCAAAGGCTTGTTGAAGCCGACTTTCAATGCCGGTGGCCATGGTCCGGGGGGAATCGGCGTGTCGCGCCATTTGACGCGATTGCGGCCATGGTAAAACATGCTTGGGTCATCCAGTGGTGGGTGACCGTCAATCAAGACTTTACATTCGGCTTTCGCCCCGTCTTTGAAAACGACATCGATTCGATTTCCATCAAAGGGAAACTCAATTCGACCTTCCGAAACATTATCGATGTCTTCGACCGGGATCGTTGTGACGTAGCCACAGTTCATCGGATCAAGCTTTACATCCTCACGCGGTACCAGGTAAGCCTTCACAAGCTCGGTCATCAAATAGGTGCCGTGCTCATTGGGGTGCACGTCATCTTTGACCAGCTGTCCGGGTTCAAGTTGATTCTTGCGCAGGTACCTTAGCCAAGGGCCTCGGCGATCCTCGTAGCCGCATCCATATTTGTCGGCAATCGATGGCAGAAAAGAAAGGTTGCGTTGTGCCGCCCATATCTGTGATCGCGACTCGATCGCGGACAAATCGGTTTCATCGACGAGTTGTTCGGAGCGACGAAAGTGATCTCCTTGGATCAGGATTTCTGATGTCGTCTGCTCACGAAGTTTTCGAATCATCGTCTCGTAATCTTCGTTGTTGCCATAGTCATGAAAGATGACGAGATCAGCGTATGCGGGATAGAGGTCCGCTTCGGAGGTTTTGACAAGTCGCTCTGTGGAGTATCCCGACAAAGGCCGGCGATCGTAGATCAAGTTTGCGTTGGGATAGGTCTTTCGCAAGTGCTGCTCTAGCTGCACGCCCCATTGCCCTGCGGTGATCGATTGTCCGTAAAGCAAGATCCGAACGGTGTGACGTTCAGACGGTGTGCTGCTGGCAAGCAAGGTCATGGTGCGTTGAACACCGCGACCGAGTTGTTCGGGGGTTCCGAAATCTGTCGGCGGAGGAAACTCTTCGGCCCATGAGATCGAAAACGATGCAACCGTGATCGCAAGCAGAGCAATGTATTTCATTGGACAAGACAGCGGAGTGGTCGGTCGGTGAGGCAAACGCATGGCTTCGCAGCCAATTGATTTCCAATTGTCGCCCCTTCACTCCGTGAACGCAGCGCTCTTTCCCGCTAGATTTGCGGAATCGAAAGCGACATTGTGAGTGATCAAACCTTAGATCAACCGGTCGTTAAACGCAGGACGATTGATAGTCTTTCAACGCGTCGGAGACCTTACCAAGCAATTTGACCAGCTTCTTCGCTTCCGCCGGCGATAACGCCTCGTACATGCAGTCACGGATCGGTTGGCCGGCGTTGCCAAGCTTCTTGACCTTGCGTTTTCCAGCTGCGGTCAGGGAAACCGTTTTCGCTCGCGAGTCCGTTGGGTGCGGTTTGCGTCGCACCATGCCGTGGTCTTCCAGCAGGACCAGCATCGCGCGGATCGTGCTGGGGTCAGATGAGATTCGGCAAGCCAATTCACGTTGTGTCAGTGCATTGCCTTCGGCGAGTGCTGACATCAGAACAAATTGGTCCGCGGTGATGCCATGATCGCTAAAACAGGCGTCGCTGTTTCGATGAAGGCTTAGGTATGCGGCGCGGAGAGCGAGTGGTAGATCTGTTTGAGGTTCCATCGGACTTTGTTGTAAGTAAAGCGTCGATGACGCGGTGCGGATTAAATCGTGGTGCCCCTGTGAGAATTAGTTCTTGGGTATGGTCCGTCCGATAGGGACAGAGATCCGTGCTGCGGGGACAGAGGGTATCGTTTTGGCAGAATCATTCTCCGAACGCGGCGAAGAATTCGTCGAAGTGCGAAGCACCTCGGCAACTGCATCGAATGCCGGTTTGGGCTGAAGCTCGCGATCGAACAGCAATGGATAGTTGGTGCGTTCCCAGGGAAAGTAGTTCAGCCAACTCTGCCCGTCGTGCAGATTCCAAAACGATACACGAGCAATGATGTCTTGGTATTCATCAAAAAGACGAAACAACGCGACATATTGCTCGATCTGTTGCTGTTCGATTTCGGCCGGCAATCCATCTTTGTAGGGATCGTAGCTTTTCAGTTCTTCGCGGTATTTGTTGTTGTCTGCCCACCAACGACCACGTTTGACAACATCAATATCTAGTTCAGAAACGACGACCTTGATTCCTAGTTCACGTAAGGCGTCAAATGTTTCGCGAAGCTGTGCGAGCGAGTCATCGCCAAGTTCGAAATGTCCCTGCATCCCGTAGGCCTGCACTGGTGTTCCCCTTTGCTTTAACTCTGTCAGCAAACGAACGAGCTTTTTGCGTTTGTTTGGGTAGTGGCAGTTGTAGTCGTTGTAAATCAACAAGGCGTCCGGATCATGGGCGTGAGCGGCGCGAAACGCGGTGTCGATAAAGTCAATGCCTGTCGTCTGGGTGTAGACGGAATCACGTAAGTAGCCTTCGTCGCCATCGGCCAAGGCTTCATTGACGACGTCCCACATCGACGCCGGATCACGATAACGTTTGACAACGGTTTCAACGTGCTGTTCGATTCGATTCAGCAGTGTCGAGCGATCCACGGGGTTGCCCTGGGCATCTTCTTTCATCCACTGATCCGTGCGGTCGTCCTTTGCCCAGACCAGACAATGGCCAACGATTTCCAAATCGTGCTCTGATGCGAACGATGCAAAACGATCCGTTGCGGCAAAGTTCCACACGTTCTCCTCTGGATGAATCCCTTGCGGTTTCATGCAGTTCTCAGGAGTCAAGATTTGAAAATGCTGACGAATCAAGTTCGCACATGCTTGGTCCGATAAAATCCTTTCGCTGACACCAACACCGACTTTAAAGCGTTGACCGGCTAGCTGTTTTAATGACGTTTGCGCAGACGCTGCCTGCGCGAATGCGTGTGGCGCCGTCGCATCGTTTAAAAAGGTAGCCAGAAGGGTGAATGCAAGAACGTTGGCAAACCGCATGAGATTGGTGGTCAGAAAAGACGAGTCTGAAAAGCTGATGAGGGAGAAGAATAGTTCCATCGGAATGTTCTACAGACGCAGTGGTCTTGACCGCGTAGTTACATCAACAACACAGGCAATCATCCACCATCGTCCATTGAGATTCGCCGCGCGAAATAGCCTTGCACCGTTGCTTTCACGCTCGCCAATGTCAGCGAAGAGGTCTGTTTCTAAAAACGCACACGTTGCGAGTTAGAAGGACTCAAGTGACACCGCAAAAGACAACTCATTGCCAGGCGTTGTTTCGCCATCGCTTGATCGAGGAATCGTCGCCATTACTGGCCAATCCGAGATCCGATCGAACGACATCATTCCGACGGCAGAAAGATTGTATCGACTCAGTTAGGTGTAAATAAAGGTGTTTATTCGCAATTAATGGGATGATCTGCAGCATCGGTCTGGCGTTTGCATCGCGGCGGCAGGTTTCGAAATCAGTTCAGACGCTCTGTCTTGGTGGGAATGCCAGAGCGTTGCGGCCGTGACGGAAGCTCTCAGTTGGCTGGTGAAAAACCTTTAATCCCTCGCGAAAACGCATCTTTTGCCTGCGAAAACGATGTGCCGAAACGCCGATTCGTGTCAAAGAATTCAACGTCTCGATAGATGCATTGTTAGCCCAAAGTGTTGCACGCTAGTGCTTTGGTCCAGTTCGGTTTTGGATTAGCCGATTGGCGTTTGCCACGGTTGCCGCGCGAGAACCGCCGCTAACGCGGTGCGGCTGATAGGGACCAATCCAACTTGATTTTGAATTAGCCGATTGGTGTTAGCCACGGTTGCCGTGCGAGAACCGCCGCTAACGCGGTGCGGCTGATAGGGACCAATCCAACTTGATTTTCGGATTAGCCGATTGGCGTTAGCCACGGTTTCCCGTGCGGGAACCGCCGCTAACGCGGTGCGGCTGATGAGGCTCTGATCCAACTTGATTTTCGGATTAGCCGATTGGCGTTAGCCACGGTTGTCCGTGCAAGAACCGCCGCTAACGCGGTACGGCTGATGAGGCTCCGAGTCATGGGATCATTTGAAGCTGAATCGCATTGAACATGGAATAGTCGCTGCGGTCGCGATGGCTGATGAAGCGTACTTTCTCGCCTTTCTTGACCTCAAAATCGAATGTGACGTAGTGCACACCTTCGGTCAGTTTCAGCGATTGAAATTCACCGTCCTTGTCTGTCCCGGTTGCCTTTTGAGCATATCGTTCCTTTCCGACAACCAGTTCGATGGATGCGTTTTGATCCGGAGCATCTCCGTGGGCATAGACATAGGCTCGATACTTCGCCGGTTCTAAGTCCAGCAATTTGACTTCGAGATCGATACAGCGACAGTTGTCGTAGATATAGCCTCGGAAAATTCCGGGATGGCTGTCGACTGCCCATTGTCCGTCATGTCGCGAGACACGAAGCCGAGCAGTGCTTCCGATCGCATTGGGATGGCGCATGTAGTCAATCGCGGTTGTTCCCAAGCTGACAAAATTCCAGACATCGGTTGGCGAACCGATCGCTCCATCGTATTTGCCATGTCCGGGATCGTAGGCGAAGCCAATGTTCAGTCCGCTGGCATTGCTCGGGCCGTTGGCATTGCTAGGGTTCTCAGAATCGGTTGTTTTCGAGGCGATTGCCTCTGGGACGATCGTGTTGTTGGCGAAGCGAAGTTGAATTTGTGCCGATTCGGTTGTCAGCGAGGAGGCTTGACTGGAGACCTGCGGTTCGGATTCGTTCGTCGGTTCCACGGGCAGACTTTCGTTGGCTGCGCCGCTGACGACCAAGACTGTCAACATCAGTACGTTTAGCATGGCTGATTCCTCGTTTCGGGTTACAGAAAGCTTCGTTTTCGTTCGTCAACACAAGTGATCGTTCGGTAGCCGGGCACCTTTCTAATTCATGTCAATTCGTGCTGGTCTGTTTCAAGAGTTGTTCACATCGAATTAACGCGCGAGCATTGTGATAGGCACCTTGCCACATGCTGGTGCGGCTGGGGTATCGATCGGGTTTTCCATCAACCGTCAGTGTGTTCCACCAGCCGCCTTCATCGGCAACGTGGTACTTTTCGCAAAACCGATAGGTCTCTTCAAATCGTCGTTTGTATTGTTCTTCACCAGTGATTTGGTAAAGCGTTAGCATGGCTACCATGGCTTCGGTTTGAGTCCACCAAACTTTCTTGGTTTCGTCACTCGGCTGACCCAGAGTCCCGGTGTAGTGGAATCCGCCGTGCTTTTCGTCGTATCCGTATTGGAGGGAATGTTGGCAGGTTGAGATCGCCCAGCTTTCCAGTATGGACGTGCTTTGGCCGAGTGCCTTTGCGGCTTCGAGTACCAGCCAAGCACATTCCACATCATGACCATAGCTCGCACGTAGGTTGGCAGGACTTTGGATCATTTGCCATTGCCGATTCCAGCCATCAATGTTGCAGGCAAACTTGGGATGCTTCACCGTCAACGTGTTGATCGTGATCAATTCGCCAAGTCGACGTCCGACCAACTCGTCGTGCGTTTCTTTATAAAGCTCGGTGAAGGCCTCTAACAGGTGAAGATGTGAATTATATGTTTTTGTGTTGATCGCACCGACGTATCCAGACTCTTTTGGGTCCGTGACAATGCTCCAATCTTTGTAAAAGAATTCTTGGTAGCCTCCAAAATCTTTGTCATAGCAATGCTCTTCCAGTGTTTCGAAAAGCTCCTTCGCCTGATCCAGGGGAGCGTCCTTCCCGGTCGCTCGAGCGTATTCGACCAAGGCATAAATGACAAAGGCATTGGGATAGACATGCTTGCGTTCGTCCAGTGATTCGCCGCCCTGTTTCGTCTTCGTGATATAGCCTCCGTGATCAGGATCGTAGAAGTGTTCGCGAAGAAACTTGTAGCCAAAATCAGCAGCGCTGAGTGATTCTTGACGTCGAATGTCGTTGATCGCTAGCGTGCTAAAAAACCACAGTTGGCGAGCCTGCATTGTCAAAAATTTGTCACCGCCGACAAAGTCACCTGCACGATCGAGCTCTTCGTGGTACCCACCAAATTTTTTGTCCAAACTGGCCGGAAGGTAAAAATCGACCAAGCTGGTTTGAAGAAGGTTCCTGCACTGGTTTGGCGAAACGGCGGTTTGCGATTCAGCCGTTTGTGCTTGAGCGGAGCTGACCAAGGGTATCGCTGCGAGCAACAGGATCAGGCAAAACGAACGCATTGAGAGGTGACTCCATCAGGTGGATGAACGGGGTTTCGCGTAAGGCGGCATCCATCATACCTGTGCAGTGCAGATTCGTAAAAAGTTCAAGCAGTCAATTTGATCTTGCTGGGTGTTGTGCCAGAGGATCGCTTTTTCAGGCGAACTTCATCCATGTTAAGACGCGACGTATGCGGCTGTCGCTTTGCACGGAAAATCCGACCTCAGATCGATTGGGCGACTCAACAAGCAGGCAACTTTCAGATTCATCTGCAGGACAAAGGACTGCCTTGCAAAATCCTGCAGCTAGGTCAAGACTCGAAGTACGTCGATCTGTTTCGCGAAGTCTTTCGTTCAGTTGGCTGTAAGCTCAGGAGGAAGGCACCAATTCGTTCGCAAGCTTTCAAGGGTTCGTGGAGTGAATGATTCAAATGCGCAAGCACGAAGTGTTGAACGAATTTTGCGTGATCAGCGAGCGACACATGGATCATACCGTCGTGTGTCGGAATACAGGTGCTATCACCGACCTGGCTTTTCAAATCGGGATGAATTGGCAGCAGTTCGCGATAACGGAGATTGCATACAGTGAATTTTAGGTTGAAACAAGAGTTGCCATACAGCGCTCGGTACACATTTTAGCTCGTACCGGGCTGCTGCGTAGTTGGCGAATCACTGTGTCTACCGGACTACTATGCGTTTGTTGTTCCGCGGTCTTCTCTTTCAGATTGGCAATCATGCCCAATTCGCTAGTGATTTCCTATGGCATGCGCAAAGCTGATTCCTGCATCAATCGCGACCGGAAATTAAATTGAAGAAAAATAAGGTTGCGAAAGTTTTGTGTGCCGTATTTTCGAATGTTGAGGTCAATATGCCAAATTTGGTTTTTGTGGTAAGACTTCATACCTTCCGAGGTAGCGATATCCAACCTCAAATTCACGACAATATCAGTTGTGCAATTTACCGAATTACGAACAAAGACTTGTGAGCTCAGCGGATTTCATTGCCTCCGGAGAAACCGCGTCCGAAACGGTCTTGCCAAGTATGGAAGCGGAGATCGTGAAGCTTGAAACACGACTTGAAAAAATGCGAATGCTCAAGCTGAGCATCAAACTGAAACTGTTTACCAGTAGGATGAAGTTTACATGAACTCACAATTGAAGAAGTGGCTTGCGAAGCAAAATCCATGGCTGCAAGATGCTGCCGAGAAAATTCTGCGAAACGGAAGCGTTTCGGATATCGACATCGAGCACTTTGTCTCCATCATCAAGTCGTCGGGTGAGACAATCACGTCAGAAGACACCGAAGATTCAGAGATTGTCCCCGCCGCCGCCAAGTCCATCGTGCGGTTAATTTCACTCGGTCCGGTTCGGGGTGTGGATGCCATGCAACCACGCCGACCGCTTGAACTATCGAATCACAATCTGTCCGTGATCTACGGACATAACGGTTCGGGAAAGTCGGGCTATACTCGAATCATCAAGCGGGCTAGTGGCAAACCGAATGCGTGCGAACTGAAGTCGAACGTTTTTACGGATGACGAGGAGTTGCCGGAGTGCGAATTTCGATTTGAGATTGACGGCACCGAAAAAACTGTCGCGTGGAAGTCAGCAGACCCTGCGATCGCAGAATTGGACTGCATCGACGTGTTCGACACGCAACGCGGTCGGCTGTACGTCGATGGCGAAACGGAGCTTTCTTTTAAGCCTCCTGAGCTGGCTTTCCTGGGTGACTTGATTGACGTGTGTAGCAAGGTCGAGGCGGTATTAAACAAGCAGCGAGACGCCTTGGTTTGCAAGCTTCCTGAATTGCAAGCGTCTTTCGACGGTTCCGACGCCGCTGTCGTTTACTACGGCATCAAGGCGGATACCGATGTCGACAAAGTTTGTGCCGAGCTGACTTGGTCCGCGGAGGATCAATCCGAGTATAAGTCATTAGTCGAACAGCTCCACGATGTAGATGTAACAAAGACTCTCGCCGCGGCGCGGAGGCAACTCCAGCAAATCGAAGGGATCGAGACGGAACTGAAATCGGGAGCGAAAGCAACCAGTGCAGCAATGATCGAACAGTTCGATCAACAGATCAGCTCGCGTGCCGCAAAGCGACAGGCCGCCGATGAGTTTGCAAAATCGTTGGAGTGCAATTCGGCAATTACTGGGATTGGAGAGGCTAGTTGGCGAGCGATGTGGACCGCAGCGCAGGCTTTCGCGACGGAAGTCGGTGGTGATTCTGTCCCATTCCCACGAACGGACGAAAAATCTCGATGCGTGCTGTGCCACCAGACGCTTGACGAAGATGCTCGGAGCCGTTTCCAGCGGTTTGACGAGTTCGTTCGCGGCAAGCTCGAAGCCGAGGCCCAGGCCGAGGAACTTCGGCTGAAGACGATGATCGAGGGTCTACCGATCGAACCATCCGACGCATCGCTATCTACATCGGTACAAGCGTCTGGCGAAGACGATGTGTTGGAAGAGGAATTGAAAGCCGCTTGGAAAATGATGCGGTCGGTGCTGAAGGATTTACGGCGATCGGTGATTCCGACTAATCCAGGCGATTGCCAGCAGATAACGGAGACGCTCGTGTCCAAGATAGGCGTCATCAAACAGAAGCGGGAGCAGTCGATCGCCAAGCTCGATGCGGACGCGAAGGCGTTTGATCGAGCGATCGCCCTTGAACGTGTCCGACAATTCGAGGCCCGTCGCTGGGTGGTCCAGCAAATGAAAGCCATGCAGGCCGAGGTCGATCGGCAAAAGCGCCAGCGTGACTTTGATGAATGGAAGAAGCAGACTGCGACGACCGGGATCTCTCGGCAGGCGAGCAAACTTTCGCAGACGCTGATTACTGACGCACTTGTAGAGCGTTTCAACGGCGAATTGAAGAACCTAGGCGCACATAAGATCAAAGTTGGGATCACAAAGCGAACACCCAAAGGAAACGTGCTGCACAAGATCGTATTCACCGACGTGAAGAAAAAGATTTCGTCGCCGTCAGATGTCCTGAGTGAAGGTGAACAGCGAATTATCGCGTTGGCAGCGTTCTTAGCTGATTCGACGGGACGCCCGGCAGCAAGTCCAGTCGTGTTCGACGATCCAATCTCATCACTCGATCATGCGTTTGAAGAGAAAATGATCGACCGGCTAATTGACCTTAGCAAAAGCCGGCAGGTGATTGTATTTACTCACCGGCTGAGTCTTTTTGGGCTCATTAGCGAAAAGTCAGGAGGGGCGTTCAATGACGTGCACATTCAACGTGAGCCATGGGGCACAGGTGAACCAGGGGAGATGCAACTGTTTCCTAAAAATCCGCTGGGTGCTTTGAATGACCTGAAAGATAGGCGATTGACGAAAGCTAAGTCGGTCCTCTCAGACGACGGGTACGTCGCTTACATGCCTTTGGCAAAGGCTATTTGCAGCGACTTCCGGATCCTGATGGAGTGTATTTGTGAAACGCATCTGCTCGCCGGAGTGGTTCAACGCTATCGGCGATCAGTGCAAACATTAAACAGGCTTTCTAAGCTTGCTATGATCACGCCGGACGATTGCCAAGTCGTTGAATATATGATGACAAAATATTCCTGCTACGAACACAGTCAGTCGGATGAGCTTCCTGGCGACTCACCCGAACCGGACGATCTGGCTAACGATATGAACCAGGTCATCGAGTGGCTGACGAATTTCAAGAAGCGAATGAAGTAGCTTACGCAAAGTCTTCTTCAGCAGTATCAAAAACTAACTCGCTGAAGAAGAGATGAGGGCAGCGTGACTTTAGGCGATGCGGCGGTTTGGCATCTGATCTCGCGCTAAATGGTAAAGAACGAACTAATCAGAGCGAGGATCCTTTGATCCCAGCGACTATCTCGAGACTTTCTGAAGCAGAATGCCGCAAATATGGGTCAATGCAACGTTGTGTTGAAGTAGACGATCAAGGGCCTCAACAATCTCGACCTAATCCATGTTAAGACGCGACGTATTTGTGTGTCGCATCGCACGGCAGCTCCTCCTGAAAATTTGGCTCACGCCTGTCGAGCGGACGGTTTTTGCCCAGCGTTAACGGCCTAACCGGATGATCGAGCAGAATGTCAACGACTCCGGCGACGTCTTGCGGCGGGTCTGTTGCTGCGTTGATCATTTCATAGTGCGGCGTTTATCGCGGCAAATTTCAATGCTGTCGGATACGGAACTCTTTAAAAGTTTAGGGGACCGCTACTGCATGGCCCTCTCGACTATCGGAAAAGGCACAATGGTTTTGATTCGCGTTCTGCTTGTCCTCTTGCTGCTCCTCTTCACCGCGGTGCTCAATAGCGGCACGCGCTCTGTGGCGAAGGAAGCCGCAAATCCATCGTCGCAAGTAGATTTGCCGCAGGGCGAACTGCGCCGGGTCGTGGCCTTGGGAAAGGAAATCGTCGAAAGCACCGCCACCCATCCGCTATCGAAGGATTATGTCGGCAACAGCCTCACCTGTCGCTCTTGTCACCTCGATGCTGGCACTGACCCCAAGGCGGCGACCTTTCTCGGCGTGGCGACGGCCTATCCGGCATGGTCACCGAGAGAGAATCGAGTGATCACGCTCGAAGACCGGGTGCTGAACTGCTTTATGCGAAGTCTTAATGGCGAGCGGCCACCAAATGGCAGCGAGCTTTCTGTCGCCATCACTAGCTACATCACTTGGCTTTCAAGAGGCGAGCCGCTGAAAATGAACCCTGAGGCGCCGCTTGGACCCAGGCACGTTCAGCCGCTGAGCATTGGTGCAACCCAGGCTGACGGGACGCGGGGAGGAGCACTCTACGCCGAGCACTGCGCAGCCTGTCACGGCGAGGGTGGCGCGGGAACCGCCGATGGGCCTCCGGTCTGGGGCGAAAACTCGTATAACGACGGTGCCGGCCTGTCTCAAGTCAACAAGCTTGCCGCATGGCTTAAAGTCGCGATGCCACTTGACGATCCCTACTTATCCGAGCAGGAGGCACTTGACATTGCCGCGTTTGTGAATTCGCAACCTCGACCGAAATTCATTCTTGATCGTTCCCAAAGCAAGATCCCATGAATGCGTTGTCGTAGCAATCACCCACACGGCTCACACTTTGATGTGACGATCTTTGTGTTGCAGAGACGCGGCGAGCGACTGTTATTGGACACGAACGGTGCTGTAAGAATACGGTGGCAGCTCAAAACGTGTTGATGCCGACCTTGCATCAATCGCCACCTTCCGTTTCTGAGGTTGCACGTGGTTCGGATTGTCGGCGGTGTTGTGGGCGTTCAGCTCTGCAGCCAGAGTGACGATTTTTGCATCACTTTTTTGAGGCTTTAGCCCGCTGATGTTCAGGTCCACAGGCAGTGCGGTCTGGCCGCGGTTGACCAGCCTGATGACGACGGATTGGCCGTCTTTCGAGGTCGTCGCGACGACATCAAGCGTTTCGGGAGTGGGTTTGTTATCCAAAGAGCGGAGGTTCGATTTCACGACCCAAGGTTGATAGGCTTCGGAGACCATTTGCGTCACATAACCAGGCGGTTGTAGCCAGACTTTAGAGCTGTTTAAGAACAGCAGGCCTTGATCCCAGCCGTTGTCGTTTTGACCATCGGGTTGCAAGCAGTTTGCCGACAACGCGATCGGGATTCGCCCGTCTCGCATCAGTCGCCCGATCATTTCCGCGTTTGATAGCGCCCGTCGTTGTCGGTGGTTGTTCGCGTTGAATTCGAACACAACAACCTTGTGCTTTGCACCTTCGGAAAGCTTTTCTAGAGCATCGACATAGGTGAAAAACGAATCCATCGAAGACGTCGGCTCCGGTCCACCGGTCCACATATGGGTATCGAACCAAACCTCGGTATCAAGCTCTTTCGATAATGCGAGGATTTTTTGGTGGGCGGACAAGCTGCTAATGCCGGCCGGTGATCCGGTGAACTTAAACGGATCGACAATGGGCTTTTCGAATTGAAAGTCGCCCACGATCAAGATCAGCGACGGGTCTTGTTTCCATAGTGCTCGGGCGATCGGTTCATAACGATCCCAATAGGCTTGATTGACGGATTCTTCATTCCCAAGCTGAATGTACTTCAGTTGATAGGGTTCGGGATGACCATCAGCAACGCGTTGCTTGCCCCACAGGCTATCCGCATCGCCATTGGCGTATTGCAAAAAGTCGAGCATGTCCTGTGGCGTTTCGTCGATGCTAAAGCACGGAATCCCGAAAAATCCTGCAGCTTCGCAAAGGTTTAGAAAGTCGAGGATTGCCCAGCCGTTGGTCGAATAGTCGTACCAGTGTCCGTCATAGGGCTGGCGTCGGTCACGCGACCCGATCATGTTCTTCCAGCGATAGTTCGGAGGATTGTCGACCATCGATCCTCCGTACCGAAGCACGGTGATTCCCTGGTCGATCAGTCCCCTCACAACGTCCAGTCGCACAGGGAGATCTTTGTAGCGTCCCCAAGGCCCGGGCTGAAGAAACGCATGGCCAAGATCAACATGCCCTTGGCTTTGCAAAGAGATGGCAAAATAACCGTTCTGAGTTTCGCCTTCAGGAGTCAATTCAAAGTCGTATCGTTGCCATTCTCCATCCGTTGCGACAGTGATGGATTGTTCTGCAAGCCGCTTCGATGAATCGTCGTCGCCAGCCGAGATCGAAAGTTTGACTTCGGCGTCGGATCGAAGCCAGAGGTATCCTTCGTAGACATGGTTATCAAGAAAGGTAAGCCCCCAGCGGTTTAGTCCGCGATTGGAAAGGCCAACAACTCCGTCGTTCGCTTTCCGGATGAGACGCTGCGATTGATTTCCAACGAATGGTTCGTCGGTGGTCAATTCAAGTTGCCCTGATGACAAGTTTCCCACGGCATCCCATTGCCCGCTGAATTCATTTGAGCTTTCGTTGTTGGTTAGCGCGATCGGCTCTGGCTTTCCGGCAACCTGCGTCTGCAGATTGCGATATTGAGCCGGACGTTGCCATTGTCGAAATCCGATCGTGCCGGCTTTCAACGGGTGTTCGTCACGGATCGTTGTGATTTCCTTTCCATCGACGAAGACGGTGAAGGCATCGTCTTCAATAGCGATGCGAAGACTTACCCATTGATCCGTTGGTACGGAAACAGGTTCATAGCCGATCAGTCGAAAGTTGTGGTCGTGACGTCCGATGACCAATCGGTTCGCTTGGCTGTCAATCGCAACTTCGTATCCCGAAAAGTTGTCGGCCCCGACTTTCGCATCATTGGTCGCGATGATAAGTCCCGCGTTTCCAGGAGCTTGCCCGATCAATTTGACTTCCACACCAACTTCGCCGCGTTCAATGATCGGACCCTGCAACACGAGCTTGGGGCCTTCACCGGCAGGCCCATTAAGGATTCCGTTTTGAACAGCCCATTGGCCACCCACCGCTTCGAAACCTTTCACAGGACTTTGGCGACTTGGTTCTTGAAAGCTTTCGCCGAATAGCATTTGGCTATAGATCCCGCCATAGATTTCGTGATTGACATCTTCAATGCAAGCGCCGGTCAGAAACGGCGAGACGGAATGCAATCGTTCGGTCGCATCAACGTCAATCGAAATCGCCTGGGCCAATACAACGCTGGGAAGGACAAAGCCTAGGGCGGCTGTCAGAACCGCAACGATGCCGATTCGATGAGGAAACATCAAAACCAACTCCATCTGGAGAAAGAAACGTGGTGACTGTGAGGCTCAGAGTGTGATCAGTTGTCAGCATGATCTCCATGAGAAATGTTGGCGGTGCATGAGAACTGTTGTCATGTCAATCGGGTCGCAGAATGCATTGTGGATCTATCAGGGAAGGTGAGTTAATGCCGTGTTTGATCGATTTTACTGGTTTCGTGGACGATCAGCTGCGGTCGCGAAATTCGCTTTCAGAGATCGGTTTCATTAGAATTGTGTTCGGTTACCATGGGCTGGAATTCTTAACTGCTTGCCGATCGAGCTGCAGTCAATCCGTAATGGTTGTCGGTCATATGGTTCAAAAGAAACGTCGTGTCGCGCTCTTGGTTGAAACCGCCACAACCTATGGCCGATGTATCTTGGAGGGGATCGCAAAGTATCAGCGAACACGTGCCCGTTGGTCTGCGTTTTTAGAAGAACGTGAACTCGGTGCGTCGCCCCCGGATTGGCTTCTGCAAAGACCTTGGGATGGGATCATCTGTCGGAACACGACACCGGAGTTGGCTGCAAAGATTCGGCGGAAAAGAATCCCCGCGGTTGATTTGAATGACCTTCACAGCGATTTGAAAATTCCCAGATTGCAGTCAGATATGAAGGCGATCGGAAAGCTCGGTGCGAGTCATCTTTATGAACGCGGCTTTCGGAACTTTGCCTTTTGCGGGTTCGAAAACGAGACTTGGTCGTTACAGCGTCGGCAGGGCTTCGCTGACTATCTGCAAGGGATGGGATTCGAATTGTCGGACTACCAATCGGTCTGGCGTGGCAAGTCGGCAGCGAAGTGGGATCTGGATCAAGAACGCATCATCAATTGGATCGGGCAGCTTCCAAAGCCGGTTGGCTTGATGGCTTGTAACGACATCCGTGCTCAGCAAGTTTTAAATGCCTGTCAAAGCGCGGGGATCTATGTTCCAGAACAGGTTGCTGTTGTTGGTGTCGACAATGATGAATTGCTTTGCAACTTTTGTGATCCGCCACTGTCAAGTATTCAGCCAAATCCACAGCGGCTTGGGTTCGAAGCGGCTGAATTGCTGGATGCACTGATGTCGGGCGAAGCGATCGATGTGCAACAACGCCTGATCGAGCCGTTGGGGGTGATCGTGCGTCAGTCGACCGATGCACTGGGCATTGATGACGACCTGGTTGTCGAAGCGATCGCAATGATTCGCGAATCGGCTTGCTTCGGAATTACCGTGCAAGACGTGGTTGCAAAGCTCGGGTGTTCGCGAAGTTCAATCGAACGACGCTTCCGGCAAAGCGTCGGGCATAGCCCTCAACAAGAAATTCGCGCGACGCAGATGCGAAGGATCAAGGAGTTGCTACGGGACACAAGCTTGCCGCTTTCCGAGATCGCTCGGTTGACCGGTTTTGAGCACACCGAATACATGACGGTTGTGTTCAAACGCCTGACCGGGATACCGCCGAGCGTCTTTCGCGAAGATTTTCAGTAGCCTTTGCTTGGCAAAACGCCGTACTGCAGCGACCACGGTTCTGTTATCAGTGCAGTCCGGCGCGGCATTAAAGAATGCCCCTTGATCAGGCTTTGATCGCTCCGAAAGCGGCAAAGCAAGAATTCTTGTGAAGTAGTTCGACGTTGGCGAAACCAACTTTGCGTAGCAGGTCGAGTTGGAACGTGACCGGACGTGGTGAGTCTTCAACATCGATATAGCTAAAGACCTTGTCGCGATAGGATTCGCCACCCAGTTCGGTGAGATAGTCGCCGTAGCGATTCCACATCATTTGGTCGATCGACGTTGTTTCATGCGTGACTAAGTCGGTGATCCAAAGGCTTCCGCCGGGCTTTAACAAACGATGGAGCTTCGTAAATACCTCGAACCAATCGCTTTCTTCGCGGAGGTGATGCAAAACAGCAGCGGCAAGGATGACGTCAAATTGTGACTCCGGGAGGGCTGCGGTGCGGATGTCCTCGTGCCAGAGGACGATTTCACCGACATCGCTTTCGCGGACCCTTTGCTCGGCGCGCTTGAGCATCGGACTACTGAGGTCCAAGAGGTCCGCGTCGAATGGTTGCCCATAAGCTTGCCGAAGCTTGATGGTGTTGTTCCCCGCACCACACCCGACATCCAAAACGCGTCGAATCGTTGTTGAGCAGGCGACCGCAGCTTGCGTGATTAGCTCCATTGCCAATGGTGCGTCAATCGTTGCAGATTGCCCTGTTTCCAGGTGAGTGAACCTTTCAACGTCTTGATCAAAGCGTTCGCGAATTTGATCGGTTGATGACTTTTCGGAAAGTTTGGTCGTTCCTCGGTGTTCCATGTTGCCATTCCTTCGAATTGAATTGATGCGAATCTTGTTCGTCGGGAGTTATCGAAGCCTTTCTGGCTTCTGGTTCGCTGTATCTGAAGTTAGCTGTACTGCTAGACAGTTGCCGATCATAGAAGGATCGCTCTATTGAGAAAAGCTTTGTGATGGGTTGGGATTTTCGCTATAACGAATCCTAGTACATCTGACCTCTGCAGCATGATTGACACCATTTGGATACGGGATGGTTGACACTGTCATCTTCACCGCTTGTTTCTCGTCTCTTCTAAATCGAGTGCTCCAATGCTTCTTTCAGCGATTCGATCCGCTAGCGGTCTCAGCCAAGTCTTGATTGCGATCCTTGCTATTGCGGTCCTTGTCCCGTCTGCAACTTCAGCCGAGGAGGCTTCGGATGTCCTCGTCCGCTCGAAAGCTCTCGTTCAACAGGCACTACAGGCTGAGCTTCAAGGTGAAAGCCAACAGAGGCAACAATTGTTGAATCAGGCAATGGAGTTCGACCCGGAAAATCAGACCGCGAATTGGCTTTCAGGCAATTTGAAAGCTGGAAAAGAATGGGTTCCCGTCTCGCTTGCTGCGTTGAAGAATTCGAGCGATGAGCGGCTGCTGGCTTATCACGATTTGCGGAATCGTTTGCAGGGTAATTTGGCCGGTGAGATCGAGCTTGCCCGTTGGTGTCGGTCGAACAAGCTGTCCGACCGCGAGCGTATGCACTGGGAAAACGTGTTGCAGTTTGATCGTTCCAATTCCGAGGCACGCTCTCGGTTGCAAATGCGGGTCTACAAAGGGAATTGGGTAAGCCTTGATGACATCACCGCGCAACGCCGAACTGATAATCAACGAGAGCAGGCATTGAAGCAGTGGATGCCTGTGATTTCAAAGCTGGCGAAAGACACCAAAAATCCATCTCCCACGCGTCGCGCCGAAGCATGGCGAGCGATCGGCGCCATCGATGATGCCAACGCAATCCCGGCATTAGAACAGCATACGCACAAGTGCGATGTGTCATTGCAGAAACACCTGTTGGAAACGATCGGCCGAATCAAAGACCAATCGTCCTCGAATGCTCTTGTCCGTCTGTCACTGGAACTGAACGACTCGCAGTCGAGAATGAATGCGGCGATGCAGTTACAACAGCATCCGGTTCATTCCTATGCACCACAGTATCTGGATCAGTTGAATACGCCAATCGAGTATCGTTCAACCTTGAATCGCATGGGTGACGCTTTGGTAAGTCAAATGGTGATTCGCCAAGAAAGGGCGGATGACGTTGTGACACTCGCAAAAACAAGCAATGCCGGGATCACTACAAATACGCCCTTGGCACGACAAACGCTCGCTTATCAGCGGATGATGCTTACAGAGTACAACTTTCAAAGGCAACGGATCGCACAGACAAAGCGATTGATCGATACCCGCAACGACGGATTTCAATTGAGCAATGGCCGGATCTACGAGGCACTAAGGGTTGCTACAGGAGAAGCCGTCGACGATTCACCAAAAGCGTGGTGGGATTGGTGGAAAGGATACAACGAGTACTACATCCCTGATAACAAGCAGCAGGTCTTTCTGGCCCAAACTGAATCCCGCCAGGGCTCGATCATCATTCCCACACCGCCTCGGAGCGAATGTTTCCCGGCGGGCACTCTTGTTCACACAGAGACTGGAAAACGTCCGATCGAATCAATTCGTAGCGGCGATAAAGTACTTTCGCGAGACACCGACACTGGCGAGCTGATGTACAAGTTGGTCGTTCGAACCACGGTTCGGCCGCCCAGTGATACCATGCGAATGATTGTTTCCGGTGAGGTAATTACCGCAACGGTCGGGCACCCATTTTGGGTTGTCGGCCAAGGTTGGACGATGGCAAAGGACTTGAACCCCGGTGACCAATTGCACGGGATCGAAGACGCGGGCACGTTGGAAGTGATCGAAGGTGGTCTTCCGACGGAAGCGTTCAACTTAGTTGTCGATGGCACAAACAACTATTTTGTCGGTGACGTCGGCTATCTTGTTCACGACAATGTTGTCCGTTCCTCCAATCGGAATCCCATTCCTGGTTGGAACGGCGATTTGGTCGCGAAATCAGAATGATTCAGGCGAGCACCAGAAACGCTTCACTGAGAACACGTTTGGTCTCGGCGGCGTTGATCGCGATTTTCTCTGTGTCGGCGCGTTTGCTGGCGGCGCTGAAAAAGTCCGTCAACTTCATTTTGAACTCGCACGCGAAAGCTCGCAGTGCAAGGGCATGAAGACGAACGGACCGGGGCGTCTAGATGGTGCTCAGCGCTGCAAAGAGTTGTTCAGATTGATCGGTCGAGTCGATCTTCAGTTCGACTCGCGGGGGCGACGAGATGATGTCATCGAAGTTATCAAGCTCGACAGAATAGACGTCAATGAACAAAGGTTGTTCGTCTACCTGCCAGACATGAACCGTTGTGCCGTGTCCGGCAACCGCCCATGAACGCATCATCATGGTTTCGTCGCCGGGTTTCACTGGAAAGTGATCCAGAGGATAGAACGTCAGTTTGCTTTCGCGGCTGTCAGCAGGAGCCCTTGTAGAGGTGGCTGGTTCGGTCTGAATACGAATCGAATCAAATAGCTGGTTCAGGCCAAATTTGGATGCCAGCGAAGTGCAAAAGATAACGGACAAGGTATCGACCGCGAACGATTCGGAGGAATCAAAGCCGCGTTTACTTACCGTGATTTCCGAGAAATCGTTCCACCGACTCATCCATTCGCCTAGCAGGTCTTCCAGCAGTCGCTGCATTGCAGAGAGGCTATCGCGAGCGGAGATGACTTGTCGAACATCGCCACAACTGAGGTAGTATTTGTCCATTTAGTATGTGGGTTTTAGAACTTGCTCGAAGGATTCTTTTGAGTCACTGCTCCCTGATAAGGAACGATGGCTTTGTCCATGAAGAGCGGTAAACGATTGACGCGGAAACACCCTCAGTGTCAGCGATGGATCGCGTGAACTGACAATCACCATGGCCCTACATATGGGGAAAGCCCCATCGTATTCGGGCTTCAATGCGATTCAACGCAAATCAAGTCGCTTGGGGGCTTTGCCTCATCTCACCCCATGAAAGTTGGGTTTGCCCTACAGCAACCGGAGTATTTCGCGACGGTGCTGGTGGCGATTCGAGATGCAGGAGCCAGTCACTACCGGTTGCCAATGCCTGTTGATGAATAACAGTCAGCAACCTTGGTCAGTTTTCGTTTGGCTTTCTACCATTGCGCAGATAAGAAACCAGGAGAGATATACCTCAGCAATTCGATCGCGCGAAATGGCTCGAATAAGTTGACTTCAGTATTGTTTGGAGAGTTAGTGGTGTCCGCGACAAACGGTTCGGTATGGGCTAGCGTCAAGGTGCCGTGTTTTACTTCAGGCGATTCGTGCCTGGGGAATGTGGGGCTGACAGATTTGGGAAAGATGATCCATCGGATTCATACCTGAGAGCAAGTTGGAGCCGCGCCGGTCTGAGGCTCGATCATAGTCCGGCAGATGTTTCGGAGAGCCAGGTTGAAAGGCATGCAGGCTTGTCTTGTGAGCTCGGATGGATCTATCCCCAATCTGGTTTTACATATTGGCGTGATCACCATTGCAGAGCTTCAAATTGAATTTGGTGCTTTCACGGTACGAGATTGGGCTTGTCGACCGAGAACCAGAACCGCGGTTTGTAACATGAGAAAACTCTTGCGATGACTTCGGAATTTGCAGCATCGAAAACTTTGTTCGCCTGAGTTGATCGATGAAAAACAAATTCGATGCACCTGATATGTACCGAGATTCGTGAGCTTTAGAGAAGTATGGAAGTCGACCAACGAAATTTCGACCTGATCCGAAAGCTTGTCTACGACTCTGCGGGTTTGTCTATCGATGAACGTAAGGCCGTACTGGTCGACACGCGAGTGAAACGGCGATGCACTACGATTGGTTGTCAGACTCCACAGGAGTACTGTCGCCGTTTGAGGCACGAAGATCAATCAAGTGAAGAGCTTGGGCAACTGATCGAATCGTTGACGGCGAATGAAACGAGCTTCTTCCAGGGATACCCCCAGTTGGCCTATTTCGCTAACGACGTGGTGCCGGAATTGATAGCCCGCCGCAAAGCTGCTGGTGAACGAAAGCTTTCTGTTTGGAGTGCGGCATGTTCGACGGGCGATGAAGCTTACACATTGGCAATCATTCTTCGTACCTGTATCGAGGACTTTCAGGACTGGGATGTCGGAGTCTTGGCAACAGATATTGATTCCAAATTGCTTGCTGCCGCGCAACGTGCATCGTACACCGACTGCTCCGTACATGACGTGCCAGACCCATACTACAAAGAGTTTTTCCGGTATCGGCTTGGCCAGCATGTTGTTTGTGATGAAATCCGCGAGACCGTAGATTTCCAGCAACTCAGTTTGATCGACCGACCCGCGATGCGAGCCCAAAGCGGTTTCGACACCATCTTCTGTCGCAATGCGTTGGTCAAGTTCAACGATACGATGCGCCGGAAAATACTCGCTCGTTTCTACGACGCATTAGTACCAGGGGGATACCTCTTTCTCGGGCACTCGGAGTCAGTGGGGCGCATTAGTGCAGCATTTGAAGTGGTTTCCAGTGGGTGCAATATTGCCTATCGGAAACCTTGGGAAGGGCAACATGAACGTAGTATCGGAGAATGATTGTGCTTGAAAATGAACTTAAAAGTTTGCTTGGTGATTTAGAAAGTGAGGACGAAGCAACATGTCGACGTGCAATTGAAGATCTTGGTGAAGCAAGGTCCGTCGCAGCGATCACACCTTTGGTCGCTCTGATTGAATCTCCGTCATCTGCGATGCGAGAATTGATCGTTGACGC
Source organism: Stieleria sp. JC731 (assembly GCF_020966635.1). Taxonomy (NCBI): domain Bacteria; kingdom Pseudomonadati; phylum Planctomycetota; class Planctomycetia; order Pirellulales; family Pirellulaceae; genus Stieleria; species Stieleria sp. JC731. The sequence goes on along the minus strand of NZ_JAJKFQ010000002.1, from coordinate 891,492 downwards.
GCTGGTATCAATCGGGGGTGTAAAAACCATCAACGCTGTGATTCCTCTGCTCAACAGCGAAGAGCCTTCGATCCGAAACGCCGCGTGCGAGATACTCTATCGGATCGGTGACGAATCGATAGATCCGCTCGAACAGCTTCTAAAGCATGAAAGTAAGGACGTGCGCAAGTTTGCGATTGATATTCTTTCGATGATTGGAAATCCAAACTCCGAAGAAGCTCTCATCAATGCACTCGATGACGATGATTCCAATGTCGCTGCCGCAGCAGCCGAAGCGTTGGGAGAGATCAGGGGGACGAAGAGCGTCGACAAATTGATTAGTTCAATTGGTGCTGCCGATAGCCATGCTTGGATGCAATGTTCCGTTGCGAAGAGTCTCGGTCAAATCGGTGGTGATACTGCGGTCAATACGTTGATCCAATTGACGAAGCAAGAGGATCCAATGGTCGTCTTCTCTGCCATGCATGCATTGTCAGCGCTGCAGTACGAAACATGGAAGCCTGTTTTTCACGAACTTGCTCAGCATGAAAATGAAGTCGTCGCCGAGTATGCAACCCTGACTCTGCAAAGGTACGGTACAGAGAATTTGTCTTCTGACCAAATAGGCAATGCTTGCTGCAATTAGATGAGCAAAACGTATCGGTTGGAAACGTTGGCTTCGTCGTAAAAACTGCGAAGCGGAGGGGCAGTTCACGACAATTCCAGGTTTCTATGATGTCAGCAAAAGTTTTAGTTGTCGACCGTTCGGAGATGGTGCGTGACCTGCATTCATTTCTGTTGCAGTGTGGCGGATTTCAAGTCGAGGCAGCGGAAAACGGTAGTGAGGCGACGGAGATACTACTGCGACGACGATTCGACTTGATCGTCACTGGTCTAAACATGCCAAAGATGGATGGATACAGCCTCACCAAATCGATCCGAGCTGCCAAGGGGTATGAGAATACGCCAATTATGATGGTTTCGACCGAGTCCGATGAGGCGGATAAATCTAAAGGATATGCCGCTGGGGTAAACGTCTACGTTGTTAAACCCGCAACGAAACACAATTTGGTTACAAATGCGAAGATGTTGTTGGGCAATTAGGAATTAGACGAACAAATCGCGGAGAGGTTATGGCTTGCTACCGACCGAGCCAGTGATCGGGCACCTAGCTATCCTTTACGACCTGTTGGCCTTGCCGGTAGACGAGGTGGTGTTACAGCGAGGCATCGTCACGGGATCGTATCAGGCACCGCTACCTAACTTTCCAGCGTTTTCATTCGAGAGACATGCGAAGCTGTGACATGAACTAAAGCCGTCCACTGACCTCGTTTCCCGATCCTGCAAACGATTGGTTCAGGTCTTCCATCCCGGACGTTACTTCAGCCAGGTTTCGAGAGATACTCGAGACCATCACTGATTGATTATTAACAGCGTTAGAAATAGTGTCCTGGGTTTCGCAGATGCGATGAATGATTTCACAGACAAGTCTGCTGGCATCCATCGCGTCGACTGTGTCAGCACGGATACCATCGATCCGTTTGCAGATCGCATCCGTCGATGCGCTGGCCTTTTGTGCCAGTTCTTTAACTTCGTTAGCAACGACCGCAAATCCTTGGCCTGCCTGACCAGCTCGTGCTGCTTCAATCGCTGCATTGAGAGCAAGCAAGTTTGTTTGATTGGCAATCGCACTGATTTCCGAGACCACTTTTCCAATCTCGCTACTGCGTTCACCAAGACGAGTGATGGTGGTGTTCGTTCGATTGGTCGAGTTGACAGCTTCTCTTGCAATTGTCGCTACGTCGGACGCGTTGACAGAGATGTCACGGATGCTCGTTTCAAAACCTTCAATATCTACGGCAAGACTATCAATATGATGATTGATGGATTCGGCAGCTGCACGAGCGGCTTCCGAAGGACCCGAAGTATACGGTGGCTCAGCTAGCTGAGGTGATTCAACGACGGGGTTGACCTCTGCGATGAGTTCCTCGTGCTCGCTTTCTTCACGATCGCGATCGTCGCGGATCAATACGATTGGTGCGAGCACGCACAACAAAGCCATCATGCTGCTCACTAGAAGCGCGCGATTCATTGATGTGCGACTCGCCGCAGAACCTTTGACAAGTAGCTCGCTAAGTCGGTGAGCCTGACCTTTGACACGTGACACGGCTTGGGGGTCTACGGCCGAGTCAACCGATGAAATGAGTTGGTTGAACGACGTCTGGTGTTGCTGGATACTTGCGTCGATGTCCGAAAGGTCTGATCCCAGTTGAGCGACGCTTGCGAAAAATGGGTCGCTTTTCAAGCGTTTCAGCAGTGCTTCGGAGTCGTCCAGATCGGGCGGAATCGGAAGCGTTTGTGCCAACAACAATTCGTGCTGATGTGCGAGAATCAATGCCTCGGAAATCCGAGTGTTTCGCCCAGACGAACGGAAAGATAGGAAAAGAAAGCTAATTGTGCCAATAATCGCAAGGCAAAGAATGACCAGGTTCGGTTTCCTTTTAGAACGTTCGCGATTTGAAACAACACCCATACGTTTCACCGTTCACCCTTAGGGTCGATCCGAAGCGGAAGGCTTCGGCAGTTCAGAAAGGCTTCAAAATCCAAGATGAATGCCCGTTAATTGCAAATCCGGCAAACTATAGGGTCTCGCAAAAGTGGCATCGAACCGATGGATGAAAGAACCAGGAATTGCAGGAAACCCCTCGATCAAAACATGTAGGTCTGTCCAGCCGAGTACGGGACCGAAGCTGAATCTTCATAAGTGGACTGTCTATTTCAGGAATTGCAAAGAACCTTGCTCGTGATGACATAGGTGTTCGATTTTGGCAGATGGCGGAGCAATAACTGCGGCTTTCTTTGGCGAACCTAAGGCGACGATTCAAGGTCCTTTGATTCAGTCACGTGCAGCACTCAATCAGTATTTACAACTCAACGGATGACTTGCCAAATGTTAAATGACGACGGAATCGAACTTTGGCAGGTGGATGCATTCACGGATCGACCCTTCGCGGGAAACCCGGCTGCCGTTTGTGTATTAGATCGATTCCCCTCAGATCGATGGATGCAAGATGTCGCGGCGGAAATGAACTTGTCCGAAACTTCCTTTGTCGTTGCGACTGATCGACCCGGACATTTCGACTTGCGTTGGTTTACGCCGGCAACAGAGGTCGATCTGTGTGGTCACGCGACACTAGCGACGGCGCACGTCTTGTTAGAACGAGACATTGTTGATCGACAACATCCAATTCGCTTTAACACACGCAGCGGCGAGCTACTTTGCGAGTATCGCGATCATTCGATCACCATGGATTTCCCATCGACCCCACCGAGGCCGTGTGACTCTGACACGCTGGCACGCGAAGCTTGCGATGCATTGGGAGTCGGCAAGGCGATTGTTCTGCAAAGTCCGTTTGACTTGTTGGTGATTGTTGATGACGGGTCTATCGTCGAATCGGCTCTTCCAGATTTTAGTGCCCTGACCAAGTTGCAAACACGTGGTGTGATGCTGACGAGTCCAAGTACCCGCGATGGGATTGATTTCGTTTCACGATTCTTTGCACCAAGCTGTGGGATCAACGAGGATCCGGTGACCGGGTCGGCGCATTGTTGCTTGGCACCGTACTGGGCGCAAGTATTTGGCAGGCAAGATCTCGTTGGCTATCAAGCTTCCTCGCGCGGCGGAATCGTGACGTGCAAGATAGTCGGTGATCGTGTCCACTTAAGCGGAAACGCCGTGACGGTGATGCAAGCTCGTCTCAAAGTCGCCATCGATCACTAATCTAGCGAAACGCAGGGCAGCGTCCAAAATGACATCCCTGCTATTTGCCGATACAGAATCGGCTGAAGACGCGATCCAAAATGTCATCGGTGTAGACCGCTCCGGTGACTTCGCCAAGATTTGAAACCGCTAAACGCAATTCGCTACTAACGTATTCGTGGCCGTCTTCGCCACGAACATAAGCCAGCGCCGAAGCGATGGCTTCTTCTGCGGCTTGTAAGCTACCGCGGCAGCGAGCTGCGGTCCCGATGACCGACGTCGAATCGCCAGAGCTTTGTTGCTCGATCGAATCGACGATGATCTGTTTTAGTTGATCGATCCCGGTACCTTCTTGTGCGCTGGTTGCCAGCCACGGTGACGGCGGATTGGTATCGGGGTGATCGCATTTAGTCGCGATCCACAGATCGATTGACGATCGCCGCTTTTCAGTCGCAAGGACACGCACCTTGTCGGCATCTTGCTGGAAATTTTGGTCGGTGTAGTCGACGCACCAAAGGCGGATATCTGCGTCATGCCCCGCACGGCCAGCATGGGATTGAGCTTGTCGCATGATTTGGTCGTCTGGCGATTCGCCTTCGACGATTTCCAGTCCTGCTGTGTCGGCTAGCAACAGGTTGTAACCGTCCAGCTCAATTTCAACCGAAACGACGTCACGGGTTGTACCGGCCACGTCCGTGACGATCGCCGCTTCACGTCCGGTCAATGCATTAATCAAACTGCTTTTACCGGCGTTGGGCAATCCGCGTAGCGCCAGGGTCCAACCAGATTTGTCACCACGGCGCTGGTCCATTTGGGTGCGAGCTTCGGCGATGGAATCTGCGATCGATTCCAATCGCGAGATTAGGTGATCGTCTTCGATGAATTGGATATCCTCGTCGACAAAGTCCAACCCGGCTTCGACATCCGCAAGAAGGTTCAGCAATTCCCCACGAAGCGATTCGATCGGTTTTGAAAGGTTGCCAGCCAACTGACGCAGCGCATGATCAAGCGCACCACGTGATTCGGCATCAATGACACCCAAGACCGCTTCGGCTTGGGCTAAGTCTAACCGTCCTGCTAGAAAGGCTCGCATCGTGAACTCGCCTGGTCTTGCCGCGCGGGCACCGACCGATGTGGCGGCATCAACGATCGACTGCAGAATCGGCAGCGAACCGTAGGTATGCAGTTCGACCGATGGTTGGCCGGTATAGCTTCGCGCGGTCGGCCAGATTAAAACGCGGACGGGGACAGAACCCAGCGGCGAACCTAAATCAATTTCGCCGTCGATGCGGTGCGGTCGTGTTAGCGAAACGGGTTCGATTCCCAATCGACTGATGACATCCAATGATTCAGAACCTGACAATCGGATCGCACCGCGCACCGCTTGGGTCGGCGGTGTTGCGATGGCAATGATTGTCTCGCAGATGTCGACCATGCCCGTTGTCATTGCTTTTCAGCCATCTTGTATCAGCTGTTGTGACCCAGCTCGATCAATGATTGTCTGCAGTCGAAGCCGGAGCTGAAATGTAGCGAGTGGACTGGGTTTTTGACTCTGACAGAGCTTTCAACTCTGATTGGGCTGTGGTGACGGATTCGTTTTGCGTTGCACCGCCGACACTTGGTCCGGCTGATTCCAAAGCGTTTAGCACCATACCCTGAGTGACCAAGTCTCGCAGAATGATGGGCTGCTTGGGTGACTTTCCAGGGTAGATCGCCAGCATCGGAATCGACTTACTGCCCAGTTCTGTTTCGAGCTTGCGAACCAGGTCTTCGGGTTGATCGGTCAAGTCAGCGAGCATGGCAACACCGTCAAGCGTCTCGAGCATTTTGCGAGTCTGCTCGGTATCCAAGGCAACCTCTTTGTTGACGATGCAGTTGACGCACCACGACGCGGTGAAGTCCAGCATGACGGTCTTACCCATCGCGTGCAGGTCTTTCAAGCGTTGTTCGTCGTACTTTTCCCATCGCAAGTGATCGTCAACGATGTATTCAACACCACCGCCTTCGGCGCGAATGACTGGTTTGGCGGTCAGGTAAGAAAACGATGCGATGCCAATCAAGACAGCGCTGACAACACCGATTGACCAACCGCGGATCTGTTTCTTCATCGATTCCCACGGTGGCACCTTGCCGATGATCCAGCAGCCGAACCAAACGCCGATGAGCGTCACGAATACGGGTAACTTCTGTGCGTCGCTGAATTGGTTGAAAAAGAATGCCACGGTGCCTAAGAAAAGGAACGCGAGGAACTCTTTCAGCGTGACCATCCAATTGCCAGGCTTGGGTAGAAAACTGACCAGCTTTGGAAAGATTCCTAGGATCACGTAAGGCATCGACATTCCGAGACCGACGGTCAAAAGCACAGCGGCTTTTTCAGGGCCCGGTAATGAAATCGTATACGCCAGTGCGGCTCCAAGAAGCGGGCCGCTGCAAGGCGTGGCCATTAGCGTCGCGAACACTCCGGTAAAGAACGCACCGACGGGCCCTTCGCGTTGCTGTAGATCTTGTGACTTTCCACCCGTTGCGATACCTGGTGTGGGCAGTTCCCAAACACCCAAGTATGACAATGCCAACGCAAAGACCAGAACGGTCAGTCCCAGACGCACTGGGAAATATGCTAACTGTTGTCCCCAGCCAAAGGACGCAAACACGGCCAAGCATGTCAGCAGCCCGAAGACTGTCATGATCCCGGCGACGTAGGCAAAGTTAAGCAGCATCACGCGTTTACGATCTTCACCTGCTTGCTGCACGAAGCTCATCACTTTCAAACCGACAACCGGTAACACGCAAGGCATCAGATTCAAAATGATGCCGCCACCAAATGCGAGCAGCAGGATAAACGGCAACGCCGCTTTGCGTCCGGGTTGTTCAATCAACACGGCTGCCGCGTCGTCTTCGTCATCGCCGTTTTCAATTCCGTTGTCCGCGATCAGCTCATCGCTAGACTGCGAGTCGGATGAAAGTTGTGGTTTGTCTGTCGAGATCGGGTCGACCGGATCAACCCATTGGTTTTGGCCCGCCGCATCAAGAGCGTTCACGTACTTTGCCGACGTAATCTTGACCGGAAGCAATGATTCGTCGGTTTCCTTCGCAACGTTAACCGTCGCGGTGAATTCAAACGCCATCGGTTGCAGGCAACTGCTGTCGTTACACGCTTGGTAAGCGACGTAGCCTTTAATCTCGTAGGCTTTCGCTTTTGCAGATTCTGGTACCGCGATCGGAAGTGACCAAGTCGCATCGCCATCGTGGTATCGGACAGAAGGCAAGACTTCTGACTTGATCAACGGTTGTTCGGTGAATGGCTTGCCGACTTTCAAACCGTCTTTTTCGGTGACGACGAAGTTGGTCGCGTTGCGGCTGTCGTCGGTTTTGGCGCTGTAGACGTGATACGATCCAGATGGCTTTGCCCGGAAAAGGATTTGGCCGCGTTGCCCAGGTGCGATCGATGTTGAAACGCCAGCAAGCCATGACACTTCGTAATCTTCGTCTTGGAATTTCGTGGCTTTAGAAGACTCCGATGCGAATGGGTCTGTATTGCCATCTTGATCAGCAGCGGTGGATACCGAAAGCTGTTCGGTAAACGGGCCTGAATGAATGGCGACCAACGTTTCGTTGGCTGGCATGCAGGATCCGCCGGTCTTGCAAACCAGTGATTGGATTTCGACTTCGATGTCGCCTTCGTATCCGACAGGCAGGCTGATCGGTGCCGACCAAATGACGGTGCCTTCGTGTTCTTCGATCGTGACACCGGGATAGATGTCAGAAACGCTCTTGGTCGGTGGCTCATCAGGTTCAGCCGGACCGGTGATCTTCACAGATGCGGGCGACTTAATCGCCAGCTTGGTTGGCAGGGGGCCACCGGATGGCTGCGTTGTCGAGTAGATATGCCAAGCTTTGCCAATGGTTGCTTCGACCTCGACACGGCCTTTGCCGCCACTGGCGAAGTACTTTGCAGAGAACTGGTAAGGCTCGGCCGAATTTGTCGCTAGGCTTCCAAAGTTGATGCTGTCGAAGACATCGTCGCCACCGCCAAACGAATCGGCTTGCCCAAATCCGTTGGGGTTGAATGCGGAGCTATCGAGCTGCGCCATCGCCGGTGAAGCGTTCAAGGTCAGCATCATTATCACGATGCCCGTGAGGGACCATGAAAGCAATGAAGGTACCGAGCTATGGCGGGATAGTTTCATCTTTAGTCGCCGCATCATTTGCGTTGGGTTATCGATTCGATTCATGATCGCTTGGACTGTCATTTTGTTTGAACCGCGAAGTTTACTTGTCGGGGTCAAAAAACGTCAATGTTCAGCATCGCATGAGGCGTAATCGGTCAATCGACCAATTCGCTCGGCGACCCGGCCTAAATCAGGAAATTGTCTCGACTCGTCGAGTAGCCAAACCACCCAGTTGCCCAAGCTGAGCCAAAGTGTCGCTCGGGCGATCATCACTACTAGTTTAATAGAATCGGCCGTCTGCAAAGCTTGCAAACCGGCGGGTGAACCGACATTCGGCTCCGGTGCTCGAACACCCGGTATCGCTGCCGACTGGGAATCAACGATGCCGAATTCCGTATCAGTGGTGGTCCTTATCGGCTCGCCAGTGTGGTCGAGCAGGGGTGACGAGATCGGGCTTTGGAGAAATGGCTGTGAGGCAGAGGCTTCCGCCATGATTTCTGAGGTGACGGATTCCGGGGCTTCCCAGAAGCTATCAAACCCACCCAGCCAGCGAGCAAAATCGACCAGAGGCGTATCAAAACGCATGGCGTCGAAATCAATGATTCCCGACACACGCCCCTGTTCGAAAAGCACATGTTCGCGATGGACATCCCGCAAAATCCAGTGCTGGGGGACATAGCACGTTTGGAACTGCGCCAGCTGAGATGAAAGCAATCGAGAGCGATTTTGCCAGCAACGCCGTAGGAGCTGACAAGCCGATCGGATTGCCTGCAAAACCTGTTCGGGGTCTGTCCCCGTTCGATTGGGGACAGGCCCCGACAGGTTGCTATCAAGGCATTTAGAAAGCGGAGCGGAAATGCTTTGAAATCGACTGAGCCGATCTTGGATCGCTGAAGATGGGCGATTGGCACATTCCAGGCGACTCATTTGGCGATGCACCGCCGAGAGTGCTATGGCCCCAATGGTGATTTGCTCGCGTGATGCGTTTGCTGACAATGGTTGCCCGGGCATCCATTTCGAGACCTCCCAAGCTCGCCCGGCGGAATCGACGAACCATGTCTTACCATCCCGCTGCGTTTGATAGCTTGGGATGAATGCTAGCTCGTTTGCTAGGCTGGTAACGTGCTCGTGAATCTGCCGAACACGGTCGAGTGAAGTCTGCGCAGGCCAGCATTTGAGAGCAAACGCCGGAAATCCATTTGCGGAGTCGCATCGGAATGCTGCCGCGCCACTCATGCCTCCGGCAATCGTCGCGATGCGTTCAACCTTCAGAGTATCCAGAAGTCGCAGGACTTCGGTTGGAATTGCGGACATTGCGTTTAACCATCCTGATTGTTCGCAATCGTTGGTCTGTTGCTAGGCAGTGCGTGACTGCCAGCGTCGATCATTTTCCGCCGACGATCAAAAACATCGGATTGAGTGATTCGAATCGAACTCGGTCAAGTTGATGTTGGCCTCGTGCGATGTTGATCATGCGAACTTCCGCTCGAAATCCGGCTTCTTCCAAGACCGCTTGAACCGCAACAAGGTTGTCAGGGCTGGAAACACTCACCACGATCTGCCCTTCTTTCATTCGACTTGCGGCTTCACGAACGAGATCGGGAACGACACGTCCACTGCCACCGACAAAGACGGCGTTGGGGTCTGGCAGGTTTGCCCATGCGGCGGGAGCTTGTCCGTGGATCGGAACCAACGAAGGGACGTCGAAACGTTCCGCGTTTTGCAGCATCAAGTTATAGTCTTCGGCATCCATCTCGATCGCAAAGACTTTTCCCGCGGTCGCAATCGAAGCGGCTTCGATCGCCAGTGCACCGCTACCTGCGCCAACGTCCCAGACAATGGAATCACTTTGCAGTTCCAATTCAGCCAAAGCGACACAGCGAACTTCTGACGGTGTTAGCAATCCACGTTTGGGACGGGATTGCAAGAAAACATCGTCGGGGTTTCCAAACAGTCGTGTTCGCTTGCGAGTACTTGGTAAATCGGCGGCACCGGTTCGCCGAACCAAGACCATCACGTTCAGCGACGAAAACGATTGGCCTCGGATCGATTGCAAATCACCCTGCGTTACCGTTTCGCGAGGTGTCCCAAGGTTTTCGCAAACATAGGCATTGAAGTAGTCGATACGACGATCAAGCAACGCTTCGGCGACCACCGATGGTGTGATCGAGTCGGTGGTAAATAGTCCGACACGTTCGGCCGATCGGATCATGTCGACAACGCGATCGAGCGGTTGAACGGCAAGGTTGGAAAGGTAGGCATCGTCCCAGCTTTCTTTGACTCGAGCAAACGCCAGTTGCATGGAACTGACGTGAGGCACGATTTCAAAGCGTTCTTTACCGATCGTTTCGGTCAGGTAGTTGGCAATCCCATAAAACAATGGGTCGCCACTTGCGAGCAAAACGGTCGGCTTTTCAGGTAGATCTGCGAGGGCTTGTTTCAACTCATCAAGCCCACCATTGCATTCGATTTTTTCCGCTGTAACGGCGCTGCCCAAGCGGTTGATCAACGCGGTCGATCCGATGACCAGTTCGGCCGACGTTAAAAGCGACTTGGCATGCCCAGTTAGGCCATCCAGTCCGTCATCGCCAATACCGACAATATGAATCCGAGCGGTCACGCAATGTTCTCCTGAAAACAAAAAATCGACTGTCGGCTGCGGGCAAGACGCGGAAAGTTGAAATCGCGTCTGACGCACCATCACCGAATTGAAGGGGCACCAAGTTCGAAGGGCACGATACTCCAATTAGTACCGAACGCCCCAACTGGCAGCATGCCCTAGTTATACGAGTGCAGCCGATTCGGACACAGCCGAGCAGGAAAATTTATTGCCGCAAGCCTTTGAGGATATCTTCAACCGTTGCCCGATCGCCATGAGAGTGGCTGATCTTGCTCCATTTGACTCGGCGGCCGGGGCCGATGACATAGGTGGAGGGGTAAGCAGTTTCGCGGGGTGCGTCCCAGCGTAGTCCCCATTCGGTGACCATTTTCATATCAGGGTCGCGTACAAAGACGAATGTTTCGGGCATTCGCTTCGCACCCATGAACTCATCCGCACGACGGTCCAGTTGGTTTTCGGGGCCGGGATAGACCAAGACCACTCGGCGTGGTTGATCGCCAGCGGCAGCGGTCAACGCTTTGGTGCGATTGAATAGTCCGCTTACTTGGCGGCTGCAAATCGGGCACTGATATCCGGGATAACCGCGAAGCACGACAACGACCACGGGACCGTCTTCAACCAGTTCAGACAGGGTCACGTATTCATCCTTGCCTTGCACAGGCAGTTCAAAATCTGGGGCCTTATCGCCGACCGCAATCGGGTCTTTCGCGGACAATTCGGAAGCGTGCACCAGCAGGGTCGCAAGCACGGCAGCGGAGGTCATCGTTTTGAAGAACGTCATCACAGGCACCAGAATGTTTGAATGAAATGGAAACGGGGATGACGAGCCAACGACGTGCTATGGCTTTGATGATTCAGAAAGAAAGCGATAACTTTGCGCGATGCTTTCCAGCGGTGCGGGTGATTGGTCTTGTTCGACATGGCATTCCAAAACACCAATCTCTTTGGCCAATCGCATGATCGCTGGCATATCAATTGTGCCTACGCCGCATTCTTGAAATGCTTCATCTGGCACGGCACCTTCGTCGTGAATCGTCGGTGTCCCTTCCTTTAGATTTTTCAGGTGGACCATCGTGATTCGTCCGGCAAGTTTCTTCATCAAGGCGATGGGATCATGACCGGCGATCTTGACCCAAAACACGTCTAGCTCGAAATCCATCAGCTGCGGATCGAACCGCTCGATGAAAATGTCGTAAGCGTTGACCTTTCCGCCATCGAGTTCGGCAAATTCGAACGAGTGGTTGTGATAAGCCATTCGCATTCCGGCATCACGTGTTTTGGCCGCCGCGGCGTTCGCACGATCAGCAATCGCCCTGCATTTGTCTGCCGTGTCACGCGAGCCTTTATCGATGTATCCAAACACCAAATGACGAAGCCCGATACGTTCGGCCATTTCGATTGTTTGGTCGACGTCGAAGTCAGGGTTCTGTTCGGGTGTCGCGATGCTTCGCCAATTGACGAATCCACTATGGACGCGAAGTCCTTCTTCGCGAGCCATCGCCGCTAATTGCAATGCGTCTTGGTCAACCGACATCAGTTCGACCTGTTTATATCCAGCGGCGGCAATCGCCTTGAGTGTGCCTCGAGGATCGGACGCCATTTGGTTGCGAACCGTGTATAGCTGCAGGCCCAATCGATCGAGGTATGGCAGCGACTCGCCGTGATTTGCGGCCAAGCTCCGCAAAGGGCTAGCCAGGCTGGCGGCCAAGGCAGTGGTCGCTGTGGCCGATAACCATTGGCGACGATCAAACAGGTAGCGAGATTCAGATTTCATGCGGGGGCGATTCGGCTTTATTTGTTGCGCATTTCGCGCTGGCGGCGGCTGTGGCGTTCCAAGGTTCGCCTTTCGGCTCGGGTCAAACTCTCTTCACCCGACTCATGAATTTTAGCCAGAATCTGATCAACTTCCTGCTCTTCTTTTTGAAGCTTTGAATCAGGATCATGGATCTTTAACTTCGTCTGTCGCACCGAAGTTCTGAGTGACCGCCGAAAGCCAGTCGGGTCCAACCAACTGAAATTCCACCGCTGTGCGTGATACAGATAACCGAATGCCGCACCGGCAAGGTGAACTGTGAACGCGGTACCACCGCCGGCTTGGCCCGCGGCGCTGAACATTTGCAGTGAACCGAGTACGTTCCAAATCAAGAATGCCGCAACAATCCAAAGTGCTTTGACTCGAATTGCACCAAAGAGATCCAGTTCGGCATGTGGGTCAAAGCAGACGAACAGTATCAACAAAGCTGATACGGCCCCGCTGGCCCCAATGAAACTGCCGTTAGGATTTCCAATGATCCAGTAGGTCACTGCGCCAAGAATCCCGGCGAACACGATCGAGGCCAGGTAGAAACGCAGGAATTCCCATCTCCCCAGCCGCATTTCCAATGCCCGGCCAAAGAAGTACAGGTTGAACATATTGAACAGGATATGGAACGGCCGTTCGATATCGTGCACGAACCCATAAGTCAGAAACTGGTACCAATACCACGGGTGAATCACCGTGGTGCCGTAGCAAGCCAGCCATTCGCCGATGACGCTGACGCGAACTCCGCCCGCGTTCCTGGTGGTCAAGATATCGAGAACCCAAGCACCACAAGTCACCGCCAGCAAGATGATGGCGATGCTTTTAGGTTGTTGAGATCGCTGATGGCGCTCCCAAGGTGACAATTCGTCATCGCGACCATAGTCGCGGTCGTACAGTCCCATTCGTGTCAACTAAATAGCGGGTTCTTGATACATTGAACATGGAATCCACGGGCGACTTCATTTCCGCCAATCGGGCCGAGTAACCCGGTTCGACTGGTCGCGTCCGTCGGATTCCGCCGGTGTCGATTCCCTAATGAATTCCGTTGGTATCCTACCGGATTGCCAATCTGCCGGTCGAGATTGGTTCAAAAGAGACGATGAACCCGAATGTTGAGGGGACAACCTTTCGCGATTGTCCGATTTCTCGCTGTAAAGACGGCATGCATTGCCTGGCAGCCGTCAGATCGATCACATCGCCCGTGCGGGGCTGAGGACCAAATTTTGCCAACAGTTTGGTTATCTGCCGGAGGCGATATTAAGTCACTGCCAAAAGCAAACGCCCGCCGGTATCCGACGAGCGTTTGCGATGATTCAGTTGTGACGAGGTGCCACCTAGGAAACTAGCGTTGGACGCGAGCGTTGCCTTTCCAGATGCTCCAGACTTGGTCTTCGTCAGCTGGCTGCCCGTAATCGGTTGCCGAAGTTGCGGCCAAAGCCCCGGTTGCCCATCCGAACTGAGTGCTCTTTTCGGCATCCCAGCCATTGAGGACGCCGTACAGCAGACCGCCAACGAATCCGTCTCCGCCGCCGATTCGATCGTAAACGCCGATGGAACGTGGCTCGACAACGACGAAGTCATCGCCGTGGGAAACGATCGCGCCCCAGTGGTGATGGTTTGCCGATTCGACTTCTCGCAAAGTCGTCGCGAACAAGGTCGCGCCGCCGTATTCCTTCTTCACGCGTCCGATCATTTCTTTAAAGCCATCGATCTTTGCACCGATGTCTTTGCCACCCGCTTCGGGGCCTTCGATATCCAAGCAAAGTTGGAAATCTTCTTCGTTGCCGATCAGGATGTCAGACAGGCTGGCGATCTCTTTGAAGGCGGCTGAGAGTTCTTCTTCACGGCCAACCCAGAACGACGCTCGGTGATTGAGGTCGAACGAGATACGCGCGTTGTGCTTCTTCGCCGCTCGCGCGATCTCCAGGCAGAACTGGCTGGTTTCTTCCGAAAGCGCCGCGATCAGTCCGCTCATGTGAACGATTTTGGCACCTTCGCCACCGAAGATCCGTTCGAGATCGAAATCTTTGACGTTCAGTTTACGTCCGACCTCGCCGGCACGGTCGTTTTGGACACGAGGACCGCGCGATCCCCAGCCACTGTCGGCCATGTTGATTTGGTGCCGAACGCCCCAAGGATTGTCTTGGACAAATTCGGGGCCTTCATAATCCATGTGACGGCGAGCCAAGTCGTCTTTGATGAATCGTGCGATCGGGCTGCCTTCGACGAACGCCGTCAGGATTTTGACTGGCAAGCCGAGGAACGACGACACGCTGCCGACGTTGGATTCGGCGCTGGTCGCTTGCATCTTGAAGGTGTCGCTGCAATGAAACGGTTGATGGTCAACTGGCGTCAGGCGGATGCCCATGCTGGTTGGGATGATCAACGAGTATTTGGCATCGGAACGTAATTCGATCATTGAAGTTCGTCTGAATTGACAGGAGGTATTCTTGGGAAATTTAAGTTGCGATCGATGGGATCAAATGGTGACCGAAGCGAAGCCGCCATCGATGGCAATGTTTTGTCCGGTAACGAACGATGACGCATTGCGGCTGGCCAGCCAGACGGTCGCGCCGGCCAATTCATCGGGATTGCCGAACCGACCCATCGGGGTGTGCCCAATGATCTGGCCGCCACGTTCGGTGTAGCTTCCATCGTCGTTGAAAAGCAATTTGCGATTCTGCTCGGCCGGAAAGAATCCGGGGCTGATTGCGTTAACGCGGACTCCGGTGGTCGCCCATTCGCGTGAGAGCCACATCGTCAGATTAATCACCGCACTTTTAGCGGCCGAGTACGCAACGACGCGAGACAACGGAATCATGCCGCTCATCGAAGCGATATTAATGATGCTACCGACGCCGGCGTCGATCATGTCTTGGCCGAAAATTTGGCATGGCAACAAGGCCCCGCCAACCAAGTTCAAATCGAACACGTCACGCCACGCATCCAGGGGCAACTTACAAAAGTCACCACCGGGTGGGATGGTCGCCTCAGGCCGATTCCCGCCTGCCGCATTGATCAGCACTGATGTCGGTGCACCAGCCCAATCCGCGATCGCTTTGCGGGCATCGTCAAGCGATTCGGCCTTCAGACCGTCGGCGGCGAAAAACTTGGCTTGGCCACCAGCGTCGATGATTTTTTGAGCGCGAGCGTTGCCACGTTCGGCGTTTCGGCCCAGCACGGCAACTTTGGCACCATAGGATCCGACAGCCTCCGCCATCAGGCCGCCAAGTTCACCCGTACCGCCGATCACGGTCGCCACATCGTCGTTTAATTGAAATAGATCGTTCATGGCGGCTAATCTACTCGCTCAGCCGCCTCGCTAACAGTGGCTGAATGATGCACCGCAACCCGGTTCGGTTGGCAAATCTCCAGACCAAACCGCTTGCTCCCCCCAGCAGATGATCTGCCGAACTAGCCGCCGATGGAGTACATCGGGCGATCAGGGGGAACGAACCCGGCCTCGCCAATCCCATGGCCGGGTTGTTTTCCCTCCACAGCCATTGCGAATCGCTCAATTAACTCGCCATCGCTGGCACCGCTTCGCAGCAGATCTCGGATCGGAAATTCGTCCTGAGAGAACAGACAATTTCGAATCGACCCGTCGGCGGTTAATCGAATCCTGTCGCAAGATTCACAGAACGGTTTGGACACCGATTCGATCAGCCCGATCGAACCGTAGCCGGCCACCTCAAAGTCCGTCGCCGGTTGCGACGGGTCGGTTCGACAGTCCATCATCGGGCCGAAGTTCGCTTCGATGATCTGGCGGATGTCATCGCCGCTAAGAACGCCTTGATCGGTCCAATTACGTTCGGCGTCCAATGGCATGAATTCGATGAAACGAATCTGCACTCCTTTGTCGAATGCGAAACGTACTAAGCGAACGATCGCGTCTTCGGTAACGCCGCGAATCGCGGTGGTGTTTAGTTTGATGCGTTCGAATCCCGCCGCGATCGCCGCATCGATTCCCCGCAAGACTTTGTCCAGGCCTTGGCGGCGAGTCAGCTTTTCGAACGTCGCCTCATCTAGGGTATCAAGGCTGATGTTGATTCGGTTCAGTCCGGCTTGACGAAGTTCAGCCGCCATCGATTCCAATAAGACCGCGTTGGTCGTCAGCGATAGCTCGGTCAGGCTTTCGAGTTCTGCCAACATCGCGACAAGCTTCGTGATTTCGCGCCGCACCAAGGGCTCGCCGCCGGTCAGGCGAAGTTTCTTGATCCCACAACGCTCGCTTAGTAAACGAACAATGCGAGTGATCTCTTCAAAAGTCAGCAAGGTGGGCCGAGGCACGAAGGTCGCCCCTTCGGCAGGCATGCAATAGAAACATCGCAGGTTGCAGCGGTCTGTCACGCTCAGACGCAGCGAACGGTGAACCCGTCCGAATCGATCGGTAAGCTTGATGGGCTGATCCATAAGGTGACGTAAAGCTGCCGTGCAGTGACTTTTGATTCTGGGACTTTTGGTGCTGGGACGTTTCGCTTCGGATGACCGAGAGGTGCGTTTCTTATGCAATCTTATACCGGGCCACCGAACATGGAACCGTTGTGAATGATTCGAGTTCGGGCGATGCGGATCGAGTCCGTAAATCGCGATGTTCACACTGCACAGTGTACAAAACGCTGGAAAACCGTCCCGAAGGGGGGCGTATCTGCAATAAATTTCAATCTAAGGCCAGGATGAGTGACATTGTGCTTTGCATCTTGATTTCCCAATCGTTAATCTCGGACCCTGACAGGTCTTCGGTCGGGGGTGATTCCGCCTGCATTGGTGGTTAAAGAGTCCTGACCCCTTTTCGACCTGTGCGAGCTTCTTCTTCGCATCATGCAGGTGTTGGTCATGGCCGTCGGGCAAATTCGTGATCGTCAAGATTTGTGGAAGATTCCGCTGCGGCATCTTGGGACTGTGTTTCTAAGTCGACTTGTCGCTGTGGTCATCGCCTTGTTTGTCAGTCAAGCATCTTGGCCAAACGCTGCTGACGGTGGCGAGTTTCCGGTCAGCAATTCACGCGACGCACGATTGGTACGGGCGAAGATTCAAGCGGCGCAGTTTCTTTCCAAAGCGACGTTCGGACCGACAGAAGAGTCCATCGATGCTCTTGCGACACGGATTAATCAGATCGGTATTCGTCTGGCATTGAGCGAATGGATCGACGACCAGTTCGAAATCCCTACGACATCGCATCAAGAAACCGCCTACGACCTGCTTCACTTGGACGGTACCGACCCGGAACAAGATGGGATCGGCATTTCGCTTTATCGGTATCAGGTCTGGTGGCACATCGCGTTGACGTCGCCGGATCAATTGAAGCAGCGTTTGGGCCATGCCTTGTCACAGATCTTTGTCATCGGCGATTCGGGCGAAGGTTTCAACAATCAAACCGGGCGTGACATCGGAAACGGAGAACGCTCGATTCCCGATTGGGTCGGCATGGCAAATTTCCATGACATGTTGATCGCCGGTACCCAATCGACGTATCGCGAACTGCTTGAAGAGGTCACGTATCACCCTTGCATGGGAGTTTGGCTGAGTTCAATTCGAAACCGTAAAGCCAATCTGAGCCAAGGTCGTTATCCCGACGAAAACTATGCACGCGAGATCATGCAATTGTTTTCGATTGGGCTTTACGAGATGTACCAAGACGGTCGTCTGAAGGTAAACGACAACGGCGAATTGATTGCGACCTACGACAATTATCAAATCAAAGAGCTTGCTCGATTGTTTACCGGATTCCGGTATGCACACAACACGAGCACAAGCTTTTACTCGGGACGGAATCTCGGTCAAGCGATGACGATCTATCCGCCCGAGCATGACACGAACTACAACTATTCCGATGAATCCAACGCACCGCCGACGAAGACTGTTTTCAATACGGTGCTGCCGCCACTGGCGTCACCGATCACCGAACAGGCGGTTCGTGACGAGATCGGCGCGGGCTTGGATGCGATCGCCAATCATGAAAATGTCGCACCCTTCATTTGTCGACGTTTGATCCAGCGGTTGGTCAAGTCAAACCCGTCACGTGGCTACATGCGTCGCGTGACCAAAGTGTTTAACAACAACGGTCAAGGCGTCCGTGGTGACTTGAAAGCGGTCGTCAAGGCGATTTTGACGGATCCTGAACTGTTTCGTGGTCAACGCGTCATGCGTCGGCGGAGCCCGGCTCGCTTGGATGTGATCACCTCAGGTACAGAGCACTCGCGTTTGCGTGAGCCGATCATTCGCGTCACGTCGATGATTCGTGCGTTGCGACCGTCCAGCGATTATGCAGATGGCTACATGATGCTGAATCGATTTATCGAAGACGACTTGGGACAGATGGCGTTTCGCTCGCCAACGGTTTTCAATTTCTATCTTCCCGACTATCAACCGCCCGGTGACTTGGTCGGCTACAGTCCGTCGCGAAGGATACCGACTGATGTGGTCTATGCACCCGAATTTCAGATCCTCAATGGCGTGACTGCGAACCGAACACTGAATGTGCTGCGTCGGTTCTGTTTGAATCGCTACGTGCAGTATTCGATGAGAAAAGGCACCTGCAGGATCTCGTTCGATTTGGAGCCAGAGATGGAACTGGCAAGGAACCTGGATAACTTAGATCAACTGCTCCGCCACTATGACCTTTTGCTTTGCAACGGATCGCTTAGTGAGACGACCAAGTCGCACATCAAAGATGCGATCATCGCTGAAACGACCGGACGTGACTACAACAACAAAGAACGCCTGGAATCGTTGCTGCACGCTTTGGTCGTTTCACCTGATTGTGCGATAGAAGAATAGAACGTCTGTTTTTGAAGTCCCAAGAATCGACATCGTTGTTCGCTTTTCTGGAATGAGAATCATGAACCGAAAACCAATCGACTCGGTGCGAACATCTCGCCGCGCTCTGCTAAAAGCGACCGGTGGAGTGTGTGGCATGATGACCAATACGTCGATGCTGGCGACGCTTTTAAATTTGCAAGCGACCAAGTCGGCCGTGGCTGCGACGGACACGTCCGGCTACAAAGCCTTGGTCTGTTTGTTTCTTAACGGTGGCAACGATTCGTACAACATGTTGATCCCTAACGAAGGGACGTCAACGACGGGCGAATACGGCGATTACCATACGATTCGCGGTGGTTACGACGATGGGATCAGCAACGAAGGTGGCCTAGCGATTCAGCAAAGTGCCTTGGTGCCGATCGTCGGTCCGAGTTCTAGGATGTTCGGTTTGCATCCAGCCATGGCTTCCGAAGAAGGGGTCGATCCGGCGAATACGAATGCAGGCGTTGCGAAGCTTTACAACGATGGCAATTTGGGATTCGTATGCAACATCGGGGCGATGTCTCAGCCGACAACACGATCCGACTATGACGCCCGAGCCGGCTTGCCACTCGGTTTGTTTTCCCATGCCGATTTGCAGCGGCACTGGCAAACCAGCTTCCCGCAATCACGCAATCTGGTGAACGGTTGGGGTGGCCGCTTGGCGGATTTGCTTCGCAGCACGAACGCAAATCCGTCAGTGTCGATGAACATCTCTGTCAGCGGAATGAATCTGTTTCAAACCGGCACCGAAGTCGTCCCCTACGCGATCGGGACTGGCGGCGCAACCCAAGTGAATGGCTATGTCCCTGGGGCAATTGGTGGAGGCATTCAAGACCGAATGTTTTCCCGAGCGTTTGATAACTATCTCAATCAAACGTACAGCGACTTGCTGGCTCAATCGTTCAGTGATGTCCAGCGAGATTCCACCGATGCGGCACTAGCGTTCAATGACGCAACCGGCACCGTGACGATCAACACGCCATTTGCCAATGAAAGCCCCAGCAATCATTTGAAGATGGTGGCGAAGGTGATTGGCGCGCGGCAGCAACTTGGCCAAGGCCGTCAGATCTTTTTTGTCGAGTTGGGTGGCTGGGATAACCACACGAACCTTTTAGATGCCCATCTAACGAACCTGCCTCGTGTTAGTCGTGCGATTAAATCGTTCTATGACGCGACAGTCGAGCTGGGCATTCAAAACGATGTGACGTTGTTTACCGCATCGGATTTTGCCCGCACATTGACGACGAACGGTCAGGGTAGCGACCATGCTTGGGGAGGCAATCAAATCGTCTGTGGCGGTGCCGTTAACGGCGGCCAGTTTTATGGTGAATTCCCCGAACTGACAGCGACGAACACACTGAACGTCGGCCGCGGACGATTGATCCCAACGACTTCGGTCGATCAAATGGCAGCCGACTTGGCGATGTGGTTCGGTGTCGGGAATGATGCCGATTTGGAAACGATTCTTCCCAACATTCGGCAGTTCTATTCCTCAAGCGAATCACTGCCACCGTTAGGGTTGTTAAGCTAAACGGCTACGCCAACGTCGTCATGCAATCGTCCCGTTCGGCTGACGAACCGGGACGATGTATCCAGCAGCGTTTTAACACGCCGTTAATATACGTCGCGAACGTAACGCTGTTCTTTCGTCATCGTTTTGACGTACTCTTCCGCGGCGGCATCGTCCATCTTTCCATATTCGGCGACGACTTGTTTTAATGCCCGATCGACGTCGGCCGCCATTCGGCTGGCGTCACCACAGACATAAAAGTGGGCCCCTTCGGACAGCCATTGCCATAGGGTTTCGCCGTGCTCTCGCATCCGGTCTTGCACATAAACCTTTTTGTCACCGTCTCGACTGAATGCGGTATCAAGTCGCGACAGCAGCCCGGTATCGACATACCGTTGCAGTTCGCCTTCGTACAAAAAGTCGGTTGACTGATGCTGATCACCAAAGAACAGCCAGTTTTTACCAGCCGCATTGGTCGCCTCGCGTTCTTGCAAGAACGCCATGAAAGGTGCGATCCCGGTTCCGGGGCCGACCATGATCATCGGCTTGGTCGGGTCCTGAGGGACGGTGAATCCGCCATGGTTGGGTTGAACAAAGACGCGGAGGTTTTCGCCGGACTGCAGGCGGTCTGACAGCATCGTGCTGGCAACACCTTTGCGGAGCCGGCCCTCACGTTCATAGAAAACCTTGCCAACTGTCAAATGGACTTGGTTTCCAACATGCTTTTGGCTGCTGGCGATGGAATAAAGCC
The DNA here is from genome assembly GCF_020966635.1 of Stieleria sp. JC731. Lineage (NCBI taxonomy): Bacteria > Pseudomonadati > Planctomycetota > Planctomycetia > Pirellulales > Pirellulaceae > Stieleria > Stieleria sp. JC731. The sequence goes on along the minus strand of NZ_JAJKFQ010000002.1, from coordinate 870,098 downwards.
GTGGGTTCAAAGGCGAAAGCGTTTCCAAAAATTCGGTCGCGCTGATAGGTACATCTCTGACAAGTTCCAGAACATCCAAAACATCGAAGCCTTCGGGTACGCCTTCTTCCAGCATTCGTGCAAGTGTCGCTTTGGCGTGGGAGTCGTCGACTCGGCCCAGTGCCAATTCCAACAGTTCGTCCGATGGGTCTTTTAAGCAGTAGTCCTCTGCAACGGTCGATGCCAGAGTTTTGGGAGATCCATCGGGAGCGATTACCATCATGGCTCCACTGCCGCCGATGGTTTTGATTATCTGCTCGACAAGTTCGCTGCAGTTCGTCGCGTAGACTCCCAATGCATCGCCAACCTCGTATTGCACACCTGAATCACCCAGATCGATCGCGACGTGCCGCGTGTCTTTGGCTGATCCTTCAAGATTCAACTGACGCGATTCGATCAGTTTGGCGGGATATGGATTCTTTCGCGAGTAGCCTTTTTCGTCAGCGCCATTACTGCCGTTGACGCTGGCGGGTTTGGCTGGTGCACCGTTCGAATCGCTTTCCTTGAGAACTTTCTTGATCATCTTGGAGGTTTCTTTACCGCCAGGACTGCAGAGCGTCAGGTTGGTTTCTTCGCCCGATGCGATGGCTTCGCTATAGGTTTGGCAAAGGTACCCGCACGAACCGCAGTCGAGCTGTGCCATCGCCGCCATCAATCGACGTTCGACCGGGCGTCCCTCGGCAAGCTCCATTCGATCCACAATCGGCAAGGCCGCATCATGCCACGGGAAGTCCTCTTCCTCGGGTTCGGCAGCCTGTTCACTTCCGGTTAGCATTTCACCCGACACGCCAGCGGATTGCATGATCGCCTGCGCGTTGCCACCAGGGCTGATGCCCATCATGCCAGCAAAGAATCCGTTCAGCCAAGCACGCTGTTCTTCGTTGAATGGCGCCGATTCGGGGATGAAACTAGTGGTCATGGTGTATCGGAAAGTTCAGTGTGTCGGGAATGTTAGGACTGGAGTTGGCTGTTTGACTGAGCTGTTGCAATGTGTGCGTCTAACGGGTGATGGATCGTGACGGCTTAGCAAGGCGTCATCGTGGCCAAGGCCTTGAGTTCGTCATCCGTTTTTCGCGAACTGAAATCGACGAACGATTCGCCATCGCTGCGTTGGTCTAGATAGCCTTGAATGACTGCCGAAAGCAGCGTGGACATTTCATCAAACGCGACCGATTCGAAAATCAGGCGGGCAATGCCTTGTCGTTCGCCCCAACCACCACCGAGGTGCACGTGGTAGCCATCGACCATGTCGTCACCTTTTTCGACTTTACAGCCCAATAGGCCGATGTCGCCGATGTAGTGTTGCGCGCAGCTGTGGTGGCAGCCCGTCAAGTGAATGTTGATCGGTTGGTCCAATTCGAATTGCGACTGCAGGTGATCCGCCAAGATCATCGCATGCGTTTTGGTCTCGGCCGCGGCAAACTTGCAACCGCCGCTACCGGTGCATGCAACAAGTCCGGCACGAAACTGACTGGCGCGATAGTCCAAGCCGATGTCAAGAAGTGCTTGCTGGACGGCTTCGACATCGGCGTCATCGATGTGTGGGATCAGCAGGTTCTGCCAAACCGTCAAGCGGATTTCGCCGTTGCCATACTTGGTGGCGATATCAGCCAAAGATCTCGCTTGGTCACTGGTCATGCGGCCAACAGGAAAGACAACACCGACGTATTGTTTTCCTGGCTGCGACTGTGGATGAAAGCCGATGTGAGCCAGTCGGTTTTCGACCAAAGACTTCGTCAGCTTTTCCTCTTCCAAACGCGGTAGGGTGTAGCCGAGTTGTTCTTCGACAGCCGTGACAAACTTGTCAAATCCCCAGGCGTCCAAAACGTATTTCAGTCTCGCTTTCTTGCGATCGGTTCGGTCGCCGCTTTTCACGAAGACTCGGACAATCGCGCCGGCCACTGCCAAACATTGATCCGGTCGCAATAACACTCCGGTCGGTCGGGCGAAATCTTTGTGACCGGTGATTCCACCTAGCGTCAACTGGAAATAGACGCCTTCAGGGAACTGTTCGGTCGCATCATCGGACGAAACTCGAACGGCGTGAAAGCCGATGTCATTGGTGTCATCCAGAGAGCTGATTGTCCCGCCGCCATCGAATGCGATATTAAACTTTCGCGGTAAGCCGTACATCTCTCGCGAATTCAAGATGTAGTGGTTCATTCGTTTCGCCAACGGAATCGTCTCGATCAGTTCTTCGGTGTCGATTCCGCTAAGCGGGCTTGCGGTGCAGTTGCGAATGTTATCGCCGCCTGAACCTAAGTTGACGATTTCAAGCTCACGCAGTCCGTAAAGGATGTTCATCGCCTGGTCAGCGGGAATTTCACGGTACTGCAAATTTGCCCGCGTCGTGATGTCGATGTAGCCACCGGCCGACTTATCTGAAAGGTCGGCCAATCCGGCGAGTTGCCACGCATGTAGAAGTCCACCCGGAATTCTCATGCGGCACATGTAGCTGTTCTGTGCCGGGGCGACATAAAACAGTCCATGGAACTTTTGCAAAAAGACATCAGTGCCCTTGGGGAACTCGCCTTTGTCGGCGCGTTCTTGCATCTCGTCCCACATGTCCAATGGGTTTTTTTCAAGCTTGGCTAGCTCTTCTTTGCAGAGTTGCTTGCCCGCTTGCTTGGTTTCCCGCTGCGCGATCAAAGCGATCTTTTCGGGACCGATTGGCAACGCGTCTTCCGCTTTGGCGCCGATGGTGATGGCTTCCGTTGCCGATCCGCCGCCGGCACTGTTGCTGATCACTGGCAAACCACTGACGGCGCGAGCGACATCGGTGCCGAAGGCAAAACCCGACAGGAACTGTTTCTGTTCTTCGCTAAAACCTTTGTCGTTACTCATCGCTTGTTCGAACCTACCAATAGAACAGTCTTATGCTTTTTCCAAACACACCGCGCAGTCTTTGTAGCTCGGTTGGTGCGAATGTGGATCAAAGTGGGAGAGGGTTAAATCATTGACAATGCGATAGTGCATCGGAATGAAGACTTGGCCTTGGCGGACGGTCGGAGTCACCATCGCGGTCACTTCGACACAGCCACGTCGGGATCGAACACGCACTTGGTCTCCATTGACGACGCCCAGTGTTTGGGCATCACGCGGGTGCAATTCGACATAAGGATCATGCGGATACAGCTTGCGCAGGACTTTGCTGTTTTCTGTACGCGTCTGTGTATGCCACTGGCTGACCGTTCCGCGGCCGGTGAGCAACAGGAATGGGAACGCCTCATCAGGCGGTTCCGGCATCGGAGTGATTTGATCGGCGATCAGTTTCGCTTTGCCGCTCTCGCGGTAAAACTTGCCGTCGGCAAACAAACGACGCTGTTGAATCGGAGCGTTTTCTTGCTCGGATTCTTCTTGTGAAAACGGCCATTGGATTCCGCCACAAGCATCCAGCTGAGCGTACCCGTCGATACCCGTGATATCGTTGGGGCGGTGCTTGCTTAAACGCTGCATGATTCGAAAGACCGCTTCCGGATCGGTCCATTCGGCAAACATTTCACCGACACCCCAGTAGGCCGCTATCGCGCGAAAAATCTGGAAATCCGCCAGCGCTTCACCTGGAGCCTTACGAACCTTTTTGACCAATCCGTAACGTCGTTCGCTGTTGATGAACGTCCCTACTTTTTCGCCCCATCCGGCTGCGGGAAGGACTAGGTCGGCATGTTTAGCCGTATCGGTTTGATCGTACATGTCTTGCACGACAAGGAAATCAAGCTTGTCTAACAAATCGCGGAAGTCGCCACGGTTGATCCACGAGTGTGCAGGGTTGGTGGCAATCACCCACAATCCCTTGATGTCTCCGTTGCGAATGCCTTCGACGATTTCGTCATAGGCCCAGCTGCCCTCACTCGGAATGCGTTCGACGTCGATGCCTAACGTACCGGCAACGTGCTGGCGATCTTGTTCGGATTCGAATTTGAAGTGTCCGAGCAGGTTTGTGGTGTTGCTCCACAAACGCGATCCCATTGCGTTGCATTGACCGGTGATGCTGTTCGCTCCCGTGCCGGGGCGACCGAAATTACCGGTGATCAATGCGATATTGATGATCGCTTGGGCGACTCGCGTCCCTTCGTAACTTTGGTTGACACCCATCGTCCACCAAAGGGATGCCGCCGGTGCCCGACCGATCGATTCGGCAGCGCGGCGAATGTCGATCACGGAGATTCCACATTGTTCCGAGACCGATTCTGGAGTGAATTCGGCGACGTGCGCCGCAAGTTCTTCGAAGCCTTCGGTATGAGCGTTGACGAAGTCATAGTCGATGAGGTTCGAAGCGATCAAATGCTGAGTGATCGCATACAACAGCATCAAGTCACTTTTCGGATTGAGCTGCAAGTGCTGCGTTGATGCCATGGCGGTTTCGGTTCGCCGTGGATCGATGACAATGATCTCTGGTGATTTTTGATTTCGAAGGACACGCTCCCACATGATCGGATGTCCGATGCACGGGTTGGATCCGACGAAGACCAAACAGTCACTCTGCTCGAAGTCGTCGTAGGTGTAAGGTGGGGCATCGAAACCAAATGATTCTTTATACGCGCTGACTGCGGTCGCCATGCATTGACGCGTGTTGCCATCACCGTGCTGGATACCCATCCCGAATTTGCCCAAGGCACCGAGGAAGGCCATTTCCTCGCAAACGATTTGCCCGGTGCTAACAAACGCAACCGAAGCATCGCCATGCTTCGCTTGGATCGATTTAAAGCGTTCGGTAAACGTGGATAACGCGGTGTCCCAGGAGACCTGTTCCATGCTGCCGTCGGATTGCCGAAGCAGTGGATGGTGAGCACGTTTTTCCGAGTCCAGGATTTCCAACGCTTCCCATCCCTTCGGACAGGCCATTCCGAGATTGACGGGGTAATGTGTCTCCGGTGTCAAGCCAACCGCTTCGCCCTCACGGACATGCAAACGCAGTCCACAACCTGTTGCACAGTAGCCACAGGTCGCGGTCGTGGTCGAATCGGCTTGCATCGCATCGGGAGTCATCCCCAAGCCGTGCTGCCCCGGATTGAGCAACAGTTCACGGGTCATTCGGCCATTACGAGCCTGAAGGACTTGAGGCAGTTCCATCTTGCGGCGCGAGTCATCCGAAGTCGGAGTGGTCAGTGACTTTTTCGCGTTCAGTTGATCGCTTTGCTGACCGTTGACCTGGATTTCTCCGGGTTGATTCTTTGGTGGTGGCGCAATGCTCATTGTGCGGTTCCTCAAAGTGTTCCAGGCATGCGGTCGTAGACGACACTTTTGAAATACAGCAGACGCTCGGCATTCTCACCGGCGATAAAAAGACAGCACGCCACCGAAAGTAGCGCCCCGCCCAGCAATGGGCTGACGATCAAAGACAATGTGCCCAAGACGCTGACCGCGATCGTTCCGGTCATCAGCCCGGTTCGAGCTTTTAGTAAGTCACCGAGATGGGTTCGGATCAAACGAACACTTCGCTGATCGTAAGGATCGTCGTGCTTGCGATCGGTAATGTAGATCGCCTTTTCGACGCTGTACTTGGTTGCGACCAAGCCGATCGCGACAAGCGAAAGTGCGACAGCGGTCCAGCGTTCTCCGAATACACCGAAGACAGCCGCGCTGATAAGCGGTCCGCCTGCCAATCCGGTTCCGAAGAATCGCGGCAGTGTTCTGTCTTGACGCCATAGCTGACGTTTCGTCGCGATATAGATCATCGCACTGCAGTACAGGCCGGCGATTCCCAGTGGCAACGAAGCGACCAACACCAATCGGCCGAGCCAATCGGGGATCAAATCCACCGGGATCAAATTCTGAATCGCTGACGGAATCCAATCCCAAAAGATCGGTAACGCGAATAGCCCAATGGCCAGGGCAACGGCGCCCATGAATTTCCCTAGCACGACGGCTTCGCGGCTAAGCCAACTGGTGCGAAGCCCCAGGAAGACTCGCCACATTCGCAGCGGCTGACCGAGGTGTAGTGGAGCGATTCCGAGACCCGCGTTGGCGATCACGAACGCAACGACGGCAACCGTCAGGGTGACGTTGTTCGATACCGGACTGCCCAGAACAAATCGCACTGCAGCCGTGATCGCTTCGGCCAGTAAAGCACCGACGGCGAGCTGCGTCATCACCAACATGACCGCAAGCGGCCAGTGGCTTTCGGCAACCTCGTCAACGTTTTGATCCTGAGGATACGTTTTACTGGGATCCAGTGGGTTGGTTCTGACAAAACGCGTTGTCGGCTGAGTGATCGACGAGGGCGGTGCCGAAGGGACAACGGCGCCGCTAGTGTTGCTGGACGAATCGACAGGAACGGTCGAGATGCGGATCGCTTCGTTCGGGCAAGATTGGACGCAGGCGGGAGCCTCACCAACACTTAGCCGTTGGTGACACATGTCACACTTGCGGACGATCCCCAATCGGTCGCTGTACCGTGGCACCTCGTAGGGGCACATCATCGTGCAATACTTGCAGCCGATACATTGGTCGTCCAAGTGGCGAACGATCCCGGTGATCGGGTCTTTGTCATACGCTTTAACCGGGCATCCATTTAGACACCCGGGATCTTCGCAGTGGTGACATGCGGTCGTCACATGCTGAATGGCTGCCGGTGATTGATCGCTGTCATCGCCGATGATCAACGTTCCAACCCGTCGCCAGGATTCGTCTTCTTCTAGACCATTAAGTGTATGGCAAGCCACAACACAGGCTTTGCAACCGCTGCAGGCATCCAAGTCGACTTCGAAAGCGAATTGGTAGCCGGGTGCGGGGGCAGAAGCGGGGATTAAATCCCGATAATATTTTTCTTGCGCGGGTGCGGCTTCGGTGTGTGAACTGTGCCACTGGCTAAAGGTTTCGACAGCGCTGAGTTGCTGCTGTTCTTCCAATAGCTGTCCCAAAAAATCAGGCTGACGATTAACGACAGGAAGTGCCGTGGACATCGCAGTCACCTCCTTTGGTTAAAGCAACATGACAAGGACATTGGTTACGCGGCCGTCTTCAAAAAACGGCATCGCGAAGGCGCGGCCTTCGAAGGTCGCTTGATCGTTTCGGCCAAATAGAATCGCCGCAGAATCGTCCGTGATGACTGGATGACCCGTTTGAGAGGCCATCCCCGGCAGCGACCCGTCACAAGCGACCTTGCTATCGATCGATAGGCAAAGCGATTCGTCAAGTGATTGGTACGCTGCCGATTCGAGCAAGAATTCTTCACCGGCGCTTCGCCAGACTTCGAACCCTTTTGCCAGAGGCGCAACCCCGGAGCTAATCAGCAGCACCGAGGCCAAAAAGTCGTCGGCCAAGACAGGAATTCCTACCGCGACTTCCAACGATTCGGCGGAGGCTCCAGCGGCACGCAGGAAGCCGGAATGCGATGGCAGTTTATCGTGGATGATAAAACTGGCATTGCGCCAGACTTGTCCGGGCAGGCCCGATCCTTTTTCGAATCGAACGTATGAACTGACGTTTTGAAATCGTTCCAAAGCACCGAAATAGCCTTTGGTCATGCTCAATTCATCATAAGCACCGATCGGTTGCCAGACTTCCATGACACCACAGTTGGCGTCATCACCTGACCCGACAAAGCAGACCACAGATTTAATTTCGCCATCGCAATAGGTTGGAATCGAAAGCACAACGACATCTTGTTCTTCGCCTTCGGCGGAAACGATCGCCGGCAGACCGGTTTCCTTCGTTTCGCTAAAAGCTCGCTGAGCGGCCGGATATTGGCAGTCCGCGATGAATTCGACATCGGGGTGATCGACAACGATGATGTCAACCAGGAATGACGCTGTTGGTTGGATAGTGGTTGATGTCATGAGAGTGCCGTTTCCGCTTCGGCACGCTTTTTCGCTTCCAGCTTTTCGGCGTCCGCTTTCAGTTTCTTGTGATCCTGTTCCTCCAGGAACTGAATCATGTCACCGCGCAGGTCGTAGTAGTCCGGGTGCTCGAGCACCTCGGAACGAACCCGCGGGCGTTCAAACGGCATCTCAAACACTCGGCCGACGCGGGCGCGTGGGCCGTTGGTCATCATCACAACACGGTCGCTCATGAATAACGCTTCATCCACATCGTGGGTGATCATCATCGTGGTGACTTTGTCGCGAACCAAGATTTCCAACAGGATTTCTTGTAGCTCCATTCGTGTCAGCGAATCGAGCATTCCGAACGGTTCGTCCAACAACAGCATCTTCGGTTTCAACGCGAAGGCTCGTGCGATTCCGACCCGTTGCTGCATCCCTTGGCTTAGCGCACTGGCACGTGTGTGCAGGCTATTGCCCAGGCCGACCAGTGTCAGGTAATACGCCGCGATATCATGTCGTTGCGATTTGGTACCGTGCGGGTAGACCTGATTGACACCAAGGAGGACGTTTTCGATTGCCGTCATCCATGGCATTAAACACGGTGATTGAAAAACAACGCCGCGATCGGGACCGGGGCCCTCAATTTCATGGTTGGCAACGACAACGCCGCCATGCGTGATGGGGTTCAAGCCCGCGACCATGGTCAACACGGTACTTTTGCCGCATCCACTGTGGCCCAACAGGCAAACGTATTCGCCCTTGGCCATATTCAAATTAAAGTCTTCGACGATGATCGCCGGACCGTTGGGCGTGTCGTAGGTTTTGCCCAAGCGGTACATTTCGACATATCCAGCCATTGATGCCGCCTATCAAATATGATTTGGATCGTGTGTGAATTAGATCGGGGAGTTCAAAATCGCCTTCCGTGGCAACGCCAAACTCCGTGGTTCAAGATCCGGCAATTCAACCGGCGGAATGTCAGATGCTGATGCTTGGTCGTCGCGTGACTTTTGACGAACCGCGACCAAGTAATTTGTGATCGCGTTACGAAGACCTTTAAAGGTTTCGTTATGGTTCAGTTCTGTTTTGTCACGGGGACGATCTAGTTCGACCGTAAACGCGGGACCGAGCGAAGCGTTCGGACCTGGGTTTAACGGAACGATGCGGTCGGCCAAAAGGATGGCTTCATCGACATCGTTGGTGATCAGCAAACAGGTTTGCCGCTCCTCTTCCCAGATCTTCAGGATTTCGTCCTGCAGCGTCGCACGTGTCAGCGCGTCGAGTGCCGAAAGTGGTTCGTCGAGCAGCAGGACTTTGGGCTTCATCGCCAACGTTCGAGCGAGTGAAACCCGTTGACGCATCCCGCCGGAAAGCTCATGCGGACGCCGGTGAACGGCATGCGTCAGGCCTACCATCTCGATGAATTTGTCGATGTGTTCACGCCGTTGCCCCTTGGACCAATGGCGGAAGACACGATCAACCGACAAAGCGATGTTGCCGCGCACGGTCAGCCATGGCAGTAGCGAATAGTTCTGGAAAACGATGCCACGCTCTTCACTTGGCTCGGAGATGACTTTGTTTTCCATCACGATTTCGCCGCTGTCGGGCGTTTCCAACCCGGCAAGCAGCTTCGTCAATGTTGTCTTCCCACTTCCTGAGAAGCCCACCACGGCAAGAAATTCACCCTGGCGTAAATTCAGATTGATGTTCGTCAGAACTTCGTTCCGTGTGACACCGCTACCGTATCCCTTGCACACATTGCGCATCGCGATCAGTGGCTCGGGAGCAACCGGTCGGGCAACGGATTTTGGCTGCGGTCGATCGAGAACAGCTGTACTCATCGTCTAGACTCGCTGGGTGGTTAGGCGGCTTGCGGATTGCCGAAGCTGACCAGGTTTCGCAGGAAGATCATGATTCGATCCAACAGCAAGCCGATCACTCCGATGATGATCACACTGAATGCGATCCGTGCGTACGTTTGGCTACTGCCGTTTTGGAACTCGTCCCAGACGAATTTGCCCAAACCCGGATTCTGAGCCAACATGTCCGCGGCGATCAGCACCATCCAGCCAACGCCAAGGCTGATGCGAAGGCCTGCAAACATCAGCGGCAAACTTGCTGGCAGAATGATTTTGAAAAGCTGTTGGCTCCATGAAAGCTTCAGCACGCGAGCCACATTCATGTAGTCTTTGTCAACGCTCGCGACACCAAGGGTGGTGTTGACCAAGGTTGGCCAGAGCGAGCAAAGCGAGACCGTCACGGCGGAGATCAAAAACGCCTTTTCAAACAAGGTCTCGCCGGGCTTGGCACCGGAGTACGCCCAGACGATGACCAAGAAGGCCAGCGGTAGCCATGCAAGCGGGCTTACCGGTTTGAAAACTTGAATGAAGGGAGTCAACGCGGCGTTGCACCAAGGACTCATGCCGCACAGAACACCGATCGGGACCGCGATCATCGTGGCGATCACGAAGCCGATGAATACGGTTTTCAGGCTGGTGATGATTTGGTCAACAAAGGTCGGGGCACTGGTCGGCTTGTAGTTTGCCGCTTGGACCGCTTTCTTTTTCAGTACCAATGCGTTGGCAAGTAGCTTTTCCTTGCGTTCCCCGTCAGCCGATTCGGCTAATGCGGTCATCTTGTTCGCTTTGGCCAGAAACATCACCGCTTCGGTGACCTTTTCTTTTTTTTGTTCGCGATCGGCCGCTCGCTGCGCCGTATGCATTGCAAACAGTTCTTTACCCGCCGCCCAGGTTTCTCCCGGACTTGGCAGTTTCATACTGTCTGTCACAACGGTTTTTGCGGCGGCGTTCCACAGAAACAGGAACACTGCGATCGTTGCGACGGGCAGAAGAATGAATTTACTGATGCTTTTTAATTGTTCTTTGACGTCTTCACCGGCCGCTAGACGGACGAAGGGTTCGAGCAGTGGTAGGCCCGCGACGTTGCAAAACTTAAGCGCGTTTCCTCGCCAGTTCATGGTTGATCAGTGGTGGAATGAGGTCGGGAAGCGAATGGATCGCCGGATGTGTGGCTACGTCGAGGCAGCCTAAAACAAGTTTTCAAGCAACTTGTTGTTTCAGTTCATGTGAAGGGGATCCACGGCCGGGCCGGACGTTAGGCACCGGACCCAAACGCCCGGCCCGTATTGGCCGCTTCCCGATCACACAGGCGGTGAGGCGGCCACCGCTGAGTGAACGATTGTTAAAGCTCTAGTGATCGTTCTCACCAGAGCTTTGATAGCTCTGCAGGTGTTCCTGCTTTGCAGGTGCCCTTTACTGCTTCGCAAGTGTTTCGGATTCTTTGTTACCGATGTCGAAGCTGTTGATGTATCCGATCGGATCCTTCGCGTCGTACTTGTTGCCATCGATGAAGTCGGTTGTTACTTCGCGATAGCCGTCGTAGTCGGGCGCTGGGAAATCGTTTGGTGAGGCTTTGCCTTCGGAGATCAACATGTCAGCCGCTTTGCGATAAATCGCTGGCTGGTAAATGTCTTTCGCTTTTTCGGCATACCAGCTAGCAGGCTTTTCTTCGGTGATTTGGCCCCAGCGTCGCATTTGTGTTAGGAACCAAATGCAGTCGCTGTAGTGTGGGTAGCTGGCGTTGTGCTTGAAGAACACATTGAAATCGGGCATCGGACGGACGTCGGATTCTTGGAATACGAACGTTCCGGTCATGCTGTTGTCGATCACGTCCTCGTCAGCACCGACGTAGTCTTTGTTAGACAGCAACTTGGCGGCTTCTTGGCGGTTGACCAGGTTGCCGTCTGCGTCCGTTTCATCGAGCCACTTGCCGGCACGAATCAACGCTTTGACAACGGCGATGTGAGTGTTGGGGTTGGTGTCGTTCCACTGTTTAGTGACGCCGAAGACCTTTTCTGGGTTGTTCTTCCAGATGTCGTAGTTGGTTGTCACTGGAACGCCGATGCCCTTGACCACTGCTTGTTGGTTCCAAGGCTCGCCGACGCAGTAACCAAGAATGGTGCCTGCTTCCAAGGTCGCTGGCATTTGCGGTGGAGGTGTTACCGATAGCAGAACGTCCGCATCGATGGTCCCTTGAATGTTCTCTTCGGAGTACATCCCTGGGTGAATCCCTGCGGCTGCCAACCAGTAGCGAATCTCATAGTTGTGCGTACTGACGGGGAAGACCATCCCCATGTTGAAGTCTTTGCCTTCTTGCTTGTACGAATCGACGATTGGCTTTAGCGAGTCAGCCGAAATGGGGTGCTTGGGTGTGGGCGACTTCAGCTCAGGATCGTTCTCCTGCATCTGTGACCAGATCTCGTTGCTGACCGTGATGCCGTTGCCGTTATAGTCCAAGCTATACGCGGTGATGATGTGAGCTTGTGTTCCGAATCCGATTGTGGCACCGATAGGCTGACCGGCAAGCATGTGAGCACCGTCAAGCTGCCCATCGATGACGCGGTCCAACAAGACTTTCCAGTTCGATTGGGCTTCGATTTCGACGTTCAGCCCTTCGTCAGAGAAAAAGCCTTTCTCTTTTGCGATGACCAACGGTGCACAGTCGGTCAGTTTGATAAATCCAAATTTCAGATTGGGTTTCTCGACATCGAGAATCTCCAAGACCGCTTCGCTTTCGCCATCAGACGCGGTGGCCGATTCATCGACTTCGATTTTGGCTGCCGCCTTTTCGAGATCATCGAGGGTGATCTCCGAACTAGAGCAGCCGGTCAACAGAGCTGCGATCGCGAAAACAGGCAGCTTGGAATAGAGCGAAAATTTTGAAATGAGTCGTCGCAACTTACGAGCTCCGGGAGGTGGAACGAACAAGTTTTGGAATAAATAGAAAGTCCACATCGATTCCGCTTCGGCCGAATCATTCGGACTTTGCTGATGCGGGAGACCAGCGACCGTGCCCCGTTGCACAGGCCGTGCCAACGTGCGCACTTGGTCATTTATTGCGTAAAAGCGAACCCCGGCTTCACGCTGTGGGCCTGTAGTGCGGTGAATCTGCACCATAAGGTGTGTGTTTTTAAATCTATACATTTTGGTATGCGTAAGACCTGGGCATTTACGGACACCTGGTGCCTATCATCAATGCAGGGGGAGGCGGACTACTGCATCGCGTTCAGGCGTCGATAACCAATCAGGGGGCGTTGAGCCTGGCGAGACGCCCTTAGAGGAGCGTGGAGGATTTCCCGGAGTCTTTGTTCCCCCAGCGGTTGCTGAGGTCTTTGGCAGTGGCGGACGAGGGGGAGTGCGGTGAGTTTGCCGATTGGGGCGGTCGTGAACGATGCGAGAAAAACTTCGCATTCGCGATAAGGGTGGGACGATAACTCACACCATAAGCGTCGGTATCGCCGGGACCGACATGGATGTTCACACGACTTGCCGTGCTAGATGGGTCTTGGCGAGACCTGTTGGAACGATGGTCGGTGGTGAGAACGAAGACTTCATATCCGTCGCAATGAGGCGACACCACCCATTCCATTAGGAAGGAGTCCTAAGAGATGCTTTCCACAACAAAGGCACGCCGGCGCGCACTCGCGTTCGCTCTTCTGGCCGGCTTTGTTTCCGCCCCCGCCTTCGCGGACGAGCGGTTCACTCTTGAAGATACTGTTGTCACTGACGCGTCTGGTAACCCCATCGGTGGTGTCCAGCTTGTCGCTGACGAAGTTGCCGAAGAGGCACCCGCGGAGCAACCTGTCGTGGATCCCGTTCCGATGCCGGAACCGATCCAAATCGACGAACCTGCTCCGATGGCAGACTACATGCCAGCGGCAACGAGCTGCAACTGTTGCTCGACACCTTGCTGCACGAAAAAGAAAAAGGAAGCTGCGACCGCAAAGATGAAAAGCGCCTACGCAGGCGTCTTCTATGCGAACGATTTCAGCTACCTGAATGACCCTTGCTACGACGGTCCGTCATTCATTGGCGATTCGCTCAAAGGCATGATGGGTGGCAAATTGGACGTCGGCGGGGAAGCTCGCGTTCGTTTCCATCATGAGAATAATCATCGTGGTCTGGGACTGACCGGCAACGACGATAACTTCTTCCTGACTCGCTACCGCATGTTCGCAAACCTGCGTGTTAACGAGTACTTCCGTGTCTACGGTGAATACCTGTATGCGGATTCGGGCGGAGAAACATTCAACAACCGTCCCATCGAAGAAAACCGCGGCGAAATCCAGAACTTGTTCTTGGATACGAAGCTGACCGACGATTTGTCGGTTCGCGTCGGTCGCCAAGAATTGCTCTTTGGTGATCAGCGTCTGATTTCGCCTTTGGATTGGGCTAACACCCGTCGTACTTTCCAAGGTGTTCGCGGAACCTACAAAGGTTGTGACTGGACAGTTGACGGATTCTTCGTCAACCCGGTCAACCGCAACGCTGCCAACGAAAGCAAGATCGACGACGCCAACGAAGACGTTGATTTCTACGGTGTTTACCTGTCGAATCCGAATACCCGCTTTGGTGCGGTCGATTACTACTACCTCGGTTTGTCCAACCAAGCATTGAACTTCGACTACCACACCATCGGTAGCCGTTGGACTGGCAAGGTCGGCAAAGACTGGTTGTACTCCTACGAAGGTGGTACTCAGTTCGGTTCCAACAGCCCAGGTTATGGCGATCACAGCGCAGCGTTCTTCACCGGTGGTTTGGGACGTCAGTTGAACCTGTGCACCGCATGCGGACCTTGGAAGCCAACCGTTTGGGCATGGTACGACTATGCATCCGGTGGCGATGATGTCCCAGCGGCTCGTGGTGACGACAGCTTCGATCACCTGTTCCCGTTGGCACACAAGTACCTCGGGTTCATGGACTTGTTCGGACGTCGCAACATCCACGACTTGAACTTCCAGTTCATCACGCCTGTTTTGGGTGACAAAGTCAAACTGTTGTTGTGGTACCACAACTTCTGGTTGGACGAGTTGACCACTCCTTACAACGTCACCATGGCTCCATTCAACGGTGCCAATGCGGCTGGCGACAGCGAACTGGGTCAAGAAATTGATATCGCGTTCACCGCGACCATCAACCCACGCATGAATGTCCAAGTCGGCTACTCTCACTTCAACACCGGCGACTACTATCGTACGACCGCAGGTGTTCCAACAAGTGCAGACGCAGATTTCTTCTGGACTCAATGGCAGTGGCGATTCTAAGAACGTGTTCTTAGTACCGCGTAGGCTCGACGTTTAAGCGAGCCGATTGTCATCGGAATAACGAAACGGCGGCTGGTCTATCAAATGACCAGCCGCCGTTTTTGTTGTTGGTAATCGTCGATCGCCGCACGACAAGCAAAAGGTAGCAGTGGTTGTGTGAGACGAAATCTCACTCGCATTCACTGGTGAACGCTCAGTGTGCCCACCAGCCAGTGTGCCAATCAGCTTTCGCAGAGCTTCCCTCTAGCTTTCGCGGTGTCGCCCGTGGCAAGAGCTGCAATTGACCGCGCGTTTTAGCATCGCGACGCCCTTCTCATCACCCGACTCGATCGCATCCACCGCATCGACGAGGGCTTGCGAGCGTTCTTTCCACTGCTCTGGATCGCCTTTGGGTGGTTCGCGTTTGGGCAGATCAGCATACAGCGTCTTGAGCCGCTGAACGACTTCGGGATCGGCCGGTTCACTGAATAACTCTCGATAGAGTTTGTTGTCGTGGGCTAACTGCATGACCTGGGCGATCGTGTAGCCGCCGTCCTCGGCTTCACCATCAGGAAGTGCTTCCAGTGGCTCTGGGGCGGTCTCTGCGTCCGAGGCTGGTGGTGGAGCGGAGGGGGAGATCGCAGGCGATGGTGTGGTCTCTGCATCGGCTTGGTCTGTCGAAGCAGGTTCGGATGTCGATGCGGTCACGCTGGACTCGTCCGGCGTCGTTGCTTTCTTGCAGCCAGCAAGACAGGTGGCAAGCAGCATCACAGGACACAGCATAAGAGCGCGTCGGAGGTCAAGTTTCATGGTCAATCGTGGTGCGTGGATGATTGGTACAAACGATGGAACTCAATGCAAACGGGCGGCCCGAAACAACTTCGGCACCGCCCGGATAAAATTGAGATTGTCGTGATCTGGTTAAGCCAGCTTTCTTGCCAGTGCGTGCCGGCTTAACCTGCAGCGGATGCCGGTTGGTCGCCTTCGTGGGCTGCTTCTAGCATCACATTGCTAAGCGTAACGTAGGTCTTCGTCCAAGCCGCTTTGACTTCAGGGGTGAAGCCATCGCCGAGGCCTTGTTCGAGCGTCCAAAGCAGTGCTTGGGCGACCGTTTGGTAGCTCTCATCAGGCACCCCGTATTTCACGTGGCGACGACCGAGGTCTTGGACGGCAGGCAGGATTTCTTCGAGCTTGGTCAGTGAGACGACGGCAAGGTTCAAGGTTGCCATCAGCTTCTTGCCCTGCTCTTTCATGTCGCCTTTAAAAAGCGGCTTCAGCGAGGGATCAAGTTCGAACAGCTTTCCATAAAACAGTTCCGCGGCTTGCTCGGAAATCGGCTTAACCTTTTCCCAGCTCGATTGTACGAGTTCAATTTCTTCTGGGCTCATGATTCATTCACCAGTGCAATGGGGATGTAAAGACAAGTGTTTATGCGACCGTATATTTCACATCGGATTCGAATCCGTTAGTCCTACATTGGGACGCGAACCAGCACTCCACCCATGACATCGTCCTTGGCAAAATCAGGGTAGTCTTCGCCACGATTGGGGTGGTCATTATGGCAACTCCAGCAGGCTTCTGCGACAGCCCGGTCGGGATAGACAGCGACAAAATATTTCTTTCCACCCAGGTCTTCTTCTCCGTAGAAGTTTTCTCCGGGGTTATCGCTGATGAAGTCGAGTGCTTGCTTTTCGAAGTCTGTTTTTGCTTGGTGTTGTTCGTTCAAAGGCCACTTGCTTCGCAGTGCGTAGGTGAATCCCGCTTCGGGGTTTTCGTCAACAAGTTCGGCTCCCATGCGAAACATCTGGGCTGGCAATGGAATCGCGTTTTCGGTGTCTTGCCAATATTCATCGGCCGTTACCGGGGCTTCTTGTTTTTTCAGGTTGGTGACGACATGGGTCGCGTAGACGGTTCTGTCGGCCATCATGACCGCGTGCACGCCGTCGGCGAATTGCTTGGGGGTGATTCCGCCGGCGGCAGCAGAGCTGGCTTCACTGCTGGAGCAACCAGAGATAGTCATCAGTGTGCCGGATGCAGCCAGAGCGACACAGGCGATCGAAAGTAATTTCGAAGTTGTCGTTTTCATTTCAGAAGCCTCGGATTAAGAAGAAACAAACGTCAAACAAGAACTGAAACTAAGGTCGGGGCCGGCGTTTTTTGGCACGCTCGAGGAACCACTGGTGCGCCATCTCGACGCTTTTATTTCGCTCGCTCGGTTCCCCGGCAAAGCCATTGCGGATGAGTTCTTCATCTGCCAATGCGCTCAGTGAGTATTCCAAGCCGTGGCAGTTGAGGCAGACTTCGCGAGCCATCTTTTCATTGGGACGAAGGTTGGCGTTTTGGTCGTGATTGACCCAGATGCCGTCATCACCTTCCAGACGCGGCATGTGGCAGGTGGCGCACGAAACGCCTGTCCCTTGTTCGCCTTTGTGAAGCACTTCGTCACGCCAGAGTTGTCCGTGCGGTGATTGAACGTGTGCGAGCGAGTGATCGTCGTTGTGACACTGCAAACAGGCATCGGTGGCGGCAAACTGCGTATCGAATCGGTGGTCGTTGTGGCAGGCGTTGCAATCGAGTTCACGATGCGCGGCGTCATGATTCATCGGCAACCGCGCCTGGTCAGGCGTCATCGGTGTCAGGCCTGCCGCCAACCGCATTCCGTGTTTTCCGTCAAGAAACGTGTCGACCTGTTTGTCATGGCATTGGCCGCATGTTTCCATCGCGACACTGTCAGACCACGAAGCTGAATCGTCATTTTGGGCAGCCTCACTCTGGGTAACATGGCATCCGCTGCAGTTCACGCCGGCAGCGGCGTGTGCCGTTTCGGCCCAATCACGAAGAAGCTGAGGATTCGATTCGGTCGTTTCTGGAAAGTCCGCATCGTCCAAGCCGATCGCCGGTTTGGACCAACCCTTTCGTGGCAGTTGGTCGCCTGAAAGGCTCGCGAGTGTGTTTCTTGATGGTGTGACGGCAACATCGAGTTGATCAGGTTGCCCGAAATGATCATCGAGAAACTTTTCATACAGTGCGCTGTTGTCGTGGTAGTTATGACATCCGGCGGTTGCGCAACTGTCAAAAGCCATGCCTTGGTGACTGGGGCGACTGTCACCGACATCTTGATGGCAATGCCAGCAGTAGTCCGCGGGCATTGTCAGTCCCATCGCCAACGTCTGGTGCGGAACGTGTTCGGCATGGCAGCTCAAGCAGTTCTGCGCATCCAGGGTTGCCAAAAGTTCCGCGTTGGTGGGGTCGTTGAATTTCTTTGCCGGGTGCGTGTCGACGTCTTTGAGCTGATCGCCATGGCATCGGATGCAGGCGTCTTGCATGACGTCCGATGACGTCGGGCCTTCTTTCGAATTTGACGCACTATGACAGGCGTCACAATCGAGTTCGATTTGGTAGTGCCCATGGGTTGTCTTTCCGGGCAGCCAGGCTGACTTGATCGATGACGCAGGGGCGACCAAGGCCGCCGAATAATAGCTGCCGATCGCAAGGTTGATTCCCAGGCACGCAATCCACTTCAAACCGTTCGGTGAACTGCGGAGCTTACTAATGATCGCCTTCAACATGATTCCCCGTTTCAATCGCTAAACCAATAGAAACTGAGAATATGCAGACCGATCAAAATCGGCAGCGGCCACGTGATCCAAAGGTGAAGCTTCGTCAGCCGAGGTCTCCATGCACGCGAGAGGATCGAAAGTGTGCCCGTCAATCTCGATTCCAAGCTGCTGACGATTCCGGCGAAAGCACCGACCAGGATCGCCGCCAGGAAGAATGTTCCCAACAGAAAGTTCAGGTTGGATCCCAGTCGCATGCCAGTGTGGGCGATCATGCCAAGCAGAACGCCTGTTCCCAGGACGCCGTGGGTGGCTCTCCAAAATCCGTAGCTGCCCCATTTAAATTTGGGAAATCGTTTCCGCAGCGAAAAGAGCAATCCGATCAACGTTCCGCCCAGTAGGCTGAAGCCGCTGACCTGCCGTCCCAAGTCACTTTGCAGTGCTGATTCAAATTTGAATGTCGCGTCTTGAACAGAAGTCGCCGCAGGGATCGGATTGCTGACCAACCAAATCAGAACCACCAAGCTGGCGATCGCACTGGTTGCCAGCATGGTCCGGGCCCAAGGCACGGCAGCTTGTTGCCCCGACGCGCCCGCCAGTTCGCAGACCAAGTTTCGGCAGCTTCCGCAGGCTGTTGAGGCCCCACAGGAATCGGCAATCGACTCGGGTGAGGTTTTACCGCTGGAAACCAATTCGCTAATCGTTTGCTTCGTTACCGACAAGCAAGAGCAGACGATCGAATCGGCCGGCCAGTTGATAACCGGCAATGCACCACCGGAATCCCACGGTGTTCCTGTTTTCTCGAAACGCGATCGTTGCCAGGGCCACAACCTTGATTGTTTGTTGATCGCTTGGCGGATTTGAGGCAGTTCGGTCCATGGGCCGACGCATGAGGCGCCAACGATTCTGCCGCGTTCGATTAATAGTTCGCGACGACCTTCGCCGTCTTCGTGCGAAATGATGGAACCGCCGGGTGATTCGCCGATGGTTTTTCCAAGCGTGGCGACTTGGATCCCCATCAGTTTCAATTCGGCTGATTCGTCAGCTCCGTTGAACTGTGTTTCATTTCCGGCGAGTCGGCTGGCCAGTACATCGGACATGCGATAGCAGGGTGCGACGAGTCCGAAGACATGCTCTTTGAAGGATGCACATTCACCAATCGCAAAGATGCTAGGGTCGCTTGTTTGCAACGTTTCATCAATTTCGATTCCACGTCGAGGTCCGATCTGCAGTCCCGCGTCCTCGGCAAGTCGATCATTGGGGCGGACTCCTGCGGCAACGATCAGCACATCGACGGACATGTCATCGGCGTTGGCAAAATGCAGCCGTAGACGATTGTTTTCGCGGTGGATGGACTCGGTACGGCGAACGAGATGAATGTCGACGCCAAGGGCGCGTATTTTGCGTTCGAGCAGCTTCGCCGCGTTGGCATCAAGTTGCCTTGGCATCAGCCCCGGCGCCATTTCGATCACGCTGACGTCGATGCCCAGGTCCATCATGATCTTGGCGGCTTCGAGTCCAAGAAGGCCTCCACCAATCACCGCACCTCGAGTCGCACCATTGGCATCGCAGTATGCCTTGATCGCTTTAAGGTCATCAATGGTTCGATAGACAAAGACGCCTTCGCTGTCATGTCCCTGGATTGGTGGGACAAAAGCATGAGAGCCCGTCGCGATCACCAGCTTGTCATACTGATGGAACTCACCCGAGGTCTCGAAAACCCGTTTCGCGCGTCGATCAATCCGGACGATGCGTGCCCCGGTTCGAAGCGTGATGTTGTTGGATTCGTACCAAGATCTTGGGGCGAGAAGCAGGTCGTCCGCTGAGGAGCCCTGGAAATACCGACTCAAGTTGACTCGATCATAGGCCGGCGTGGGTTCATCGCCGATCAGGGTAATGTCGTAGCTTCGATGGGTTCCGGCGCGGACCAAGCGGTCGCACAGGCCAAAACCAGCCATACCTCCACCGACGATCACCAACCGTGATCGGATCGCTAAAGACTGTTCGTCAGGTTGAACTCGACGTCTTTTTCTCGATAAGGAGACTCGAGTACGGGTAACAATCGCGGGCATTCAATAAGGGAGGTAGCACGACAAGGTTGATGAACGGACACGACGGTGCCGAGGGGCGTCATCGGACGCGATTGGGACGCAAAAGGAAGGCCAATATTGGGGCTGAAGTGCCAGTGAATTAGCCGTGCGGACTGAAACGCCCTCGAGGTGGCGCAGTGTGTGCTCATTCGCCCTTAGGCGGTTCGCTTGTGCGGTCTTTGTTTCGCGTGTGCGCAGCGGTTGGGCGCCGGTGCACAGTTTGCTCGCAATGGATGCTTAGAAATTGGTGCTCGATCGCATCTGCCAAGTTAGCGCCAATTAGCGAACTTGGTGAAAAAGTCAGTAACGATCCGATCGCACAAACGCTTGGCACTACAGATGTCGAAACGCGTGCAGTACAGCTGCCTAGGCGACCACCATGGCTTGTCTTCGTAAAATCGAAGGGCTACACGATTCGATGCAATATCCCTCCAGCGGTTTCAAACTTTCAATACAGGGCCAGTGCGATGAAGCGTTCAAGAAAGATATCGGTGTTGATGATCATGGTTGCCGCCGTTGCGTGCTCGTTGGTCGGATCGCAGCAAGCCGAAGCGGGCAACGGATGGCTATTCCGTCGCCACCGTAGCGTTCAACAACGAACTTACGTCCAGCCACGAAAGGTGGTCGCTCCAGCCGTGGTTGGTTCGACGAAAGCGACGAGTCCTGCAGTGGTGACAAACGCGGCTCCTGCGGTTCGCATTTACCGTCCTAGCCAGCCAGTGACACGATATCAGTCTGGATCACGTCAACCGTTCGGGGGTAACAACTGGCCAGGCGCGATCGGTCACCAGAGTCCACGTTATCAGTTCTTTCAGGACGTCAACGGATACTGGCGATAGTCGCATCGGCGGTTCGGAAGTTGACGCATTTTCGTTGACATAGCCCGCATGGGTTCAGTGGATATTAGAGGGACTTTCGTTTCACAGGCCTTTCCTGTCAGACGTTTCCCCAATCGCCACGCTTAGGCCTTAGACGGTGCCCTCCAGTGGTAAAGGCGTTGTCGTGGGCTTCTGTGTCAGCGATGATGTGGACCATTCCGCACCGTTCCACGAGAGAGCAGAATCCATCGTGACCGACAACCAGTCTAACGATCCTTATACCCCTCCCGCCGATCACAGCGAAGAAACGACAGGAGGCGGCTCATCTGGTAGTTGGCAAACGTCGCCGTATCCGATCGAAACGATGCCTCCGGGGATTCCATTTATCGTCGGAAACGAAGCTGCCGAGCGGTTCAGCTTCTATGGGATGAAGGCGATTCTGATGGTCTTCATGACCCAGTATCTGCTCGGTAGCGATGGTGAGTTGTCGACGATGAACGACAATGACGCCAAATTCTGGATGCACCTTTTTGTGATGGCCGCGTACTTCACGCCTGTCTTCGGTGCATTCTTGGCCGACTGGTTATTGGGTAAATACCGAACGATTCTTTATCTATCGGTGCTGTACTGCCTGGGGCACTTGGCACTGGCGCTGAACGAAACACGACTCGGGTTGGCCGTCGGTCTAGGGCTGATCGCATTCGGGACAGGAGCGATTAAGCCTTGCGTGTCGGCTCACGTGGGAGACCAATTCGGGAAACGGAATTCGCACCTGCTGGGCCAAGTGTTCGGCTGGTTCTATATCGCGATCAACTTGGGGTCGTTCTTATCGACTTTGCTAACGCCGCTGTTGTTAGACCGTTATGGGTCTCAAGTCGCTTTCGGCGTTCCCGGTATCTTGATGGGCGTGGCAACGCTCATGTTTTGGATGGGGCGGAATCGATTTGTGCATATTCCTGCACGAGGCCCCGAGGTCTTTCGTGAAGCATTCACCGGTGAGGGCTTGGCTTCGCTATTACGATTGGCGCCACTGTATCTGTTGGTCGCGGTCTTCTGGAGCTTGTTTGATCAAACTGCGAGTGCTTGGGTCTTGCAGGCCGAGAATATGGACCGAACCGTGTTTGGGGTCGAGCTTCTGAGCAGTCAAATCCAGGCGGCGAACCCATTTCTGATTTTGATACTCGTCCCGCTATTCACCTACGTCGTCTATCCCGCGATTGATAAAGTCTTTCCCTTGACACCGCTTCGAAAGATCGGGATCGGGATGTTCGTGACCGTGACATCCTTTACGGTCAGTGCGTTGATCGAACAAGCGATTGTCGCCGGCGGGACGCCCAGCATTTCTTGGCAGATGCTGGCTTACTTGTTGTTAACCGGTGCCGAGGTGATGGTGTCGATCACCTGTTTAGAGTTCAGCTACACGCAGTCTCCCAACAACATGAAGAGCATCGTGATGAGCTTTTACTTGCTTTCGGTCGCTTTCGGAAATGCGATCACCGCGTTCGTCAACGCTTTCATCAGCAACCCCGATGGCACTAGCAAATTGGAAGGTGCATCGTACTACTGGTTCTTTACCGGACTGATGCTCGTCGCGTCGTTTGTCTTCGTTGTCGTCGCGATGATGTACAAGGGCAAAGAGTACATTCAGGATTTCGATAGCGAAGCCGAGGCCGAAGCGGAAGGACCTGGCTATAGCGGATAATGCTGCCAGGTCATTGAAGGCAACCGTGCGTTGGCTGCTTCGTCAGAGGCGGCCGATGTGGCAAGCGGCCATTTAAGCGATCTGGTTATCGCTTGTGATTTGTCGTCGCGTTTGCTTTCCAATCAAGCCGACTTCTATCGTCGGCTCAACCGCACTCGGAATTGAGCAAAGTCTGCCAAGTCGACGTCTTCATCGTCGTCGGCATCGAACGCTGCTTCGTACTCGTTCTTGCGAAGGAAGTCGCCGATGACGGCCATGTCGATTCGGTCAACGTCTTTGTCGCCATCGTAGTCGCCGAACAGCCGAAAGAAACGGTCGTTGCTGCTTTCGCCAAATCGGTAGTCGCCACCGGAGTTTCCATCGCCGTCACCATCAAGAGTGATTCCGCCGCTGCTGATGCCGCTGGCCATCACATGCAGTTCGTATGCCCCATCCACCAGCGATCCGCTCAAGTCCGCGTGCTGACCCGCAAACCTCAGTGTGATTTCCGTGTGATCGAGCACGTCGGCGGCTGACACGACGATGCCGACTTTCGCCGCATCAAGACCGCTACTGCCTTGCCGGATCAATTCAAAGGCGGACGCGTCGGCCGCAACGATTCGGTCAAACACAACGGTCACACTGCGGAGCACCGACCGTTGATCAACGTTGGCGATTTCGCTGGCAAGACGTGTTTCGACAATGCGAGGCGGGTCGATCACCAAACCCGGAACGAAGCCTGGGGTCCCGATGTCTGCGGAGCTAAATGGGCTTCCCGAAGGATGGCGTGCTTCTGGGGTCGACTCATCGGTCAGGCCCCAATAACTGCCCACGTTATTGTCCAGCCTTGGGTTCATCAAATAGATACTGGATCCGTTGTCATCCACCGGCCAGTCGTTTTCGTCATCGTAGTTGACTTCGTCCTGAACCTCACCAAAGCTATCGATCAGCTGTAGTATTTCACTTGATTGCGAAGGCCCGTTGGCGAGTGATCCCCAATCAATGCCGATCACCGTGACTTCGCTATCGATCGCCCAACGATCACGGAACGTGTTCGAATCCACTTCGCTGTTATGAAGGATCGCGACGCTTCCTTCGGCAAGAGGTGACACGGTGGGGATGGTTGCCCAATTGGTGTCGTCTTCATCGTCCAGGGTCCAGCCGCTGATATCGATCACTCCGGGACCGAGATTGGCGATTTCCACCCATTCACCCAGGGGTTCACTGGATGCTGGGTTGTACATGATTTCCGTGATCGCAATGGAGGGCAAGTCATTGTCGATGACCGTCACATTCAGAGGGACGTCATCAAGCGAGTCATAGTCCGCATCCTCACTGTCAATCGCGTGGTTGATCACGCTGATCTGATTCCCGTTGGCGACCGTATCATCGATCGCTTGGATGCTGACCGTTTGTGGCACCAATGCGTTTTCAGTGGTGAATGTCAGGACCGCTTGGCTAGAACCGTTGACCAGTGTCTTTGCGTCGCTGGTGATGGTCACCGTTACTGAAGAACTGGGGACTGTATCGAGATGGACGTTGTAGTTTGCTGCGGATGACCCTTCGACAATTTGAATTGGCGAACCGCCGGTATCGAGATTGATACCTGGAAGATTGACATCGATCTCATAATCAACGACGACGGGAAGATGGTCGCTTGCAGCCGCCAGCGCTGCCAGAACGTTTGGTGTGGCGCCGCTTCCCGTCGTGATATCGGAATTGAACGTATGCGTTCCGTTGTTGCCAAACGCTCGATAAGAGCCTTCAATAAACTGAAGCCCTTCGTTGTCAAAGACGGCGCCGCTTGCCAGTTGGAAGTCGAACCGGTCATCCATCCCACCTGCACCATTGATTGCAGGGTTCTGGGTATGAATCGCGCGGAAGCTAACGTTGTTTTTCCATTCGCCCGGTGAATCGATTGGGTCGAACAGCTGGCCTGTGCCAGACCTTAGGAAGTTCTGGTAGGCACCTTCGCTGCTGCCGGAAATATTAAAATCGCCCATCACCAGGACGTCTTGATTGGCGCCGAGCGAATCAATGTCCAGTCGAATCGCGTTCGCTTCGGCCGTTCGTCGACTGATGTTGTCGCCGCTGGATCCGGCTTTCAAATGTGTGGTGTAGATATAGAAATCGCTCTGGCCACTGGTGCCAACGGGACGAAACTGTCCACGCATGATGTCGTGGGCAAAATCACGCATCCCACCGGTTTCGGCAACAACCGCTGTCGACACCAGCTCGAAGATCGCCGTGTCGTAGACGAAGCCCGTCGCATCGCCACCGGTGTCGAGCCCCGTGACCGCGTGGTCGTAGACGGTTTGCGGATAGAGCGTCTCCAGCAGGCTGTCGATCCGCGCGATTGAATTTCCACCCAACTGAGCGTTATCGGTTTCTTGCAGCGCGATGATCGATGGCGCGATCGCATTGCCCACGACGTTCTCGTTTCCGATCGCCTCGAAGACCGTCGAGAAGTAAGTGTCTTCGGTTGAATTATTAGGGGCGTTGGCGGTATTCCAGGAAACGATGCGGACGGCCGACAAACAGATTCGTTCTTCGAGCATTTCCGATCGTATCCGTCGGACCGATCGACTTTGGCGGCGCGAGCGTAGCAGACGCTTTGAATAACGAAGCAGCAAAGAATGGTAGCGCGCGGCCATGGAAGTGATTCAGGCGGTTCGGTGAACGGCGAATGACGCTCATAGAGTCGCTAAAGTCTTGCCGCAAAGATACCCCTACGACTGGGGTTGTCGGCACTGGCTATCGGATCAGCATCGCCTGATATTTTCTTTGCCAGATCGGTCTGAGTTTCGCGGCCGTCGCCCACCAATAGGCTTGGGAGGAGTTCAATCGATAGGCCGCGAGGGATCTGGTCAGCGTGCTAGACCGGTCGGCCGAGGATACGGTTCAGTGAATCCGATGTTTGGTAGATCAACGCTTCGGGATAGTGCGGATAGGGATGGAAGTACTCAAACGTCACGAAGCCTTCATATTGAACCTTTTCCAGTTCATCCATCAGCGCGGGCCAATTGGTCGTTCCGTCCAGCAATGGACGAAAAGTTTCCAATGAATAGTCGGTGCCCTTCTTGGTGAATTCTTTGAAGTGAATATTCTTTGTTCGGTTTCCCAGGATCGGTACCCAATGTTCGGCATGCTGGAACATCGAGATGTTACCGGTATCAAAGTGAATTTGAATGTGTTCGCTTCCGAAGCTGTCGACAAAATCATTCATCTCCATCGGGGTCATCAGGAAGCCGTTGAAAAAGATGTTTTCCATATTCAACGAGACGCCGCTCTTCTCGGCACTGGGAACTAACTTGCCGATCGCTTCTCGCGCTAGCTTTTCACAGACATCGTTGGGAACGGGATCGTGATCGTCGCGCCACGGGATGTGGACCGCACCTGGAACGACCAGCACATTCTCGACTGACATCGTTGCGGCCGCATCGGCAATCAATCCTGCCAGTTCGATTCCCCGATCTCGTTTCGCTTGGTCGAGGCTGGATAGTGGGTAAGGCCAAAACAGGAACGAGCATAGCCCACTGATTTCGATCCCGATTTTGTCAGCCATTCGTCGGATCGCTAGCAAGTCGGCTTTTGAGGCCTTGGGAGATAGATCATTCTCCAAGTCGTAGTTCAACTCGATTCCATCAAAGCCAGCATCCTTTGCCAGCTGCATACACTCCTGCAACGACATCCGCTCGGGATAAGGAAACGCCCATAGGTTGATGGACTTTTTGGCCGCATAACGTTTCGTTGCCGCCTTGCGATCATCAGCATTGGGTCTGTTGTTGTGATTGTCGGACGCCTCACTGGTGGAATCTTGTGCATGGGCGAGGCTGTTTGCCGTGACGCTGGCAGCTGCCGTTCCGGCGATTCCAGCCACAATGGC
The DNA here is from genome assembly GCF_020966635.1 of Stieleria sp. JC731. Taxonomy (NCBI): domain Bacteria; kingdom Pseudomonadati; phylum Planctomycetota; class Planctomycetia; order Pirellulales; family Pirellulaceae; genus Stieleria; species Stieleria sp. JC731. The sequence continues at coordinate 843,159 of NZ_JAJKFQ010000002.1, read as the reverse complement.
ATCGCGACGACTGACCTTGCGATTCTGTCCCAATGGCAAACAGTAATTTTCTGGTTTCTTAGACACCGATGATTCCTCGCTGTGTTTCACTTGTCGCGATCCGTTATTTTAAACAGCAGTTGTCAAGAGACGATTGATCGTTGCAACGCTTTCGAGCGATGCTCAATCGATTCCACCGATCACTTATCAATTGACTGTTACCTCCTATCTGACTGGGGATTTTACCATGGCACTGGCGCCCTTGTTTCGAAAAACAGTTTGCGTACTAAGTCTTGCATTCGCGTCATCGGTGACGTGCTATGCCGCATCGGGTGGAATGACAACCGGGCCCATTGAATTGCAGGCAATCGGGCCAATGGCGTTTACCGAATCAGGCATCTTGCTTGTCGGTGATCCCAAGGCTGCAACCGTCTATGCGATCAATTTGGAAGACACCGAAGGCGATGCAACCACACCCAAGATTGATGACTTGGTTGCCGCCATCAAAACGGCTTTGTCAGTTAGTGGCGACGTCGAAGTTGGCGAGTTGGCCGTCAATCCGGCAACCGGCAACAGTTTCGTCTCTGTCAAAGCGGATGGGCGAATTCACCTTGTGCGGATCGACGGTGCGGATCAAATCAGCCAAGTCAACTTGGACAAAATCGGCCACGCGACCAAGGTGCTTCCCAACGCTCCGGAAGACCGTGAAGTGACGCAGGGCCGTCGAAGCCGAAACAACCGTAACTCTTCGATCACCGACCTCGCCTACTTTGAAGGTAAGGTCATGGTCTCAGGGCTTTCGGCTGGCGATTCGCCATCACGGGTTATCGAATTTCCGTTCCCATTTGCCGAGAACACAATCGCGACCAGCGTCGAAATCTTCCACGCCGCTCACGGCCGCGTCGAAAGCGGATCTCCCATTCAAACTTTCTTGCCAATGATGGTCGATGGCGAACCTAGCTTGCTTGCCGGCTATACCTGCACCCCATTGGTTCGCTTTACCGTCGACGATTTAGGCGGCGACCAAAAGGTACGCGGAACAACGATCGCAGAGCTGGGTAACCGTAATCAACCGCTCGATATGATCGTCTATGAAAAGGAAGGCAAAACATCGATCTTGTTGAGCAATAGCGCACGCGGTGTGATGAAAATCAGCGCCGACGGAATCGAAGATCAGGAGAGCCTTAGCGAACGAGTCTCTGGTGGAGGCACCGCAGGGCAACCATTTGAAACCGTCGAGGCTCTGCAAGGCGTCAAGCAAATGGACAAGCTCAATGCGTCCAAGGCTGTTGTGATCGCAGATGTCAAAGGCAAGTTGGCTTTGCAAACCATCGAACTGCCGTAGTGCCAATTCGGTAATACAACCGCCGCAGTGATTTCCGGAAATATCGGGCAATCACCGTACAAACGCCAACGCGAGTCCCAGCTGAGTCTTCAGTTGGGATTTTTTTTCGATCTAAACCAAACACGCATCCGTAGTATGGCAGCAGCAGCGTTCGTTGCGATGGAATGAAACGCATCGTCGCTGTGTGATTGGTCAGTTGAGGATCAAAAGCTGATCACATCAACGATATCGACAATTGACTCTTCGGCTGAATCAACGGCCTTAGTAATCGAAGCCGACACTTATCAAGTTCGCCGCTCGGCAGCGGAAGACATTTTTGACACCGCAACCAATCTTTGGTCAGCGTTCGCGTTGTGCAGCTTGCGGTGTTTTAGATTCCAAAGGCAACGAATAAGAACGAATCTTTTTTTGCATGGCGGGAACCATCGCTGATGAATGAACCCAATCAATCGCAGCCAAATTCGTTGCCGGATGATCCGATCCATACGGGCAGTGCAGACACCGGCAGTGCTGATGAGTCCCTGCTAGCTACAGACCGAAAACGAATGACGATGTTGGTCGCACTTGCGATCCTCGCCTGGACGGCGCTGGCGGATTGGTTGATTTACAGGTCGTATGGCTACTCCGGACCAGCGGCCTTTTTTACGGCCGCCCCATTTTTGATTCTGTTGTCACACTGGAGGAATTCAGATGCGAAGGGCGATGCCAACAGTGTGACGCTTGGAAACCGCAAGTTGATCCTCGCGATTCTGTTGCTGCTCATCTTGCTCGGAAGCCTTCGCCTTGCTTTTGTCGGCACTGGCTGGGTGATGATCAGCTTGCTGTTGCTAACGATGGCGTATTCGTTGGCGGCGTCCGGCTGTGTTCCCTGGGCTGCCGAAACATTCATGGTTTTCTTTTGGGCCCCAATTGATGGTTTGGTTTGGTTGTTCTACCACCGCCTTCCCAAGGTAGGCAAAGCAAAGGAAGCCGCGACGTCACCGGGAGCGACCCTGGCATGGTTGTTACCAGCACTGGCAACGGTGACGTTTGCGACGATCTTCGTGTTGGCAAACCCGGACCTGATGGGCAAGGTCACATCGATTTGGACAGCTGCCAGCGACTGGGCGTTTGGATGGTTTAATCGCATGGATGCTTGGGAACCTCCGTTCTGTGTGATCGCCTTGCTTGTCGGGGCAGGACTGTTCTTTCCCTACTTCGCAAAATGGCGAATTGGTGGGATCGATTCGGCACCGGTCGTCAAGCCATCAGCCAATTCGGTGCTGTATGTTGCGTTCCGGAACATGCTGACCTGCCTGATCGTGCTATTTGTTAGCTATTTGGTTTTTGAGTTTCAAACACTTTACAAACGGGACTTTCCAGACGGGTTTTACTATGCCGGTTATGCGCATGAGGGAGCCGCTTGGTTGACAGTGGCTTTGGCACTTTCGACAGGAATGTTGTCGTTCGTCTTTCGAGGCGAGATTCTTAATGATCCGAGAATCAACCGACTGATGAAACTGGCGTGGATTTGGTCAGGGCTGAATTTCTTGCTCGCCGCCAGTGTTTACAACCGACTGATGATCTACGTCGGCTACAACGGTTTGACGCAGATGAGAATCGTCGGATTTTTTGGCACCTCAATCGTGGTGGCCGGATTCGTTTTGGTCTTGTTGAAGATTGCCAAACGAAAGGGTTTTTGGTGGCTTCTTCGATCCCAGTCCACTGCTTTTGTTTTGGGACTGATCCTGTTGGCGATATTTCCGTCGGATTGGGTCGCTCATCGCTATAACAGTGCGCGAGTCCTTGATGGATATTTGCATCCTTCAGTGATGGTGGCGGTGAAGAGCAAAGATGAGTTCGGCTATCTGGCGATTCTTCCGCTTGTTGATGCGGAGGACCAAATCATTCGAGACGGTGTTCGCGCGATGTTGGCGGAACGACAGATTGAAATCGAGCGCAAAACCGCCTCGAAGCAATGGCATTGGACCATGTTCCAGTGGGGAACGGACTTGCTGTATCCGAGATTAATAGCCAACGAATCGAAGCTGCGAACCTATCTGGATGACGGCGACAAACGTCTGAAGGCGATCAATACGTTCATTTATTATTCAAAGCGGTGGTACTAGATCGCTGACGGTTTGTTTTTTGCAATCGGACAAGATCAGTGTGTCGGGAGCATGTGCGGTTTCCAGCTATCAGCCGCCATGCGCCAGCATGCGGTTCCCACAGTGGTGCAGATTGTAGGAACCGCAGGCTAACGCCAAGCGGCTGATGCTGAACCCGTTTTTGTTGGGAACAGTGCGTCGAGAGCATGTGCGGTTTCTAGCTATCAGCCGCCATGCGCCAGCATGCGGTTCCCGCGGTGGCGCAGATTGTAAGAACCGCAGGCTCGCGCCAAGCGGCTGATGCTGAACCCGTTTTGTGTGGAACAGTTTGTCGGGAGCATGTGCGGTTTCCAGCTATCAGCCGCCATGCGCCAGCATGCGGTTCCCACAGTGATGCAGAATGTAGGAACCGCAGGCTAACGCCAAGCGGCTGATGATGAACCCGTTTTGTGTGGAACAGTGCGTCGCAAGCATGTGCGGTTTCCAGCTATCAGCCGCCATGCGCCAGCATGCGGTTCCCACAGTGGTGCAGATTGTAGGAACCGCAGGCTAACGCCAAGCGGCTGATGATGAACCCGTTTTTGTTGGGAACAGTGTGTCGAGAGCATGTGCGGTTTCCAGCTATCAGCCGCCATGCGCCAGCATGCGGTTCCCGCGGTGGTTCGGAATGTGAGAACCGCAGGCTTGCGTCAGGCGGCTGATGATGAACCCGTTTTTGTTGGGAGTAGTGCGTCGGGAGCATGTGCGGTTTCCGGCTATCAGCCGCCATGCGCCAGCATGCGGTTCCCGCGGTGGTTCGGAATGTGAGAACCGCAGGCTTGCGCCAGGCGGCTGATGATGAACCCGTTTTTGTTGGGAGTAGTGCGTCGGGAGCATGTGCGGTTTCCGGCTATCAGCCGCCATGCGCCAGCATGCGGTTCCCACAGTGGTGCAGATTGTAGGAACCGCAGGCTAACGCCAAGCGGCTGATGATGAACCCGTTTTTGTTGGGAACAGTGCGTCGAGAGCATGTGCGGTTTCTAGCTATCAGCCGCCATGCGCCAGCATGCGGTTCCCGCAGTGGTTCGGAATGTGAGAACCGCAGGCTTGCGCCTGGCGGCTGATGATGAGAAACGGTGTCGGTTGTGGTTCACTTCGTCATTGCACCATGACGACGCAGCGACAATGGGTGTCACCGATGGCCCTTCGTCTGGGCGGAGTCGCACCCTGCCTTTCACGGAGGTTTTCGCGTTTGGAGTGCTAAAACTAGGGAACGCCCTCATCTTTTAGCTGCTGAAACATGACGGGCGTACCTAAGGGTGAAGCTAGGGTTGGACGTCTTTTATGTCTGTCCACCCCGAGTCACGACAAGCGTTTCGATGGAGCCATTGATCGAAAAATGGACCAATAGGTTACTCCCTGCACACTACGCGCAGGGAGATACGGAGCAGGTGCGCGTGGGACGGCTAGCGATTTTCTTGTCGCTACTGGTGTTCCTCGCCGGATGTGTTTATTCGGTGATCTATTTGGCACTTGGACTTCGTTTCGCTTCGATCGGCCCGGCCCAGGCAATCTTCACTGTTCCGATCGCGGTTTGGCTATTTCGACGTTCGCAATCAATTCGATTGGCTGGCAATCTTCTGGCTTGCATTTGTACGGTGGGTGTTGGTGTCGTTGTCGTCTGTACCGGTGGAGTCAGTTCATCGGCATTGCCATGGTTCTTTTTTGGCCCTCTCGTTTCGATGATGGTTGCAGGACGCCGATCGGGAATCGCGTGGTACGCCGTAGCGATCTCGGTGATCGGCAGCATGTTGGCTTTGGGTGAAACGGTGACATTACCGGCTTCAGAAATCCCGGAATCGTTTAGGCTCATTCATAGTTCCGTCGTGGCTGGTGGTCTGATCACGGTCGTGACATTGACGGCATGGTCGTTCGGATTGACGCAAGAGATCGCAGCGCGAAAGCTGACTTTAGCGAGCTCGAAAGCTGAACTTGCACGCCGCGATGCCGAAACGGCTCATGCGGAGGCCTTGTTGGTTTTGGACAACGTCACCGATGGGCTTGCCGTCGTCAGTTTGAACGGTGACTTTGTCGGAAAGCCATCGGCGCGGTTTCAAGAATGGTTCGGTTGTCCGCTGCGCAGCCTCAAGATTTGGGATTGCTTGCAGATCGTCCACAAAGACTTTGCAGAAAGCTTGGAACTGCACTGGGAGCAAATCTCCAGTGATTGGATGCCATTGGAATTGGCATTGGATCAACTTCCCAACGACTTGCAGGTTGATGGATGGTTCTTTCGGCTTACCTATCGTCCGGTCATGGTCGACGGCGAATTGCAGCATATCCTTGTGATCTGTACGGACACAACGGCGGAGCGTGAGGCTGAATACGCGAACGAAATTCAGAAGGAGCAGTTGGCAATCTTTACACGTTTCGTTCGTGATCCCAAAAGTCTGCGTGACTTTTTAAGTGAGGCTGATCGGTTGGTTTCGAACCTAGGGATTGAAACCGCCAAGATCGCGGAGCAGAAACGTTGGGTTCACACGCTAAAAGGAAACTGCGCGATCTTCGGATTAGAGATCTTTGCAAATTGGCTTCATCGCTTGGAAGATGAACTGGTCGACGAGGAAAATCAGCTTGGCCAAGAACAAAGAGATGCGATCGCGGCACAATGGATGGCAATACGTTCTCGGTTAGAAACCATCGTTGATATTGGAAAAGCCGATCATGTGATGATCGAAAAAGATGTCTTCGAATCCACGGTTCACTCGATCGAAACGGGCTGCGCCGGTCCTCAGCTTGCTGCAAAAATGCGGCGTTGGACATGGGATCGCGTTAATCATCGACTTGAGCTACTTGCCGAACGAGCGACGAACCTTGGCGAACGTCTCGGGAAATCCGGAATTCATGTTCAGATAGAAGTCGAGGATGTTCGACGGCCACCTTGTCCGGATTGGAACGCGTTCTGGGGGTCGGTGATCCATGTGGTACGCAACGCGATTGACCACGGAATTGAGCACCCACAAGATCGGATTCGCATCGGAAAACGTCCCGCTGGCAGCATCATGCTGCGTGCCTGGGAGGACCACGAACAGTTTGTGTTCGAAGTCAGTGATGATGGTGCTGGTATCGATTGGAATCGCGTCTCGCAAAAATGTCTCGCGCTGGGAATGCGATGCGATAGCGAAGAAGATCTTCAGGCTGCCGTCTTTGCCGATGGGCTTTCGACGAAAGACCAAGTTAGCGAAGTCTCTGGACGCGGGGTGGGGATGGCTGCCGTTCGCGAAGCCTGCGAAATCCTTGATGGGCAAATCGAAATCGAATCGACATTAGGGTCGGGAACGAAATTCCGTTTCACTTTCCCGATCTATTCAGCCAACACCGGTGCGTTGACCTTCCACATTTGACGCCAAGCTCAGACACATCTTCAAAGTGTCTGACGAAGTGTTCGCCATCGTGGACCGTCATGCGGTCCGATCAGATGGGCTGTGAAGCGCTTCAGTCACGATAGGAGCGGATCGGCTCATCGAAGGGATCATCATCAAATTGATCGACGTCCCCCAGCAGGTAGTCAGGCACATTTTCCAAAAAGTATGTCTGGCTATTTGCGTTTGCTCCTGCGAACGATCGGTTGTGGAACGGAATGAATGCGCCTTGATAGCGTGTTGTTCCCGTCATGATCAGTTCGTTCTTTGCTCGTGTCATCGCGACATATAACACGCGCCGTTCTTCTTCTTCCTTGTCATCATCGCCGATGCTTCGTGCATGGGGATAGGTTCCCGGTTGTACGCCGATCAAGTAGCAGACGGGGGCCTCCGTTCCTTTGGCACTATGAACGGTGATCAGGGTGACCACATCATGATTGTCGTCGTTGGAAGCTTCACTTTCCGAGATCGGATCCAGGGTATAGGTTTCCAAAAATTCACCGACGGTTGCATGCTTTTCTGCCAAGCGTTCGAGCAGCTTCAAGTCTTTCGATCGCCGGTCCCAGTCATCGTACTTCTTTTCCAGCAGCGGCGTCATTTTGTCGACGGCCGCCGTGATGGCTCGTTTGGGATTGTCGCGTGATTTCACACATGCCGCGTAGGCCTCCGCCAAACGTGGATTGGCTTTGGATCGGGCAGTCAGTTCAGCTTCGATTTTGTCGGGTCCGGAAAGCGTTTGCAGTTGCCCGATTAGCGATGCCGCTGTTTTTTCTCCGACCCGAGGCCAGAGCGTCAGGTATCGCATCCAGGCCAATTGGTCAGCCGGGTTGTCTGTCACACGCAGCAGGCTGAGCAAGTCTTTGACATGGGCGGATTGCAAAAGCTGAGTTCCACCGACGAAGCGGTAGGGGATGTCTTTCATCACCAACGAGGCTTCGATATGACGAGCACCAAAAGCGGTGCGAGTCAAAATCATATGTTGATTCCAAGCGTCGCCCCCTTCATGACGGTCAAGCAAGTCATCTGAAATCCAATCCGCCTCTTCAAGATCTTCGCTGAAGTCGATCATGCAAGGTTTGACACCGGCACCTCGCGACGCATGCAGCTTTTTGTTGTAGTTCAGCGGTGACTGATCGAGCAACCAATTCGATAGGTCGAGGATCTCTTGATAGCTGCGAAAGTTTTCTTCCAATCGCAAGACCGTCGCACCTTCGACACGTTCGGTAAACGAGTGGACGTTTTGAAAGTCCGCACCGCGAAACGCATAGATACTCTGCGCATCGTCTCCAACGCAAAACAGTTTTGCCGGATCGCGAATGCCATCAAGAATCAGCCATTGAAGTGGATTGGTGTCTTGCATTTCGTCGACCAAGATTTGATCGAAACGACGTTTCAGTTTTTCGCGGAGAACCGAATTTTTGTGTAGTCCTCGCGCGAAGAGATGCAGAATGTCGTCGTAGTCAAAGTATCGGCAATCACGTTTCCGTTTGCTGTAGTCTTGTAAGACGTTGGAGATCCGAGCGATCATGTCGTCGTCGTGATCGGTGAACTCCTTCAAGTACTCGGCGATGGTTCGGTTGGTGTTGCGGGCATATGAGTAGTAGTTCGCCAATTCCGCCGATTTGGGAAACTGAGCATTGCTGCCGATGACCGTCCCACGCGCCAATTTCATCAGTTGAAGCTGGTCATCACGGTCGATAATCGACAGCGCACCGCATCCGAATAGATCCGGCCACCGGCGAAGGTATTGCAAACAGAAATTGTGAAACGTGCCGGCAGAAACGAGCTTTGTGCCTTCGCCGCTGCGCTGCATCATTCGCAATCGCATTTCGCGGGCGGCTCGACGGGTAAACGTCAAAAGGAGGATCCGTCGTGGGTCGACTCCGCGAGCGATCAAATGGTCAACCCGAGCGACGATGGTGCTGGTTTTGCCTGTTCCGGCACCAGCCAGGACCAATGCGTGCCCCCCGGAGTACTCCGCTGCCATTCGCTGTTCGTCATTCAGCTGATAGGTTTCTGTCTCGTTCTGTCCCATTGGGGCGCCGATCGCTGGGGTCGTTCGAATCCGTTTAATCGATTTCAGCCATCAACGTCTTGAGGGGATTCCTCACGATCACTGCGGGCCGGAAGTCTAGTTTAACGATCGAGCAACCTCCGACTATCCTCAATGGAATTCAACTTCCGATTCACTCGGATCATTCAGAGTCACCAATCGATCGACGGCGGCCAGTCGCGAACCAATCGATGAACGTCCAGCCGAGCACCCCGCCCCTGACCGTTGGGGCACGTCTAAGAACACAGTTACGAATCGTCCCGGTGGCGATCGTCGTGGTTGGCTTTCTGGCTGCATTTCTGAATCCGATTCAACCGGTCAGCGATTCACGCGTCAGCCCCACCAATCCTGTGTTGTTGCTGAAGCTATTGGGCGCCGCTTCCGCTTGGGGAATCGGATTGTGGGGCGTCTTGCGAAGTGCAACGATGCGTCAGATGCTTGGCCGGATCCCGGCGATCACGCTGCTCTGTTTGGCCGGGGTGTTCATTCTGGCGGGAATCGTTTCGCCGAGCGACTCGCGAACCATCAGCGTTGCGGCGGCATTGATCTTGCTTGGTTACTTGCTGTTCATTTTGGCGACGCTTTCGACAATCGGATTTGAAAACTTTGCCCGAGTTTTGTTGCTCGGTCTTGCGGTCTACCTCTTTTTGGCCTGGGGCGTATTTCTGCTCTGGCCGTCCTTCGGTCAATTTCACGAATACGTGGATGCGACAACGACGGTTGCACGAATGGGTGGCGTTTCGCATCCCAACGCGATCGCCCATGAAGCTTCAACGGCCATCCTGATCGCACTGGCATTTTGGCGAGGGAACAACTGCGATGATGCCAACCGACGATCATTTTATTGGTTATGCACCATCGCGATCGTGCTAGCAGCGGTCACGTTGCTGGCAACGATTTCGAGAACCGCAATGTTGGCGACCGCGGCAGCCGCTGTCATGTTGTTCTTTGACAAACTCTATAGCCGGTTAGGAGCGGTCCTTGCCGTCGGCATTGCGATCGTCGGTTTAGGATTCGTCGGTGTCGTCGGCCTGACATCAACGGATGCGACACTGGAAAGTCTTGCCGGTCGAGTCACCAAGTCTGGTGACGTCGAAGAATTGACTTCGTTTACCGGGCGCACCGACATCTGGCAAGAAGCGATCGGTTGGATCAGCCAGCGTCCCCTTGTTGGCTACGGGATGGATAGTGCAGCATCGGTGATGAGCAGCGAAGCAGTCGGCACACACAACTTGCTGTTACACGTGATCTTCTCAGGAGGGATCGTTGCTGGCGCGTTGATGTTGGTGTTGCTGCTGGCAACGTTGGTGATCGCGTTTAGTTCACATCAACCGCTGCTACGTGGGATCGCGACCTACGTACTGGTTTCGGGCTTGGTTGAAGATACCCTTTTGCCGTCGTTTCCATGCGCCTTGACGCTGCTTTGGGCCGCGATATTGATGGCGACTCAAAGGGTTCAAAGCCCGCCTTCCCAAGCGGTGAATTCGGCACGTATCGGAAGGTGACTGCTGATCGCTTCGGCTTCGCTGAGGCTGAGATTGTATTGACGCAAGAAGTCGAATGGTCCGCCACGTCCGATGTATTCGTTCGTGCGATTTCGGTCGACAAGGATGTTGGATGTCTGATGCCGACCGAAGATGTCGGTGGGGCGACTCTGGACGGCCGCTGTGATTTCATCACCCATTGCCCTTTTGACCAAATAGGTATCGTCAGCTTGGAATAGTCCCGCCATGACGACATCATCTTCACCCCGGCCATCCAGACGTACGGAGGAGAAGATTCCAGGCAACAAGCCGACTTCGACTGGGGCTCGCGCCAAGTTGATACGCACATTCACCAGCGAGAATGTCCAGGCGACTTCGTCTGGCGGTTCGGCGGCACGAAACCATGCGACCATCGGGTCATAGGTCATTTGGTTTTGCGGATCGGCAACCATGTAGGTCTGGGAACGGTCAATCCGTACACGATTTTTGTTGAACAGGATTGCCAGTTGCTCGCTCTGATTCGGTGGACCGGATATTCCACCGAGTACAAAATCAAATTGGTTTCCGCCACCTTCGTTTAAAGCGTCTGATAGCCGTGGAACCAAGTCACGTTCGGCTGCCGTGATCTGTTGCAACGCGATGATGTCGTATTGCTGGATGATCCGAATGATTCCGGCGCGAGACTTGTCATCGGCAAACTTGGTGGGCCCAAATCCGCTTAGCGCCCACGAGGCAATGCGGATCGGTTTTACATTTCGCGGTGCGATGACGTCAGGGCGTGCTACAAATCCTGCAGGCTGAGCCGGGGTCGTAAACGGCGTGGACTGTTTGTCAGCAGTGTCGAGCGAATTGACAAAGAAGACATCATCCAAATCGGTTTCGGACGAATCGGCCGGTTTGTCTTCGGTCTTCGAGAGGATCTCTAGATGATCAAGACCAGAGATCTTGTAGTTCGAAGCGAAATAAATCGCGCCGCCAACGATCATGCAAGTCGTCAACAGGACCAGGAGGGGACTGGAGCGTCGAGAGTCTTCCATCTTATGAAATGGGTACGCGCACATACCGGACCACTACGGTTAGGGCCGGATGGAAAGTTTGGGAACAGTTTGGACCGGAGGGGCGGCAGCGACGAAAATCCGGCAGTTGACGCATCGGTCCGTAGTCGATGTGTCTGCGTAATACACATCACGGCAACTCTTCAATCGGCACGACAGCTATTGGTTCCGTGATGAAGTTTCCGTATTGAAAGCCGACATCACAGACTAACGGTGACGAATTCTGTGTCGTGACGGTCAGGATGACTTTTCCGGGCGGAGGCGTGCCGTCAACAACCCACCGGAAGTTTCGTCGCTATACTGAATTTCCTTTCACTGAGCTCTGCAGTCGTCTGGTTTGCCGATTCGCGAAGTTGCGCTGCAATGGTTTTATTGCAAGCACTTGGTGATCGATCTGCCATTCGCATGAGGCGTACGAAAGCGCTGGCGAGATTCCCTCCTGGATTCGACGCGTCTATTTCGCATCGACGTTTCGGATCGTTGCCCACATTAAACCGATGCCTACACAATCTACCGCTCGGCTTCGATACGGCTGGCTTCGCTACAGTTGCTTGCTGTTCTTGTTTGTCTCACTTAACGCGGTGTCATCAGCACAGGGAAAGGCGAAACGCCCGAACATTCTTTGGTTGCTCGCCGAAGACACTTCGCCTTGGATGGGATGCTACGGTGATCCCATCAACAAGGGACAGACACCACACATCGATTCGCTTGCCGAGCGTGGTGTGCGGTTTTCGCGAGCCTACGCCCCTGCACCGGTTTGTTCGCCCTGTCGATCAGCCTTGATGGCAGGGATGAATCAGATTCGATTCGGAGCACACGAACATCGTTCCAGTCGTGGTCCCGTAAAAATCGAGCTGCCTGACGGCGTCAAGCTTTTGCCTCAGTTGATCAAAGAAAGTGGATACTTCACGTTTAATCTTGGAAAGGATGACTACAACTTTGAATGGGATCAGGCGGCAACTTATTCGTGGCAAAACAAACGGCGTGGCGAAATAGACTGGCAGAAGATCAAATCCAATCAGCCTTTCTTTGGTCAGATCCAAACCGCGGGTGGAAAGAACAATACCACCAAGTTTCCGGCAAGCCGTAAAGTCGATCCGCAAGATGTAACCGTACCGGCCGACTATCCACAGAATGATCTGTATCGTGAAACGGTGGCTCAGCACTACGATGCGATCCGCAAAGATGACGACTACATCGGCGAAGTTCTCGACGGCCTAAAACGAAATGGTTTAGCTGAAAATACGATCGTCGTTTATGTCAGCGATCATGGTGCGAACAACTTGGTTCGACACAAGCAGATGGTGACCGAAGGTGGCTTGCATGTGCCGCTGGTCATCGCCGGTCCGTCTCCTCATGTGCCAGCACCGTCGGTGCGAGACGATTTGGTGAATTTGCTGGATCTTTCGGCAACGACATTGGCTTGGGCGAATGTGAAACAGCCGTCATGGTTTGAAGGGCAGGACCTGTTCGGTGAGATTCTTGTTCCTCGAGTTTATGTCGCGGCGGCCAAAGATCGGATGGACCATACGATCGATCGTGTCCGTTCGCTGCGTACGGATCGATTCCGATACACACGCAACTTCAAAACTGATCGGATCTTGCTGCAGCCACAATATCGTGACGGGCGGCCATTCCTGCAGAACCTTCATGACCTCTATCGATCTGGTGAGCTATCACCAACACTGACAAAAATCTATTTTGGCGAACGGCCCGAGGAAGAGTTTTACGACGTCGTCGTCGATCCGGCACAGGTAAATAACCTGGTGAAGGACCCGGAGTTCCGCGAGCAACTAAAACGCCACCGCCAGCTGCTGGCGGACTGGATCGCTCAAGGCGATGCGGGAATCGATGAAGAGCCACTCGGCGAACTTGCGTTTCAGGCCAGTGGCCAAAAATGGGGCGAGGGAGTCAATCCGGAGTACGAGTTGGTCCGCAAAGATAGTGACGGCGATGGGCTTTCCGACGAATGGGAACGCATCAACGGACGCGAGGGATCCGACGGAAAGTTGCTGTTCACATTCGATTGTGGAGGATGGCAAACCGAAGGCTGGGAAGCGAGCGATGTTTCGATGGGGAATATCGCAGGCCAGCTCGGCACGCTCGAATTTAATTTGCCCAACGGAAAGGGGGCGATCGTTCGGCGGGGCTTGGAACTTGATCGCCAAGCAAATCACGGTGACCTTGTCATTGAACTGCAGTGTCCGCAGGGAACGCAGTTGACCTTGATCACCCGCTCAGGCAAATCCCAAACGAAGCAGTCTACAACGGTGCAGAGTTCGGAAATGGCAGCGGTACAGTTCCCTGTCGATTGGAAAGCGACCGTTGATCAATTGGAGCTTGTATTTCAAAGCGAGAAAGACGCCGTGATCAAGATGGATTCGATCCAAGTTCGGCCAGCGGAGTAAATCAGCGGAGTAAGCCGGCCGCGTAGACCAGCGGAGTAGACAAGTCGGCCTTCTGTGTACGACGTCGCTGATCTGGCCCTATCGGATCAACGTGGCGATTCATATTCGGATTCTGAAATCCAAGTGAGATCGTCCCAGTAAGTGGTATCGTTGCTTTGTTTGACGCCGGGCATTGTCCCTCCATTGACAACGATATTGGTTGCCTTTTCACGAAGTTCGTCAACTCGCCTGGGGTGTGTCCTGGCAAGGTTTTTTGTTTCGCTGGGGTCGGCGGCCAAATTATAAAGTTCGCCTGACTGATTGCCGTGTGGAAGGACCAGCTTCCAGTCCCCTTCGGTGATCGCGAATCTGCCTTTGGCACCATGGTTGATCAACGGCAATCGGTGATGTGAGGCGTTCGCATCGATCAGGGTGGTTGCGAAGCTATGGCTATCCGGTCCGACCCCTTCGCTGTCAGGTTTGACAAGTTCGGCGACGGTCGCGAACAAATCAATTTGCCCCACCAGCGAATCAACCGTACGGCCTGGCGAGTCGATGCCCTGCGGCCAACGGATGATCATTGGGACCCGGTGACCGCCTTCATAAACCGATCGTTTTCCTTCACGAAAGTGTAGATTGCTGCGATGGCCGAATTCTTTTATTCGCGCTCTCCATGAGTTTTCAGGCCCGTTGTCACTGGTCACACAGACCAACGTGTTTTGGTCGAGTCCAGACTCAGACAGGAACGATAGGACACGTCCAATATGGAAGTCGGTTTCGATCATGAACTCGCCATACCCACCGCAGTCGCCGTGTTGATAAAAATCGGGTAGCGGACAAACCGGGTAATGCGGTGACGTCAGTGGCAGGTACAGGAAGAACGGCTGGTCGGGATGATCGGCATGATGTGATCGCATCCAGTTGATCGATTTGTCGGTGAACTTTGTTAGGCATTGGTTGTCGATGAAATCGGCAGCCACTTCCATTCCCGGTTTGCCCAGGATTTGTTCGGTCTGTTGTGGTGTGGCTTGATAGGGCGGCATGATTCGATAGTCGACATGTCGCTGGTTCGGTTTCTTGGCAGTGAATAGCGTCGGAGGGCTCGCCGCGAAACGGCCTTCAAACCATGCCAAGACGCCGTAATTCAATGAGGCCGGAACGCCAAAGAAATAGTCGAATCCTTTGTCCAGCGGCATATTCACAACAGGCTTCGTCCAGTCACGAGATTGATGGTCTTGGCCTGGGAAATCCATCCCCAAATGCCATTTCCCGACCATGGCTGTTGCGTATCCTTGGTCTCGCAAGAAGCTGGCGATGGTTGGTTGCTTTTCTGCGATCAAGCATTCACCTTCGGCTCCCATCACTCCTCGTTTTAAAGATGTTCGCCAACAGTAGCGTCCCGTTAGCAGTCCATAACGCGAGGGCGTACAGACGGAGTCAGCCGAGTGGGCGTTGGTAAAAAGGATGCCTTGCTCCGCCAAGCGATCCAAGTTGGGCGTTTCGAATTTCGCATTCGAGTTAAGCGCACTGCAATCTCCGAAGCCCTGATCGTCGGTATAAACAATGACAACGTTGGGACGCTCAGCACCGCTAGCACGGCAGCATATCGACAACAGCGAAATGCCAATCGCCAAGATATAAGTCAACCGAGCAACAATCATGGAGGGACTCATCGGAGAAAAAGTTGTAGGTTGAGACGTTGACCAACGCATCCGTTGTTGTGGGATTGATGCTATTGGCGTCAGCTTGAATCCGGTTTCAATGAGAGCAACATTGTAGCTGATAATCATTCGGTCCCTGATCGAAAAACTGACAGTCAACTGTCACCATTTGCACATCGTCGCTATTGAACTGACAATAGGATCGATCGGTATGTTGGAAGAATTCAAGCATGCCGATTCGGTGGCGGCTTTGAATCGCGATCAGGTGTAAGCGGATCGTGGAATTCCTTGTAGGAGAATCTTCGTGGCGACGATAGCAGTGTTGGGGACGTTGGACAGCAAAGGAATCGAACATGAATTCGTTGCCAAATTGATTCGTCAGCGCGGGCACATTCCACTGCTAATCGATGTCGGTACGTTCGCTCCGCCGCAAGTCGCTGTGGATATCACTCGTGATCAGGTTGCCGATGCAGCGGGGATGGATCTGCAAATTGTGCGAGCGAGGAAAGATCGTGGCGAATGCGTGTCGGTGATGTCGATCGCAGCGTCAAAGCTGATGCTGCAGCTGTACGAGGAAGGACGGATCGATGGTGTCATTTCGCTCGGTGGCAGCGGCGGGACTGCAATCGGTACCGCAGCGATGAGAGCCCTGCCGATCGGTTTCCCAAAGCTGATGGTTTCGACGATGGCGAGTGGCAACATCGCTCACTACGTCGGTACAAAAGACATCACGATGATGCCAAGCGTGGTTGACATCAACGGCTTGAATCGAGTCTCACGACTGATTTTTACCCGCGCGGCCGGTGCGATTTGCGGCATGGTGGAAGCCGAACAACCGGTCGATGACGACGATCGGCCACTGATCGTGGCGAGCATGTTCGGAAACACCACCGAATGTGTGAACGCGGCGAAATCGATTCTCGAAGACGCCGGCTACGAAGTGCTCGTCTTTCATGCCACAGGATCGGGCGGCCAGGCGATGGAGTCACTGATCGAAAGTGGAATGGTAGCCGGCGTTTTAGATATCACGACGACCGAATGGGCGGACGAGCTGGTCGGTGGGGTACTGGCTGCCGGGCCTAATCGACTCGACGCGGCCGCCAAGGCAGCGGTTCCCGCGATTGTGGTTCCAGGGTGTCTGGACATGGTTAACTTCGGCGAACGCGATTCGATCCCTGAAAGGTTTCATGGCCGAAAATTTTATGTGCACAACCCGCAGATCACTTTGATGCGGACGACACCTGACGAATGCACTGAATTGGGAAGGATCATTGCTGAGAAGATCAATCGGTACCCCGCTCCCGTGTCAGTCTTGCTTCCGACAAAAGCAATCAGTGTGATCAGTGCGTCGGGCGAACCGTTTCATGATCCGGATGCTGACAAAGCCCTTTTCGAAAGTCTGACGGGGAGGCTCCGCAGCGAGATTGAAGTGATCCGGGAGGACTGCACGATCAACGACGAAGCTTTCGCTCGTCAATGTGCGGAGACTTTATTAGCGAATATTCGCGCCCACACCGATTCGGTCTAACCGACAGACGCCGTTGTGCTGCGATTCGGTCCGGTAGGCCGTTGATGATGGGCTTTTCCCGTCTTTGATGGCTTTTCGGAACGCGGATCGGGGATTATTCTTCGCCGGATGAACTCGCCACGACAAATTTTCCTGACGCTAGCCAAGATCGCGATCCCGCTCGGGATAATCGTGTTCTTGATTTATCGAGTGGAACCGGAACAGTGGGAATCGCTGTCCGAGCACCCGAAGAACTACCCGTTGTTGGTGTCGGCATTGCTGGTGGCCGTCGGTGCGATCAGCTTGTCGTTCATTCGTTGGTGCCTACTGGTCCGTTGCCAAGGTATCGAGCTGACCATGCTGGAAGCTCACCGCCTGGGCGCGATTTGTTTTCTGCTGAACTTCGTTTCCGCGGGCAGTGTCGGCGGAGACTTGTTCAAGGCGATCTTTCTTGCCAAGCGGCGGCCTGGAAAACGAGTTCAGGCGGTCGCATCAGTGATGGTCGATCGCGGCGTTGGCTTGTATGGGTTATTGCTACTCGCATCGGCCGCGTTCGTTTTGCAAGGCGGAAATCTGGTTTCCGGAGTCGACTCCGAGGACATGCAGAGACTTCGTTACGGAAGCGGTTTGTTGGTCGCGATCGGAACGGCGGTTTTATGCCTGCTTGTCTTTGGTGGAGCTTTCGTCGATCGGTTGGTCCGCGCCGGAGAAAAACTTCCTGTTGTCGGCGAGGTGGTCCATCGGATCGGGCCTCCCCTTCGCATGTTCCATCATCACCCGATCGCATTCGGCGTTTCGATCTTGATGAGCCTGGGGGTGCATTCGCTGCTGACGGTGAGCATCTATTTGATCGCGCGAAGCTTGTACCCATCTGTTCCCACCTTTGCCGAGCACTTCATCATCGTTCCCATCGGCATGCTGGCGTCTGCGTTGCCAATCACTCCGGCAGGGATTGGGGTTTTAGAAGCGGCAATCGAATGGCTTTACCATCTGATCCCTGCTGAACCGACCTTGGCATCAGGCACCTTGATTGCGTTGACCTTCGAAATGGTCAAGGTCATCATCGCGATCGCAGGGACCGTGTTCTATTGGACTGCTGGCGAAGAGGTTCGCGATAGCTTGGAAGAGGCCGAGCATGACGGCGAAGGTAATCACGAAGTTGCAACTTGAGTTGGTTGCACCGTGTCAGGGTTTGGGGAAGGCGTGGTGGATTCCCCAAGCCATTTTTCTGATCCTATTCGTACTCGTTTCCGGTCGTACTCGTACTCAATGAAATGGTACTCGTACTCGATTCCCGTGGTCCGACTCTAACCAGCAGCACTCGCACATCGCCTTAAACGCATATAGAAACGTTGGTCGGATATCCATTTCGTGCTGACTGTGGTTGGCTTTAACGGTTTGCGTTGAAGCCAAAGTGAGGGGCGTCAACTATGCGGCTCGCTGAAGACGCTGTTCATGCAGTTGCTCGATTCGGCGGTATAACGATTCTCGTTCGCTGGCAAATTGGGAGATATGACGCGCCAGTTCGCGGCTGAGGCGTTTTGCTTCCGCGATCGGCTGATCGAACCCTGCGAATGTTTCCAACCGTTGTTGCAACTGCTCGCATTCAATGTTGCTCTCACGAAGTCGGTTGGACAACGTGCTGTTTTCATCAACGTAACGCTGCAATTGTTCTTCGACCGATTCCCGTCGTCGCTGTTCGACTAGGTTCGCGTGGTGATATCGCTCACGTGTCGCTACGAGTTCCTGTTCCAAGCGAAGCTTTTCGGCATGATGCAACTGGATTGCGGCATCGTCCTGTGTTGGTTGGTCGACCTGATTTATTTGGGCCTCAGTTACCGCATCTCGCCGTTCGGTTTGCAACGACTCGATGGTCAACTGCAGTTTCGCAATTCGATCGGCGTACTCGGCCAATTGAGTCGCTTGATCGTTGAGCGATTGACGCAATTGTTGGGACTCAATTTCTTGCGTCCCTCCGGATTCTCGCAGCTTCTTTAGAGCGAGCCCTGTTTGTACTAGCTGTTCGGTGTTTTCAGCGAGCTCTTCTTCAAGGTCATCACGGCTACGCAGGGAAGATTCGAGTTGCTGTTGCAACTGGTTGTTTTCATCCGAAAGCGACTCGATCGCCGTTTGCCGGGTTTTCAAATCAGATTCGAGTGTCGCGATTTTTTCGGAAAGGTCGCCGACCTCTTCGGCCCGCGACTGCCCATCTTGTTCGAATTTCGCGATCAAGCTTTCCAGCCGGTCGATCTCGATGGTGTATTCACGCACCACTTCGTGTTGCTGCAGCGTCGCGTTGGCTTCGGCAGCACGGACGCTGGTCTGAATTTCGCGGATTTGTTGATCGCGTTCATCGACAACTGCCATCGCGTGGTCGACTTGTTCGTTGGCTTCGGCGAGTCGCTGGCGGAGATCAATCAGTTCGATTTCCTGCTCACGAACTTGCGATCGTAGTTGGTCGCCTTGGCCGACGGAGGCGGCGTTGTCGCGGCGAAGTTGTTCCGATTGGCGCTGCGCGTCATCGGCAGTTCGCTTGATCGCGCTGATCTCCTGTTCTTTGGCAAACAACAAGGCGTCGAACTCGTCTTCAAGTTCACGGTGCTGGGCGATCGTTTCGGCCAACGCTTGTTTTTCTCGGGTTACCGATTCGAGCTTTAGATTCGTTGTCGCCAGCTGGTCACTGACTGATTGTGTCGCCTGGACGAGCTGCTGTTGATCCCGTTGAGAGGCAACAAGTTGGTCCTCCAACTCGATGACCAATTCTTCGATTTCGAATCGCAATCGGTCATTGCAGTGGTCCAAATCGGAATTGATCAGTTCGACTTCTTCGTGATCGTTCTGCAAGACCTCAACGGTGTCGTTGAGTTTCAGAATTTTTGTGTCGCGTTGACGCAGCAATCGCATCGCTTCATCGTGCAATTGGTCATATGCGTTTTCGGATGCGACTAAGTCTCGCGATTGTTTGCGGCATTGCGTTTGTAGCCACTCTGCAAGTTCGCTCGCGCTATCGTGAGCACGAATCCATTCCGCATTCCGGTGCTGAAACTGCTCCAGCTGCTGAGTCAGCGATTCGATCTGGCACCCGGCGTCCTGCAGCAGTGTTTCCTGTTGACGGATCTGATGATCGCGTTCGGCTAAGATCGCCTGGTGACGTTGGTTCTGGTGTTCGATTCGATCAGCCAGCTGCTGTTGTTCTGTCGCAGCGGCTGACGCGGCGTTGGACAGCTCATGTTTGAGCGAGTGGACTTCGGTTTGCAATGATCGAATTCGCGATTGGTCGCTCTCGCGATGTTGGTCGAGTTGCTGCTGATGCGAGCGATTCAGGTCAGCATTCTTTGCTTGCAAATCACGGATCTGGTTTTGCAGAGAAGCTTTTTCAGTATCGGTTTGCGAATGAAGTTGATGCTGAAGCTGTGCGACTCGTCGGTCCATGTCGCCATGAACGGCCCCAAGGACGCCACGCAATCGCATGATTTCCGCATTCGCTTGGGCCAGTTGGTGATAGATCGCAGCCGCGTTCGGATCGCGGGTGATTGGAGCCGGAGCAACGAACGATGCTTGTGCGTGCGGCTGAAATTGCTGTGGCGGCTGCCAAGACGGATGGGGCTGTGGTGCGTGGCCCTGAAACGCCGCGTAGGCATCGGGTTTCGAAGGCGGAATCGCATCATGTTGCGTGCGCCAGCGATTGTCCATCGAATAATCCCTTCCATGGGAGTGTGTCGTTGTTTCGTTCGTCCTAGCGTTCGGTTCGCATCGATCTCAGCGTCTTCGCAGGGGATCTGGGCCCTGGCGACGATCTGGCAACTTTCGCGGCGCGAATAGCGGCATTCGACATGGAACTTGACGCGTGAAACATAGGCGATTGG
This sequence comes from Stieleria sp. JC731, assembly GCF_020966635.1. Lineage (NCBI taxonomy): Bacteria > Pseudomonadati > Planctomycetota > Planctomycetia > Pirellulales > Pirellulaceae > Stieleria > Stieleria sp. JC731. The sequence goes on along the minus strand of NZ_JAJKFQ010000002.1, from coordinate 822,334 downwards.
CCCCGATCGTTAAAAGACCAGTTTCACGACCAGCGTCAGGCTGTCCCAGTCAGACTTTCAAAGTCAGGCAGCTGGCATTGTCACCAAGACCTTTGACTCGGATTTGACATTGTTTTGACGATTCGCTGCCCGCCTCAGGGGATACTAAACCCGTCAAAGCTGTTTCTCTGCCTGAGTTGTCTGATGTTGGTCTTCGCTTCCTTCCGGTTTCGCACGCTGTGGACGCTCATCTTTTTAGTGGGGTCGGCCGCGATTGTCGTCAGTCTGTTGGCCTATTTCCGTGTTGACCGAACAGCGACGTTCTTGCTGGAAAAAGGTGACCTGCGACATCAGCCGCTCTGGCGGACATCCTTCTATATCCATGTGGCGACGTCGACGGTCTGTCTGTTGACTGGTCCGCTGTTGATGTTTCGTCGAGCCATTCGCTGGAAGACTTTTCATCGATGGCTGGGATACGTTCATTTGAACGCGATTCTCTGGTTTGCCGCACCAACCGGACTGATCTTAAGCCTGAATCCCAAAGGTGGGCTTCCATCGGCAATCGGATTTGCTGTCACCGCTGGCCTTTGGTGGTTTGCAACCTGGCGAGGCTATCGCACGATTCAGGCTGGCAACGTTTCCGAGCATGCACGCTGGATGATCCGTTCGTACTCGCTAACGCTTGGCGCGGTCTGGTTTCGTCTGATTTTTGTCGCGATGGGACTCGTTTTGCCCGCCGTTTCCTCCAGCATCGATTACATCGCGTCGGTCTGGCTAAGTCTTCTGGCGAGTGTCTGGGTCGCCGAGTCAAGCATTCGCGTCGCCTTTCCGGTCAAACGCAAGTCGACATCTCGCGAAGGCTCATTCGCGCAAGCCGCACCGCCACTTTCCACACTTCCTGTCCCCTCGGTTTCAACCCTCAAGGCATTGAAATGAATCGTCTACTGGTTTTGCCATTGATCGTGTCTGTTCTGCTATTCGCAGCCATTTTCATGCATCTGTCCAACCAAGATTCGTCGGAAGGTGATGCCGTGTCCGGTTCCGTCGCATCCTTGGGGCGAGGGACGCCACAACAAGATTTGATGCCGTTTGATGAAGCTCGCCATAAGATTCTTGAATCCTGGCCGCAGGAGTCGCCCCAGGAGTTGTTTTCGCGACGTGAGGTTGGAGTATCACTAACTGCTGATTTGACGCCACCAGCTGATGTCACCGAAAATCGGTCTTCGACGAATTTCCTTTGTGCTTTAATCCTAGACGGAATGTTGCTTAATCCCCACAGCACGGATGAGCTAGAAGCCGCGATCGCGAGACCGTTACCCATTCATGTCGACCGCCAGTCCCGAGAGATTTTTATCTTCTTTCAGAGTGATTGGATCGAATACGGCCAGTGGCTAAAGACGTATCAGCCAGCGATTCGTGAAAGAACGGGGTTTGGCGTTTAGCGACATTTCGGATTAGGGAATTGGGCGTTAGCACCGGTTGCCAGTGCGAGAACCGCCGCTAACGCGGTGCGGCTGATAGGGCTGCAGCTTGGGTTTTTGGATTAGCCGAATGGGCGTTAGCCCCGGTTGCTCGTGCGAGAACCGACGCTAGCGCGTTTCGGCTCAGGGCAACAACCATCAGCCGATTGGGCGTTGGTCTTGGTTGCTTGTGCGAGAACCGCCGCCGACGTGGTGCGGGTCATAGGGTCGCAACCCTACTTTTCATTTGGAACATTGCACTAACCGCTGACGCAATTCATCCAGAGAACTCGCTTTGGCAAGTCCCTGCACCCATTGAAGCTGTCGCTCGCTGATTGGCACCGGAGAACCTTGGGGGGGAATCGAAGCGACGAGGCAGTCGAGTATGCGGTTGATCAACGTCTCGATTCCGCCACCGTTCGTCGCAACGGTGCGCACGATGTCCTCGTCTTTTGCAGGTTTCTGCTCCCCAATGGGCGCTCGATCCGCTTCCAAGTCTGCTTTGTTGAGAACATTGATCTGCGGAGGCGGTGACTGCAAGTCATCCAGGGCTTGCTGAAAAAACGAGCCGGAGTGTTCCTCGTTCGGTTGATTGACAATCACCAGCAGGTCGGCCTGTTTGACCGCTTCGAGGGCACGCCCGATGCCTTGGCGTTCGATTTCGTTGCCGGCTTGATGTAAACCGGCGGTGTCTCGTAATCGAATCGGCCATCCGTTGAAAACAGTCTCGGCGTCCAAGACGTCGCGTGTTGTTCCTGCGACATCCATGGTGATACTGCGGTCGTACCCCACCATCGCATTGATCAAGCTGCTTTTGCCGACATTGGGTGGTCCACAGAGCACGACGTCGAACGGGCGAGACAGTCGGACACCGATTTTTCCCGCCGCAGCGATTTGTTCGGCTTCGTCGATGACGGTTTGAAGACCTTGCCGATCCGGTGAATCTTCAATCAAACGCAATGATTTGTTACGCCATCTGCCCATCGCACCACGGACTTGGTCGAGGACAATTGCGGCAGTTTTCGTGGTAACACAAGCCACCAATGCCTGCTCTGCTTCGGCGATAAAGTCGTTTTCTAACTGATCTGAATGTTGGCACGAATCCTGGGCCGAGTCGATGTGACGAGCCGATTGAGGGTTTATTTCGCTGGCACCAAGCTGGCATAAGTCTTCGACGATTCGTTTAGCGGCAGCGGTTCCGCCGTGGCTGTGGATTTCGAATTGGTCAGCGGCGATCGGAACGACAACGACGGATTCACTAGCGATTTGGTCTTGAGTCGACCATGTGCCATATCGGACGTCACCGACAGACAGTGGGCGCGGGTGCTGGGTGCGGAAGCATTGCTGTAGATAGTCGGCCGCATGGGGGCCTTCGATCGCAACGACCGCGATGGCAGAACGCCCGACGCCGGTAAGCTTGCAGCACACTGTCTGCGATCGATCATGAATCGCTGTTGTCTGGTTCACGCGAGTTTGTTTTGATGCGGTTACCTTGTTAGACTCGCCATCATCGTATGATGACCTATCGTTGAGGAAGTGGTTGTCTTGATTGAACTCGCAAGCATGACTTCAAGATCGGTTTGCAGTTGACCAGCGTTAGCGATCGTCGCGCGGCAATGTTCGAGTTCATTCAGACGTAGAATCCGTTTCCGACGACTATTGAAAAAGTTAATAGAGGACCATGGGCGGAAGAGTGCCGGATCTAGCGTCGATGTCTGACGATGAATTGTTGGACATGCGAATCTGCGATCTGAAGCTATCGATCCGCGACACCATCTTGGAAACCCGTATCGATCAGCTAAATCGCGAGCTGGCCGATCGAGGGTTGAAATTCCGACCGCATTTCTGGCTGAGCGAAGATTGGTTCTCTCCCGATGGTATACCGGGAATCGCGATTCCGTTCTATCTGGCCCATCCTCGATTGTGTCGATTGGAGCGAAAACAGTTGCTGGAGGTCGAAGGTGGCACCAAGCAGTGGTGCATGAAAATCCTGCGGCACGAGACGGGGCACGCGATCGACACGGCTTTTCAGATCCGTCGAAAGTCTCGCTATCGAGAACTGTTTGGCAAAGCGTCCGAGCCCTATCCGGAGTTCTACAAGCCAAATCCTCAGACCCGTGATTACGTTTTGCACCTGGAAATGTGGTATGCCCAAGCGCATCCGTTGGAGGATTTTGCGGAAACGTTTGCGGTTTGGCTGCCCAAGAAAGGTCGTTGGAAAGCCCGCTACCGCAATTGGCCAGCGATCAAAAAGCTTGAATACGTCGACGATTTCATGAACAGCATTGCCGGAAAATCTCCGGTGGTGCAGTCCAAGCAAACGCTGGATCCCGTCAGCCAGATTCGCCGCACCTTGCGGACCCACTATCGCCGCAAACGCGAACACTACGGAATGGATTATCCGAATGTTTATGATAAAGATCTTCGCAAGCTTTTTTCTTGCGACCGGTCTCACCGTCGTAATCCAACCGCAGCGGCGTTGCTGTCACAATGGCGTGGAGAGATCCGGAGGGTCGTCGCGGATTGGACCGGGGCATACTCGTATATGGTCGATCAAGTTCTGCAGGAAATGATCGAGCGGTGCCGAGAACTAGAACTGAGGTTGGGCACCAGTGCTGATGTCTGTAAACGTGACGCGATGATTTTGGTGGCCCTTCGAACGAGCAATTATCTCAATTCGGGCCATAGACGGGTGATGATGTGAACAAACTGCGTGTGTTAGTCCTTGTCCGCGCTGGTCATGTTCCCCCGTTAACGCTGGATGGCATCTCCGAAAAAGAGCTTGACGCTTGGAAAGCCGAATTTGACGTTTGTGACACCCTTCGGCATCTGGGGCACGAAGTCCTGCCCATCGGCGTTTACGATGACTTGGCCCCGATCCGAGACGCGCTGACGGAATTCAAGCCGCACATCACGTTCATGTTGCTAGAAGAATTCCACGGGGTCGTGACGTACGATTTCGCGATCATCAGTTATCTGGAATTGATGCAGCAGCCCTATACCGGCTGCAATCCACGTGGGTTGTTACTTAGCAAAGACAAAGCGCTTAGCAAAAAGATTCTCACGTACCATCGCATCCCCACGCCGCGGTTTACCGTTTTCCCTGTCGGGCGGACCGTTCATCGTCCCAAAAAATTGGAATTTCCGCTGTTTGTTAAGTCTGTCACCGAGGACGCTTCGTTCGGGATTAGCCAAGCGTCAATCGTGCGCACCGATGAACAACTTGTTGATCGTGTGAGCTTCGTGCACGAACATGCCGGGGATGACGCCATCGTCGAACAATACATCGAAGGACGCGAGATCTATGTCGGGGTGATCGGCAACCAGCGGTTGCAGACCTTTCCCGCGTGGGAAATGGACTTTGGAAAGATGCCCGATGACACCGCGAGAATTGCGACCAGCCAAGTCAAATGGAATCGCAAGTATCAAGAGAAGCACGGGATCACGACTCACGAGGCCGCTGACCTTCGCGGTGAAGCCGGCGAGAAGGTCGCCAAGATTTGCAAACGCGTTTACCGTGCATTGAACATGAGCGGTTATGCGCGGATGGATTTGCGGCTGACCGATTCCGGTGATGTGTATGTTTTAGAAGCCAATGCCAATCCCAACATCGAATACGGCGAGGATTTTTCCGAGTCGGCCGAACGAGTTGGAATTCCGTATGAAGCCTTGTTGCAACGAATCCTAAATTTAGGCCTGCGTTATAAGGCCGCGTGGATGACGAATTTGTAGCCGCCCTGAGCCGAAACGCGCTAGCGTCGGTTATGTGGGCTTGGTTTGCATTCAGGTACTTTCAACCGCGGCTAACGCCGAAGCGGCTGATGGTGGTTCGTCCTGAGCCGAAACGCGTTAGTGTCGGTTATGTGGGCTTGGGTTGCATTCAGGTGCTTTCAACCGCGGCTAGCGCCGAAGCGGCTCATGGTGGTTTGCCCTGAGCCGAAACTCGCTAGCGTCGGTTATGTGGGGTTGGGTTGCATACAGGTACTTTTAACCGCGGCTAACGCCGAAGCGGCTGATGGTTGCTAGTCCTGAGCCGAAACGCGCTAGCGTCGGTTACGTGGGCTTGGCGTGCATTCAGGTTTTTTCAACCGCGGCTAGCGCCGAAGCGGCTCATGGTGGTTCGCCCTGAGCCGAAACGCGTTAGCGTCGGTTATGTGGGGTTGGCGTGCATCTAGGTTCTTTCAACCGCGGCTAACGCCGAAGCGGCTAATGGGTGTTAGCACTGAATCGAAACGCGCTATCCACGTTCTGGGTCCAACAGCGATTCTATTCTGGCGATGGCTTTGCCAAGATCATGATGCTCTTTGATCATTTTCAATGCCGCACGACGATGCTGATTGGCTCGTTCAGCATGCTTTGCAAATTCAAGAATCGCCGTCGCGATTGAATCTGGCTTGGCAACATCCGCCCAAAACGCGGTCGGTTCGTCATGCTGCAACTCAGTGGTCCCGCCTGCTCGTGTCGCAATCACCGGTGTCCCAAGAGCCATCGATTCTAAGACCACGTTTGGCATCCCTTCGAAACGCGATGGCAAAACCAACGCATCAGCTGAGCGGATTTCTTCGGTGGCATTGTCGAGATGGCCGAGGAATTGACAGTGGGATTGCAGTCCCAATTGTTGCACCTGCGCTTCCAGGTTTGGACGCAGGATTCCGTCGCCAACAAGCCGGAGTTGAAGACGAGGGCGTTCCTGAGGCCAATGTTTGATGACCGTCGCGAGTGCTTCGATTAAGTCGCTGTGCCCTTTCTCAGACGTCATTCGTCCGACGCAAACCAGTTTGGTCGTGTTCGGGTCGGAGGAAGCATGATCAAGATCGTCGCGGAAAGATTGTGAAACGACGACGGGATTGGGGATGACTTGCACGCTGCCTGGACGAAGTCCGTAATACTGCTCGGCCGATTCGGCGGCTTGATGGCTCACCGCGACAACAACGTCGGAGCAGCGATACGACTTGGCCAACCTTCGACGTTTCAGCCCAATAAATCGACTCTCGACAGCCGGTAAGGCTAGATGGGGTGGGCTGACGATCGTTGATACGCGTCGAATACCACGCGCTGCCTGACCGGCCAGAATTGACATATGAAAGGTTCGGTCATACACCGCGTCGATTTGATTGTCGCGAATCAGTTGACGGACATATGCGGTTTGCTCGCGAAGGGCGCGACCTGGGAAGTAAAGCTGCCGCGCCGACGAAGCCTGATAGGGATGGATTTGGACGTCATTGGGAACCTGATCTAGAAAGGGACCGGCAGCCTCGGACAGGTATAAATGAGGTTCGAAGTGATCTCGGGATAGATGTTGGGCTAGCAACAAGACTTGACGTTCGCTGCCACCGCCACGCATCGAGCTGATCATTAGCAAGACGCGTTTTCGTTGATTCAAACTCCGTGACGAGGCCATCCCAATAGTCAAGGTTTTGATACCTCGATCCAGACCATGCGGTGATCACTGGCCGAGGCCCATTTGGATTTCGCATCGCTGCTTGCAGGCCAAAACACACCGCTGTCGATGACATTCAGGTTGCTGCTGGGCAATACATAGTCAACTCGCATGAATCCGTTGCGTCCCCAGTCGGCAGTCTTGGTTGCCAAGTCGCCTTTCCCTTTGAACTTACTTTGTCGGTCATTGATCGCATCATCAGTTGACTTGGGTTCAACATCATTGACGCGTGGGTGGGCAATCAAGCTCTGGATCGCTTCGCGCCGACCGCTGCCATCAATCGGATCGGCGTTCAGATCACCCATCACAACAAACCGAGCTTGTTCGGACAGTCCACCTGTTTGGCCCGCATCATCGACTAGCCAGCCTTTGCTTTCGGTGTCGTCTTGAAGGTAGTTCACCCAAAACTGCACCTCGTCGTGATTGCGTGCCCCGTTGCGGTCTTCACGTCCGTCGAAAACAGGTGGAGTCGGATGGCTTGCGAGGATGTGAATTGTCGTGTCACCCACTTGAACGGGAACATCGATGTGATTTTTGCTACTTAGGCGGAGCTTTGACCAAGTCGCATCGTCGTAATAGAAATCGCCTGTCGATGGGACGACCGGCCGAATCGCTCCAGGCATTTGGCTCCAAGCGAAGTTTTGAAATGTGCGCAGTTCTGATCGTTTGATCGGAAAGCGGCTGAACACGGTCATCGAATACTGGCCCGGATAGATTCCGTATCCGAAGGCGTCGTTGGGACTGTGTCGTTTACCGTCGTTGTTCAAGTCCAATTCGGAATCGATTCCGGTGTTGCTTGGTGCACTAAAGAAATACGGGTAGTCGATCCCTTCGAGTGATTCGCCATTGGTATCGGTTTGCCCGATGGCGAAGTAGTTGGTTGCCAATCGTGATGCGACGACCGAGTCTTGGTCGTAATCGAGTTCGTTGATGAGCAGGATATCGGGGCGTACCGTCTGCACGATCCGGGCGATGTTTTGAGCTTGGGCATCGTCTTTGCTCGCAAGCCGATCGCGTATCTCCGATGCAGACTTTCCATACAGCGAGACGTTGAATGTTGCGATCCGCAATTTGTCTTGCGCCATCAGGGGCGAAACGCTTAGGATGATTGTGAAGGCGAGCAGACGATGAAGCATCATGATGATGGATCGCTGGGATGGTTTTGTGTCAGTGGTGAAAGCAACGAGGACGCACTAGGGTACTCAGGATTCGCCCTTGAGCCTGCGTCGGATCCATTCTTTTCGCTTTTGCAGATCGCGTTCAAACCCCCGTTCGACGGGTTCGTAGTAGGTTCGGCTGGAACCTAAGTAGTCTTGGGCCGCGATACCATCAGGGCAATCGTGGCTGTAGATGTACCCTTCCCCCCGCCCCTGTTTGGCGGCGGTCGTCGAGTGTGCGTCCATCAAATGCTGGGGGACGGCAAGCAGTTTCTTTTCGCGCACGTCTTTACGGGCCTTCCCGATGGCGACCGTTGCGGCATTGCTTTTGGGAGCCAAAGAAAGATAGGCGGCGGTTTGCGAGAGCAAGAGTTGGCTTTCGGGTAACCCGATAAACTCGCATCCTTGCATACAGGCGACGGCCAAAGGCAGGGCATGTGGATCAGCGTTGCCGATGTCCTCGCTGGCCAAGATAACGAGGCGTCGACAGAGAAAACGGATGTCTTCGCCGCCTTCTAACATTCGAGCCAGCCAGTACAGAGCGGCGTCGGGATCGCTTCCGCGAATGCTTTTGATCATCGCGCTGACCAAGTCGTAGTGATCGTCACCCGTTCCGTCGTATCCGGCGACACGTTTGCCAATCGATTCAGCGGCTGCGGAAACGTCAACTTTGGGTGGTGTGCTAGCGCTACTGGCGACCGCAATTTCCAATGAAGTCAACGCCCTTCGGGCATCGCCTTCACAGACACTGGCCAACAGTTCGAGGGCGCTGTCTTCGATTTCGACATGAAGGTTGCCCAGCCCTCGAACCTTGTCACCGAGAGCACGTCGCAGCAGAGATTCGATTTCTTCGGCGGCCAAGGTCTGCAGTTGAAAGACATGGCTACGACTGATCAAGGCTCCGTTGACGGCAAAGTAAGGGTTGCTAGTCGTCGCGCCGATTAGCGAGACGATGCCCTCCTCGACGTCGGGCAGTAAAGCGTCTTGTTGGCTTTTGCTGAAGCGATGGATTTCGTCAATGAACAGTACGGGAGCGGGTTCGCCGGTCGCGACCAAGTCTTTCGCCCAGGCGAGTGCTTCACGCACTTCCTTCACGCCACCGGTGACCGCACTGAGTGGACGAAAACGGCTGCCGGTTTCGCTTGCCAGCAGATTCGCCAGCGTCGTTTTTCCTGTTCCGGGAGGCCCGGCAAGGATGATCGATCCCAGCTTGCCTGCGTCAACCATCCTGCGCAGTAGTTTCCCCGGTCCTAAGATATGCTGCTGGCCGACATATTCGGCAAGCGACTTTGGTCGCATCCGCGCAGCTAACGGTTTAGCCGCTTCCAAATGGTCCGACTCTTGGGCTTCGAAAAGGGAAGGCGTATCTGTCATCAGAGAGGAAGGTCGGCGGTTGAAATTGGAACGTCCGACCAGTGTCAGGTGGGCTGTTCGGAGCCCAAGTGAAAGCACCTAGTTGAAACGAATCCCAAACACATTTTGGAAGATGAAAATGATCGGATGGATCGCATTGGCGATCACGATCGCCATTTTGGCGGCGATCGCTTGGCGTGTCGATGATTGGAGCCGCGACTGGACACAAAACAGTGCGCGTTTATCACCTGAAAGCGACAACCGGTTGTTGCAACCTCTGCAAATGGGCGTCTCCGTCGATGAAGCCGATCGCCGAATTCGGGATTGGGTCGACTCGCAAACAAACTGGAATGTTGAAAGTGTGCACAACGACGATTCGAATCGGACGATGCATCTAACGAGAACGACGCCGTTATTTCGTTTTGTCGATGACGTACACGTCTCAATCGTGCCTGATCCGGACCAGTCGGGATGCCGGATCGATGCGACCAGCCAGTCGCGAGTTGGAAAGGGCGACTTGGGGCAGAACCCACGAAATCTGATCGAACTCACCAAGGGGGTCGCTTCGGAGGCACCTTAACGGCAAAAGCGTGACCGATTGTCGATGATCGGTCATTGTTCTGGGATGTTTGCCGACGAAAGGCAAAGCGATCGGCTAAAATTTGCTGTAGCGTCTACGCTCCCTCCTTCGGCCACACCCTCCTGATTATGGTCAATCGATCCAACCGTTTTTCCAATGCCAGTCGTCTCGGTATCGCTGGTGCAGTGATCGGTCTCGTTTACACGATCTCGACACCCCTGCAGGCGACGACCAGCGTTTCCGATCAGGATCAGGTGGCCGCGCCGCTGGACTACCAGCGTGATGTTCGTCCGATCCTTTCGGATCACTGTTTCGCCTGTCATGGTCCCGACGAGGCCAAGCGTGAAGCCGATTTGCGTCTGGATAGCTCCGAGGGTGTTCACTCCGTAATCGAAGCCGGCAAACCTGATCAAAGTGAACTGGTCAGTCGATTGCTTGCCGATGACGAAACCTTGATGCCGCCACCAGAATACGGCAAACCGCTATCTGACATTCAGAAGGACACCCTGCGGCGTTGGATCGAACAAGGCGGACAGGTTCAGGAGCATTGGGCCTTTGAAGCTCCTCAAAAGGCAGTGTTGCCGCCGGACACGAAAAATCCGATTGACCATTTCATCGATGCCAAGATTCGTGTCGCAGGGCTGGTTGGCAATTCGCAAGCTTCGCCGTCAACTTTGTTGCGCCGCGTCAGTCTTGGTCTAACGGGATTGCCACCGACGCGCCAACAAATCGATCGCCTGCATCGTGACGATTTTCAATATGAGCGGTTGGTCGACGAAATGCTGGCCACACCAGCATTTGGCCAGCACTTCGGCAGGTATTGGTTAGACTTGGTTCGTTACGCCGATACCCATGGGCTACACCTGGACAACTATCGGGAGATGTGGCCTTATCGTGATTGGGTGATCGATGCGATCAACAACGATATGCCGTTTGACCAATTCATCATCGAACAACTTGCCGGTGACTTGCTTCCCGACGCCACGCAAGCTCAGCAAATTGCCAGTGGCTTCAACCGACTGAACGTCACGACCAGTGAAGGCGGATCAATCTACGAGGAAGTCTTCGCTCGCAATGTGATCGATCGTACCGATTCCTTTGGCACTATTTTTCTGGGACTGACGACCCAGTGTGCCGTCTGTCATGATCACAAGTTCGATCCGATTCGACAGAAGGACTACTACTCTTTAAGTGCGTTTTTTAACAGCTTGGACGGACAAGCTCTCGACGGCAACAAAAAGGATCACCCGCCTGTAATCCGAGTCCCTAGTGAAGATCAGCTGGCGCAACTTGCCGAATTTGATCAGCAAATCGTTGATCTAAAGCTGGAGATGGAAGGCCCGATCGAGTCGGTCGATGCGGCGCAGCGAAGCTGGGAGATTTCGATTTCGCAACAGCCGGATTCCGAAACCGTCGTTCACTCAAAGGCACTGATCCCGGGGTCGGCAAGCGAGGTATCTCACGAGAGTCTGACCATCGACGACGAAGGCATTGTCATTTCCAATCGCCCGGCGAACGACAAGGCGACGTTGCTGGTAGAGATTCCCTTGGATGAATCCTTCATGTCACATCGGTGGCAAACGATCGTCATGGACGTCTTGCCGGACCCTGAATCCGATCGCGTTGGGATATCGTCCAATGGCAATGCGGTTTTGACCGAATTCGGCATCGACGTGATGGTGGGAGACGAATGGAAGCACGTTCTTATCACTGATGCGATGGCGGACATCGAACAAGACGGTGATCAATTCAAGGTCGAAAACGCGATTGATGGAAAAACGGATGGCCAAGGTTGGGCCGTGGCTGGGCACCAAACCAAAGGTTCGCGGAAAGTCCAATTCAGAAGCCTTGAGTTGTCTGACAGGCTTGCCGAACAGCCCAGCAAGTTGCGTTTCACATTGGACTTCCAATCGGTTTACGCCAAGCATCAGTTCCATGCGATGCGATTCAGTTTGTCAGACGCACCGCCACAGATCGGCGTCGACGATCAGATCAAATTAGGTAATGCGTATTTGGCGGGGCCCTTCACGGTCGAAAGCGAAAGCCCTGGCTATTCTCGAGTCTTCGTTTCAGAACAGCGCCAATTCAAGCCAGATGAGAAATTCAAGTACCGCGACAAAGAACTGACTTGGTCCGAACGCAGTGATTTCTCGCCGGTCGCAGTCCATTCATTGCCCAGCGAAAGCGATGCAGTCAACGTCAATGTGCTTTATCAGAAACTGACATCGCCCAAGGCACAGACTGTCGATCTTTTGCTCGGGACGAGCGACGGCCATGTGATCTATCTCAACAATAAACGTTTGCAGATCACCAAAGAGACTGGGCCTCTAAAACCGTTATCCCACAGCTATCGATTGGAGCTTCGCGAAGGCGACAACGATCTGTATATCAAATCCGTATCGCAGTCTCGCCCGATTCAGTTGACGTATGCGTTTCGGTCACCTGCGATTCCTGCCCCCATGCAAATTGCAGAACTGGTTTCTCATCCGCCCGATCAACGTTCTGAAGAGCAACAGCAATCGATCCGTACTTACTATCGCAAAGCTGTTTGCGAACATCCGGATTGGACGGCCATTGAAGACATGATCGCGGGGCTGGAAAAAGCCAAGGAGGAGATGAACAACGACATCCCGACCACGCTGGTCTGGAAAGAGTTGGCCACACCTCGGCAGGCTCATATTCTTAATCGCGGTCAGTACGACCAACCCGGCGAACCGGTCGATCGTGCGGTTCCCGAGTTTCTGCCGGCGATGGTCGAAGGCTTGCCGCGTGATCGATTGGGGTTAGCAAAATGGCTGACATCACCCGATCATCCCTTGGCCTCCCGCGTCGTTGTCAATCGGGTTTGGCAATGGTTGTTCGGCGTCGGACTGGTGAAATCCAGTGAGGACTTCGGCAGCCAAGGTGAACCACCAAGTCACCAAGCACTTTTGGATTGGTTGGCAGTCGATTTTCAGCAAAACGGCTGGGACTTGAAACGGTTGATCAAGCAGATGGTGATGAGCGATGCTTATCGTCGTGATTCGTCAATCGATCAAAACCAGTTAGCGATCGATCCGAAGAACCGTCTGTTGTCCCGTGGGCCTCGCTATCGATTGGACGCCGAGGTGCTACGCGACCAAGCGTTGTCTTTAGCAGGTCTGCTTAACGAGCAATCCTCTGGTCCCAGCGTCAAGCCGCCTCAACCGGACGGATTGTGGTACGCCGTCGGCTATACCCGTAGCAACACGGCAAATTTCAAAGCCGACAAAGAGATCGAAAAACGACTGCGCCGAAGCGTTTACATCTTTTGGAAACGCACCAGTCCTCCGCCGCAGATGTCGACGTTCGATGCGCCTAGTCGTGAATCGTGTACCGCGCGTCGCGAGCGGACCAATACGCCGCTGCAAGCCTTGGTGTTGATGAATGAGCACCAGTATTTGAAGGCCTCCAAGCATCTCGCGATTCGAGCTTTCAACGATACCGATGCCGCACCCGATGAAGAACGCTTGCGTTGGATGTTTGAAACGGTCACTTCTCGACTGCCCAGCGAAGCCGAAATCAGCGAACTACAGCGTTTGCTAACAGAGCTGCGCGATGCCTATCTTGCTGACGAGAACGCGGCCAAAGATCTGCTGTCGGTTGACGATGTCTCGCAAGCGGGCCTGTCCGAAAGCGAACATGCGGCTTGGATGATGATCGCCAGCACACTGCTAAATCTAGACGAAGTTGTTAATTACTGAGTTGTTAAATACTGATCTGGCAAAGGCGTTAAATCTCAAAGCCACCTGCCGCTCAAAAGCGTCGTACGAATCCTTCCGACAATCGCGAAACTGAACCGATGAATTTGCAGCAAGAACACCAGCTAGCGTTGACCAGACGATCGCTGTTCTCGCGTTCCGCGGCTGGACTTGGGCTGGCCGCGCTTTCGTCGCTCGATGCTTCTGGCACAGAAAGCTCACTCGTGACTTCATCAGGTCGCGGCACAACATCGCAGCCGGCTGGCAGTCAAGCCAAGGGTGGCTTGCCGTCGCTCCCGCACCATGCCCCAAAAGCAAAGCGAGCAATCTATCTGTTTATGTCTGGCGCCCCCAGTCAGATCGACATGTGGGATCACAAGCCCACGATGTCAGAGTGGTTTGATAAAGATCTGCCCGATTCGATCCGCATGGGGCAGCGTCTGACAACAATGACCAGCGGGCAATCTCGATTTCCGATCGCACCAAGCGTCTACAAGTTTTCGCCTCACGGTGAATCGGGGACATTGGTCAGCGAGCTGCTGCCACAGACGGCAAAGCACGTTGATGAACTGGCAATCGTTCGTTCGATGCATACCGAGGCGATCAATCACGATCCGGCGATTACCTATATTTGCACTGGCGATCAGCTTCCAGGAAAAGCCAGCTTGGGATCATGGCTTAGCTATGGCTTGGGAACGGAGAACGAAAACCTTCCCGCTTTCCTTGTGATGACGGCTTCGTGGACCGGTCGTAAAGAAGCCCAGGCGCTCTACAACCGGCTATGGGGAAGCGGTTTTCTGCCAAGCAAGTATCAAGGTGTCGCGTTGCGCAGCACCGGTGATCCCGTCCTTTATTTGTCTAACCCAAAAGGCGTTAGCGCCGGCGTGCGTCGAGAGATGCTTGATTCGCTCGCGCGGCTGAATCGGATGACGGCCGATTCGGTGGGAGATCCGGAGACCCACGCCCGGATCGCGCAGTACGAAATGGCTTTTCGGATGCAAACCAGCGTTCCGAATTTGGCTGATATCAGCGATGAGCCTCAATACATCTTGGATATGTATGGCCCAGACGTGACCACGCCCGGAACGTTTGCCAACTGCTGTCTGATGGCGCGACGAATGGCGGAACGCGGAGTGCGTTTTACTCAGATTTTTCATCGCGGATGGGACCAACACAACAACCTTCCCAAAGACCTTCCCAACCAATGCCGTGATGTCGACCAGCCTAGCTCGGCACTACTAACCGACCTTCGTCAGCGCGGGATGATTGACGACACTTTGGTCGTGTGGGGGGGCGAGTTCGGGCGGACGATTTATTGCCAAGGCAAATTGACCAAAGACACCTACGGTCGTGATCATCATCCGAAATGTTTTTCAGTTTGGCTTGCAGGTGGCGGGACTCAGGGCGGCGTCGTTCACGGTGAAACCGACGAGTTCAGCTACAACATCACAAAGGATCCGGTGCATATCCGTGATCTCAATGCGACGATATTGCATCTGATGGGAATCAATTCCGATCGCTTTACTTACGCTTTCAAGGGACTCGATCAACGATTGACCGGGGTCGAAGGCGGACGGGTTGTAAACGAGATTTTGGCGTGACGGACGAACTGAAAAGTGGTGAAGATGATCGAACGAGCGAACATCAGCTGAGTGCGTTTTCGGCTGGCGCTATTGTCGCAGCCAGCATGATCGGGGCGGGCGTTTACATCACCAGCGGATTTACTTTGGCCGATCTCGGTTCGCCATTCCAAGTTGTCTTCGCGTGGGCGATTGGTGGGGTCATCGCGATTTGCGGCGCGATCTGTTACGGAGCCTTGGCTCAGAAATTTACCGAATCCGGTGGCGAGTATCTTTTCTTAGCGCGAGCGGTTCATCCGGCTGCCGGAATGATGGCCGGGTGGGTGTCGATGATCGCAGGCTTTGCAGGCGCGATGGCGTTTGCGGCGACGACGTTTGAGGAATATTTACGAGTCTCCCAGTGGCCGCCACTGGCTTCGATCCCGGAAGGAAGTTTTGCAGTTTTCTTAGTGGTGGTCGCGGCGGTCGTGCACGGGATCGGATTGCGTCCCGGAACACGAATTCAAAACTTTGTTGTCATATTTAAGTTCATACTGGTTGGCCTTTTCATACTGATCGCTTTGGTGGACTTTCCTAATTGGCAAGGCGGCGCAAGGGTGGTAAGTGGCGGCGGCGAGCCGTCAGAAGTTTGGACGTGGGCACATCTTTTTGTATTCGCAAACGCGCTGACTTGGATCTCGCTTAGCTATAGCGGGTTCAATGCAGCGGTTTATATGACCGGCGAGATAAAAAATCCGCAGCGGGATGTCCCTCGCGCGATGTTAGGGGCGACCGTCGGAGTGACCGTCATCTATGTGGTTTTGAACGGTGTGTTTGTGTTCGCACCACCCGCCGATGAAGTGACGGGGAATCCTAATATTGCCACGGCAGCCGCATCTGCGATTGGGAACCAAATGATGTCCAATGGCTTCGCAATGGGGCATTATGTTGGGCCTTTGGTGTGGATCGCGATCCTAGCGGGGTTGGTAACATCCGTCTTTGCGTTGACGCAAACGGGACCACGGGTCTATCACAAAATGGCATCAGATGGACTACTACCAAAATTTTTGGCCGGCCATCTAACAAGTTCTGACGAGGCGGTGGGTTTGAACCTCCGCCCGGCAATTTTTACCCAGGCGGTATTGGGATGCCTCTTCATTGGCATTGCATCGCTTCGGGAGCAACTAAACTACCTCGGATTCACACTCTCGGTGTGTGCGGCACTTTGTGGGGCACTGGTGTTCGTCGTGCATAAGCGTGATGAGCCATTGTTGCCACACTGGGCTTTTCCATTGGTTCCGATCATTTACGTGTTCGGCACCCTAATGATTGCTACACTGACGGCCATACGGGTTCCCGTGCAGGCCGCTGTAGGACTAGGCACACTTTCGCTGGGCGTGATTGCATACTGGTTGACTCGCTTGTTGTGGGGTAGTCGGGCGTCGAACGATCGACGAAACTGACACAGCTGTGCGTATTCGAGGCGGACCGCGCGGCAAGCTAATCACGAGAGCCTTTTTCGAAACAGATTTGAAAATGAGATACGCATTTCGGCTAGCTGAGCTGCTGGGCCATACACCTGACCGTCGTAAACGTCCCGGAACGATCAAATCGATCGTCGAACATACGGGGCTGGACCGCCATCAGGTGGCGTCACTGCTGAAGAATGAAGCCAAGTACATTCCGCTGGACGCATTATCACGCTTATGTGATTACTTGATCGATCAAGGTCATGCCACCGCCGAGCAATTGCCAGGTGCATTGTTCGCGGTTAACCCAGAAAACTTCTGGGAATTGATCGCCCGCCGTAGTGAGATCGAAATCATTGTCGGTGTCCGTGCAACGGACGCCAACGCGACCCCGGAAGGTGCTTCCGTTGTCGCCAGTGACTCGGTCCTGGTGGGCGAAGTTTTGAGCGGCGTTTCCACCTTGGGTGGCGTTGCTAAGCACAAAGAAACCGAGCCGGGCGAAGAGAAACGCGAAGTTCCGATGCCGGACCGCTTCCAGCAGACTCTGGTCTGGAGCCCTGGCCAAGTTGAGCCTCAGGATGTTCGCCGCCGAGCCGAAGAAGTTTTTGACGGCTTCGTCGACGCGACCGGTGACCGCGGTTTGATCTGCGTCGGCAGTATCAAAAGTAACCCTGTTGTCGAGCTTCTGTTCTCGGACGTCTTTGGCTTCACGCCATTCGTCACCGAAGACGATGTTGACGATGTTCAAGCTCGGTCCTGCCCGTTCTTCCTGCGTTATCGCGATACCGACCCCAAACCCGATAGCGCTTCGGCGGGGACACGGCTTAGCAAGAACGAAGACGCACCCGAGCCAGGGTTCTATTACGAAAAAGACGATGGAACTTGGGAATTTGCCGGCGGTAAAAACAAGGACACCGCAATGGTGTTCTACATTTATCGTGAAGCTCTGGGGCGATTGGACATGGTCCTTAGTGGATTCTCGGGCCGGGCGACTCGGTTGTTGGCAAAGACACTCGCCATTCGTGGCGAAGAATTTTGGCCACCGGTTTATGAAAAGTCCGGCGACATCATCGGTGCTTATCTAGTCACCTATGAGCAGCCTGAAGACGAGCAGACTCGCGACGACGCACTGTTCAATCCCAGTGGTCCTGCGGAAATCATGCCGCTTCCGACCGAAGCGATCGCACGTCGTATGGCACGTCGCTAGGTCCGTGTTCGGATAGCCGGTTCGGCCTATTGCAAATCATCGGTGAAACCACCGATCCGGGGCGAAAGCGATTTGTGATTTATCCGTTCGGCAGATCCGCATTGTGACCGTGAAATTTTGACTTCCATGAATAGAATAAGCCGGTTCAATTTGAGCCGGCTTTGTTTTTGGATTGGCTAATCGTCCACTAGCCCGGCTTCACCACACGACAACGCTTCTTTGTATCTGCAACATCATTGGTGACCGATAGCCGTGGGAAAACGACAAAGCAAACCGCAGAAACCGACGGCCGCCGAACAAGCCGACAAGTTTGACCTGTATCAGAAATCGGTTCAAACTCCGGATCACGAAGTCGAATTCTTCGAGCAAGCTTATCGTGAAGCCTATAACCGCAAGCCATTGACCCTGCGGGAAGATTTTTGCGGCACTTTTGCGGTCTGCTGCGAATGGGCCAAGTCCAGTAAACGACGTACGGCGGTCGGCGTCGACCTGTGCAGTGAAACGCTTCAGTGGGGCCGAGACCATAATCTGGCACGGCTGAAACCCGAGCAGCAAGAGCGTGTCCGGTTGCTCGAACAAGACGTTCGCGACGGAAATACCGAACCGGTCGATGTCTTGGCGGCCCAGAACTTTTCCTTCTGGATCTTTAAGACTCGCGCCGAAGTGGTTGAATACTTCAAAACCGCGCTGTCGCACTTGGACGAACGCGGCATCATGGTGATGGACATGATGGGGGGCGGCGAGTGCTACGCGGAGCAGCACACGGATAAACGAACGATCAAGAAAGGCAAGAATGGCTTTGCCTATCACTGGACGCAAGAATCATTCAACCCGATCACCGCCGACGCTTCGTTCTCGATCTCTTTCAAATTTCCCGACGGCAGCAAGCTGAAACGCGCCTTTGAATATCACTGGCGTTTTTGGACCATCCCCGAAGTTCGCGAGATGCTTCACGAAGCAGGTTTTCGGGAGAGCCAAGTGTATTGGGAACGCGAAAACGAAGAGGATCCCGAGCTTGACGGCGGATGGTATCGCTGTGGGGCCGCCGATAGTGATCCGAGCTGGATCTGCTATATCGTTGGGATTAAATAGCTTGCTGGAGATGGCAGGCGGAGTCTGCATTGCAGTGCGTCGCAAGGCGGGAGCCTTGCGACGAGGATTGCGCTTACTTGCGACGAGGCACCCGCATTGTCACACGATGCTTAGCTTGCTGGTGGGATCGGCAGGCGGGAGCCTTGCGACGAGGATTGCGTTTACTTGTGACAAGGCTCCCGCCTTGTCACACAATGCTTAGCGGGCTCTGCCCGCTGCGGACAATAGCTAACTGAATTACTCAGCCGCAGCTGGTTCCAGGTTAAAGTCACCCGATAGGTCGCGCCAGACGCAGTGGATGTGGTTGGCTGGGTTGCCTGCCGCATCGGCTTGCGTGTTGACGAATTCGATCAAGAATCGTTTGCCGCGGATTCGGTAGTAGTGTCCGATTCCGGGTTCAGTCGCACCGGCCCATGCGAAGTGCACATCGTCCCAGCCGTCTTCCTCGATGATCGCTTGACGGTCGTTTGCAACCGGTTCCGCTACGACATTGACATAGGTCATGACCAGCTTTTCCAGCAGTGACTTTGCGTCTTCGTCGAGTGATTTGTAGGTAACGCCCTCGGGTTCGCCGACGGCGGCTTGAGCTTCACCGGCAAAACGAATTTCATCAAACGCATCTTGGTTGATGATCGCGGTTTCCTTGGTTTCGCCTTCGAGCGAATTGATCAGGTCGAATGCCAATTGTTCTTCGTCTTTCAGGATCCGAGTGCCTTTACCGGGCAACAGTTTGCCGGAAAGTTCAGGCACTTCGTTCATGACGGTCGCTGGGTTGGCAGCGAAAAACTGTGGGCTGCTGTCGACCAACGCGCCAGCTTCGAAGCTAAAGTTCATCGACATGTGGTGACCTTCGAAGCTAAGGCCCCATTTGCCCTCGTCGCCAGGCGTCCCAAAAATCGTGACGAAGTACTTTTGCGGGTCACGTTCCCAGCGTCGGTCTTTGCCTTCAAGCTCACGAAGAAGGCCTTCCATCAACATGATTCGGCTGGCTTTCTTGTAGCCGGCTTCACTAAGGGCGGCACGAAGCATTCGTAGTGCGTCAACTCGTTGTGCTTCGTTCATCTCACGCAAGGCCAAGCCTTTGCGGGTGTCTTTGGGGATGAAGTGCCATTCGACGCGTTTGTCGCTGTCATAGTCCATGACGGCTTTGGCTTTTTGGCCTTCGTCAAGTTGGCTTAGGAATTGGGTCGCGTAGGTGCCAACCTGGGCACCGGTCTCATCGGCCGTTTTCATTCCCACAGCGACCATGCAAACAACGGCGACCATGGCGGCAGAAGAAATTGCAAGCGAAGCAGTTGGCATTGCAGCGAGCGAACGCAACTTGGATGGCAAACGCATTTGGGGGCTCGTTAAAAGGCAGGAGGATGCGGGTGGGAAGATCGAAGGGCCCGATTCTACACATTTCGCTTTCGGGCGTCCTGTGAATCATCGGCGGCGTGGTCTGAAAAACAGGCATTCGGATCACTGCCCCCCCCCAGGCTGTCTCCGGTGATTGCCTGTCAAGACATGATCGGCAAGCAAGATCGGGACCGCCAGCAATCAGAATTTCCAACATCGCTGGTGACTAGGCGACCATAATGTGTTTCCGCGTTCGTTGCCACTTACGAGCTGTTTCGAATTCGCACGGTGTCGCTGTGTCACAACGGCGTTGGGGTGCATTTCGCGAGACGCCATCTTTTTGAATATGAGTACGACTACAACATCTTCAATCCATCCGATGCAGGCCGATTTCTTCGATCGGATGGGAGGCCCACAGCAGTTTCAGGAACTGTTCGCTTTCTTGCCCGATGTGTATTTCTTTTTCAAAGATACAAACAGTCGGATGATGGGCGCCAGCACAGCCATTTTGAAACGGTTGGGTGTCAACACGGAATACGAAATCATCGGTACATCCGATTACGATCACTTCCCTTCGCAATTGGCGCAAGAGTTTGTTCGTGATGACTTGTCCGTGATGCGAACCGGGCGTCCGCTGATCAATCGAGTCGAAATATGGTACACGGAACAACGACTGCTCGATTGGTTTGTAACGACGAAGCTGCCTGTACGTGGCCGAGACGGATCGATCATCGGATTGATGGGAACCGTGCGTGACTACAGCGGCGCCAAAGAAGAGATTCAAGCCTATTCCGAAGTCGATGAAATCTTGAACTTCATCCACAAGAACCTTGATCGCAAGATCGGCGTCACCGAATTGGCTGAGATCGCCGGCATCTCATCAAGGCAGTTGCATCGCCGTTTCGTCCAACTGTTCGGTTTAAATGTCCAAGAGTTCTTGGCGAAGACACGCATCAAAGCGGCCAGTGACGCACTCATTCACACTGATGACAGCGTAGGTGAAATCGCATCCCGGTTCGGGTTCTGTGATCAAAGTGCGTTTACGCAGCAGTTTAAAAAACATATCGGTGAAACCCCGCTTCGCTATCGAAAACGGCATCACTGTCTACCCCGCCTCTAGTCATTCCTCCTGCCATGTTGATTCCTCATCGCGTTTGTTGTGTGTTTGCGCTCTTGATCACGGCTGCGGCCGCTGTTCAAGCCGAGCAGCAGCGTCCGAATTTGTTGATTGCAATTTCTGATGACCAGTCTTATCCCCATGCGAGCGCGTATGGCGATCCCGCGATCGAAACCCCTGCTTTCGATCGCGTTGCCAAAGCTGGCGTTCTATTTCGAAACGCCTTTACCCCAGCACCTGGCTGCAGTCCGATGCGGGCGGCGTTTTTGACGGGGCGAGAAATTTGGCAGTTGCGCGAAGCCGGTACACATGCAAGCTACTTTCCAACCGATCTTCCGGTCTACACGCAGCAGTTGCAGCAAGCGGGTTACCACGTCGGTATGACTGGAAAAGGTTGGGGACCCGGAAAAGCTTTGGGTTGGCCCCACAATCCAGCCGGAAAGTCCTATGGAAAACAGAAGCTCAAGTCACCGCCCGGAATCTCATCCAACGACTATGCAGCCAACTTCGCAGACTTTTTAAACGAACGTGAAGACAATCAACCGTTCTGTTTCTGGTTCGGTGCGACCGAGCCACACCGTGTCTTTGGCAAGGGATTAGGAAAGCAGAACGGTGTCGACCCCGACAAAGTTCGCGTGCCTGGCTTCCTGCCTGATTCGCCCGAGATCCGCGAAGACATCGCTGACTACATGTATGAGATCGAGTGGTTTGATTCACATCTAGGCAAGATGCTTGACCAACTGGAGAACGATGGGCTGCTGGAAAACACGTTGGTTGTCGTGACGAGCGACAACGGCATGTCGTTTCCTCGTGCAAAGGCCAACTTGTATGAATATGGGATTCATATGCCTTTGGCGATCGCATGGCCAAATTCGGTTCCCGGCGGGCGAGTTAACGATGACTTGGTCAGTTTGATCGATGTTACGAAAAGCCTATTCACCGCCGCCGGTGTAACAGCGAAGCAATCCGAGCAGATGCCCGGGATCGATTTGATGCCGCTGCTTCGTAGTGAGCCTTCGGTCGACTGGCAACCGCGAGAGTATGTTTACAGTGGACGCGAGCGACATTCATCGTCCCGTTTCAACACGCTCGGATATCCCTGTCGCTGCGTCCGAACAAAGTCGTATCTCTACATCCGAAACTTCACACCGGAACGGTACCCTGCCGGTTCACCGCAGAAATACTCTCGTGTGACCTACGACAGCGAGGGCGGGATCGTCAAAAGTCAGTTGGGCCCAGAGGACGGTGGATACCATGACATCGACGCCTGCCCAACATTAGATTTTATGATCGCCAACAAGAGCCAGCTGCCTATTCAAAGCTTGCTGGATGCGTCGGTCGCATTGCGTCCCGCGGAAGAGCTTTTCGATATCCAAGCCGACCCCGATTGCATGAACAATCTGATCGGAAACCCAAAGCTTGACAGTGTTCATGCTGAGCTATCAAACCAGCTGGACGATTACTTGCGTCAGGCGAACGACCTGCGCGTGACAGATCCCGTTAAGGCTCATGTCTGGGAATCGTATCCGCGAATCAGTGGCCTGCGATGGTTTCCGAAACCGACCTGGGCGATCGAGAATCCTACATCGGTTCCGCAGCAAGATTGGCTGGAACAGAAACGCCCGACCGATTGATTGCGTGTGCGATTCGATCAGCTAGGACGCTGCCTCGACGGTCGACTGAATCTGTCTTAGAGCGTGTTGGATGTTTTGGTCATCGCAGCGCAACAGCAGGCTTCTTGGATCGGTGGGTTCGATCGTGATCCACAGAGTGTTTCGCGGCATGACCGCTTCGACTTTGTCAGCCCATTCGATCAGCACCCATGATTCCTGTGAATCGAATAACTCTTCTACACCGAGTTCCAAGAATTCGTCTTCGTCGTGAACTCGATATGCGTCCAGGTGATGCAGTGTGATCGGACCGGCCGCGACGTTTGCTGCATAGCTCGATAGCAACGTGAATGTCGGGCTGGTGACATCTTCCGGGTCAATGCCCGCCGCCGATGCGATGTTTTGCGTCAACGTTGTCTTACCGGCACCAAGTGTTCCGACCAAGCCGATCGTTAGTTGCGCTGGGAAAAATTGAACGAAGGCGTGGGCGACGCGTTTCAGTTTGGCAAGATCAACGTTGTCGATTTGTGCCATCGGTCAGGTCGCAAAGGAGGAAGCTGGACTCGGTCCGCAAAGCCAGCGGGAAAGTACGCTGGTCTATGAAGCAAAAGGCGATAGCAGAAGATCGACAGGCTGCTAGGGAACCAGCCAAAATGCACCGCTCATGAATGCCCCTTGAGCCAAAGCTCCACGGGCACTAACTGGCACTGGTGGTACGATCCAAGGGGCACAGTTGCCCGGTCGATAGTAGCCAAGTGCGTAGACGCATTCGTTTGGTGGGTGAATGCCCATCTTGTATGGCAAGACGGCGATGTTGGCAAAGAAGTGTGCGGACGAAACGACGGGCTGTAGCCATGGGCCGGCCGTGTGACCATAGCGTTCCAAGTTGACTTCTTCGAAGTAACGCGGCTTGCTGCATAGGTTGGACGCTTTCCAGGTCATCGTCATTGGTGACCAAGTTCGCGGTGTGTAGGCAACTTGTTCAACCAAGCATTCCTTCGGCAGTCCCCAGTTGTCAGCCAAGTATCCGAGATCGCCTTCGCTGATGCGATGGACTGACAGTTCTTGGCGTTGGCCGGCTTCGTTTTCGATGATCACCTGCTCATAAGCTAGTCCGATCAACTTTCCTCGGGCAACTTCTTGGCCGTTCAGATTGCTCCACGCACGAACCGATTGACGCTGCTCGAATTTTTCTCGCTGCCGGTCGTAATCCTCTGGATCAAACAGGTCTGGTCGGAACGGCGGGCTGGGATCCAGTGAGATCTTATCGATCGTTTCTCTGGCGATTCGTTCTCGGAAGTCTTCGCAAGACAATTCGTTCGATCGCAACATTGCGGTATCGCTATAGGCATCGTCGCCAAAGCGATCCGAAGGTCTGTCGCTTGGTGAAGACTCGCTACGCCCCGATTGGTTGGATGGTGCTGGCGGTGTGAACCGAAAGTCATCCATCGCGTCAGCTGGCTGAGCCGACGGTGCTGGGATTTCTTCGACGGGTTGTTCCGCTGCCTGATCCGCCTGCTGTTTTGGAAACAAGTCCGGATCATTCAGCAAGCCACGTAGTGACGAGCGTCCTTGTGAAGGCTGGGACGGAGCCGCTTGCGAGGGCATCGGCAGTTCTGGATCCGGCACTGGGATTTGCTCAGAAGGCTGACCTGGCATTCCGAGTTGTTCTGCCGCAGGGCTCAGTTGCTCTGCTGCTGGATTGGGCATCGACGGATCAGGGATCGCTCCGTTGCGGAACGGGTTTGATCGCATGTCGTTCGAGGGCGCGCTGTTCGGATCAGCCAGTGTATCGGGCAAGCCAAAACCTTTGGCCGCAGGTTCGTCTTCGGTTTGTGGAACCGGGATCGGTACCGCCGCAACGCGAGCGACAGCTTGTCCGCCAGCATTGGTTCCATCAGCAAATGGATCGTTAAAGAAATCTTCCGGACGCGGCAAGCGTTCTTGCAACTGGTTTTGGGCGATCGGAGTTGCACGTCGGTAATTCGCTACCGGACCGCGTTGCGGTTGTCCCAAACCCGAATTCGCCGGAGCTGCTTCTGTATGGGCAACTTGTTGGATGGCCTGCTGGTTGGGTTGCCGCGCAAAGACATTGCTGCCCTGTTGGTGGTGGGCAGTCTGCACCGCGGCATGTGCCTGCGAGTTAGCTCCCGAGTTTGCTCGCAGGGCAGCAACATGGCGAGGGCTTGTCGTCGCCGCTGGTTGAGCGAACACGTCCGACTGAGGGACATGAGCGGGGGCGGGCGCTACTTGAGAACTTTTTCGCCAACGGAGATTCCAGCCTTCGGTTGTCGAGGACTGTTGGTTGGCGGAGGAATGATACTGCGTCTGCGGCTGTTGAGCGAAAGCCGTCTCGCTGAGCGCCAATCCGCTCAGCGGCGCAAATGCCACCAAGGCGCCCAGCAGCAATCGTGCCGGGCGGACTCGACTGTCATTAGCCTGCGTCGGATGACCCGACATCGGGACTGTAGTTGGGCGCTTCTTGCGTGATCGCAATGTCATGCGGATGGTTCTCCCTTACCGTCGCGGCCGAAACACGGATGAACCTTCCATCGCGTTTCAGCTCTTCGATCGTCCTTGTTCCCAAATATCCCATGCCCGCACGCAATCCGCCGACCAGTTGGTAGACGTAATCGCTTAGCGGACCTTTGTAAGGCACACGGCCTTCAACGCCTTCAGGGACAAGCTTCCCAGCTTGCACGCCTTTCTGGCGGTATCGATCGCTGCTGCCTTTGACCATGGCACCCATCGATCCCATCCCTCGGTACGCCTTAAACGTTCGACCTTGGTAAAGGATCACTTTGCCGGGGCTTTCGGCCAGTCCGGCAAACAGGCTGCCAATCATCACGGTGCTGGCACCAGCAACGATGGCTTTCGTAATGTCACCGCTAAAGCGAACGCCGCCGTCGGCGATGACAGGTATGTTCTGTTTGTTTGCGACCTGGGTCGCTCGCATGATCGCGGAGATCTGAGGCACGCCGACACCGCTGATGACACGAGTCGTGCAAATCGACCCGGGGCCAATGCCAACCTTGATTGCGTCTGCACCTGCATTGATCAGGGCTTCGGCACCTTCGGCAGTCGCGACATTACCCGCGATGACATCGATGTCCCAGCTTTTCTGTGCTTTAATCTCTTTGACCGTTTCGACCACGTTTTTACTGTGGCCATGAGCCGAGTCGACGACCAGCAAGTCTACGCCTTGTTTGATCAACTGCTCAGCACGGGCTAAATCGCCAACCCCGATGGCTGCACCGACACGCAAGCGACCTTGCGGATCTTTGCAAGCACGGGGGAATCGCTTCATCATGTCGATGTCGCGAATGGTAATCAGACCCGTTAGTTTTCTATCTTCGTCAATCAGTAAGAGTTTCTCGACTCTTTTTGCCGTTAAAATTCGCTCAGCTTCCTCAAGCGTTACATTCCCCGTTCCCGTCACCAAATTCTCACAGGTCATGACCTCGGAAACTGGGAGGTTTGGGTCTTCTAGGAAGCGTAGGTCGCGCCGGGTGAGAATTCCGGCTAGCGTGCCGTCCTCGTTGACGATCGGGATGCCGGAGACGTTGGCTTGGTCCATCAGCTCGGCAGCTCGGCCAACCTTCTCGCCCGGGGGGAGCGTGACGGGGTCGACGATGATGCCGTTGGCAGAACGCTTGACCTTCAAGACCTCTTCGGTCTGTGCTTCGGTGGAAAGGTTTTTATGGATGATCCCCAACCCGCCTTCTTTGGCGAGTCCGATCGCCATTTCGGCTTCGGTGACGGTGTCCATGGGAGAGGACAACAAGGGGATTTGCAAGCGAATGCGCCGAGTCAGATGGCTGCTAACATCGACTTCGCTGGGGACAACTTCACTGTATCGAGGCTCCAGAAGAACATCATCGAAGGTGACGCCGCTGTAGCTGATTTTGTCTTCAAACATGCCGAACCTGTCACGCTGAAGGGCAGACCTGGGGAAAAGCCCGGCAGTATGACGGTTTGGACGCAATCACGGAAGTGGCGCCAAACTTTCGCTGACCAGGAACGTCAGCAGGACGTCCCGAAAATACCGCTAGCAGCGTTTTCGCCGACGGTAGCAACCGAGGCGGGACACCGCTTAGAGTGGGAATTCTTCTTCGGCGGCAACTTCGGCGTAGAGCGGCATGTGCCGGTAGTAGACTTCCAGGATCATCGTGGCGAACGAAGTCAGGCAGAGCCGTCCGCTTTCGGAGAGGTGGTTAACGCCTGGGAAGTACCAGCTGCCCTTCGCACCGCGGCTCTGGTCTTGGGTTTCAACCAACCAGTCGCGCAGTTCGGTGTTGAACTTGTCCCATTCTTTACCACCGTTGTGACGAAGTACCTGTGCAGCGTAGTAGTTGTAGTACAGGTCTTTCTTGATGACCCCACGTTTTGCCAAGTGCTGAACGCCTTTTTGAATGCCCGGGTGATTCTTGTCCCAGCCGGTATACATGCGGCACAGCAGACCGACTGCAGAGGTGGCGGGACGAAAATCGGCAACCCGATTGGTGTAGCCATAAATTGAACCACCATCGCTGGCCACCTTGTCCAGAAAAGCGATCGAACCCTGAATCGCGTTCTGTGGAATGATCAGGTGTCCCATGTGGCCGCTCTTGAGCGCCATGACCTGCCAGCCGACGACTGAGGTGTCGCCGCCATTGCTGTCACGGATACCGTAGCGCCATCCCCCGTCAGCACACTGCGTCAAGGCGATGAAGTTCAAAGATGCTTGTGCAGGGCCGGCAAGCTCTGGGTCACCCGTCATCGCGTAAGCTTCGCAAAGGGTGATCGAAGCTAGTCCGTGGTCGTACATTGAACCGCCACCGCGGTAATCGATGTATGGCAAGCCTCGTTCTTTGCCGGGCTTTCCGTTCTGGACCAGAAAACGAAGTCCGCCCATGACAACGCCGCTGAACTCGCCTTTGATGTGTGTTTGTCCGGCACCAAGAAACGGCAGCAGTGCTAGTGATGTCGCGGCATTAAGCTGCTTCGCGCGGCCTTCTTTGGTGCATCCGTTTCCGCATGCTCCGTTGCAGACGATTTCATGTTGAAAGGTCCATGCACCCGCGTTTGGGCCAGCTTTGATTTGGTGTCGCGAAAACCACTTTAAAGCCTCTGTGACCGCGGCTTCGCTGCTGTCGGTGCCGCCGTATTCGCGAAGCAACTTCTTTTTCATGTCGGACGAACGGCTATCGGTCGCGCTCATGTTCATTGTCATCATGGACTGCAACGATGTTGCTGCAGGGGCAACGTCGACCGCAAAATCGCTCATGTCCAACGGAACGGTCGCGATATCCATGACCGGTGTTTCCATCGAAACCGGTTCAACAACGTCAACCGGATCGGTCACTTCGACTTGCTCGACAACCTCTTCCGATTCGGCGATATCGCCAGGATCAAAGTCTTCGATCGAAAGTTCTTCAACTTCGGGACCGTTGTCTTGAGCGCTCGATGCGGTCAGCACATTGACGATCTGAATCGGGTCTGCAATTGAGACCAAGCCCAGGATGACCAATATCAAAACGTGAACGAGCGTACTGACCAGCCAAGCGGGCATCGCTTGGAACACGACAAATCGTCGGTCGGTGCCAAAGTCTTCGCTTTCTTCGGACGCGTCCGTTGCCGCTTGATCATCGACGGCATTGCTTGGTTGCCCAGCGACAGTCCGGTTGCCACCGCGATTTGGATTCGCGTCCGCCGACGTGGATGCGTCAGAGTTTGGCAACTCGTTCGAATCAGCTGTCGTGCTCACGGACGGTATTCCTGGAAGAGAAGGCGAGATGAAATGATGGGGGGATACCGGTTAGCTGGTGGAGAGCCAACGTGCGGCGAACCAGTGCTCGACCAAGAGAAGTGATAAGGGTGAGGCCGAGTACCCACGATTTCTTTAACGGTTTCCAACATTCAATTGTACTCAGTCAGCCAAGAAACTGCTGCGTACAATCGCAAGCGACGGTCAACCTTCTTCGTCTTCGGTCCGGTCTTTTCGATTTTCCACGCGGATCGGCTCGAAGTCGGCGATTCTTTTTAGGTATGTGGGAACAGCATTGCGGTACCGTTCGTTTAGTCGCACCTTCCGTTCGCCGCCAAGGACACCCACCCACCCCTCGTCGGTATCGATTGCGATCTCGATATCGGGAAAGCGATTTGCAGTCGGGTCGGTCCATTTAAGCACCATCAGCCCCTCGGTTTGAGTTGGTGGTGACTGATCGATGGAAAGGCCCGGGCTACTGATCGAATCCCACTGGTAGGATCGGTCGTCGAGTAAGACATGGCGAAGATGCCCAAGCCCCGGCATGCCGCTCAGTCGCACCTTCGTCGCTGACGATGCGATTTGCTCGGATTTTTCTTCGGATGGCTCTGCAGTTGGCTGGCCTTCTTCTGTTTGCGGAGCCGTTGGTTCGGTTCCAAGTGAGGGGTGCAGTTCAACCTCCTCGGCGAGCTGGTAAGCTGCGATGATTTCATCACCCCAGAACTCAGTCGACTTTTCCAACTGGGTCCGTCGCGCCCAGATGCTAAGTAGGCTGCCCATGAACCCGAGCACCACGATAGCGACGCCGATCAGAATTCCACGAGTTGTAATTTTGACCCGTGGGTCGTTGTATTTGTCTGCGTGTGGCTGAGTGTTTTTGCTGGCGTGTTCTTCAGCTCGGGGCTCGGAATCGGTTGGCGAAGAATCAGGCTGTGGCGAGGGCCGGTCGTCGGATGGAGATTGCATGGGTTAAACTGCCTCGCGTTTCTGTCGATTGGCTGGTGGGGACGTTGATTGGGATGCGACAACTCGCCAGCCGGAAGAGTCCGATTGCTGGTAAACGAGCATCCAACCGCTCATCCGAACCGCAATTCACAGTCAATTCTTTCGATTAGCATCCCGCCCAAACCGAATAGCAACATGGAACCGAATTTGGCCGCCGCGCCTGGCGGAAACACCGTCTTGGTCGACTTGGGGGACCGTAGTTATCCAATCCACATCGTGTCTTCGGCAACCGGGCGTTTTGCCGCTGCGGTGAAATCTGCCGTTGGCGATCTGACTCATGCGTTGGTGATTTGTGACCAAGCTGTCGCTCCGCTCGCCAATTCGTTGACAGAACAACTGCAGACGGTCACCCAGCGAACAGCGATCTACGAAGTTCCCTCAGGCGAACCGAGCAAGTCAGTGCAGCAATACGAAACGCTGCTCGAATGGATGCTTTCACAAGGAGCCGATCGCAAAACGGTTGTCTTCGCGGTCGGCGGCGGGGTGATCGGTGACCTTGCCGGATTCGTAGCCGCCTCGTTCGCACGCGGTGTCCGTTTCGTTCAAGTTCCGACAACTTTGTTGGCAATGGTCGACAGCAGTGTCGGTGGCAAGACTGGGATCAATTTGTCAGGGGCGAAAAACATGGTGGGTGCCTTTTGGCAGCCTGAATTGGTGTGGATTGACACCGATGTCATGAACACGCTTCCCGATCGAAGCTATCGAAGTGGTCTCGCCGAGGTCGTTAAATACGGCGTGATCGATGATGCGGAGTTCTTTGAATATCTCGATCAGAATGCCGAAACGCTGGTAGGCCGAGAAAACGAAGCGTTGCGTTTCTCCATTGCTCGCAGCTGCCAATCCAAAGCAAGCGTTGTCGGTGAAGACGAACGCGAAACCAGCGGCCGTCGCGCTATTCTGAATTACGGACACACGTTCGCCCATGCGATCGAAGCGACCGCAGGTTATGGAAAACTGCTTCATGGCGAAGCGGTTTCGATCGGGATGCAGATGGCGGCAAGCCTGGCCATCGATTTGAATCTTTGTGATGCCGAGTTGCTGCGGCGGCAAACCCAGTTGTTGCAGCGTTGCGAGCTGCCAATTCGGTTCCCCGATGCTGATGTCGATGCGATGTTGCCGGTCATGATGCGTGACAAAAAGGTCGCGCATGGAAAATTGCGTTTCATCTTGCCAAAGCGGATCGGCCACGTCGAATTGGTTGGCGATGTTGATCAGGATCTGGTCAGAAAGGCAATTTTGGCCCACAAATAGCCGCGATTGAAGCGATTCTCGCCCGCGGCGATCGACATCCTTAATCTAGCGAAGTCTCGCCAGCGATTGCGCTGGCCAACGGCATGCCGCAGATTGTATTTCGGTTTAAGTCCCCCATGCTGTACAATGGGGGAACGTCAGCTGCCGACCGGTCCCACCGATATTTGCCGGTCCAGTGACGAGGACTCCTGAGCATTGTCTGCTGCGAGCACTGTTTGCGACGGGATTCCAAGTCAATTAGGAAACAATCGATTTCCCAGCTGATCCCGCCTCTACGTACAGAACTGACAAACGATGCAGTCTTGCCTCATTTTCAATGCGCCGCTGGTATATCTGGTTGGCTGCTTCGCATTGACCGGTTTTGCTTTGCCAAGCACATGTCTGTCCAGTGAGCCGGACAAGTCTTCAGTCTCTCAAACGCTAGGCTCATCGCTGGGCCTTTTCGTTAGCGAGCACTGTGTCGATTGCCATGACGGCGCCGATGGCGAAGGCGGATTTGATTTAGGGACATTGCCCAAAGATGTCTTCGACAGACCTGCGACCGAAAAGGAACTGCATCGTTGGATTCGTGTATTTGAACGCGTGAATAAGAACGAGATGCCTCCTCCGGAAGATGCGTCCATCGATGCATCAGAGCGAGAACCATTCCTCGATCAGCTGAAGCGTTCAATCTTGTCGTCTCAATCACGGCGACATCAACAATTCGGCCGCGTTCAATCTCGAAGGCTTACCAACGATCAACTCTCTGCGACATTGGGCGATCTCCTTGCCATTGATATTCCGCTTGCTCGTTTGATGCCGGAAGAGCCCCGCATCGATGGCTTTCGCAACATTGCTAATGCCCAGTCGATGTCGCACTATCACTTGGAAGATCACCTGCGAGTTGTCGACGTCGCGCTTGACGCCGCGTTTGCGAAACTACGTGATGCTGAAAAGCCGGAGGTGATTGATTTGCCGGCCAAGCGGATTGCCAATAAGCGTCCTGGGCAACGCAACCGTGACCCGGAATTGCGTGAGGAGGCGGCCGTGATTTGGATGTCGACGATGGCGTTTTACGGTCGCATTTCACGTTCGACAGTCGATCATTCGGGGTGGTATCGGATCACTTTGGATGCCTCTTCGATCAAAGCACCCAAAGACCGCAACGTTTGGTGTTCGATACGCAGCGGCAAATGCGTTTCCACTGCCGCATTGATGCACTGGATTGATTCGATCGAATTGACTGAGCAGCCGCAGACCTATCAGTTTGTCGCGTGGATCGAAGAAGACCACATGCTAGAAATCCGTCCCGCTGACAATACGCTGAAAAAAGCTCAGTTTCGCGGCGGGCAAGTTGGTGTTGGTGAAGGTGAGCCACAAAAAGTTCCCGGCATCGCGATGCACCACCTGACGCTGGAACGAATTTATCCCGGCGGTACGGTGGAACAGACCAAGCGTTCTCTGTTTGGTGATTTGAACGCGAAGTGGGATGCGAAGAAGAAAGCTTGGGATATTGAATTTCAAGCCGATGAACCCGAAGCGATTGCGGAGGCGTTGATCGAACAAGCACGAAGATTCGCTGAGCTTGCCTTTCGTCGACCGATCGATGAGCCGACGTTTCAACTCTATCGTGAGATTATTGAAAGTGGCTTGAAGGCCAAGCAAGACTTTGTCTCGGTGTTAAGGCAAGCTTATCGAGCGATCCTCTGTTCCCCACGAATGATCTACTTTACCGAGACGCCCGGCGAGTTGGACGAGTACGCAATCGCCAGTCGGCTGAGCTACTTGCTTGTCGGTTCGATGCCAGATTCGGAGCTTCGTGCTGCGGCAGATTTGGGAAAGCTAAAGTCGCCATCTGTGATTGTAGAACACGCCAATCGTTTACTCGCGGGTGACCATCTGGATGACTTTATCAATGACTTCGCAGATCAATGGTTGGACTTGGCAGACATCGCATTTACCGAACCGGATCGCCGGATGTTTTCGGAGTTTGACTTGGTGGTCCAAGACGCGATGCTGGAAGAGACACGTCGGTACCTGAAAACTTTGGTCGTTGAGAACCGCCCCGCATCGGAATTGGTCGACAGTGACTTCACGTGGTTAAACGACAGACTCGCTCGTTATTATGACATTGACGAATCGATCGAACCGTCACAGTGGCAACGCGTTGATCTACGCGATCATCAGTATCGAGGCGGATTGATGACACACGGTTCGGTCTTGAAGGTGACGGCGAATGGAACCGATACGTCACCGGTGTTACGGGGCGTTTGGATTTGTGATCGTTTGTTGGGGATTCCGATCCCTGACCCACCAGAGAATGTCCCCGCGATTGAGCCCGATGTGCGGGGTGCCAAAACCGTTCGTGAAATGCTCGCCAAGCACCGCGAGGATACGTCATGTGCGTCTTGCCATGCGATGATTGATCCTCCTGGTTTTGCGTTGGAGCAATTCGACGCCGCAGGCCGTTGGCGAAGCAATTACCTCATTCGCCGATCGGGTAAATATCGGCAAGGTCCGGTCATCGACGCTTCCTATCAGATGCCCGATGGAGAGCACTTCGACTCCTTTGTCGAGTTTCGTGA
Organism: Stieleria sp. JC731; assembly: GCF_020966635.1. NCBI lineage: Bacteria > Pseudomonadati > Planctomycetota > Planctomycetia > Pirellulales > Pirellulaceae > Stieleria > Stieleria sp. JC731. Next base: position 788,688 of record NZ_JAJKFQ010000002.1, on the reverse strand, counting down.
ATTGGCTGCAAAGGCTGATCGGCGTGTCGCCAAAAATTTCGTTTCACAGTTGCTTGTGTATGCCACCGGCGGGCCGATGACTTTCTCGGATACGCAACAGCTTGATGAAATTATTGATCGTGCCGAGGGTCAAAACTACGGATTGCGTTCGCTGATCGAAGCGGCTGTGACCAGTCAAATTTTCTTGAACAAATAAGTGGATGCCGTCCCATGAACAAACGAGTTGCACTGAGGAAACGTGAGATGAAATCTGCTTCGGTTCCGCGTGAAAGTTTGGATCGTCGTACTGTGCTTCGCGGAAGCGGAGTCGCGATGACGCTGCCATGGCTGTCGGCAATGCAATCGGTCGGGGCGAAAGAGCCAAAGCGACCTGCGCGGCGATTCGTCTCTATTTCCACAGGTTTGGGGTTGCTGGGAGACAACTTGTTTCCTGAGAACCCAGGCAAGCAGTATGAACCGTCACGCTACCTGCGAGCTTTACAAGACATCCGAGAAAAATTCAGTGTCGTCTCAGGGACGCATCACCCCGGTGTTTCCAACGGGCACCGGGCCGAAGCAAGTATTTTGACGGCCACTCCGATTGGAAATAGCGGTGCGGCAAAGAACACCATCTCGCTGGACCAGATGCTCGCGAAGCGTCTTGGAAACGCGACACGCTTTCCATCCCTGGTATTAAGCACAGGAGGATCGCAAAGCCCTTCCTATACCGATACCGGGGCGATGATTCCTGCGGAGAGTTCGCCGGCCAAGTTGTTCGCGCAGCTGTTTATCGATGACACCGCAAAAGAACAGGTGCGTCAGGCCGATCGGATTCGCAAAGGTCGAAGTATCATGGACGTGATCGGTGAAGATGCGAAGCGTTTGGAGAGAGAGCTCGGTTCCGGCGATCGACAACGTTTAGATGCATACTTCACCAGCGTACGCGAATTGGAACGCCACATGGCGGCCAACGAGCGTTGGGCAAAGCTTCCTAAACCCGTGGTCGATCAGAAGCGGCCTGTGCCCCCGAGCCAGAATGATGTCGTCGGATGTCTATCAATGATGCTCAGCGTGATGAAGTTGGCGTTGCAAACCGACTCGTCTCGTTTCATGACGTTGAATATTCCCGGAAGCAATCATCGGCTGCCAATCGATGGAGTTGACGAAGGGCACCACACGCTAAGCCATCATGGACAGGATCCCGAAAAGTTGGCGCAGTTGGCATTGATTGAAGATGAACTCGTTGCCGCCTATGGAGATTTTCTCAGGTCGTTGGCATCGTTTGATGATCCCACTGGCAATCTGCTAGATCAGACATCGGTGTTGATGACCAGCAACCTCGGGAATTCATCGAACCACGACAATCGAAACCTTCCGGTCTTAATTGGCGGAGGCGGTTTTGAGCACGGCAAGCATCTCGCGTTTGATCGGAAAGACAATCATCCGTTGGCAACGTTGTTTGTGTCGGTGCTGCAGCAAACCGGGTTGCCGCTCGGAGAGTTTTCCAGCGGAACCTCGACGATGACCGGGCTAGATCCCACCGTCTAAACGTGTTTGGCGATCGGAAAGTTATCTAACCGTCCTTAGCCGAATGGCGTTAGCCGCGGTTGTGTGAACATACAACATACACCTCGTGCGAGGCTCCCGCCTCGCATGCAATGTCTTCCAGGCTCCGCCTCCTCAATCGAGCCAGCAACCGCAAAACCATCGCTATCGCGAACCGGCTTAGCATGTCATTTGGTGATCCATCCTGAGCCGTATTGGCGCTAGCCACGGTTGTGTGAACTCATTGTCGTTAACCGTGAGCTAACGCTCAGCGGCTGATGTTGTGACGAGAGCATTGGATGCTCTTCCTGCCGAGCCACAACGGCGCTCGATCAACCGTCGCTAACGCGATGCGGCTCAGTGTATGCAACCGTCCTGAGCCGTATTGGCGCTAGCCACGGTTGTGTGAACTCATTGTCGTTAACCGTGAGCTAACGCTCAGCGGCTGATGTGTTAACGAGAGCATTGGATGCTCTTCCTGCCAAGCCACAAGGGCGCTCGATCAACCGTCGCTAACGCGATGCGGCTCAGTGTTTGCAACCGTCCTGAGCCGTATTGGCGCTAGCCACGGTTTCGTGAACTCATTGTCGTTAACCGTGAGCTAACGCTCAGCGGCTGATGTTTTGACGAATGCATTGGATGCTCTTCCTGCCGAGCCACAACGGCGCTCGATCAACCGTCGCTAACGCGAACCGGCTCAGTGTTTGTACCCAACCCTGAGCCGTATTGGCGCTAGCCACGGTTTCGTGAACTCATTGTCGTTAACCGTGAGCTAACGCTCAGCGGCTGATGTGCTAACGAGAGCATTGGATGCTCTTCCTGCCGAGCCACAACGGCACTCGATCAACCGTCGCTATCGCGATGCGGCTCAGTGTTTGCACCCAACCCTGAGCCGTATTGGCCTAGCCACGGTTTCTTCTCACCAACAAATCCAGGCAACTTTCTTAAAGCCAAACGCGTTTCCTGAATGGACTCGTTAGACTGAAATCTCGTCATTCGATTGCCTCCACGATTCAGTTGCCATGCGAACTACGCTCACGCTGCTTTTGGCGGTTATGCTTTGCGCACATGCGTCCGCCGCCGAACGCCCCAACGTCCTGTTTATCTTTCTCGATGACTTCGGTTGGCGAGACGCTGGCTTCATGGGCAGCGACTTTTATGAAACACCAAACCTCGACTCACTTGCAGCCAAGGGAATGGTGTTCACAAATGCCTATGCCGGCGCGGCAAATTGTGCTCCGTCACGAGCCTGCCTGCTGTCCGGTCAGTACACGCCTCGCCACGAAATCTACAACGTCGGGACCTCGCGCCGTGGCAAAAAGAAACACGGCCGATTGATGCATATTCCCGGCACCGACACGCTGCGGACAGACATTAAAACTTGGGCCCACTGCGTTCGTGAGGCGGGGTATCGGACAGGAACGATCGGCAAGTGGCATTTGAGTGATGACCCGCTTCCGTATGGCTTTGATTTCAACTTCGCCGGTACACATGGTGGCAGCCCGCCTCAAGGCTACTTCCCACCACACGGGAAGATCAAGGAACTGCAAGACGCACCAAAGGATGAATACCTCACCAATCGATTGACTGATGAAGCGATCAAGTTTGTCAGTCAGGATTCGGAACAGCCTTGGTTCCTTTATCTGACGCACTTTGCGGTACACACTCCGCTGCAAGGTGAGCCAGAACTGGTCAAAAAATATGAAGCGAAGCCCAAAGGTAAACTACACGATCATGCGGTGATGGCTGCCATGATCGAAAGCGTGGATCGAGGTGTTGGTCGGTTGATTAAAGCGATCGATGACCTGGGGCAATCGGATAATACGGTGATCGTGTTCACAAGCGACAACGGCGGCTACGGACCGGCGACTTCGATGGCACCCTTGAAAGGTTACAAGGGCACCTACTACGAAGGCGGCATTCGAGAACCAATGTTTGTGGTCTGGCCCGGTGTGACTGAGCCCGGATCCACTTGTGATGTACCGGTTATTAATGTGGATCTGTATCCGACGTTCTGCGAGATCACCAACGCGGAACCACCAGACCAAGTCATGGATGGCTGGAGTTTGAAGCCATTGCTTAGCGGTGAACTGACCAGCGATGGCGTCCACGGTTTCAATCACCGCAGTCTGTTCTGGCATTTCCCGGCGTACTTGCAAAGCTATTCACGGTTCGATGGTCAACGCGATTTGCTCTATCGAAGTCGACCATGCGGCATCATTCGGATGGGCAAGTGGAAGTTGCATGAATATTTTGAAGACGGTGCGTTGGAGTTGTATGACCTGGAAGCGGATCCGGGAGAGTCAGTGAACTTGGCGATGCAGAATGCCGAAGTTTGCGAGCGTTTGCATAACGAATTGAAACGCTGGCGTGAGCAGACACACGCGGCAGTCCCAACCGAAGCCAATCCGAATTTTGATGAAGAGTCAGAACGTCAAGAAATCGCAAAGTTGAAGAAGCGATTAGGAAACTGAGCCGAAACGCGCTAGCGTCGGTTATGTGGTCGTGGGTTGCATGCAGGTTTTTTAACCGCGGCAAACGCCGAAGCGGCTCAGGTGCAGCGAATGAGCCGAAACGCGTTAGCGTCGGTTATCCAGCACACTGAATCCAATCACCAACTCAACCGCGGCTAGCGCCGAAGCGGCTCAGGTGTAACGACTGAGCCGAAACGCGTTAGCGTCGGTTATCCAGCAGACTGAGTCCAACCAACAACTCAACCGCGGCTAGCGCCAAAGCGGCTCAGGTGCAACGAATGAGCCGATACGCGTTAGCGTCGGTTATCCATCACACTGAATCCAGCCAACAACTCAACCGCGGCTAGCGCCGAAGCGGCTCAGGTGCAGCGAATGAGCCGAAACGCGTTAGCGTCGGTTATCCAGCAGACTGAATCCAAACACCAACTCAACCGCGGCTAACGCCAAAGCGGCTCAGGTGCAGCGAATGAGCCGAAACGCGTTAGCGTCGGTTATCCAGCAGACTGAATCCAACTACCAACTCAACCGCGGCTAACGCCAAAGCGGCTCAGGTTTGGTGTGTCCAAACGACGGTTCATTCCCGACGAATGATCTACCTGCGCCGGAACGCTTCGAACGCATCTCTTAACGGTGCCGGAACTTGACGACGATTACCGCTATCCTTGAGATTGCGCAGCGAATCGTTCGGGCGATTCGTTGCGTTCTGCGTCGAATGACCTGGTTGCAAACCCAAACTTTTTAACGCATCTTCGAACTGTTGCGATTGGTTTGCATCTTTGCCTGCTTGGTCAATGTCACGAACCTTTTCCCAACGCTTGCGAAAACGCTCAAGATCATCTGCGGACCAATTCAGATCCTCTAACAAATCGTCATCAATCTTGTCTCGATTCTCATCCAAATAGTCGAGCACCATGTCGGTTGCTTGTTTTGCATAATCCAAATCAGGTGGCGGCGGTGGCTCGGCATCGTCGGTTTCTGAAAACGGTGAAGACCCACTGTCGTTTCCATTTGAGGCTTTCCCGTTTGGAGAGGCTTCACTGGCTGATGGTTGGTTGGCTGACGGCTGGTTCGACGCATCGGCAGTGTTGTTTTGGTCTGACGAAGACTGTTGATCGCTACTGGACGGGCTATCTGATTCAGGCGAATTACCACTGGGGTCACCTTGAGACGGTTCCTGATCATCTGACGAACCATCCGTTTGGTCGGACGGGTTCATCGCATCACTGTCGCCTTCTCCCTTTGAAGGCGCTTGGTTCGGTTCGCCAGATTGATCTGATGTATCGCCCTCTTGTCCCGTTTCGCCACTCTGTTCGGGGCTAGCTTCTGAACCTGATTCACCCGACTGATTTTCACCTGAAGCACCCTTGTCCTTGTGATTGCTTCCAGATTGTTGGTCCGGTTTGGCTTGCTGTTCAGAACCCTCCTTTCCAGAGCCTTGATTTTCCGGGGATTGCTCAGCTGAATCACCGGATTGGCTTTCGTCCGATGACCCTGTTTCGCTTGACTCTGTTTCGCTCTGTCCAGACTGATCTTTCGACTGCTGTTGGTCAGATGCTCCCGAACCTTGCGGCTGATTCTGTTTGCGTTCCAAGAAGTCTTTGATTCGTTCGAACGCTTCGCCATCATGCTCGGGAGCTGATTTTTGCGAATCATCAGATGAGTGATCGCTCGATTCGCTACCCGATTGATTTGGGTTGTTCGATGCAGAGTTTTCAGAGAACGCTTCTTCGGAGCCCATTTCACCAGTGTCGTCGCCGCCAGAACTGTTGCCGCTAGAACTTTGGTTCTGCTGATTGTTTCCTGGATCGGTGTTGCCAGTGGTTTCTGAGTTACCTTGGTCGGTCTGATCTGAAGTTGCGTCTGTCGATGTGTTGTTGTTTTCAGGTTGAGCCTTGGTCCCTTGCCCGTCGGAATTGCTTGCGTCGGAACTGTCGGAAGTTTGCTGGTTTTGATTTGGTGAGTTTTCATCAGAACCGTCCGCAGCGTTCTGATTACCGTCTTGATTGGGCTTGCCGTTTTGCTGAGAGTTCTCGCCGGACGATGAACTGCTATCGGAGCCACCGCTGGATTGCTTTGGATCATTGGACGAGTTTTCTTGATCACCAGATTCGCCGTCGGCGGACCCATCATTCGAAACGCTATTCTCGTTCGGTTCTTGTTCCTCGCCCGATTCGCCGCCAGATTGTCCTTGCCCAGACTGGCCGTTTTGGCTGGACTGTTCGCTTTCGGACTCACCTCCTGATGTTCCAGATCCGGATGCCGATCCGCCTTCGCCCGATTCGGAAGGTTTGACATCCGTTGGGGGCTGCTTGTCAGGCGTCGACAACCCGTCGTTGTCCGTCGGGTCTTCGGGCAAGTTGGATTCCGTTTCGACGATCCGAAGTTCGACCGGATCGGTGGTTACGGAATTGGGTTTGATTCGCGGGTCGTTAGGGATATTGCGGTTGTCGATCGCCGTCGCTGTGACTTTGACCTTGTCACCGGGGCCTAGGCGATGGATGAACGGACGAAAGCGGAATACCGCAACTTGGTTGCCTTTGCCATTGGTCTCTCGTTTCCAAATGATCGGTTCAGCGAGGGTGTCCAATCCGCGTGTGACTTTTAGCTGGACCTGGGCGAGTTCATAGTCCGGGTCCATGGCATGAACTTCGATTGTCTGCTGGCCGTTGACCGGAACTTCCTTGGGTGACTTTCGCGGGACGACGATGGTGACATCCGGTGGCAAGTCGGGAACGATCTTGATCGGATAGATGATCGGATCCGGATTGGCCTGGTCGCTATGATCCCAGACACGAATGCGGTAGTTTTCAGGTTCGACCGCGTTGGGGCGGCCGACCGCACTGCGCATGGTCATGCTCGCGGAAAGCGATACGCCATCGTCCGCAATTTGCATTTTGACGATGCCACCGGTCGATCGATAGTCATCGCCCACTTGTTTGCAGTTGAGTTGCAATTCGGCGCGGGCGACTGGCCGATTCGTGCGTGCACGTATAAGGACTTTCGTCGCGTCGATCGCATTGATTGCGGGGCTGGTCGTCGTCCGCGCTTGCGCGCCTGTGTAGGCGGGCGGTTCATAGCGCAAACTTTCTACCGCGACGACCGGTACGTTCTCGATCCAGATCCGATAGGGGCCGCTGCTGGCGTCGCCTGCTTCGATTGAATATTGAAGGCTGCCGGTCGACGAGTGGTCGACATCGATATTTCCGACATAGGCATCCGCGTTTTCGTCAAAGACCAGTTCGATCTGTTTTTCCGACGTTTCACTGGTGACAAGGCAAGTGACAATTTCATCGCTAAACAGTCCCAGCACTTCGGCTGACACGCTGACTTGGCGTCCGGCAAGTGTCCGCGTATTTCCAGGACTGACGTTACGAATTTGAACTCGTTTGGCCGGATCGATGGATGCCAAGGGCGCGATCAATCGTTTAGCCGATTCGACTGAGCTTTTAGGCGAGGCGACCGCGTAGGCGGCGAGGACTGCGAAGAGGGCAGCCGCAGCGATCCACCAGCGAAAGGTCCCGGTCGCTTCACTGGGGAGCACGTCGTAGGTTTTCAGAAGCGAAGCGGCACGCGATCCTATCACTTGAACGACGCGTGCACGAACCCCCTTGGAAGCTTCCGGTTTCAACGTCACATAGCTAGTGAGTTGCTGCCGATAGTCGGGCTGGTCTTTTTCCAAAGCCCAGGCGGCGTATTCTCGGGTTACCTGCTTGGTCATCAGCGGCCAAGTGTGCCGGACGAAGTACCAAACGCCTGCGCCGATGGAACCGGCAAAGCACAGCACACGAACACCGATGCTGGGGGAATAGACCCAGTGATCAAGTACCAACCACAGCAGCAGCGCCGACATGCCGCCGATCAAGATCCTTAGCACCGACCGTGTCAGTTCGCTCCACCATAACGCTCGCCGAGCTTCTTCGATTCGCTCGTTGATAACATGTTCGAAACTCGCACGATCGGTCGCCTGGACCAATGGACTGCCGGAATGGCTGTTCGGCGGCGAGGCGAGGGTCGACATAAGCGTTCAGCCTGAGGAGAGCGACTGGATCTGAGAAAAGGTTTGCGAAGCCCTGTATCGCCTCGGCGGTACGCCTTCGCTCCCTCTACTATACCTCGTCTGCAAGAATCTGGTTCAAAGTTGCGACCAGTTCGTCGGGCTGGTCGTGCCGATAATTCACGTCCTGTGTCTGTTTGGTCGACAGCGTTTTGACTTGAATTCGATCCTCCGCCCACTCGTTTGCTCCGGCGACCAGTCCGACACGGAACCCATGCCCGTCGGCGTACTTCAGCTGAGCACCCAGCTTTTTGGGATCGGGGTAGATCTCATTGGAGATCCCTTTATCGCGGAGCGTCGCCGAAAGTTTCAGATAGTCGTCGCGTCGATCGGCATCAAAGTAGGCGATGAACACGCTAGCAGGCGTCTTCGCATCCCCCAACAGGTTCAGGGTCTCCATCGCGGCGAGCAGCCGGTCGAGGCCTAGCGAAGCACCGATTCCGGGCAGATGTTGCTTGGTGTAAAGCCCCGCCAGATTGTCGTACCGTCCACCACTGCAAACACTGCCGATGCCTGGTAAGTCATCGAGCGTGGTTTCGAAGATCACACCGGTGTAATAGTCCAGCCCGCGCGCGATGGACACGTCGATTTTCAAACGGTCAACCGGCACACCAGCAGCCAGCGCGCCTTGATGAACGTCTTGCAGTCGAGTAATCGCTTCTTGTCCTGATTCGGTGCCGCCGATCAATTCAGGCAGTCGGGCGAAGATCGAATCGGCATCGCCATCGAGTTCGGCCAGTGCAAGTACTTTGTCAGCTTGGTCAGCGGAGACGCCTGCGGATTCACACATCTCCTCAGCCACACGCTCGCGCCCGATCTTGGCAAGCTTATCGAGGGCTCGAAGCAGTTCAACGCTTTTGTCTTCCAGATCTAAGGACCGCAGCAGTTCGGTAAGGACACCGCGGTTGTTGACGCTGATCGTGAACTTTTCAAAACCAATCTCACTGAGCAGTCGATTGATAACGGCAACGGCTTCAATATCCGCCATCACGCCGGTGGTGCCGATCGTATCAAAGTCACACTGCATGAATTCGCGGTAGCGTCCCGCCTGGGGACGCTCGCCACGCCAGACCGGTGCGATGTGATAACGTTTGAAGGGTGTTCCCAATTCGTTGATGTGCTGCGCCGCGAAACGTGCCAAGGGCACCGTCAGGTCAAAACGCATTCCAACGGCTCGTCCGCCATTGTCTTCGAAGCGATAGATTTGACGGTCCGTTTCGTCACTGCCCTTGCCCGTCAATATTTCCAGGTATTCCAGTGTTGGCGTATCGATCGGTGCAAAGCCAAAAGAACGAAACACCTTTCGAGCCGTCTCCATCAACCGTTCTCGCGGAATCATGACGGCGGGAAGGTAATCGCGAAATCCGTTTAGGGTTCGAGGTTTGATCAAAGACATGGAAATCGAATCAAAGCAATGTTGTGTATTGGAAGTGGAAATCGGCTGCCGCAACGATGCGCGAGGGACTTCGGGAGGCAGCCGATCCGATCGATAGGGTTCTTATCGCGGGGATGATCCGAAGTCGCTCACCGCAAGTTCGCTAGTCGACATGTCATTAGCCAACAGCCCGCTAGCCGACAACCGGAAGCCCGCTCGGACGTCGCCGACGCAGTGATTGACGGTCCTTTTGCTTCGGGTCTTCGAACTGCGGTCCATACAACCCGTCGGCGTACTCGTCGATCTGTTCGGCCGTTTCAAAGTATTGGTCGTAGCACCAGTCGTCATCAAATTCACATTCGTCGGTGGTATAGTCACGACAGATCTGTGGGCGGGTTTCATAAATCCCACAGCGGTGGTCGTCCAGCAGGTGTTTACAGGTGGTGTAGACCAGCAAGTACCAGCTGCTTTCTTCGACGAAAACCGTGGCCCTGTCGTGTAGCAGGTACCAGCGGATGTAGTCAAAATCCTTCCGCGTCGTCGGGGCGTCAATCGGTAAGGCAAAATAGTGACAGCACTTGGCGGTGCAATGATCGCACAAATTTTCGCCTTTGGGCACCTGATCGCGTTTCAGGCGGATCGCTAGTGGTGGCACATTCACGGGAAGGTATCGCGTTTTGTGGCGTTTTCGTGTAAACGGTGCATCAAACGACGCACGAGACTGGATAGCAGCTGGAGCATTTTAATGGAAGTCGTCATCACTGCACTTGGGCCTGACAACGTGGGATTGGCCGACCCAATCATCCACTACGTCACCGGTCAGGGGGCCAACATCGCCGAAATCCAGATGTATGACCACGACGACCAGCAGCTTTTTGCGATGTTGTGCCGGATCGCGATCGACGATTCTCAGTTCGAAATGCTGAAATCGGCGATGCGGCAAATCGGCGATCACACCGGGTTGGCCATTCGGGTTTGGAGCCCCGATCAGCACGACCCGCCGCGTCTGGCGATCTGTTGCACCTTTGTCGAACATACACCGCGAGCTGTCCTGCAAGCGATTAAAGATGGCAAGATCAACGCCATCCCAGCTGTGCTGATTTCCAACCGAAAGAAACTGCAGTCGCTGGCAGATGAATTCGACGTGCCCTTCAAGCGGATCGGCGATGACAGCGGAGCGGCCAACGACGACGCGATGGTTGAGCTGCTCGATGAGTTCGACGTCGACTATGTCGTCCTGGCACGATACATGAGAGTGCTACCGCCGAGCACCTGCTGGCAGTTCGCCGGCGGACGCATTATCAACTTGCATCATGGTTTGCTGCCAGGCTTTCCAGGCTTTCGCCCCTATCATGATGCTCATGCCGCCAGGATGCTCAGCTATGGCGCGACTTGCCACTTCATCATCCCTGAATTGGACGCCGGCAATCAAACGATCAACCAGCGAACGTTTAGCGTCGACCCCGGAACGGGGCTCGATGAAATCATCGCCCGTGGCGAAAGCGAAAACGAACCGGCCTGCCTTGTCGAAGGCGTTCGCCGAGTTGTCGATCAGGAAGTTCGCCTTCACTTTCACCGCGTGATCGCAAATAAGTAAAGCGACTAAAGGCGGCACCGATAAGCTGCGTGCTTAGAAGCCGAGCCGCGAGAACCTATTGCGATTGAAGGCTGGGCCGTGGTGTGTAACCACGCAAGGCTGGCTGAGGCGAATAGCCACGCAACGCAGGTTGTGGGTAACTTCGCTGGCTCTGCTGTGTGCTATAGGTTGGCGTGCTGTAACTGGGCGTGCTGTAACTACGATAGTACGGCTGCGTGTAATAGCGCTGTGTGTAGTAAGGCTGGGCGTAATAAGTCTGCGGGTATGGGCTTGGCCAAACCGGCTGTGCATACCATGGTCCACCATAAGGGCTGACATAGCTCGTGCCGATTCCGTACCCATAGCGCATACGATGCGCGTCCGCTCGGCGAGCCTGCAGCCGCGCTCTCGCGAGTGCGGATTGTGCTTGGGCAAGCTTCGACGCGGCGACTTGCTTCGCGTTTGCACTTGTGACTTCATCGGCAAAGCTTGTCGGCACCAATACAGCGACAAGCAGCAAAAGGCTGAAGATCGATCGCATGATTGAGGTCCTTGATGGGTTGGTTCGCCGAAAAGCATCCATGAAGGTCGACGCTAGTTTTTCAAATGACGAGTGGCGAATTCGATGTACTTTTGCCAATCGAAATCGGTGACATCGTGTTTGCCTTCTCGAATGTGGTATCCGATCGTTCCTTGTAAGCTTTCGCCTACGACCGGCATTTCGTGTGACGGCAGTCCTTCTTTACCTAGCAACTTGTAGACCGAATCGGCATAAACGCAGGAAAGAAACTCGCCTTTCGGGTCCGCCCATCGATCTTCCAACGCACTGGCAACATACAAAGGACGCGGTGCGACCAATGCCAACAGGACATGATTGTCAAAAGGCATCGTGTCCTCTTGGTTGTTGTATTTTTTGAAGTTCCCACAGAACCAATGCGGGAAGGATGTATTGATCCGCCAGACGGTTTCACCAATTTGACGGCGCGATAACGCGGCGCCTCCACATCCGGAGTTATTGGAAATCACCAGTGCGATACGCTGATCCGTCGCACCGGCCCAGAGGCTAGTTTTGCCAAGACGCGAGTGGCCAAAGACGGCGATTTTGTCCGCGTCCACTTCGTCGACTTCTTCCAGTACATCGACGACACGACTTAACGCCCAGGCCCAAGTCGCAATCGATGCGGCTTCGTCGTTACCAGGTTTGCCAAGTCGTTGATGCACGCCATTTTCAAAACCGTCATCAAAGTCGGGATCGACATCGCCGTAGTACAGCGTCACTAATCCGAAACCGCTATCGATCATCCGTTCGATGCTCCAACGCGATGCCGAACTGCCACGGTCCGCATCAGACGCTTTGTGATCATCTGTTTTGCGCATCCAACTGGTCGGCAGATCGATCGCGGGGTGATCAAAAACGGTGTGGTTTCCACCGAAGTTGTATCCCATAAATACCGGGACGGCCTTTTGTTTGGCTTCGTTGGGCAAGAACAAGGCGACACGGACCGTTTCACCGGCCAGCTTGAGCGTCAATTGTCGAAGGAAACCTTTTCCGTCGAGAATCGCAACGTCATCGCTGGTCGTTTCGACCTTGGTCTCGCCTCCCGCATCCGCGGCTGGTGCGATACCGAACATCTCCTTTGACAAAAGCCCCAGCCATTGAGATCGCTTCGCTTGCCAACCGTCTGCACTGGTTACACCGTCAAGAACGTCGGGAAGTTTGTAATCGGGAATTTTCGATTCGTCATAGTTCGCTACAAAAGGCTTTGACTGTGCCTGTGCTTGTTCGGCAGGTCCGGCAATCCACAAGAACAAGAACATGCAAGCGGCGCTAGAAGTGGTGATCAGTCCGATCCGGTGTCCGATCGATTTCATGGTGGGCTCGGTGCGGGGAGTAAGGCAAAGACACGCGTTGTCTGGAAGAGGTGTGAGGGGAAGCTATTTTCAGATACCACAGCGGTGGAATCAAGCAGCTCACTCGGTGGGCGGGGCGAAAGGCAGAAATCCTAGATTGGGAACCGGCCGCCGCTGCGGGTAAACAGACAGCTCAATCCGGGGCTAAACAGCCGTCGGATCGCCTGTTGTCGTCTTTCACTCGTTTTCCCCGCAGGATTTGACGAGTCACTACACCTCAACTGAAACGCAATCGAACGATACAAGTGGTTACCACCACATGAGAGCTGCTCGTAAAGAACGAAATAGATGTTTGCCCAAATTGCCTACTTTGGGCGGCTTCCAAAGCGCTTCGCTGAACGACCAAATTGTTGGCTATATTTCGTAGACGGTTATACTAGAACGATTCGCGACCTTCACACCGCCGCGGCCCAAAAACTCTTCTCGACGCCAAGTAGAAACGATGGGAATCCGGTTTGCTTGCCACGCATGTGGAAAACCCCTCAACATCAAGAACGAATTAGCTGGACGTCGGGGTGTCTGCCCGAAGTGCAAAACACGTTTTCGTATCCCGGCTGCGGATGCCGAACGCTCCTTGCCTCTTGAGGAGGCTGTGCCAACGGATTCGGAATCGAACCGGGACGCCGAACAGGTGTCTACCTCACCCAGCTACGACTCCCAGGACTCCGCTGTCGCAACGATTGCTCAGCCCACGGTCGCTCAAAAAACTAGCGATTCCATGCAGGCGAGCATCCCCGAACCGGCTGCCGAGCAACCCAGTGCGAGCGGAACGGATGTGCTGACCAGTGACGAGCCGGCAACTTGGTACGTCCGACCACCGAGCGGTGGCCAGTACGGACCTGCTGATACCAGCGTGCTGCGAGATTGGATCGATCAGGGGCGTGTGGCAAAGAACGCGCTGCTCTGGCGGGATGGCTGGCCGCAGTGGCGCGAAGCTTCGGAAGTATTGCCCGAGATTGCCGATCGGTTACCTGGAACCAGTCAAAAGGTTGAACCGGTTGCAAATCCAGGGATGGGGAAAACGAAATCGATCGCGACCGAGAAAACCAGTCCGCTGGATTCTTCAATCGTTGGGACCGCCAAAATTGGTGCGACGAGGCGGAAGCGGGCTAATCGACGTCTGACCCTAGTCGCCGTCTTAGGGGCCCTTGTGGTCGGGCTGGTAGTGACCCTGGTATTGGTCGCTTCGGCAGGTGCATAGCTCCGGCTGGATCGTTCTGCAGAATTGCTTCGATGTCAGGCTATCCGGGGTTCAGGCTGCTTCGAACACACCGCTGTGTCCGAGTACGAATGCCCGTGTTTCAAAGCCAGGCGTTTGTGCTGTGCTGCCGAACTCTTCTACAGCGGCTGCATTGCTGACCCCTATCGGCCAATGTCGGTCAGACTCGAGCGAATTGCCAGACTCGGGCGAATTGATTGAAAAAGCATAACAATCGCGTCGCTGGTGCCCAATTTGCACACAGTTTTCCCAGCCCAATTCGTCTTCGTTGCCGAATCAGCTACAGTAAATCGATTGATGTGCTCAAACCAAGACCCATTTACTACGCCAGTGGAGCTTCCATGATGTTTCGTTCGCCCCGTTTTGTAGCCGCAATGGCTTGTTTTTCGCTTGCCATGATGACTTTCACCGCGGGCAAAAGCTCGGCGGAAGAAGCCAAAGCGATTGACGTACTTGGCAAAGCGAAGATGACCGTTCCCAGCGAATTTAAGCCATCGGAAAAGAAATCGCGGATCATCGAGCACGAATTCAAGGTCGGCGAAGGCGACGCGGCCGCGCGTCTGACGATGATGCGAGCAGGCGGTGGGGTTGCCCAAAACATTAAGCGTTGGAAAGGACAGTTTTCCGGCGGAAAGGAAGAAGACCAGAAGACCGAAACCGTGAAGGCTGGTCCTTTTGAACTGCACTTGGTCGATGTCACCGGCTCATTTGCTGAATCGATGGGCGGTGGGCCATTCTTCGGTGGCCGAACCGTTCAACGCGAAAACTACGCGATGGTCGGAGCAATCTTTGCCAGTGAAGACGGCGGAATGTACTTCGCAAAGCTCGTCGGGCCTGCGGAGACCGTCAAAGCGAACCGTGAAAAGTTCGTTGAAATGACGAAGTCGGTCGGCAAGTAATTCCTTCGTCAAACAAGGGAAACCAAGAGCAGCACCAGCAGGAAGCCCCGGCATGAATATTCAGAGTCTGTTAGAGCACCATGGGATCGTCCGCAATCCGTTCGCGGAGGAAGACGCACAGACCGATCAGGTTTTTAAAGAGCATTGCATCGCCAACGCGTACCATCCCGTTTGGGACAAGGTTTATGGCGATCCCAAGGAGCCATCGACCGCGATGGTCTTTGGTCCCAAAGGCTCGGGGAAAACCGCGATGCGTCTGCAGATCCTCAGGCATCTGAAAAAGTTCAATCAGGAAAACGCGGGGCAGCGAGTTTTCACGATCGCGTATGACGATTTCAATCCGTTCCTGGACCACTTCAGCGAACGGCTCAGTCGTCGTACGGCGCGAAAGCCTGAACGTGTGCTGAAAGAATGGAAGCTCTGGGACCACATGGATTCGATCCTTTGTATCGGCGTGACAAAGCTGGTCGATCAGATCCTAAAACCCGAACAGGTTGCCGACGGTATCGAAGGCGAGTCTCTTGCACGATTGGATCACAACGACCGTCGTGACCTGTTGTTATTGGCAGCCTGTTATGACCAAAGCAGCGATGGCGCGTTCGTCGAGCGTTGGAACTCGTTCCGCAAGAAGCTCGGCTACAACAACCTTTCGACACACTTCAGTTGCTGGTTTGCGTGCCTTTGGTGCGTCGTTGTTGCGATCGCATTTGTCTACTTGATGTTCACCAGTCGTGGTGCGGTCGATGATCAAGGAAACGCAGTGCGCTCGGTGTGGGACTATCTATGGCTAATGCCGGTGCTGATGTTAATCGGTTCGGGGCCATACTTGCTTCGATTGATCAAAACGTCTTGGGCGGCCTATCAGATCCGTCGCCACATGCGTGTTGGCAAACGCGAGATGGGCATTGTCCGCAAAGTCTTGCATTCGATCCCAGCTAAAGAACTGGCAAGCCAACCTTTGCCGCGATACGACCGTACTGATGACCGCTATGAATTGCTGAACAAATTCCAGTCGGTGCTTTCACGATTGGGGTATGCCGGAACGATTGTGTTGCTCGACCGTGTTGATGAGCCACACATGACGGGCGGCAAAGTCGAACTGATGCGATTGTTCGTTTGGCCGCTGCTAGACAATAAGTTGCTAAAACATCCTGGAATCGGTTTCAAACTGATGTTGCCTCAGGAGCTGTATCGCGACATGGAGCGTGAGTCACGCGATTTCCATGAGCGTGCCCGGCTCGACAAGCAAAACGTCATCCCAATGTTTCAGTGGACCGGTGAGTCGCTTTACGATTTGGCGCGTGCACGCATGATGGCATGTGCACAACCTGGGAAATCCCCTGAGCCGAAAGATCTGTTTTCGGATTTAGACTACAACCGGATGATCAGCGCGTTTCACTCGCTGCGTGTTCCCAGGCACCTGTTTCGGTTTCTCTATCGCGTATTGGTTGATCATTGCAACCGATACACCGACGCGAATCCGGAATACACCATCAAGTCCGAGACCTTTGAAACCGCGCTTGCGGTCTACAGTCGCGAAGTGGATTCCTCCAGTTTGTAAGCGGATCTCGTCATATGCATTGCCGCGATCAGCGGAGTGGTTAGGTGAATCAAGAAGCTGACATTCGTTCGTCTGACCGAAGTGATCCGTGGCAAGCAAAGGCGTCAATGATCTTGCCGTTGATGTTGTTCTTCGTCATTGGTATGTTGGTCAATGTGGAGCCTATTGTCGACGACCAAACGGTCAACGGGACCGCCTATCTGGCAATGGTCGCCGCGCGAGTCGTGTTGATGACCGCCTGTGTCCTCTGGTTTGGCCGCGAAATCCTTCGGCAGTTCCCCTTGGTTTTGGATCAATGGGGCTGGATCACAGGGGGGATCGGCGCGGTCTTGTGGATCGGCATCTGTGAACTGCATTTGGAGTCATCCGTTCTTCAGATGCTGTCTCTTTCGACTGACTGGCTTCCGGCACGCGAAGGCGTGGATCCTTTCATCACTTACGCGCCAGGCGTTTCACTGATCAGCTTTTTGATCGCAAGGTTTTTGCTTCTGGCGGTCTGCGTCCCGGTTGCGGAAGAGCTTTTCCTGCGAGGCTTTTTGATGCGGTCTGTCGAGTCCGAGGACTGGACCGAACTGTCGTTGTCCAGCATCGGGCGTCGAGGTGTTGTGGCGGCCACCATTTACGCTGTGGCCACGCATCCTGGCGAGATTATTGCGGCGATCGTCTGGTTCTCGTTGGTGACCTGGATGATGTTCCGGACGGGGAAATTTTGGAACTGTGTGGTCGCCCATGCCGTCACCAATTTCTTGCTGGGGGTCTACGTCTGCTGGGCAAAAGCTTGGTATCTGTGGTAGCCGAACTCTGGTGCTTCGTTCCATTTGAAAATACGGGGTAGGGTCATCAGCCGACGGGCGTTCGCCTCGGTTATTGCGCTGAAACCGTGGCGAATGCGATACGGCTAATCCTAAGATCGAAGCAATAGTGATGGACCGTTCCTTTGGCTGACCCGTTTGTGGGGGACGGCGAAGTTGGATTGTTCTGGCACCCAGTTGCAAATTGGTGGGGTGAGCCGCTTTTGCTTTCAGATTGGATTCGAGCATGCCGAAAAAGTACCAGTCCATCGGGCGGGATTAATCGCGAATGCAGGCTTCACGTCAAAGGCATTTGCTTGACATGGACAGTTAGCGAATCTTTTCGCCTTGTCGGCCAGACGTAATCTGCTAACCTCTGGGGCCCGACCGAGGACCCAGTGCGTTTTGTACGCTGGGATCGTCAAGATTAACTACTGAAAGTACCGCATTTTGCGGTGTCAACGAATTTGGAGATTTGACTGGGTGGGTACCAAGAAAACTGGAAAAGGGCGGCGTAAGGTAGGTCGTAAGAAACGACGGATGCGTAGCAAGATCCGTCACCGCAAGAAATAATCTCTGCGGTTGGTGCTGAGCGCACCGATCTATAAATCACGATCAAATGCCGCCGATGTTCATTGCGATGGACATCGGCTTGTTTTGTTGGCGTTTCGAACGCAATCTGCCATAGTACCCGGCACGCTCCGTCGTGCCGACGCGCGGTGCTCTCTAGCATCACGGGGACCGTGATGGGTACTGATTCATCAGGCCCCCATAGTACCCGGCACGCTCCGCCGTGCCGACACGCGGTACTGTCTGACATCACGGGGACCGTGATGGGTACTGATTCATCAGGCATCCATCGTACCCGGCACGCTCCGTCGTGCCGACTCGCGGTGTTGTCTGTCATCACGGGGACCGTGATGGGTACTAATTCATCAGGCACCCGCAGTACCCGGCACGCT
Source organism: Stieleria sp. JC731 (assembly GCF_020966635.1). NCBI lineage: Bacteria > Pseudomonadati > Planctomycetota > Planctomycetia > Pirellulales > Pirellulaceae > Stieleria > Stieleria sp. JC731. Next base: position 770,342 of record NZ_JAJKFQ010000002.1, on the reverse strand, counting down.
CCGTCGCGCCGACTCGCGGTGCTCTTTTGGCATCACGGGGACCGTGATGGGTACTGATTCATCAGGCACCCACAGTACCCGGCACACTCCGCCGTGCCGACGCGCGGTGCTCTCCGACATCACGGGGACCGTGATGGGGACTTTAGACCTAGTGATCGTGTGGATGTTCGTGATCGTGGTGATGGTGATCGACCGTTTTAGGTAGCGGCAATCCGAGTTCATCGTGATTGTGTTCGAACCCATGACCGTCGAGGTCAACGAAAATTGGGTTGCTGACCGCGATCGGAGCCCGTTTGCCATAGTTGGGGCCCATGACTTTTTCCATCGTCATGCCTTCACCGATTGTCGCGACGATGATGTGCGCATCGGAATCCAGTTCGACTTCAAATGACGAATCGAATTTCACGACCGAGTCGGCTTCTCCGAATTGGTCTGGATCAGCCTTTCGAGTTCGGTTGTGCTGCTCAGCGGCTCGCCCGTTGATAAACAACTGCACGCGATTGACATCCAACCAGTTGGGGCACTGCACGGTGACATGAACGTTGACTTTGCCGTCTTTCGCGATCAGGTCGTCGCCTGGGATTGCGAGCTTGTCGACCGATTTGCTGGACGCTTTGACGGTCATGTACGGGCCAGTGGACATGATGATGTGGCCCGCTTCGGCTTGGCGAACCATTTCATCGGTAGAAATTTTTGCCGGATCATCGGTGCTGGATGCAAACCAGTTGCGGCGCCATCCGCTGCCATGGTGGTTGTAGTGGGCGTCGGTATTGATGACACCAGGGATGCGATAGCCTTGGTTGATCAGCTGCATCCACTGAAACAGCGGGATGCGCATTTCGCGAACGTTGGGCGGTGAAAGCGCGACATCGTCGAAGATCGTTTGCAGCGGATGAACCTCGACAACATCGGTGAACTGCAGCATTTTGCGAAAGCCTGCATCCGGTTTGCCGTCGACGTCCAAGTCACCATAGATCTGATGAAGGTTGGGGTGATTCATTTGGATCACCTTGTCGGCGCCATTGTCCCACATGGCGATGCGTTCGATTTGAACTTCTGGGTTGACGTCAGCACGCGGGCCACCACCGTTTTGTGTGTGGGGGAACCGTTGCAAAGGAAACGTATTCTGGTGATTGACCGGTAGAGGCCGCCCGGTGACTTCCATGCCGCTGCAAGTGGCCATCGCCTCGACAATGCCCATCGCTTCGAGGTGTGGGACATAGGTGCTGATTCTTGCATGTTCGGTGCAAGGGGCGAATTCCAAGTTTTCACAAACCAGGTTTTCGACGCGGCCGAATTGGTCAGACGTGTTGTCGCCCGAAGGGCTGCTGTGGCTGTGAAGTTCGGTACTGACCCAGCCGGTGGTGTCGACCACGTGTGGCAGGTGGATGTCGAGTTGTTTTGTCGATCCGGCAACAACTTCGAACGTTCGAGATTCGCTGTTGAACTCTGGGCCATGGCTAAAGTGGACTTCGTATTGACCTGGGTCCAGTGCTACCAGCATCGTTCCGTGAACGGCGTAGACGCAGTTCTTGACAAAGGTGCGAGTGCTATCCGGTCCAAAGTTGGGATCTTTGCCGTCAACGGAATAGATCGTTGCTTTGGCGGGAATGGCATTGCCTTTTCCGTCGGTCGCGACAGCTGAAAAGCCGGTGAATTCGCTAAGTTTCAGTGACGTTGTCGACGCTTGGTCGTCTAAGGTGACCGTTTCAGTGGTCGACTTGTAGCCGCTCGCACTGGCTTCGATTTCGTACTGACCGGCAGGCAAGCGAAGCTTTGCAACACCGTGGTCATCGGTGAAAATCGTTTCAGGTTTTGTGTCTTCGTTGCCCTTTGCCGTGATCTTCAGTGTCGCGCGTTGAACAAACGCTTGGCCCTCTTTGACCGGTGCGTCCGAACCGATTTGGATCGTCCGCATCGGGGCACTGGCATTCTCTTTTTTGACGACCGTTTTTAGGTCGGTAATGCTGGTGGCGGGGTAAATTCGAACGCTCCAGCGAATCCCGTTTTCTAACGATTCGACTTGGGCACCGCTGAACCGCAGTTCCTTCATGCGGCGTTTCTTTTCATCCCATGTCGGTGCGCTGTCACCAGAGGTCGCTTGGAATCCGATTGTGGAGCGAAAGAATTCGTCTTTGCAAACCGCTAGGTTGTCTACGGTTTCCAGATCAAATGTTTGGTCGGCACGGACCATATCAAAGGCTTTGATGTCTTTGGCGCCATCACCGGTGATCGTCACCGTCGCGACCACGAAGGGCTGCCCTTCGCTCAGTTCGTACCGCACCGTCGCGGTGGTACCGTCTTCGGCGACCGACTTGGATGATTGGCAGCTCCAGAACACGGTGTCGCCATCTTTGCCAACATCAACCGTGCTGGGGTCAAAGAATTCGTATCGCAGGGCGGTCGGTGTGTAGGCGCTCAGTTGATCATTCGAAGCGTCGTTAACCGAAAGGTCTAGAATCGACGCGCCGATCGCACGGACGGTCAGGTTTGCATCTCGAGTGGCGATTGGGGCGGCAATCGTGAGCGACAAATGGTCGTTGCTCATCAAGTAATCGCCGTAAATCCAATCGACTTCTTTTCCGGCGATTTGAGGTTCGAACTCGGGATAGATCACCCGAACGTCAGCTGCATGAGCACTGGCGGCAGACAGGACCAGGCCGCAAACGCCTGGCAGGATCGAACGCCAGCGACGAAGCCACATCGAGTGAAACCGTTTCGTTTTGCGCATGTTGGGATGGGTAGGTTGTGCGTGGGAATGAGGCAGGCAGGAGCCTGTCATGATAACCCCTTCATGTGCTGGCGGTGCGAACTGCCACGGCGAGGGGGTTGGGTTGCGATACAATACAAGAGGCGCGACACGATACACGACTCACGCTTTTCTGAATCGATTCGATCGAAGGATGCGGAGTCGATTTGTCGTTTGTTAAAGCAATCTTCAAAATGGCGGTCGGATGAAGAGTTATCACATCACCGGTCCGGGTGGGCTGGCATCGTTAAAGCAGGTTGACATCGGAGAACCTGAACTGGGGCCGCTAGATGTCCTGGTCGAAATGAAATCCTGGTCGCTCAATTACCGCGACTTGGCGATGCCGTTTGGTGGCTACATCCGTAATGACAAGGTTAAGCGTGACCCACCGTTGATTCCGCTTTCCGACGGTGCCGGTGAAGTCATCGCGGTCGGCAAGTTGGTAACCCGTTTCAAAGTCGGTGACCATGTCGCGAGCCTATTCTTTCAGAAATGGCTGGACGGTGATTTGACCGATCCGCAAATCGGATCCGCACTTGGCGGGGCGGTTGATGGGGTCTTGTCCGAAAGGGTTGCCCTGCACGAAGACGGTTGGGTTTCGGTCCCGCAAGGTTATCTGTTTGAAGAGGCCACGACGTTGCCATGTGCGGCGCTAACGGCATGGCAAGCACTGACCCTCGCAACACCACAGCCAGGCCAAGTGGTGTTGATGCTCGGAACTGGTGGAGTTTCCATCTTCGCGCTGCAACTGGCTAAGATTTTTGGGATGCGCACCATTATCACATCCAGCAGCGATGAAAAGCTTGAACGGGCGAAAGGCTTAGGTGCCGATGTCACCATCAACTATAAGAAGTATCCGGATTGGGAGCGTTTGGTTCTCGATGAAACCGATGGCATCGGAGTCGATAATGTCATTGAAGTCGGCGGCGCGGGAACGTTTGAAAAGTCGTTGGCGTCGGCGAAGGTCAGTGGGCGGGTCAGTTTGATCGGCGTCTTGACTGGAAATCCAGAACAGAACCCTTCACCAATGATGACGTTATTCAAGCGATTGACGGTCCAAGGAATTTACGTGGGCAGCCGTCAGATGTTCGAAGCGATGAATCGCGCGATCGAAGTCAATTCACTGCGTCCGGTGATCGACAAGCGATTCGATTTTGACGATGTGCCTGCGGCCTACGAGCACCTGCAATCCGGTGCCCACTTCGGCAAAATCGTCATCACACGCGGCGAGTAGGCGTCTGGCAGATACGCTGCTCGATGATCGGCGGAAGCGATTCTTTGGCACCGCTTCCGTCGGGGCGGTATGATGGTAGCCCCGCCCGGCTCCATCCCTCCCGCCAAAAGCACCATGGCATTCGCCGTGGACTCGATCGCCATGACTGATCTATCGATTCGCCGCTTAGCAGATTCAACATTGCTTCGAAGCTTTGTAGTTGTTGTGCTGACGATCGGTTTTGCCGATCCAGCCCTTGCCGAAGATTCTGCTGTCGATTTTGCAAAGGACGTCGCACCGATCTTGCGTGAGCACTGCTTGCGTTGTCACCGGCCCGGCAATGCGAAAGGTGACTTGTCGATTGAGTCGGAAGTGCAGCTGATTGAATCGGACTTTGTCATCCCCAATGATTCTCAGTCAAGTTATCTGATCGAGCTGATCACTGCTGTCGACGGCGAGAAGCCTGCAATGCCAGCCGAAGGCGAACCACTTTCGGATCAGCAAGTGGGAACGATCCGTCGGTGGATCGACGAGGGAGCCAAATGGCCGGAAGGCTTTCGCTTGCGACACCAAGCCAAGGCGGATGCGAACTGGTGGGCATTTAAACCGCTGCAATGGAACGACGCTGACACCATTGATACTTTGATCGACGAGCAGCTCGCGAAGTCTGATTTGTCACAGAACCAGCCGGCATCTCGTCGCGTTCTTATTCGACGAGCGACCTATGATCTGATCGGCTTGCCACCGACACCAGCTGAAATCGACGCGTTTGTGAATGATGAATCGCCCGATGCGTATGAGAAATTGATCGATCGCCTTTTGCAATCGCATCACTACGGCGAACGCTGGGGCAGACATTGGCTGGATGTGGTGCGTTTCGGTGAAAGCAATGGATTTGAACGGAACGTCATCATCAATGATCTTTGGCCTTTTCGTGATTACGTCATCGCAAGCTTGAATGAAGATAAGCCTTTCGACCAATTGATTCGCGAGCACATCGCTGGTGATGTCATTGCCCCTAACGATCCTCGTGTTGTCATCGGAAGTGCTTTTCTGGTCGCCGGTCCCTATGACGATGTGGGCAACCAGGATCCTGTTCAAGCGGCGCAGATCCGGGCGAATACCATTGACGAAATGATTCGTTCAAGCAGCGAAGCGTTTATGGGACTGACGATGGGCTGTGCGCGTTGCCACGATCATAAATTCGATCCCATCACTCAGGAAGATTACTACTCGCTGTACAGCACGTTTGCGGGCACCGTTCATGGCAGCGAAGTTTGGGCGAGCAGCGAGCAACGCAAGGAGCGGCATGATCAGGTTCAGCCACTCAACGAACAAAAGGCTGCACTCGAAAGGCAGCTTCGTGAGCTTAGCGAATCCGTCTTGAAACGAGGGAACGACAATCTATCGGACTATGCCAAAACTTGGGTTCGCCCGCCTGTTGATCGGACCGGCACGGAGGAGCGATTTGATCCGATTGTTGCAAAGTTTGTTCGCTTGGTTTGTGTTTCGCAGGATACTCGGCCCGAAATCTCGACCGGGTTCAACATCGACGAGTTCGAAATCTGGTCAGATGAGCCGAACGCTCAGAACGTGGCTCTTGCTTCGGCAGGCGGAAAAGCATTTGGCAACGCGCGTCGTATCGAAGACTTTCCTGATGCATATGGGCCGCAGCTGGCAATCGATGGTCAAACCGGAGCCCGCTTTATCGCTACAAGTAATGACTTGACGATCGAGTTAGCGGAACCGACGACGATCAACCGGGTTGTTTTTTCGAGTGCGAAGGGTGAAAGTCAGCCGGATCAGCGAAAGTTTGCCTTTGTCGCGGACTACCGAGTCGAGGTTTCTTCAGACCGCGAACACTGGACGGTTGTTGCCAGCGGGGACGATCGGAAAGTAACGCCGCATGATGGCGAGGGCGGCGCAAAGCATCGCAATCATCGCCTCTCGATCGCTGCAATTACTGATGCCGAGATTCAGCAGCGCAAGGATTGGCAATCTCAACTGCATGCGGTTAATCGGCAGCTTGCCGCGATTCCTCCGCTGCCGCGTGCTTGGCTGGGCCGTCATGATGCACAGAAGGCGAAGGGCCCGTTTCATGTGTTCTTGGGCGGCAGTCCGCAAAAACATGGCGACGTTGTGACCACGTCCAGTTTGGCAGTGATGTCGAACGGACCGAGTGACAGTTCCGTTGAGCAGGCTTCGTTCGGTTATTCACTCGAAAGCGATTCCAGTGAGTCGGATCGGCGTTTGGCTTTCGCAAACTGGGTCACAAATTCTGAGAACGCACTGACGTTACGAGTGTTGGCGAACCGTTTATGGCACTATCACTTCGGCACTGGGATCGTCGCCACGCCAAGTGATTTTGGCTATATGGGTCAGCGACCGAGTCATCCGAAGCTGTTGGACTTTCTGGCGGCAAAGCTTCGTGAAAACCATTGGCAAATCAAGCCGATGCACAAGTTGATCATGATGAGCCCAGCGTATCGGCAGTCTTCGAGTTTCAATCCGGAGGCCGCTTCGGTCGATTCCGATGATCGGCTGCTTTGGCGGTTCCCGCCGCGACGTCTTTCGGCCGAAGCGATTCGCGACACGATGTTGCAAATCAGTGGCGTTTGGCAGCGTGGATCGATATTGCAAGCCGATGCCGCTGCGGACGATTCGCAGTCGGCTGTGCCTGCGGGTGGCCCCGGGTTCCGGCTGTATCACTTCATGCAGGATAATGTGTGCACCTACGTTCCGCTTGATAAGCACGGTCCAGAAACCTATCGAAGGGCCGTCTACCATCAGAATGCGAGGGCATCGGTGATCGATTTGATGACCGAATTTGATCAACCTGATTGTGCTTTCGGGACTCCACGTAGGGCTGTCACGACGACACCGCTGCAAGCGTTGACGATGCTGAATCATCAGTTCACGTTGGACATGAGTGTCGCGATGGCCAAGCGATTGGAATCCGAATCGGATCAGATCGATAAACAAGTCGACTCGGCCTATCAAATCGCGTTCAATCGACTACCTGAAGGCGAAGAAAAAGACGACTGCGTTGACTTCGTCAAACGAAACGGGCTATCGGCGTTCTGCCGCGCGATGCTCAACGCAAGTGAATTGATCTACATCAAGTAACCCTGCTGTGATGCAGCAAATACGATCTCGAAACCTAATCTCTTTTCTTTGATCGAGCCAACTATGGATTTGCAATCGAAAGCGAGACGTCAGTTTCTGGGGAACGTGGTAAGCGGACTCGCAGGAGTCGGGCTAGTCGATCTGCTCGGTAGGACTGCGTCGGCGGCTTCACCAGCAGGCCAGGTGGCTCCACACCATTCGGCCAAAGCCAAGCGAGTCTTGCAGATCTTTTGTCCTGGGGCAGCGTCTCACATGGATTTGTGGGAACACAAGCCCATGCTGGAAAAGATGAATGGGCAACCGATGCCGGGCGAAGAGAACTTCGTTTCCTTCCAAGGCAAGAACGGGAACTTGATGCAAAGCCCTTGGCCGTTCAAGCCCAGTGGACAGTCGGGTAAAGCGATCAGTTCGATGCTCCCACACATGGCTGCCCATGTTGATGACATCGCTTTCATTCATTCGCTGCACAGCAAGACGAATACCCATGGTCCTGGCTGTGTGTTCATGAATACCGGTCATGATACAGAGGGATTCCCCGGCGCCGGTTCTTGGGTCAGCTATGCACTCGGAAGCGAAAACGAGAACTTGCCTGCCTACGTTGCCATTCCCGATATCCGTGGTGAGCCGCCAAACGGCAAGGCGAATTGGTCCAACGGATTCTTGCCGGCCAAGTATCAAGCGATCACGTTAAGCGACCAATTGCCGATTCGAAATCTAACGCGACCCGATTCGATCGCTGCCGAAGTTGACGCCGACACACGGCGGTTGCTTGGCCGAATGAATCAGCGTTTCGCCGCAGCCAATCCTGCCGAAAGTGAGCTGCAGGCCCGGGTGGAAGCTTATGCCTTGGCCGCGAGGATGCAGCTGTCAGCACCGGAAGTGTCTGACTTGCAAGATGAGTCCAGCGAAACCCATCGACTGTATGGGACAGACGACCCGAATCAATTGAAGTCCGCCTACGCCCGCAACTGTTTGCTCGCTAGGCGATTGCTCGAGCGTGGTGTTCGCTATGTCAATCTGTACTGTGCATCGCGAGCGAGTGGTGTTGATGGGTTGCTGAACTGGGACGCTCACAAAACCTTAAAGGCCGACTACGAGCGGCATTGTCCGATCTTTGATCAGCCGACAGCGGCGCTGCTGAGCGATTTGAAACGCACCGGTTTGCTTGAAGACACATTGGTGTTGTGGACAACCGAATTCGGTCGGATGCCAACTCACCAGCAAGGCACTGTCGGACGCGATCACAATCCAGATGGATTTACATGCTGGATGATGGGCGCCGGCGTCAAAGGCGGCGTCAGTTATGGTGCGACGGACGATTTCGGTCGTCGCGCCGAAGTGAACCCGACAACGGTATGGGACTTTTACGCGACCGTGATGCACTTGCTTGGCTATGACCACGAAAAGTTGACTTGGTATCACAACGGACTGAACCGTCGTTTAACCGACGTTCACGGATATGTGATCGACGACGTGTTGGCATAGTCAGCTTGCAGCTTTTTATGTTTTGCGATCCTCTTCGGTCGCACGCATCGTGATGCGGATCTTCCTGCGCAGATGCCAGCTGGCGTTGTTCAGCGTCATGCTCAGCGTTGTGGCGAATCCAGGTGCGTTGCTGCGCCGATTTCGCTTCTTAGAAAATCTGTCTAAATTTTGTTGACCGAACTACCGAACCACTGTACTATCTAAATATCACACTGGTTCGCTGATCTCAATACTCAGGTCCGGTCATGTTTTTTTCGATCGATGTCCAAAGCGACGTCGCGATTTACTTGCAGCTTGTGCGGCAGGTGAAGTTCGCGATCGCAGCTGGCACGCTTCGCCCCGGGCAGCTTTTGCCCAGTGTTCGCGTGCTCAGTAATCAAGTCGCACTCAATCCCAATACTGTCGCACGCGCTTTCAACCAGCTTCAAGCTGATGGCGTGATCGAATCGCTTCGTGGTCGAGGCATGATCGTACGCGACGACGCAGTCGAATCTTGTCGCCAAGAACGCGAGTCGGTCTTGGATGAACGGATCGGCGCGGTGCTATCGGAAGCCTGGAATGCCGGGTTAACCAAGAAGCAGATCAAGATGTTTGTTGACGCCCACTTGCGTGAGATATGCGAGACGGAGCCGTCCGTATTAACGACGGCATCCGAAGCGGGCGACAATGGTCATTCTGAAGACGCATAGTGGAGTCAACTGATATGAGTACCTCTTCTGAAAATGGCGATTCAATGCAACCGGTGATTTCGACACGGGCATTGACGATGCACTTCCGTCGTTGCGAAGCGCTGACCGATGTCGATTTGCAAATTAGGCCCGGAACGGTCTTCGCCTTGCTCGGTGAAAACGGAGCCGGCAAGACAACGATGATTCGGATCTTGACCGGGTTTCAACGCCCGACTCGCGGGTCTTGCACTGTCTGTGGGATCGATCCACAAAGCAATCCTCAGGCGGTGCGAAAGCAGATCGGCTACGTCTCTGATGCCCCGGCACTGTACGACTGGATGACCGTCGCACAGATCGGTGGATTCACGGCATCGTTTTACGACAACAGTTTTCTACCAACGTATCAGTCAATGATCCGCCGGTACGAGATTCAGCCCGAGCAAAAGATTCGTCACCTATCGAAAGGTCAGCGTGCCAAAGTCGCCTTGTCGCTCGCGCTTGCCCATGATCCTTCGCTGTTGATTATGGACGAACCGACGAGCGGACTAGACCCCAAGGTTCGACGCAACTTTCTTGAATCGATGATCGATCGGGCCGCGACCGGTAGAACCGTATTTTTGTCGAGTCACCAAATTAGTGAAGTGGAGCGGGTTGCCGATACGATCGCGATTTTGCATCACGGACGGATTCGAATCATGGGTGACTTGAACGAGATTCGTGAGTCGATCCATCAAGTCATCATCGACACCGACGATCCGCTACGAGCGATTTCGAAACTAAACGAACCGGCCGAAATCTTGATGGAAGAAACGCAAGGCAGGTCACGGCAAATGTTCGTTCGGAATTTGGAAAATGAGATGGTGGACGCGTTGAAATCAACGCCGGGGGTGACCGACGTTCGCTGCCGACTGGCAACATTGGAAGAGATTTTCGTCGCCTGCACGTCCACAAGCCCGTCACTAGAACAAGTCGCCTAACCAGCCACAAAAATCAACCGAAAGAATCAGCCGCAGAGCGTTAGCTCGCGGTTACCAAACAGAACTGATCCATGGTTACGCAGATAACCGCACGCTGGCGCGTAGCGGCTGATGTGTTGCCCCGACTCCTACATCCATCAGCCGCAGAGCGCCAGCTCGCGGTTCCCACGCAGAACTGATTCATGGTCACACAGATAACCGCACGCTAGCGCGTAGCGGCTGATGTGCTGGTCCGACTCCTACATCCATCAGCCGCAGAGCGCCAGCTCGCGGTTCCCACGCAGAACTAAATCATGGTCACACAACTAACCGTACGCTAACCCGTAGCGGCTGATGTGTTGCCCAGTTCCCACTTCCCCACACCCGCAGCACTAGCTCGCGGTTCCCGACGATCAACAAAACGACCAACGTCGCTTCATCCAAACGAACGACGTTGTTGAACTTATCAACGCACCGATTGAGAATCGAAATGGCCACTCAAGTGACGACCGCCGAGACGACGATTCGTACCAATCACGAACCCTCTTCGACGGCTTGGTTTTGGTGGAAGGAATCACGACAGCTGGCACCCTTGCTGGTAATGCTCGTCGCGGTTGCCTTGCTGATGCTGTTCTTTGACTTCGTAGGCGATTCGCTACTGAATATCAAAATCCCGAAGGATGCGATGTTGCTGGCGATCCCCGGGCTGTTCGCCACGGGTGCGGGGCCTCTGCTAGTTGGGCAGGAACGGGCTCAGCGTACGATCGAGTGGCTAACACTGTTGCCAATTTCACCGCTCCGAATGGCGGTGACAAAGTTCTTGGTGTCGCTTGCCGGCCTGGCCATCATGTGGGCTTTCTTTTTTCTAATGAAGGCGATTTTGCATGGGACTTCGCCATGGAATTTGGGATTTCCGCAAGGCCAGCATCAAGGTGGCGGTTCCGGCCCGGTTTGGCTCATCCATTCGCTTTTTGTGCTACTGGTCGGTTTCTATGTTTCCTGGCGTCTGGAGAATCAGTTCTACGCGTTGCTTCTGCTGATCGTGATCGCATTCAGTCCGTTTATTTCGGTAGCGTTGACCAGCGAATTGATTGGCCGACCGTTCTTGGCACGAGAATCGGATTGGTGGTCATTTTTGTTTACGAGCGCAGGCGTTTGTGTGATGCTTCCTCTGTCGCTGCGTGCGGCGTCGAGGACTTTGGGGGCGAAACCGGCACCCAAGATCAAAAGTTTGGAACTGGGCCGATCCTCGGCGACCGCTGCGAGTGTTCCACGGTTTGAAACCCAGGTTGCTCCCATCATTTGGCAAAGCCTGCATTCCGCTCGCGGAACTTGGTTGGTCATCGCCGCGATGTTTGTGCTCGGTGGTTTTGCGATGGTCGAAATCTCCGACGGCTCACCCAGGGGCACCGCCACTGCGGTTGTTCCATTTTTGATTTTGATTGCTGCCGTTGCGGTTTCTTGGCTGGGCGTCTGTGTCTTTAAGCACGATGGGTCATCAGAGCGTTTGCGTTTTCTGGCCGACCGCGGCGTTTCCTGGCAGCGAGCTTATATCGCGCTACACGGAATCCCCATCGCGATTCTGTCGACGGTGTTGCTGATCTATGCGTTCTGGAACATGAAGGTGCAGCATTGGGGATGGGACGGTGCCAATGGATCACCCTCGTTGGTAACGATGTTGTTCTTTACCGCGATGGCGTATTCCGTCTCGCAGTGGATCAGTCAAATTTTCCGGACCTTGATCCTGTCCGTCATCATCGCTCCCATTTTGGCTTGGGCTGCGGTGGGGTGGGTCTGTTCGATGTTTGTCAGCGGAGGTTTTCCGGTTTGGGGGATGCTGGTGTGTCTCGTTGCACCGATGGTCGCAAGCTTTGGGATGATGAATCGATACATGGACGGCCGCGATCGACCGTGGACATTCCTTGTTGGGGCCGGTGTGATCGCAACCATAATCGGCCTGCCAGTCTTCACTGCCTATAGCTATGTCATGTCGATTCCGGCCATGACGGCGCAGCAACATCGCGATCTGCTTAGCGAAGCCCGTTTAGTGGAGATGAGCGAAGCGCCAGAGGTTTACCTGGATATTGATTTCAACCGTGATTACTTGGAACAGCATCTGATGGTTAGCGCCGAGAGTTTGATCAAGCAAGCCGAATCATTCGAGTATCGCCCTGAAAAGATTGTCGAGCCATTGAATGTCCAGCCCGGTGAGCAGATGCGGGCAGGGTTCACCAATGGAAATTTCGAAAGGTGGTACGGTCTATTCACTCTAAGCCGTCAAACTTGGGAAGCTGATCCCAGCACTTGGTCGGAGTTTGCAGTTTGGTTGGAATCTTCGGCGAAGCTACTGAAGTCAATGCGAGCTAGCAGTTTCATGACTAGCCAAGAATGGGCGGATCGGTTGGAAGTCATGCTGTTGGATGTCTTGGCTTCCGAAGCGATTCGTGAACAACAAAACGCGGATGCTGTGCAAGCGGTTGTCGCGTCAATCGGCACACCGGAGAGCCGAGCGGAGGCCCGCCGACGATCTGTTTTGCTCGCTTGGGGAAGATCAGTCTGGGATCCGGATAACTATCAGCAACCCTTCAGGACTGGCTTCTACGAAGAAAAGTATGCGGCTTTGGTCAACTGGAGTCAGCCTCGACGAGAGCAAGCAGTTGTCTTGACGCTACTGGACGGTATCGAAGCTTCTAAGCGACGCAGCAATGACATTCAGTGGCTTCGAAAACTTCACCAACTTGTCGATTCAACGATTGCTTTCGAGGCGAGCAACTACAGCCCCTCGGTTCGGTCCACTCCTGCGATTCGCCTGCTAGACCTCAACAGCTATGGGAATTTTGCACCCTCGCGTCTATGGGGACTGGATTGGGAATACCAAGACCCACGGGCGCTTTTAACCGGTGATGTCGTGTCGACAAAATTGAATGCAGATTCGCCAGCGAAACCAAATACAAACGGACAGGAGTAAGCCATGAATACAATGCTTTTGACGAATGACCGAGACCGGACGTATTTGGCTATTGTGATCACACCCGTGATTTTATTGGTGGCCTTTGTCGCGACAGCGGCGTTCAAGTGGTCACGAAACGATGCCGCGATCGATGCAAAGCTTGCGAACCTATTTCCTGCCGAAGTTTTGGAAGACCCACTTGGGGAAACCGCGAAACGCAAGCTGCTGGCAACTTATCCGCAAACAAAACAAGCGGAGTTCAAGGAACCGTCGATTGATCGGCATCAGACCGAAATCGCGTTGAGAACGCTTAGCTACGAACTCGAATACATCGACTCACTCGTGAAAGATGCTACGACAGCGGGCGTTGAGTTTGAAATGGACAGCTACTACGAAGAAATCTTCCAGCGTGCCGAGCCGCTACTGGAACGTTTGGATTTTCCGAATCACCCCGAGAATATCTTTTCGACTGGTGCGTTCTTCAACTCAAAGTTCAATTATGAACTTGAACACAAGCAGTATGACCAGGCGATCAAGACGCTTGGGTATGCTCTGCGAGAGCACGTGGGTGGTCGTACGCACGCCCTGAAGCAGAGGCTTATCTACGCGATATCGGGTAGCGATTGGAGTCTTGAACAGATTGAGTCCATCGAAGATTCATTCAACGGAGTGCTTCGGGAAAATGTCACTCAAGCTGGCTTGGTGCCGCCAAAACACTTCGAGTTGTACGATCACATTCTTTGGTATCAAGGCAAATCGAATTCGTACTATGTGGGGCGATATCCGGATTCTCCGTTTCCAATCGCCGCATCGGTTCGGCTGGCAACACTTGACTATGAACTGGCTGTGATGGACTCGCCTAACCAGGCGACGATCAGCGGGATTAAAAGCCGGATCGAGCTTAACGACCGGTACCTTCGTCGGCTCAACGAAGGGTTGGACACTTCGCTTCAAATACCGTTCTATCGATCCAATTCACGAATCGCGAACCGCAGCGTGTCGACTTGGGTCGCGATGGATGCGAATCTGAATCGATTCTTGAAAACCGCAATCGGCATCCGGAAATTTGAATTGAATCAGGGCCGGTTCCCCAAGACGCTTGATGAGTTGTCGAAGATCGGCTTTAACCCGAACGATTCGATGGATGTCACCAATCAGCCATTCAACTATCACGAATACAGTGATGATGAGACGGGAACCAGCAAGCCAGTTAGCAGTGATCCCGTTAGCAGTGATGCCGATTCTGTTATCTTGGGAAACGCGGCAGAGCCATTTGTTAAAAGTGTCACCAATGTGATCGACAATCGCCTTGCCGTGACACGTGATGATTGGCGAGGCCAAATCATCGCAGAATACCAGGAAGTTTGGTTCGCTCGATCCGAGAAAGCAGTCCCAGGGGAAGCTGGTCAATAAGGGTCGCCAACGCTGTCATTCGTACAATGACTGCAGCCCTACATCGGTTGATGCGATTCGTCGATCGATGCTAAGGCATGTCGGCCATCGGCACGTCGCGATACAGAGTCATCATCTCGGTGACTTTACGGACGCGGTCTTCGGCTTCAGGGCTTAGCTTTTCTTTGACGGTGTAGTGCGATACCAAAGTTCGCGTCTTGCCGTCGGATTCAATTTGCAGTTGGACGGTTTGGGGCAGTTCGCCTTTAGCCGCCAGTTCTTTCGCCAATGACATTCGTGCAAATGGCGGTGCGCCGCGATGGCGGGCCAAGTTCAAGCGAGCGGTTGCGAGGGTGAACTGGGCGAACCGTGCTGCCAGCGATGGCGACTGGACGGTATTGCCTGTCGCCGCATAGTGGTAATCATCAAATGACAATTCGATGGTTCCGTCAGCGGAGCGTTTGGCAACCGCATCGATTCCCAAGTGTGACTCCAGGTCGTTCTTTTTAGCGTAGACACGCACTTGTGCGGCGGATTGCTGAACGTTTGCGATCGGAAGCGAGCTTTGCAAACTTTTCTGGCGTGATAGGACCACCATCTGTTCGGCTTTCCAATCGATGACGGTGACGTCCATCGGTTGAACAAGTGAAAAGTCGTAGGCTTGATCGTTCTTGAAAATGATCAGGTGGCGATCGATCGGATAAGATTTTCCATCAACCAGTTCGACGATTTCGACTGTGACCTGGAATTCTGGAGAACCTGCAAGGTCGGCTGCGGCGTCCGATTCAAGCTTCGCTTCAACAGCCTCGACCGTTCGCGAAGCTTGTGCGCCCATGATCAATGCAAGGAACTGGGCGATGTAGAGGGCGATCCAACGAACTTTCGGCGGGGCGGGTTTGCGATCCATGCTTTCCGACTTCGCGGGTGGGGACGACAACTAGACCTAGACGTATCGATAGGCTCCAGCGTAGAAAAGGAGACCATTGGCGGTCCAGATCAATCACGTTCGGGGGGCAAAACGCGTTGGTTTTGGCACAGAAATCCCGTCGATTGGCAAAATTGTGATTGTGCTGATGCCCTGCCATTAGACTTGATTGACGCCCGCCAGCAGAATTCCTCCTTTATTCCGAATGCATCCATGCAACGCACGCTATTTCTGATTCCTCACGAATTGGGACCGTTGCCAGTATTTGGTCTGGGATGGGCACTGATCATCGTCTTGATTGCATTCGCCGCTCGCTTGGCATGGTCGGGATATCAGTTGTCCGTCTTCCGAAAGTCAAACGCCTCGGAAAAGCGGCAGCCACCAGCCTCACCTATCGAGGTGCTGCTGGGTGAAGGCCTCTTTTGGGGCATCGTCGCTGGCATTGCTGTCGGTTTGTTGCCAACGATTGAGATCCGAAACACGGTCGGCGAACCCGTCGGTTTGCCGATACGCGGTTATGGATTTTTCCTGGTGATCGCATTGATTGCCGCGATTTCTTTGGCCGCGGTGCGCGTTCGACGGGCTGGCCTGAATCCGGACTTGGTGTATTCGCTCGCGCCGTGGGTATTCATTGGTGGGATCGCAGGTGCTCGGCTGTTCTTCGTGATTCAATACCGCGATAGCTTTATTGGTGACTCAATTGGCGAAACGATTCGCAATGTGATTGCCTTTACCGAAGGCGGCCTCGTCGTTTACGGATCGTTCATCGGTGGTTTCCTGGCTTTCTTGGCATTCAATATCCGTCATCGTTTGCCCTTGTTGCGATTCGGAGACGCCATCATCCCATGCTTGTTCATCGGACTGTTCTTTGGGCGGATGGGCTGTCTGATGAATGGCTGTTGCTATGGCGGACGCTGTGAGCCTGATTGGGCATCGATCCGTTTTCCTCCGCTCAATAAGGTCTATCAAGAACAGCTTCGTAGCGGCGAATTGCTGGGGATGCAGATCGATCCACAGACAGGTCGCATTGGTGAAGTTGTGACCGGAGGGATCGCCGACGATTTGGGAATCGAAAGCGGTCAGAAATTTGAATATGGTCAGTTCGATTATCCCGCCAAAGAAGATGCGGACCTAACCATCCCTGAAGAGGAAGTCGTGCCTGGTTGGGTGATGGTTATCGATGGGAAAACCTATGAACTGCCGCCCGATCAATTGCCAACGCGATCATTGCCCGTACGGGCCGCTCAGCTGATCAGTAGCGCCACCGGGTTAACGCTTTGTATCCTGTTGTGCATCCTGTCACGATTCATCAGCAAACCTGGTGTCCTGATGCTGGTTGGGTTTGCTTCGTATGCGATCGTTCGATTTATCTTGGAAATCGTTCGAACCGATGAACTGGGCCAATTCGACACAACGCTCACGATATCGCAGTGGGTCAGCGTTTGTGTCTTTGTACTTTCGATCGGTGGGCTGGTCTATCTATTTCGACAACCGGCGACGCCTGGTGCAATGTCCGCTGCAGGCGAATAGTCGGCTGCTTAACGCGGCTGCTTTTTGATGAATCATTGTCTTATGAATTACTGCCGGTTTCCGTTTCCAATTCGATGACCGGTTCACCCCAGTCGGCCAAGAAAGTTTCACCACATTCCTGGCAGTTGACTTCGGTTCCAAGTAGTGCGTCATCGATGACTTGTGCGACGCCTTTGCATTCGACACGAATTTTACCCGGCTTGTCTGCCATCGCTTTCAGGTGAGCTTGTTCGACACCGGCGACTTCGATGTCTTCGGCTTGCAACGTCGTAAGCAGTTCTCGCGTGACTTCTTGAAGCGGTGCGAGGCGATTGGCAAGTCTTCGAACGCTGCGTTCGAAACTGTTGCGAGCGGTTCGCCCGTTTCCAAAGTGACGGTCGCGTTTGGCAAACAGGTATGTGAATCCGCGAAGCAGTCTGCGCCGCGATTGGGTTGGCAGTTCGTATTTGGCTTTACCGGCAAGCAATTCGAAAATCCTGCACAGAGCTTCCGGTGCGTAGTCGGCAAAGTGCATCGTCGTTCCGACGCGGCTACTTAAACCAGGGTTGCTACGAATCATCGCGTTCATTTCGTTGGGGTAGCCAGCGAGGATGACAACCAAACGATCGCGTTGGTCTTCCATTCGCTTGAGCAACGTTTGAACGGCTTCGCGTCCGTATTGGTCTTGGCCGCTGTCATCGATCAAGGTGTACGCTTCGTCGATAAAGAGAACTCCGTCGAGCGCTTCATCGATTTTCGTATTGGTCTTCGGTCCCGTTTGGCCTGCGAATTCGGCGACCAAACCGCTTCGGTCGGTTTCGACGAGATGTCCTTTTTCAAGGATGCCAAGTGCACCATAGATTTCGGCAATGATTCGAGCGACGGTGGTTTTGCCGGTACCCGGATTGCCGACAAAGGCCATATGTAGGCTGGGACGTGATGTCGGCAAGTCAAGCTCGCGACGCTTGCGTTCCATGGCCAGAAAGTTGGTCAGCGTTTCGATCTGGTCTTTAATGTTTTCAAGCCCGATTAGTCGATCGAGTTTCTCCCTGGCTTCGGCCAGTCGTTCTTCCGGTGTTCGATCGTCTGTCGTTGCTTCGGGTGTGCTGGCAACACGCGTCTTTCCCGCTGGTTCACTTTTAGGCGGGCTTGCCATCGGGGTTGGTTTTTCGCCGGCGGTTGGGCCGACTTCACCACGCAGGCGTTTGGCTTCGTCACGCAACCAGTGAATCGCTTCGCGTGCGTTATCGGTATCACGCTGCGCTGTTAGCTTTTCAGGGGCTCGGCCACGGGCTTCATCGAACTGGCGTTTCATCTCTTCGATGTTCGCGTTGTCGGCCACACAGACATTTCCGTCGACACTGGTCAGCAGATTGGCCATCCGCATCGCCAGTGTTTCGAGTTCACCCCAATGATCACGAAGGTCAGGTAGTTCCGCAAACGGACGCACAAGCTCGGCCCATTGAAAGTCGTTGGCGGCATTGATCAACCAGTCGACCGCTTCGTGCAATTGGCTACCCAAGACGGATTTGC
This sequence comes from Stieleria sp. JC731, assembly GCF_020966635.1. Classification (NCBI taxonomy): domain Bacteria; kingdom Pseudomonadati; phylum Planctomycetota; class Planctomycetia; order Pirellulales; family Pirellulaceae; genus Stieleria; species Stieleria sp. JC731. Next base: position 751,836 of record NZ_JAJKFQ010000002.1, on the reverse strand, counting down.
CCCACAAATGTTCGAGCAGGACTCGGCCCATCTGCCGCTGTTCGATGTTCTTCGCATCGGCAACTGGAACGACCGCGGCAAACACTTTCATCAAGAAGCCTTGGTGAAGGTCATCCATCTGGTCCGCAAAGGAATTCGCTTCGTCTTGGTTTTCGCCAAGCCAAGCATAGGAGCCACGAACTAAGTCTGCGGATTCGAGATAGAACCGTTTCGTTTCATCAAGAACTTCGCGATAAAGGCGAAGAGCATTGATAATTTGGTCGTCCGATAGTCGTGGCATCAATTTGTTTCCGAATGGCGAATCGAGAGTGCAGTGATTCTACGAAAACAAAGTTGCCGACGCGAATGGGGAGCAACCTGTTGACTTTCTATTATCGCTTTTCGCTCCGTGAAGGCAGCGCTCATTCACGCTGGTTTTGCGAAGTCGACTTGATGAGTGATCGAACCTGAAAACCAAGCAGGTTGATATAGCGGACCCATTGCAGTGACGTTCAGAGCTTATGGATCAGAGCTGATGGATCAGAGCTGATGGATCAGGGCTTATGGATCAGGGCTTATGAAACAGCTCAGTCACTAGGCGAGTGAATCCTTCCATTCCGATGAGAGCTCTTGCAGATTCATCAGTGCGATGACGGCTAGGCGGTCGACTTCGCGTCCGAACAAAACATCATTGGCTCGGGCGATACTCCAAGAGGGGTTGGGGCGGTGGATGACTTCGATTTCGTCTCCGATGTTCAGCTCCCCTTCGGCCAGCACACGCAGGTACCAGCCGGTGCGTCCTGACTGAGCGACGGCTTTGGTCATGGTTTTGTCTTGAAAGCGACGCGAGATTTTCCAGCAAGGTTGTCGAGGTTGGCTGATTTGAAATTCGCAGTTGCCGACTTTCCAATGGTCGCCGATACAGGCATCGGATTCACTGATGCCTGCGAGTGTTAGGTTTTCGCCAAAGCCGCCGCCACCGAATTGTAGGTGTGGATACTCGGCTTGCCACGCTTGGTAGTGTTGTCCGGCATAGCACAGGATCGATTTGTCGATCCCGCCATGGTGTTTGTGATCGGCAACATGGTCGCCATCGATGCCAAGTTGTCCAACAGCAACGGGGCCGTCGATCGATCGTTTTCGAAATGCGCTGGTCCAAAAACGGGTGGTAACGTCCTTCGCTTCAGGGTCACCTTCGGAAACGACCGATCCGATTTGGATCGACTCAATTGCGGGCATCATTTTGCTATACATCACAGGTGACCTCAGGCGATCCGATACGTGGGCAGATTGGCACGGAGTCCCGAGGTAGAACTAAACCGATTGCGATCAGTCCTGACATGCAGTGTCTGTCAAAGGCTGATTGCCGAAGGGATCAGTTTATCACCTGGGCGTTAGCGAGGCCGGATCAATTGGTCCAAATAGTCGTCGGCTTCTTTATTCGTCCATGCTTCCGCATCAAGCTGGTCGTTGGCTTCATCGACAGGCCGTTCGGGGAACAGCCGCAGTCCACTCGTTTGCCAGGCCAAAGCCCAACGACCGAGCATCGCGATGGTGGCCGGAACTGCCGATGCGGTCAGTCCTAGCAGAACGGTCATCAGATTGGTCGCCAACAAGAAGACGAAATAGGCCGAGTCACGCACCTGATCGGTCTGTCCGATCATGCGGTCGATCGAAGAGAGCAAGTCGATCAGACAGACGGAAATCGTTGCCAACACGGGTAGGAAACATAGCGGCAGAAAAGCGGCAAGCAGTGTTTCCTGCTTCGCTTTGAAAAACAACAGGATCGCCGCAATGGACAATCCAAACGATAAAACCGCCAACAACAGAATTAGTGGAAGCCCACAAACTTGAATCAGCAGACTAGCGTTCATTTTGTTCTACGATTGAAAGGATCATCGACCGAGCCCCTAGAACAAGTATGGGGCTGTTGCATCAAAAGCGGACGATCAGAAGGTTTGTCGATTTCGCTGTCTAGGCTCTCAATCGGCATAAACCCCTATCGTCGCACAATCTTCATAAACGGATAGCGGACGAGGCTCCTCAATCATCAACGTCGGTGTCAGGGAGACGTTCTGAATGTCCTTTGACGATGGTCTCCGGTTGGTTGGGACCTCACGTTGATGACACAACGTCATCGGTTCGAAAGTGAAAGCGAAGCATCAATGAAAAAATGACGAAACCGACTGACATGAGCGAGACGGGAGAGATACATCGCGTTCTGGTTGCGGGGGCATCCGGATTCATTGGGCAAAGATTAGTCGAACATCTTGCCAACATGGGTTGTGACGTCGCATGCTTGGTCCGTGAGTCTTCGGATCAGACAACGCTCAAAAAACTGAATGTAAAAATCGTTGTCGGCGACTTGTCTGAACCGACCAGTATCCTTGCTGGGATGGACCGGATTGACACTGTTTTCAATCTCGCCGGGACGACCAAGGCACTTCACCGGTCCCAGTTTGATGAGGTGAACGTTCACGGTGCTCGAAACATTGCACTGGCATGTTCTAAGCAAGACGAGCCGCCGGTTCTCGTTCATGTTTCTTCGCTTGCCGCAGCCGGTGCCAGTGAAGACCTGTATGTACGAAAGGAAGCTGACCCCTTGCATCCGGTTTCCGACTATGGAAAAAGCAAGCTGGCTGGCGAAGAGGCTGTCCGATCGTTAGCCAATCAGCTGCCCCTATCGATTGTGCGTCCACCCATCGTCCTCGGTCCCGGTGACCGAGATGGCTTTGAAATGTTTCGCGGAATTCAACGTTGGGGTGTGCATTTGGTTCCGGGATTTCAACCGGACCGGTATTCGGTCATTCATGTCGATGATCTGTGCGAAAGTTTGATCGCGGTGGCAAGAGCTGGCCAGCGTGCGACCCAACAGGATCTCGATTCGGGAGTCTACTTTGCGACTTTGTCGGAATTGCCGACCTACGCCGAATTGGGGCACATGATCGCTCGGTCGCTTGGAAAAGAGCAAGCAAAAATCATTCAGATACCGCTTAGAACGTTGCGAATTGTGGCGGGTGCCAACCAGCTGATTTCCAAACTGCGTGGCCGCCCACACATCTTGAACCTTGATAAGGCACGCGAAGCAGCGGCAGGCAGTTGGGTTTGCAGTAGTCAGAAGCTAATTCGCGATACCGGAATTCAGTTCAACATCGGATTGCAGCAAAGACTTGACCAAACGAGTCAGTGGTACCGCGACAACGGTTGGTTTTAAGCGGTACCGGCAAGCATCTCGGTTAGAGCTTTATACGCTTCAGCCGTAACGCGTTTGTCACGATCACAAAGTCCGATCCGACCATCGCGAGCGCCGCTGTAATCGGATGTAGCTCTCTTAGCCACAGCGGTACCGATTCAAATCCAGCGAGGATTCCTGCTGCAATCGGAATGAGTGCGACGTTGTATGCGAAAGCCCAGAAAAGGTTTTGCTTGATGTTTCGCATCGTGGCTTTGGACAGCTTGATCGATCGCGACACACCATGAAGATCACCGCCTAGAAGTGTCACGTCGGCCGCTTCGATCGCGACGTCTGTTCCGGTACCGATAGCGATCCCGATGTCTGCCTTTGCAAGCGCCGGAGCGTCGTTGATCCCATCACCAACCATTGCAACGCGATGTCCGTCGCTTTGCAGCTTCGCGATGCGATTTGTTTTGTCTTCGGGCATCACTTCGGCAATCACATCACTGATGCCGACTTTTGATGCAACCGCTGATGCCGTTTCATGGTTGTCACCGGTCAGCATTGATACCGCGACACCTTGATTGACCAGTTCCGAGATCGCGGCTTTTGCTTCCGGTTTGATTTTGTCGGCAACTGCAATCAATCCGATCGGTTTTCCAGCAACGGAAACTCCCAGTACCGTTTTCGCTTGGGCGCGAATCGCTGCGGCTTGCTGTTCGATCGTTTCGTTGACACTATCGAATGCGTAGGCAAGTCTTCCGACGCGAACGGTTTGATTTTCTAATCGAGCTTCGATCCCGCGACCGGCAACGGTTTGCACATCGTCAGGCATCGGGAATTCGAGCCCGGCATCGCTACAGTGTTTCACGATGGCCTTGGCGATTGGGTGTCCGCTGCCGTGTTCTGCGCCGGCCGCGTATCGCAACAAGGTTTCGCGATTGCCGTCGCCAAGTTCGACGACATCGGTGACAACCTGCTGACCGAGGGTCACGGTCCCTGTCTTGTCGAGCACAACATGGTTGATTTGACCGACCTGCTGGACAGCACCACTGGATTTGAACAACACACCTAGCTTGGCACCGCGGCCCATGCCAACGGTGACTGCAAGCGGCGTCGCCAGTCCCATCGCGCAAGGACAAGAGATGATCAGTACGGCGATCATTCGTAGGATTGCCGCAACGGCATCACCCACGATGAAGAACCAGATCCCGAAGGCGAGCAACGAAACGGCGACAACGATTGGAACGAAGACGGCGGAGATCTGATCGGCCAAATGCTGAATCGGTGCTTTGGTCGCCTGAGCTTGGTTGACTTGGCGAACAATTTTTGCCAGCGCCGAATCCTGGCCGACCGCGGTCGCACGAACCGTCAGCATGCCGTCGCAATTCATCGTCGCACCGATCACACCACTGCCGGGATGTTTGGCGACGGGAATGCTTTCACCGGTCAGCATGCTTTCGTCGACATCCGATTGGCCGGAAATGACCGTTCCGTCAACAGGGATTTTCTCGCCAGCGCGAACGATCACTTGATCGCCATTGACCACTTGATCGATCGGGATTTCAACCTCTTGCAAGTTGCGAAGCACACGTGCGGACTTGGATTGCAAGTTCAGCAGCGCACCGATGGCGTCGCCAGTTTTGGAACGCGCACGGCTCTCGATCCAATGACCCAAGATGACCAGCGTGATGATCGTTGCCGACGTTTCAAAGTAAACGTGATGTCCGAGCTGGTGGTTCCCCATCGCTAAGGCAATCATCACGACCACGCTATAAGCAAAGGCGACTGTGGTGCTCATCGCAACGAGCACGTCCATGTCTGCGACGGCGTTGCGAAGGCTACGGTACGCACCGGAGTAAAACTTTGCACCGACGACAAATTGCACCGGCAGCGCCATGGCAAACATTAGGTAGTTCACCCAGGTTGCTGAGGCCCACGACCCCCACAATCCGAAGTCACGCCCCATGCTAAGGATGAACAGGGGAAGCGTCAGCGCCACGCCCAACCACATTAATACATGCGCACGCCGTTCGACATGATGCGAGTCGGTCTCGATTGACGATTCATCTTCTTGAACCGAGAAGCCCGTTTGACGAATCGTCTCGGCAAGCGTGTGACGATCCGCTTCGGTCGGATCATAATCGACGACCACCCGTCCACCGGCAACATTGACGACGGCCGAGCGAACGGCGCCGTTGCGGGAGAGAGACTTTTCGATGGATCTGGCGCAGTTGGCGCATGTGATCCCACCGACGGAAAACTCCGCCCTCTCGCTTTCGTTAACCGCTGTGGGATTAGTCTGCATGAGATTGCTCGAACATTCGCTTTGAATCATCGACGCGTCGCTCGTCTACGAGGATCCGCACCGAAGGTGTCTCGAGGTCATCGTATTGACCGTCGCGAATGCAGTATAAGCACGCAGCCAGCCCTGCCCCGCCGAGCATTAAAGCGATTGGTAATGCAATAAACAGGACACTCATGATTCAACCGCTCGAAAGGTTGGCCATGCCAAAGTGATCGACAGGACCGAGATTGAACTGATCGGCATCAAGATCGCGGCGATCAGCGGGCTGATGTAACCGAAAGTTGCCAACAAGACAGCAAACACATTGTAGGAGAGCGAAACCGCAAACGCCGTTCCAATCAGCTTGGTGCATGATCGTGAAGCGTCCAACAGTTCCGCAATGCTACGTAATGTGCCACTCGCGATAAAAACGCAGGCGGCTTGTAGGCTAACCTCCGCACCACCACGGACGGCAATTCCGACGTCCGCGGCAGCTAACGAAGCCGCATCATTAGCGCCATCGCCGACCATGAGAACCGGGTGCTGCTTTTTGTCGCTGACCACCGCCAGTTTGTCTTCAGGTGACAGGTCACCCCTCGCACGGTCTGTGGCGATGCCAAGTTGTCGCGCAACGTTTTGGACCACGTCACAATGATCTCCCGACAGAATGCCCACCTGCCAGCCGCGAGACTTAAGCGTCTTGACGGTCGAAACCGCGTCGGGCTTTAACCGGTCCGCGACACCGATCACTGCCAAAGCTTGTGACCCGACCGCGATGATGATCGGTGAGGTGCCTTCGGAGCGACATCGTTCGATCGCACTAACGATATCCGCACCAAAAGAAATCTCACGGCGTTGCATCAGTGTTTGGTTGCCGATCGTGATCGATCGTCCTTCGACCTGTCCGGTCACGCCACCGGTCAGGACTTCGACATCGCTTGCGGTTCCATTTGGGCTTTGGCTATGGATATCGGCTTCACGAAGGATGGCGTCTGCGACCGGGTGGCGGCATTCTCGTTCGATCGCTGCGGCATCGGAAAGGATACTTGCCGGGCCGAAGACCAATTCGGCTCTCGGCCTGCCTTCGGTCAGTGTTCCGGTCTTGTCAAACCAAGCGATCCCAGGGCGAGCCAGTTTGGCAAACACATCACCATCGCGAATCAGGATCTTTCGTTTGGCGGCCCTTCCGAGCGTCACGGCAACGGCCAGCGGAGTCGCCAAGGCGAGCGCGCAAGGGCAAGCGACGATCAGTAGCGATGTGGCATTGGCAGTTGCCACATTCAAGCCATGTGGAATCCATATCGCAAACGCGACGAATGCCAATATGGTGACAACGACGACAAACAGCCCGCCGATTCGGTCGGCCAGCTGGACGATCGGCGTGCGACGCTGCATCGCCGATTCGACGGACTGCATCACTTGCCCGATTCGGCTTTCCTTGCCGATCGCGGTGACTTCGATATCGATCGGCCGTGATAAGTTGACCGTTCCGGCGGTGACCTCCTCGCCTGCCTCTGCCGACACGGGCACGCTTTCACCGGTTAACAACGATCGATCAATACTCGATTGCCCTCGTGTGATGATCCCATCAACTGGAATGCTTTCACCGCCGGCCACACGAATCGTTTGCCCAGGCTTCAGTGCAGAGGTCAGAACTAAACGTCCTTCGTCTTGATCTTCGTTGATCAACCGCGCGTGTTGAGGCGTGATGCGAAGCAAAAGGTCGACCGCACTGGCGGCGTGATGTTGGCGACGGAATTGAATCCAGCGACCGATCAACAATAAGAACACAAGCATCGCCAGCGAATCGAAATAGATTTCGCCACGATCCGTGATCGCGTGATACAGCCCCACGGTCGAACCGACTGCCAAGCCCAACGCAACCGGCAAGTCCATGTGAGGAGTCCGCGTGCGAAGCGAAGCGATCGCGCTGACAAAAAATGTTCGTCCTGGGATCAATACGGACGCCAAGCCAAGCACTGTGCCTGCGATCCGCAAAAAGATTCGGTGCTCCGGTTCGACCCCATAAGCGTCACCGGCATAGAGCGCCACGGCGATCCACATCGCGTTGGCCGCACAGAAGCCGGCGATCGCGATTTGCATCAACATCGATCGATTCTCGGCGCGGAATCGGTCCAAAGGCTCCGACGTGAGCGGGGCTAAACCATAGCCGAGTTTGGCAGTAAGCCTGGCGATCTGACTGAGTCTGACGCGATTGGGATCAAAGACCACACGAACGGTATGGTGGTTCAGTTTGACACGTGCGAGCAGCCAGCCATCGGTCCTGGCGGCAACGTTTTCGATCAGCCAAGCACAGGCGGCACAGTGCAAACCGGTCACCGACAACTCGGTCGACATGGTTCCATCTTCGTTTGCTTTTGGTGTCGAACACCCTAGGTAGAGTTCATCGTCAAACGATTCCCAACCGGCCGCGGAGATGTCTTGGACCGATCCGGCAACCGTGTTTTGGTCGCGAATGGCATAGTAATCGTCCAGGCCCCAGCCATGGATCAATTCATAAGCCTGGCGGCATCCGTTGCAACAGAAAACTTTCGCCGGGTCGGTGTCGGCATGGCAAGGCGTGGGCAAGCCGCAGTGCACGCAAGGCAATTCGCTTCGATCGAGTGAACCGGTCGATCGGTACGCGGAATCGGAATTGGTTTGCGGCGCCACGGAGATAGTCTGCGAAACGATTTACTGTTGTTCGACACGGCAGCAAGGCGGAAGCTTTTCATCCGTTTGCTCGACCTGCTCTAACAACGTTCCTTCGGAGGCAAGTTCGTCAAAGCCATCGAACCCGGCGAAGCCACGGCCCGATGCGGTGAACAGCCCCGCCGTGATCAGGAACAACGCTGCCGCTGCGGGGATCATTCTTGCATACCGCTGAGAGAGCACTCGCACACCGGCGACCAATGCGGTCAGTGCAGGAACGCTGCCGAGCCAAAACGCAGACATCACCACCGCTCCGCCAATCGGCGATCCGGTTCCTGCGGCAATCAGCGCGAACAGATACAGCCATCCACAAGGCAGCAAGGTCGTTAGCAAACCGGTCGCGAAGCCGCGCCAGATGATCGGCAAGCGAAAAACATACGGTCGGAGTTTCACCAAGACTTTGCCGACTGCCGAAGGCGAAACGACTTTGGATGTCGAGGCGGGCCAACAAACACTGACCAATTTATAAACGCCGATCAGAACCATTGCGGTTCCGACGAATCGTGCGGCGGCGACTTGGATTCCGACAAGGTTTCCGCCGGTGTCGATCAAGCTGCCGATCAGGCCGGCCAGTGCACCAGCGATCGCGTATGTTGTTAGCCGCCCGGCGTGATAAAGGGCGGTTGATGTCGCAACGGTCTTTTTGCCGGCACGATCACCACTGCCACTGGCCCAAATCGCCAGCGGGCCACACATCCCGACGCAGTGCATGCTGCCCATGACACTAGCCGTGATGACAGCGGTCGCGAGCACATAGAGCGAACTCATCAGCCTGCCTTGACGTTGAAAGTGATCGACTTGGTCATCGGTTCCGGACCGCCATCGATCGCCAGTTCCAATTGCCAAAGTCCAGCCATCCCAGCGGGTGCGAGGACGAGGTATCGCCCTTCGCCTACAGCTTTCAATTCGATTTCGACGGGCTGGTCGGCGTGCGCGTGATGGTAAAGCTTGCCTTTGATCGCCAAGTCATCAATCGGATGCTGGGACTTGGTGTCATCGACGGTAACTTCGAGGGCTCGCATGCCGCGTTGGTCCGCCACGTCGGAAGCATTTAGCGAGACCTCCCAGCCCAGTCTTTCGCTGGCCAGTTCTGCCTTGCGTGTTTCGTCCCAGTTCAGTGCCGCGCTGTGGTAGTTGGGCACCACCGCAAACGCGGGATCACCGATGGCCAAGTGAATCACCGAGCCCATGATGACGCTTTGGATGATAAACAGGAACACAACCAACGAAATCCAAAATCGCTTCGCCCGTTTTTCGGCGACAGCGGGTGGGATGTCAGTCGGTTTGTTATTGGATCCTTCGGTGCGGTCCATTACTTCGGTCCCAAAAGAAAGAATTCGAGATCTCGCAGGTTGTCGCTGGTGTCTTTGACCGTCACGGTGACTTCTTTGCGGCCTGCACCGCGTGTCAGCGAACTTTTAAACGTGATGTTGATCGGTACCAATTGTGATTCGCCAGCTTCCAAAGTCATCTTGTCAGGGTCCATGACTTCGAAGCCCAGCCCAAGCTCGGGAGCTGCCGACAGCGAATAGCTTTGTGTTTCATCGGTCCGGTTGACCAACCGCAGGCGAAATTGATTGGAGACGTCCAAGCTTTGCAGCAATGTGAACGGTGCACCGCCTTGGCGGATGATGCGTGAATCAAAACCAGACTTGGACGAGATTGCAAAGACCAGTCCTGTTAAAAGTCCCAGCAAGATCAGTGGGTAAATGATTGTTCGCGCACGAAACATACGGCGGACTTTGCCGGCGATCGAATCTTGTGAGCTGTAGCGGATCAGTCCGGTCGGTGAGCCAACCTTTTCCATGACCGAATCACAGGCGTCAATACATTGGGTGCAGTTGATGCACTCCATTTGAAGCCCTTTGCGAATGTCGATTCCGGTGGGGCAAACGACAACACATTGATTGCAATCGACGCAGTCGCCGACCTTTTCGTCTTCACGGTGTTTGCCTTTTTTGCGTGGCTCGCCACGGACGTGATCATAAGCAACGACCATCGACTGTTCGTCCAGCATGACCGATTGAAAGCGGCCATAGGGACACGCGATCAAACAGAGTTGTTCGCGGAAGAACATGAAGTCAAACAGCATTAGGCCGACCGTGAACACCATCACAAAAAACGGAATGGGGTGTTCGATCGGTGAGCGGCGAACCCATTCGGACAAGCGTTCGACACCAACGAAGTAAGCCAGAAACGTGTGGGCCAAGAACGCGCACAACACAAAGTAAACTGCAAAGCGAGCAACATGCAGCACGCCGCTTAAACCCCGACGCGGCTTTCCGCCTTTACCCTTGGTTCCCTCGAACAGCCGATCGATCGGACGGAAGAGGAATTCCATATAAACGGTTTGTGGGCACGCCCATCCGCACCAGACTCGTCCGGCAACCGCCGTCATCAGGACAATGCTGACAAAGACGGTTAGCATCAGCAGGGCTAACAGCAGCGTGTCGGTGGGCAGAAAGGTTCGCCCAAGAATCGTGAATTGACGCGCCGCGATGTCCAGCAGGATCAGCGGCTTGCCGTTCACTTTGAGGTGTGGGATGGCGACAAAAATCACCATCAACAGATAGGCGACCACACGGCGTTTTTGCCACCAGTATCCGGTTGCCAATTTTGGACGCAGCCAACGACGACTTCCGTCACGTTCCAGCGTACTGAGAACGTGCTCAGGGGCCTCAAGTAAGGCGTCGTTTTTTTCGGCAGGCTGGGTGGTCATTGTCATTCACCGTGCTGGCCAACCAATGCTGGAAGGCTTGGGTTGGCAGGTTGTTGATTGAATGGATGCCCAAGCAACAGGGAATCAATTCGAGGCCGCCGGTGTTTGCTTGCCGATTGAAGGCAGCAATGGTTGACGGTCAGATTGATTCGGCAGCCTGTTCGTCCTGCCACACAACCGGTTGACGCTTCAACCGGATGTGTCAATCAAGGATGATCAAGCTACGCTGGCTGATCCGCATCTGCCTCTTCTGCTTGGTCTTCGCCGCTTTCTTCATCCGCTTCGGGAGCCGGCCATGGTGGGATCTGGCGTCCTTCGGCAGGTCGTCCTTCGACGTTGGTACCCCGCAGTTTGGCAACGTAGGCGGAAACCAGAACGATTTCATTGATGTGCAAACGGTTGGACCATTTGGGCATCGCACCGTTGCCGGCGCCATTGGCAATCACGCTGCCGATGTCACCGATCTGAGCAACATTCTTGTACATGTCGTCGGTCAGGTTTGGGCCGACTTTGCCTTCGCCGTCGCGTCCGTGGCAAGAGACACAGTTCGCACGGAAGACAGACTCGCCAACCTTCACCCAACTATCTTTGGCCATAAACTTGGCGATCGTCGGACCATCAAGCTTTAGCTCGCCAATCTCTTCAAATTGCAAGCGGGTGTTTTCAGCCAACGCAACGTTGTAAGCGTCTTCGAGTGAACGGCCTTTCGTTCCGCTGTGATAAAACACCCAGTAGAAAGGGCTGAAGACGATCGAGGCGATAAACAACCACTTCCACCAACCGGGAAGAGGGTTGTCATACTCTTCGATACCATCATAGGCGTGGTCAGTTTTCGGTGTGTCACTCACTTCGGGGATCCTGGGGTTGATCGCTAAGCGGAATGGAAGCGAAACGGTCTGTCGCGTTTTTGCTCAGACGCAACGCCGCGAAGGTAATCATCGCGAACGTTCCCACAAAGAGCGCCAATGCGATCTCGGCACAGACCGAATAATCGAGGTAGGAAACTAAGTCTCGAATCATGGTTATTTTGCTGCAAAAGTCTGCGAACCGATCGGACACCAGCGTTGATGTCCACGACATGATCAGTTCGACTCGACGATGAAATCGGTTTGTCGCCCCTATCAGCCAGCCGAAGCACTCGACTCGCTGGTGTTGCCGGCGACGTCTGCTTCCGCATCCGTCGTCTGTTCGTCGCCCTCAGGTGTTTCGGCTTCGCCATCGGCAGGAGCTTGTTCGCCATCAGCCTTTTCAGCCGTTGCTTCGGGAGCGGGCGTTTTGAACAAGTCGACACCGATCCGTTGTAGGTAAGCGATTAAGGCAACCGCTTGACGATCCATTTTATTGGCCGGGCCACCCTGGGACACGATTTCCGCGGCAATCCGTTCGGCCTGCTTGTAAGCGACTTCGGAGGTGTTGTTCAGTGCATCATCGTCGTACGGTGCGCCTAGGTACCAGGCGGCCTTCACGTGCGGGGCGATGGCATCAAATTTCAGCTCGTTGTGCAGCAGGTGCTTGTAGCTAGGCATCACCGAACCGGGGGAAACTTCCATCGGGTTTTCGAAGTGACGCCAGTGCCAGAAGCTACTTTGGCGGCCGCCTTCACGTGCCAAGTCGGGACCGATACGACGGCTTCCCCATTGGAACGGACGGTCATAAATGAACTCACCTGGCTTGCTGTATTCGCCGTAACGTTTGGTTTCGGCAACCATCGGGCGAATCATCTGCGAGTGGCAGTTGTAGCAGCCTTCGGAGACGTAAAGGTGTCGTCCGTAAAGCTCCAGCGGTGTGTAGGGTTCGACGGTTGCGATCGTTGGGATATTCGATCGAATCAAGAACGTCGGAACCGCTTCGAACAAAGTCGCTACGACGACGGCGATCGTGACAAGGACCGTAAAGGTCACCGGCAAGCGTTCCCAGCGGCGGTGCCATCCCATCTTGGCCCAGGTGGACATGTTCCGGCCCAGGTCCAACATTGGGACTTCATCAAATTCGGTATCGCGTGAAGGCTTCGGTTCGCTGTAGGTCTTGCTCAGCTTTGGCGCGGTGTAGACCGGGACGTCATACGTCGCCGGGCGTGCGAACCAAGTCATCAAGGTGTTCCAGCACAGCATGCAAACGCCGCTGACATACAGGATCCCACCAAGGACTCGCATCCACCACAGGATGACGATCGATTGAACGGTTTCGACGAAATCGGGATACATCAGGTTGCCCGTTTCATCCATCGCACGCCACATCAGGCCTTGCATCAAACCGGCTGCGTAAATCGGGATGATGTACAGCAGGATCCCGATGGTGCCGGTCCAGAAGTGCAAGCTGACCAGCTTATCGCTCCAAATCTTGGTTTGATAAATTCGTGGCAACAGCCAGTACAGCATGCCGAACGCCATGAAGCCATTCCAACCCAACGCACCCGAGTGAACGTGAGCGATCGTCCAGTCGGTGTAGTGGCTCAGTGCGTTGACGGACTTCACCGACAACATCGGGCCTTCGAAAGTCGACATGCCGTAGAAAGTGATACCGACCACGAAGAACTTCAAAACCGGATCGGAGGCAACTTTGTGCCACGCTCCTCGCAAGGTCAACAAGCCGTTGATCATCCCGCCCCAGCTAGGCATCCACAGCATCACGCTGAACAACATCCCCAGGGTGCTTGCCCATTCAGGCAGCGCGGTGAAGTGCAAGTGGTGAGGCCCGGCCCAGATGTAGATAAACACCAGTGACCAAAAGTGAATGATGCTCAGCTTGTAGCTAAAGACCGGTCGGTCGGCAGCTTTGGGCAAGAAGTAATACATCAAACCCAAGAACGGAGTGGTCAAGAAGAACGCGACCGCGTTGTGGCCGTACCACCACTGCATGAATGCGTCTTGAACACCCGCGTAAACGCTGTAGCCTTTGAACCATCCGGCAGGAATGCACAAGTTATTGAATACGTGCAGCACCGCGACCGTGATGATCGTCGCGATGTAAAACCACAATGCGACGTACATGTGTCGTTCGCGTCGCTTGATCAATGTCATCAAGAAGTTGCCGCCGAAGATGAACAACCAGACCACTGCGATCAGCAAGTCGATCGGCCATTCCAGTTCAGCGTACTCGCGGCTTTGGGTGATCCCGAAAGGAATCGTCACGGCGGCCAGCACGATGATCAACTGCCAACCCCAGAAGTGAAGCCGACTAAGAACATCGCTCCACATCCGTGCTTTGCAGAGACGTTGGGTGCTGTAATACACCGCGGCAAAAATCGCATTGCCCGCAAACGCGAAGATGGCTGCGTTGGTATGCAGCGGTCTCAATCGGGCAAACGTCAGGTAGGGAATCCCTTCGGTCAAGCTAGGCATGACCAATAGCACAGCCACGATCAGGCCGGCGAGGGTTCCGACTAAAGCCCAAACGATCGTCGCTGTCGCGAACATGCGGACGATCGCGTCGTCATAACTGAACGACTCCAACTCGCCCGCTCCATGGGCAGTTGATGCCATCGAGGAATCGGCTTGAGCTTCTTCAGTGTCCGAGGTAATGGCACCGCTGGTTTCCATCGCAACGATCTAATCTGTTTGGCGGGAATAGAGATAAAACGGGAACGGCTAACACGTCCGACGTTATCTGTGACTGGAACACAATATGTTTAGCAAATGTTGCCGCGACTTTAGAGCGGCATTCTCGCTGAACAAGACCATAGCGGCGAAACGCCGCAAATCGAATGGGACTCGTGACGCTTTGCCGCACTGACGAAGCGTTTAAAATCAACCCAAGGTGTTGATAAACACGGTGTTGTGGCATAACGATGACGACAGTACACCACTGCCCGTGCCTTATCGCACACATGGGATGTCGTGTTGAGCATTCTCATCGCTTTGACGCATGACCCTGCAAGAATCGGGACACCGCACGCGGGGCGTTCGGGTCCTTTGCTCGCATAGGTTTCTTCGGCGATGATGCTTCCGGTAAATTAGCCTCATTAGGGATACAGATCGTCACATCCATCGATCCGAAGAGGTCGATGCCGCGTTGTCGATCACACCGACACTACAAACACCAGCAATGCTTGACGCAAGGAGCTCCAGTGAATGGGGACGCGTCAAGTTGGCTTCGTCGAGGAATGACACAAGTGTTTCTTCGATCGCCGCTCATGGTACCACATGTTCTCCACCCTAAGTCAGCCGCAACGCTGTGGTTCAGTAATTCAGTAAGTTTCATGCAAGCGATCAATTTCATTCGCGCTCGAAAGCGTCAGCGACAGCCTTTGCCTCCGACGCATGGTGCACCAATGCGAGGACTGAAAATGCAGCGAGGATGGTTTGAGTGCCGTCTGATTCCGCAAAGGATGTCTTCCCTCGCTCTGCTGTGCGTCGTTCTACTTTTCTGCGTTGCTTGCAATCGAGAAGCGGCATCAGAGCCGGAGGCGGATCCCGCGCCAGGTGTGGAGGCTTCGTATGACGAGCAGCTTCGCGCCGGCCGCGCCGGCCAGACGAGCAAGATTGCATTGCTGACCACAGAGATCAGCGATCAAGACCTGGCTGCGCTTCGTGACGACGATGATTGGCTGAAGACACTGATCGTTGATCGAGGCGTTGTGAGCGATCAGTCGATCGCAGCGATTTCGCAATTGCCAAGCTTGGTTCATCTGCGGCTCCGCGAGTCGCCAATCAGTGACCAAGGGCTGCAACAGTTGGCAAAGCACCCTAAATTGCAGATTCTGAATCTACCGCAATGTGCTGCGACAGCGGAGGGAGTTCAGCAGCTTTCGCAGATGCCGTCGCTAAGGAACCTGCGTCTGGGCGGTGACTCGCTAGGGGCTGATGTTGCTGAAGCGGTTTCCGAGCTGGAGGGGTTGCGATCATTGCACCTGATCGGGGTTCCGGTCGATGATCAGGGATTGCGGTCGATCGCATCACTGCCTCGTCTCACATCGCTGTACCTTGACGATGCGAGCGTTACCGGTCGCGGCTGGGATTGGTTTGTAGAGAACCGCCCGAAGGTTCATGTTCATGTCGATCAGCATCATCTCGACCGAGGGGACGCGGCTGCTGGTGATCATCAGCACTAGCAGAGTGTTGCTGTTCTATTGTCTCCCTTCACATTGTCTCCCTTCACATTGGCTCCCTCCACATTGTCGCCCTTCACTCCGTGGAGGTAGCGTTCTGGCCATAGCCAGCCTGTTGGACGCATGGTGGAGGGCTTCTCTGGCGTTCCTAGCCGGCCCCGTATTCGCATGCCGATCGTTGCCGTTTAAAATCGCTGGTTCTTGATGCACCCATCTCACCGACTGCGGACAATTTATGAGCGAGCGAATTGAGGCCCTCACCGAGCAACTTGACGCGATCGGCGCTGACGCGTTTTACATCGTCGACGAAATCAACGTTCGTTATTTGACAGGCTTCACTGGCGATAGCTCGTCGCTACTGGTGACTTCATCGGGTGCGACGATGCTTAGCGACGGACGCTACAAGGAGCAGCTTGATGAGGAGTGCCCAGACATTCCCTATCAGATCAAGTCGCCTTCGCAGAAGCCTGACGATTTCGTTTCGGATGTGCTCTCGGGTGTCGGCGCCAAGCGGATTGCGATTGAGTCCAACTGCATGACCGTCGCTGCTTTCAATGCGATCAAGGCAAAACTGGATGGGATTCAGTGGGTTGATACCCATGACGTGGTGCTTCGCCAGCGGATGGTCAAGGACAGCGAAGAAATCGAAGTGCTGCGTAGTTCGGTCCGGATCAACGAACGTGCCTTGCAGTCAGTGCTGGCCAAGCTGGGGCCCGATTGGACCGAAATCGAAGTCGCTTACGAATTGGAGTCGACGATCCGGCGTTTGGGCGCGACCGGGTTCAGTTTTGATCCGATCATCGGAGCCGGGCCCGGGGGGGCGAAGCCTCACTACAGCCCTGACCAAACGGTGATCGGCGATCATCCGACATTGTTGATCGACTGGGGGACCAAGTTGGGTGGTTACGCAAGCGATCTGACGCGTTGTTTCCATTTTGGGAATCCGCCTGCCAAGTTTGAGTCCGCGTATCAAGCCGTTTTGGATTCTCAGTTGGCAGCCATTGAGGCGATTCGGCCAGGGGCGACAGGGAAATCCGTCGACCAAGCGGCACGATCGGTACTGCAAAAAGCTGGCTTGGACGAGTATTTTGTGCATGGGCTTGGCCACGGCGTTGGCCTGCAAATCCACGAATCACCTCGCCTGTCCGGGGTAAGTGACGACATCCTGCAGCCGGGGATGGTGATCACGGTCGAGCCGGGCGTGTATTTTGAAGGGGAATTCGGAATTCGTATCGAAGACGACGTGCTCGTTACCGACGATGGATACGAAGTCCTCAGTGGTTTTCCAAAGGGTCTCGATGATTGTCATCTGATCCTGTAAAACCTCCGCCAATCACAAGATCTTCACCTGACGAGACAGGCATGAGCAAAGGCAAGCAATCCAGCGGCGAGAGCGTTTTTGACCTCGACCGCATCCGGGATATTGTCAAGTTGATGGAAGAACACGACTTGACCGAACTCGATCTCCAACAGGGAGACGACCGCATCAAACTCGGTCGCGGCGGCGTGATGCCGGTCGCACCAGCAGCGGTTCCGATGGCGGCCCCAGCCGCACCAGCAGCGGCACCGGCCGGCGGCGCAGCCCCCGCGGGCGGCGACGACGGAACGATCACGATCAATTCGCCGATGGTTGGGACTTATTATTCCAAGCCCAACCCAGAAGCGGAGCCCTTCATTCAGGTCGGCCAGACCATCAACCCAGACACGATCATCTGCATCATCGAAGCGATGAAAGTGTTCAACGAAATCCCGGCCGAATGCAGCGGGAAGATTGTCGAAATCCTGGTTTCTGACCAAGAAGCCGTCGATTTCAACAAGCCACTGCTCCGCATCCAACCGAACTAACTGATCCAACGTGTTTCAAAAAGTACTTGTCGCCAACCGCGGCGAAATCGCGGTCCGAGTGATTCGCGCCTTGCGAGAAATGGGCATCGGTTCGGTCGCCGTTTATAGCACCGCCGACAAAGATTCCATGCACGTGCAATTGGCCGACGAAGCCTATTGCGTCGGGGAAGCCAAAAGCGCTGAAAGCTACCTGAAAATCGATCAGATCATCGCGGCCGCCGAAGTTTCGGGTGCCGACGCGATTCACCCCGGTTATGGCTTTCTCTCCGAAAACGCGCACTTCAACGAAGTCTGCCGTGAAAGCGGGTTCGAATTTATCGGACCGAGCCCACAGGCGATGGAAAAACTGGGTGACAAAAACACCGCCCGTTCGATGGCCATCGCCAACGACGTGCCAGTCGTGCCCGGTAGCGATGGCTTGATCGAAGACGATTCCAAGGCCATCGAAACCGCCAACAAGATCGGCTTTCCCGTGCTGATCAAAGCCACCGCCGGTGGTGGTGGTAAAGGGATGCGCGTTGCCGAGGACGCCGATTCACTCGAAAAGGCACTCACGCAAGCTCGCACCGAAGCCCAAGCGGCATTCGGAAACGGCGGCGTTTACTTGGAACGGTTTATCACCTCGCCACGTCACGTCGAAGTTCAGGTGATCGCCGATAACCACGGCAATGTTTGTCACCTCTTTGAACGTGACTGCAGCGTCCAACGACGTCACCAAAAGTTGATCGAAGAAGCGCCCAGCCCGAACCTTCCCGCCGATAAACGCGAAGCGATCTGCGAAGCCGCCGTGCGGATGATTCGTGGTGCCAGCTACAGCAACGCCGGAACGGTCGAATTCATCGTTGACCAAAACGATGATTTCTACTTCATCGAAGTCAACGCGCGGATTCAGGTCGAACACCCCGTGACCGAAATGATCACCGGAGTCGACCTGATCAAGGAACAGATCCGTGTTGCCGCCGGCGAGAAGCTTTCGTTCAGCCAAGACGAAATTACTGTCACCGGCCATGCGATCGAATGCCGAATCAACGCCGAAAACCCAGACAAAAACTTCATGCCTAATCCAGGCAAAATCAACAAGTTCTATGCCCCGGGTGGACTTGGCGTTCGCTTCGATTCGCACGTGTATGGTGGATACACCGTGCCACCGCACTACGATTCGATGATCGGCAAACTGATCGTCTATCGTCCCACGCGTGAAGAAGCGATCGCGACGATGCGGCGTGCATTGGCCGAAATCCAAACCGAGGGGATTTCGACAACCGCACCGTTCCACGACGTCGTTCTGCAGCACCCTCTGTTTGTCGAAGGCAAGCACGATACGAAGTTTGTCGAACGCGAATTGATGGGCAAATAAATTGACCGGTTCGGCGTTGATCGGTTGGTTGGTCGGATTAGCAGTGGTGCCGCCGCTGCTAATCAGCATGATCAGTCTGTACCCGGTTCGCCGTTATGCTCGTCAGCTTGGCTTGATCGCCAACCCCGGTGGCCATAGCACCCACACCAACGTGACACCGCTCGGTGGCGGTATCGGGATTTGGTTGGGGATCATGCTACCGATGGCCGCCGGTACATTAATCGTGTGTGAGCTGGACTTTGGCTTGCACCGTCTATTGGGATTGCCCGAATCGGTCACGGGTTTTTTTGCCGGTGTACGTCTCCGCTTGTTGCAGTTGTGGGGACTGCTGGGCGCCGGAACCGTTTTGTTCGTCCTAGGGCTTTGGGACGATCGCCGTGGTGCGCCCGTGCTGCTGCGTCTGGGTGTCGAATTTGGTGTCGCCGCGTTCGTCGTCTATGTGATGGGATTCGGATTGACGGCCTTTATCGGTGCGCCGGCACTGACGAATTTGTTGTCCGTTGTTTGGATCGTTGCGGTGATCAATTCCTTCAACATGCTCGACAACATGGACGGTTTGTCTGGGGGTGTGGCGGCGATCATTGCCGCGTCGATGGCCGCCGTGATGCTGACAACGCCCGGCATCGGCGGAAGCCTTCCGCAACTGTTTGTTGCCGGGCTGCTGCTTTCGGTCTGCGGATCGTTGCTCGGTTTCCTGTGGCATAACCGTCCGCCGGCAAAGCTATTCATGGGAGACGGTGGCAGTTACCTGGTGGGATTCCTGATTGCCGTTTCGATGCTGATGGCAACGTTCGCATCAGCGCCTCGTCCGCACGCCGTGCTGGCGCCCATTTGTGCGATGGCAATCCCGATGTATGACATGGGAACGGTTTTGTGGATTCGTATTCGCGAAGGCCGCAGCATCTTTGTCGGTGATCGCAGTCATTTTTCGCATCGTTTGGTCGAACTCGGCCTGTCACGTACCCAAGCGGTGCTGACGATCCATCTGGTGACCGCGACCTGTGGGTTGGCGTCATTGTTGCTCGTGCACGTGACGGTGCTGCAAGCGATTGCCGTGCTAGGCATCGTCGGCTGTATGCTTTTGTTGGTCGTCATTTTGGAATCAACCGGATGGCGAAAGCAAAGCAACGAGTAAACCGAGAAGACGCATCGGAGTCCGTAGCACAAGCATCGCTAAGTGACGTCCCAGCTTGGGCGAATTGGTGTCGTCTGCTTGCGGTCGCTTCCCTTGGTGGACTATTGGCTTATGTGGCTTTCAATCCCGTCGACAGCACCGAAGTTGAACGTGGTGAGGCTCTTTGGTTTGCCACGTTTGCGATTGTCACTTGGGCTTTAACGTTCATCTCCGAGCCTTGGTTTCAGGTGGGTGGAGTTATCGCAAAGCAAGCAACCGCTGCTCAGGCCTCGGACACGCGATTTGGCGTCGTCAAGCAAAGCTTTGGAAGCGTGACCGTTGACGTGGTCGCTTGGCTGCTCGCGATTTGGATGATGGTGTCGGCGCTTGCGATGTGCCCGCCAGGAAACCTGCGCACGTCGACCAACGAAGCCTGGTTTTGGGTTTCCGCCGCAGCGGTTCTGACCAGTGCGAGGCGTCTGTTGGTTGATCGATCGTGCCGCAAAATGATGGCGGCGATCTTGGTCGCATTGACCTTCGCGATGGCGGTCGACGCTTGCTACGAATTTGCGGTCACCCTGCCGGCACGCCGGGCGAGCTACCTTGCCGATCCCGACGAGATGATACGTCAGGCCGGGATCGATGCGCCACGCCGTTCTGCGGCCAGAATGGTGTTTGCCAATCGCTTGCTTGATGGTGGACCCACATCAACATTCTTGCTGGCGAACTCGTTGGCGGCGGTCTTGTGTGTTCCCGTGCTGGCGGGAGTCTTTGCGGTCTGCGATTGGATGAAACGCAGGCGCTCGATTCTGTTTGCGGTGCTGGGTACGTTTGCAATCCTGATCGGAATGGTGGCGCTGTATGGGACGCAAAGCCGTAGCGGGTTACTGTCCTGCATCGTTGCTGTGGTGTATTTCAGCTTTGCAATTCTGAAGCGAAAGACGGGCAAGGCCGAGTCGAATTCAAGCGGCGCGAGGTCAAAGCTGCTGCCGCTGATCGTCGCTGTGTTCGCGATCGGATTTGGCTTCTTGGTAATAGGGCTGATGTCCGGTTCCGAATGGATCGAAGCGGCCCCTTCATCGTTGCTGTTTCGTCTGCAGTATTGGAAGTCAACGGTTGCGATGTTGGCCGACTACCCGTGGTTGGGTGTTGGTCCCGGATCGTTTCAGGCG
The DNA here is from genome assembly GCF_020966635.1 of Stieleria sp. JC731. Lineage (NCBI taxonomy): Bacteria > Pseudomonadati > Planctomycetota > Planctomycetia > Pirellulales > Pirellulaceae > Stieleria > Stieleria sp. JC731. The sequence goes on along the minus strand of NZ_JAJKFQ010000002.1, from coordinate 730,429 downwards.
ATGTATCTTCGCTACCGACTTCCGCAGGCGAATGAGACGATTGCCGATCCGCATAATTTTGTCTTTGAAACCTTAGCGGCTGGCGGACTGGTGGCCGGGCTGTTGTTGCTGGTTCTCGCGATCGTGTTGGTACGCGTGGCTCGTGGTAATCAACCGGAAAGCAGTACGGTCACTGCGGCTGACGGTCGTCGTTCATCTTTAGCGACTTCATTGCTGGTCGGAGCCGTCGTAGCAGCATTGGTAACCGGGATGTTTTCGTTCGCAGCTGGGGCGGAGTTGGATCTCTGGTTAGTGATCATGGTTGTGGTAGCCGCGACAATAGCTGGATTGTTCACATGGCGGCAGCTTGCGGCGATGGATTCAGCGGTTTCGAGCCTCTGGATAAAGACGTGGTCTGGGGCCATCGTTCTATCCATGCTGGTTCATCTATGTGTTTCCGGTGGCTGGACCGTGCCCGGGGTCGCGATGTTCATATGGTTGGCTGTTGCGATGCTAGTGCCGCAGCGATCCGAGCCGGCATCGGATGATCAAGCACCGGCGAGTAACGCGTCAGCAACGCGTGCCTCATTGGCGGTTCTTGCGATTGCACTGCCACTGTTGATGACGTTGAGGGCGACTTCATTGATGCCGGTGACCGAAGCGAAGCTAGCGTTATCGAGGGCGGAGTTTGCGGCAAGCCAAGGGATGGGCAAGCGTGCATTCAACGATGTTCAAGAAGCGCTCCAAGCGGATCAGTGGGACACGATGGCCGCGATCTGGCACAGTGACCTGTTGAAGCGTCAACTGGTTGGCGCAGGTGACCGTCCCAGCCAAAGGCAGGACTGGTTCGCTGCGACCGAAGAGGTGTTGCGGAGATGTGGTGTTGACCCATTGGCCCGCCGCACGGTTGCCGAGCAGTTCTTGCATGTTTACCAGCGATTCGGGAACGCGGACGATTTGAAACGGGCCAGTGAGATTCTGGCGGATGTTTACCCAGACAACCCGACCGATGTTTCTCTGGTCGCCCAGTTGGCATTGGTCGAGGAAGCGATGGGGCGGCACGAAAGCGCGGCTGAGTTAGCACAGCAAGCGGGGGGGCTTTCGAAGTTGGGCGACAACGTCGTCAGGCTTCTGGGGCTGCAATTTGCCTGTGTTGTCAGGCCGATCGGTGCCGCGGCAGCCAACGGGCCCATCAGAGAACCGGTGAACGTGCTATTTAGTCAAAACCCTGGATGGCCCAGCGAACCATAGTCGCCAGTTGGGCGTAGCACGGGTCACATTCCATTGGCAAAATCGATCTGCTCGCAAATTCACTCCCATAAATTCGCAAGCAGTTTCTTGAATCCGCCCGCTCCTCGCTGATCTCACCGCACAGGACCGAAATCCCGTGAAAAATTACTGGCTCATCCTATTGGTTTCCGTCGTTGTCGGTGCATCGATCGGCTGGACCACCAACTTTGTTCAGTACGGTCGGCGGGATGCCTTTTTCGGCGAGATCGATTTCACGGGGCATGTGACGGCTGACAACGTGATGGAGCATCTCAAACAGTTCCACAGCGATAGCTCCGCCGTCGCCGAGGTTCAGGGGGAGCCCACGCACGACTTTGGTGCGATGCCACCAAACACGAAAGGCAAGCACACCTTCGTGATCAAGAATACCGGTACTGAACCACTGACACTGGAGCTAGGTGCGACGACTTGTAAGTGTACGCTCGGATCGTTGAAAGACAGTTCGATCGCGCCCGGTGAGGAAACCTCGGTCGATATGGAATGGACCGTCGCGTCGGACAAGACCACCTTCGAGCAGTCTGCCGAACTGCGGACCAATGACCCCGCCAAGCCGGCGATTCGTTTGGTCGTGATGGGACGGATCATTCGCGATATCGAATTCGAACCCGAGCTGATTTCGTTTGGCGAAATCACCGTGGGCGATTCTTTTGAGTTCTCGACCAACTTCTACAGCTTCCTGGATCAGAAAATTGAGATCTCCAAAGCGGAGCTGAGCAGTGAAGCGATGGAAGAGTTGACCGAGACGACGATTGAGGCATTCGAGGTCAGCGAAGGTGATTCGGCGCACGAACATGCCACGCAGGCCTTTAAAATTTCCGCAAAAGTCAAACCCGGTTTGCGACAAGGGCCATTGGCTTCTCGCATGATCGTCGTGTTCAAGAAGCTTGGTGATGACGGCGAGCCTGTCGGCGAAGACCTTTACGGAAGCACCGAAATTGCCGGCCAAATCGTCGGGCCGCTATCGATGCTGGAAAACACAACCGTTAAAGCGACCGAGAAGGGGGGCTATATCTGGAACCTGGGCCGCGTGAAAGCGACCGATAAGCTGGAGTTCAAAGCACTTCTGGCTCTCAAGGGTAGCGAAAAAGATTCGACAAACCTTACGATTGGTGAAACTTCCCCAAGTGATACCATTCACGCAGAACTCGGAAATCCGATCGGCCGAGGAGAGACGCGACTTTTCCCGATCAAGCTGAATTTAACGGCGGGCGAAGAGACGGTCGACTTGTTGGGCAAGAACAAAGACGACTTTGGTTGGGTGTGGATCGAATCCGATAACCCCAAGGTCGGTCGTATGCGGATCGCCGTCAAAGTTTTGATCGAACATTAGTCCCTGATGCGGCAGGCCATGTCGCACACCAATTTCGGATCGAGCCCGTGAAACAGCCTATGCAATCGTTTTCAATCGCCGTTCGATCTTCCGGTCAACCGCTCGCTAGTGCCCGCCGAGCGTCACTTCGGCGCATGCTAGCAATCGCGATGACTGCTAGCTTCGGTGCCTTTGTCGGGTGCGGCAGTGACATTGATGTGGCGTCAAGATCGCGGCATCAATCGGGTTCTTTGTCGGTTGAGAATGAGGTTCGGCAAGCGTTCAAGCATCTCGACGACCACGCCTCGTTGGACCTGCGTTCTTCTTGGGTGAAGGACGAACTTTCACAACTGAAAGATCTGGATACCGCGACCCGTTACGCAAAGTTCACCGCTGACGAAGTGGAAGCCGTCGCCGGTCAGGAATCGTCGTCCCCGGATGCCTCCACGTCACAGCCCCCCGGTGCCCCATCGTTCGGACCCGCCGTTCAGTTGGTGCAGGCACCAATTGACGGTTCACGTCGCAAGATCATCGGTGGCCTTCGCCGATCACAGCGCGGGCAGGTTGAAGTCATCCCAACGCCGAACGCACGCCCGGAAATGAAAGGCGAGTTGGTTCCAACCCCTGAAGGCCAACTTGATACGAGCGCTGGCGATTCGAGGAAGCGTCCCGATGCGAGAATCGCTGCTGATGTGATCAAGCCAGGTCGTGATTCGCAAGGCAATCCCGCCGCGATGTCGCCGACCAAGAATCTTTCCAATGGCCCAGAACTGATCGATCCGACGACCGAGGCGGGTTTGGTCGCCGGGGATGGTCCCGAAGATTACAACAATTGGCCAACGCCCGATGCGTTGTTGTTCTTCACTGGAAACCAGCATGGCTACATCGAGCCTTGCGGTTGCACGGGACTTGAAAATCAAAAAGGTGGCGTCGCACGGCGTTACACCTTCATGGAGCAACTTCGCGGGAAAGGTTGGGATCTGATTCCGATCGACGCCGGCAACCAGATTCGGCGAATCGTTCCCCAGGCGGCGATCAAGTTTGAACGTTCAACGACTGCCTTGAAAGAGATGAAGTACCAGGCCGTCGGTTACGGGCCATCGGATTTGCGTATTGGCGCCGGTGACCTGCTCGCGATGGCTTACGACGATTCACAGATCTTCGTCTCCGGCAACGTCACGATCTTTGAAGCTGGCTTGCTTCCCACACACAAGGTCTTGCGTCGTGGCGAATGGAAAATCGGTGTCACGTCGATCTTAGATCCCGAAGCATTGGAAGCGTCCAGCGGTTCGGATATCACAGTCGCGCCGATCAAAGAATCTGCCGAGAACGCTTTGAAGTCCATGAACGACGAAGGGGCACAGTTCCGCGTGCTGACGTTCTTTGGTGAAGAAGACGCGGCCAAGAAACTGATGGTCGACGTGCAAGGTTACGACCTGATCGTCGTTTCTGGTGGCTACGGTGAACCGCTCTATCAACCACAACCGATCGAAGGTTCAAAGACCAAACTGATCGTGACCGGCAACAAAGGCATGTATGCAGGTTTGGTCGGACTTTATCAAAACCAACCGATGAAGTACGCCCGTGTTCCGCTTTCGCATGAATTCAAAGACGCGCCCGAAATGCGTCAGTTGATGCGAGACTATCAAAACCAGCTGAAACAGCTTGGGTTTTCAGGGCTGGGGATTACACCGACGCCACACCGATCGGGGAACACATTTGTCGGCAGTGAATCCTGTAAGGAGTGTCATGCCAACGCTTACGATGTTTGGGAAAATTCTGCTCACGCCGAAGCCACCGCCCACTTGGTCAAGCCACCAAAAGAACGCGGCGACATCCCACGTCACTTCGATCCCGAATGTCTAAGCTGCCATGTGACCGGATGGGATCCGCAAGGTTACACGCCCTACAAAAGCGGTTACATGGATTTGGATAGCACGGCGCACCTGACGGGGAATGGCTGCGAAAACTGCCACGGTCCTGGCTCGGCCCACGTCGCCGCAGAGAAAGATCCTTCAACCGATGACGCCATAAAAGCGTTACGTGCGAAGCTGCGTCAGGAAGTTCAGTTGCCTATCGAGAAGGCTCGCGAGCACTGCATGCAGTGCCATGACCTTGATAACAGCCCCGACTTCCATGACGAAGGCGCGTTCGAAGACATCTACTGGCCAGAGATCGAACACAACGATTAGCAAGCGGGATTAGCAAGCGGCGGCTTTCGAAAGGCCGCGCCCCATTGGGCACGGCTTTCGATTTCTCGTTGGTTCGAGTGTCGGTTTACTCGAACCAGCTAACGGCGTTTTGGAACATCGCCAAGCCGTCGCCGACGGCGGGTTGTTCGGTGCGGCGAGTCCAATAAGGGTGCTGCGTCGCGTCGATATGGCGTTCGGGGTGTGGCATCAAACCGAAGACCCGGCCGCTGGGATCGCAAACGCCTGCAACATTGGCGTCTGCCCCGTTAGGGTTGGCGGGAAAGTCAATAATTTCGTCTTCGACGCCCGACTGAGCATCACGGGCGTATCGCAGGCACAAACGACCGGCTTTCTTCAGTTCGTCCAGCACGGTGTCGCTTTTGGCAACGAACTTTCCTTCGGCGTGAGCCATGGGCAGGTACATTTGCGAGATGCCACGCAAGAAAACGCATTTGCTTTCCGTTTCACCGGCTGCGTCGGTTGCCAGATTGACCCAGCGATCTTCGAACCGGCCATGGTTGTTCCACGTCAGCGTGGCTGGCTTATCGCCCCCCGCTGCTGTGACGTCCTCAGTTAGAACTCCCAGACGCATCAGCACCTGCATGCCGTTGCAGATCCCCAGGACCAAGCGGTCGCCTTTGCCATGCACGAAGGTGTCAACCAAATCAGCAAGGTGGTTTTGCAGCCGGGTGGCCAGAATGCGTCCTGCACCGATGTCGTCGCCGTAGCTGAAGCCACCTGGCACGCACAAGATCTGGTACCGGTCTTTCAGGGCCGGATTTTCCGCCAATCGGTTGACGTGAACTCGCTCGCATTCGGCTCCCGCACGCTCGAAAGCGTACGCGGTTTCTTCATCACAGTTGGTGCCTGGGGCACGAAGAACGAGGACTCGTGGACGCGGCATTTGTCGGCGGTGGCTACGGTGGTCGGGAAGTAAACTCTGTCGATTACGCCCCGAGTTTATTGGTTCGCCGAATCCTTTCCTAGGGCCGACGGGGAAGTCGGTTTCGCCGCGGGCCGAAACCGCCGTGCAGGGTCGCCGTGCAGGGGCGTCATGGCGATCAGATATCGCGGGCGTGTTTTGGACCACCCTTTCGGCAGGCGGTCATGCGGATAACGCTGCCATGAGGCTAGCGGTCAGTCGCACAGGTGATCTCGGTAAAGCTCAGTCCAAACGCTATCGAACTAGCACCTTCACCTGCAGCCGTTTGTGGTCGTGGTCCCAGCCGACAATGGTTCCGCGAATCGGTACGCTGTTGCGGCCGGTCTGTTCAAAATCATCAGCCAAGTCATGTGGGACGTACAAAACCAGCGGCAACGGCGGGTCATCATGCCGCGCCCAAACGGCATAGCCGTCTTTGTAGACATGAGGATCTTCTGTGCCGCTGTAGAGCAGCCGACGTTCGACAAGGACATCCATGTCAAACGTGAGCCCTAGCACGGCTTCGACCAACACGTCGACTTGGTCGGGATCGTTGCGCAGCTTCCAGAGGTGGTCCGCTGTCTCGACGAACGTGATTTCATCTTGCTCGACCGCTTCGTTTTGCGTTTCATCGGTTTCCTCACCAACCGTGAATGATTCCGAAAGTGTGTGTGAATCATCGGCAGGTTGTTCCGCGGCATCACTCGATGGAAAGACGTTGATATCCAAGGACCGTTTCCAGTCCGGCCAGCGAGGAATGTCGAACCGAAGATCAATCGACCAACGTAAATCGTTGTCGCTGAGGTTGAACGAATACGGCGCGTCGCTTGGGATCGGGATGCCGAATTCAAAAGACTGTTCGTCACCGGCTTTCAAATGGGCTTCGGACAGCAGTTGGTGAGTCTCCTCATAGAATTGATGACGGTGTGTCGTTCGGTTGCTACCGCTTCCGCTGATGCAGACTTCGCTGCCATTAAGCACCGCAGTGATTTTCGTGACATCAACATCACGACGCGGCTGAAACGACATTTTGACGAGGACCTTTTCACCGGGTGTCACATTCTTGGAGACGACTTCGGTTTTGACCTTTCCGAGCAGCCACATCGGTAGAAGTGTCCGCCAAGCGACTAGCAACGCAATCGGTACCAAGATCAATCCGATAATTCCACCCACTTTCGGAATGGCCAGGATGGTTAAGGCAACTCCGATGAAGACGGCGATGATTGAGCAGATCAAGACCACAACAACTGCGTTGCTGAAGCACCCGGGAGCGTCTTTCGAACCGTCCTTCAGCGCCATCGGTGCGTCACGTTGACGAACGACATAATCGACGGATGCCTTCGGGTCGAAGGCCCAGGGAATCTTGACCGTCGCGTCGATGAAGTGCTCGACGTTGACGTAGTTGCCGTAATAGGTCGGCGGCCAATCGGCGACAGGCAGTTCAAACCGATACGTTTCGCGATGCCCCGCTTGCCATTGCCCTTGAAACAGCGTCACCTTTTCAACCGATTGCCGGGCAACGTTACCGCGTCCATGGGTTCGCCATCCCGAGGACACGTCGAGCCCCTTGCACTTCACACTGTCATCGGTCTCGACCGACACGGATCCGGTGACTTTTTCACCGGCCCTATAAACGCGATCGGGTTCATCCAGTTCAATCGATAAATCGCATTTGGCCATCGGTATCTACCTGTTGTTGGACGACTTCATAAAGAAAGCCTTCGATCGCACGGACGTCAGTGCCGAATCGTGAGATCAGCTTGTTCGCGATCGCTGTGGTTACTTGTGGTGGTTGACTGCTTTCGTCGCGTCGCGAAGCATTGATTCGTTGGTTAAGAATTGATTTCAGTTTTTCTGCCGAGAGCGTCAAGCCGATTCGTTCGCTCGTCACTCGGTAACCCGCGCGACGAAGCGAGCGGGTTAAGTCGCGATGGGTCGCCAAGACCAAAGGCACTTTGCTGCTGAAAATCAGGCGGCGAACCCGTCTGGGCAGTCGCTGAGCTTCGTCGATCAGCAGCGGCCAGCCCCAGGGGACCGTTGGGCAGGGTTGGTCCTCGCCCAAGTAGACATAGACCGATTGCGGAAACCGGTGCTGAATTGCCAAAAGACGCGATGTCTTGCCGCGTCCACATTCGCCTAGCAGTTGAAACGCCGTCTGTTCGCAAAACCGGGTATCGCCATCGTGATCTTGCGCAGCGATGGCATCGAGGATTTGGGTGACGTCTGCGACGGCGAGCTTCGCCCGTTCCTCGCGTTCGAGTTCCCCGAAGGGGTTGCGGAACAGGTTGGCTTGCTGCCAACGTGTCGCTGGGCGTTTCGGAACGACGTTTCGGCCACATTGGTCTTCTGTGGTGAAACGGTCTTTAACTTGCTTCGCGATCGGGTTCATACTGTTACTATGCCCGAGCTTGAATAGATCCCGCAAGACCGTTCGCTTCTTCGTATCCCCCTGTTGTCGATTGCGTCGTTCAGCCGCCCTCCTGCCGTTGTTCTTGTTGATCTGTGGTCTGGCGTTGTTCATGGCCGGATTTGAGGTCACGTCGGTCGCCGAAAGCATCCGCCAACATGGATCGGTCGCAATCCCGTTGTTTATCGTTCTGGGGATGGCCGGAATGTCGATGATGGTCCCCAAGACGCTGGTCAGTCTGGCCGCCGGATCGTTGTTTCCGTTCCCGACCGCGTGCGCCGTTTTGATCCTGACTGCCGTCCTTGCGGCGATGGTCAACTATCACATTGCCCGGTGGTGTTGGCCCATTGAAAAGATGAAGCCCATCACCGCGCATACCGGACATGCCGAACGTCCGCTTGCGGACGCGCCTCTAGCAAGCGTGCTAATCTACATGGCACGGGACGCAGGGTTTTACCTGCACTTGCTGATCCGCTTGACCCCGATTCCGACAACGGTGATCAGTTACTCGATGGGGGCGGCAAAGGCGAAACGCACGCCGTATCTTGCGGCAGCACTGGTCGCCGCGATACCGCAACTATTGTACGTGTACGCCGCAAATGCGGCTTTGTCGAATCAGGCAAGCGACGATTTGCAAAGGCTAACATCGATCTTGTCTTTTGGCATCGCGATCGTTGTCAGTCTCGTTTTGCCTCGAATCGCGATGACGCAGATCCGTTCCATTCGTCAGCAACCGGTCACTTCTTGATGGGGTGAGTCACATGGGTAATGACGCAAACAGAAGGCAATCTCCCATTCGGCATCGGTGTAGGGTTCAAAGAACCGTGATGCTGGCTGCGATTGTACTCGCGATTGCCTTGAACTCAGAAAGGGCCGGTGCTGTCGAACCGCCCATCGTCGACTTGGTGCTTACTGCTGATGGCAAGTCGTTGTTGACCGTCGGCCAGGCCGGTGTGCAGCAGTACGCCTATCCCAGTTTGGATTTAAGGCGAACCGTTGCGGCCGACTCGCCCAATCTGCATTGTGCGGCGTTTTCACCGGACCAAACAATGTTCGCTGTCGGCGGTGGTGAGCCCTCGCAGTCGGGGGCCGTTGAATTATTTCATTGGCCCAGCATGAAGCCTGCGATGCGAATCCGTCAGCACCATGATTCGGTTCGAGACCTGGTTTGGCTTGACGATTCGAACCTCGTTTCGGCGGGACTCGATCGGCAGATCTTGAAATGTCTGATTGACCAGGACGGCAAGGTGTCGGTTCGTATGAATCAACATTCGCGAGCGGTCCATGCGCTTTGTCTGCTGGAAAACATCCTGGTCAGTGCGGGTGAAGACCGTTCGGTCCGCGTTTGGGATTGTGACACCGGTCAGCAGCAGCGAAATTTGAATCAGCACACCGGACCTGTCGTCGCACTTGCAAAGCCAATGCGGTCGCATCTGGCCGATCGCCATTCGGATGCAGGGGCGGATGCAGGGAAAAGTCCATCGCTGGTCGCGTCGGCTTCCCTCGATCGATCGATTCGATTTTGGCAGCCAGGTATCGGCCGAATGGTTCGTTACATTCGGCTGGATGCCCAACCGACCTGTCTTGCCTGGCTCGACGACGGACGGCATCTTGTTGCCGGCTGTGTCGATGGCGGAATTCGAATCATCGACGCGGCCAATGTGCGAGTGATCGAAACGGTGCCCGTCATCGACGGTTGGGTCTACTGCGTTGTCGCATCGACGGTCGATTCCGCGATCGTTGTTGGGGGCAGCGACGCAGCCTTGCACCGAATTCAACTTGGTGATGACTTCAAGACGACGATGGGTAAACGAGACTGATGAACGAAACACAAAGCACCGCTACCAAGCCCAAGCGTGTTGTCTTTCCTTCGGCAGTCGATTTGTGGCTGGCGTTTCTGTTGATGCTGGGGCCGATCATCTGTGCGGTCATCACCGGCATTTCGCTTTGGCAAGGCAAGAATCAAGAGGCACTGATTTGTCTGTTGACCGGTGCGGGAATCCTGCTGTTGATCGGCATCTTGGTGATTCCGTGCCGCTACACGATCACTGAGGATACGTTGTCGATTCGCTGTGGGTTGCTGCTGACGCGTGTGCCGCTTGACCAAATCAAAGGGGTCGAAAAAAGCGGCAGTTGGCTTAGCGCACCTGCGATGTCGATCCGTCGGGTGAAGGTCACCACCGGGTCGCGATTTTACTTGGTCTCGCCAAGCGATCGTGACCGGTTTATCGAAGAACTACAAACAGCGGTCAGCCGGTGCGGCTCGTGATTCGCTGTTTTGCAGATTGATTTAGGGCGGCTTTAAGCGTTACGGCGTTGGCCGCTTAAGCATTGCCTAGTGACAGCCCTTCGAGCATCTTTTCTGCGGCATCGCTTTTGTTAAGCACGTAGTAGTGGATTCCGGCGACGTTGTTCTTCATCAGATCGATTGTCTGTTGACGTGCGTGCTCGACGCCGATTTCGAATTGCCCTTCCTCGGTGTCGGACGCATTCATCGCATCGGTCAATGAATCCGGAATGCGAGCTTTGCAAAGTCCCGCGATCCGTTCGGCCTGTTTGAAATTCGTGACAGGCAAGATTCCGGGGATGACTGGGATGTTGATCCCGGCTTTGTCGCAATCATCGCGGAAACGATAGAAGTCATCATTGTCGTAAAACAATTGGGTGACGACGATATCGGCGCCGGCGTCGACCTTTCGCTTCAAGTTTTCCAGGTCGGTTTTTGCGTCGACGGCTTCTTGGTGAACTTCGGGGTATCCGGCTACAGCGATGCCGAACTGCTGATCGAATTCGCTTCGGATGACTTCGACCAGTTCATTGGCGTAGCGGAGTCCACCTTCGACGGCTTGGAATTCGGTGCTTCCTTGGGGAGGGTCGCCACGAAGGGCGACGATGTAGTCGGCTCCGCGTTGTTTCGCTTCGCGTAGATAATCGCAAAGCTGATCAACCGTCGATCCCACGCAGGTCAGGTGTGAAGCGACGGGTAGGTCGGTGATCTTCCGGACTCGTTCGACCACATCCAATGTCTTCGATTGGGTTGAACCGCCAGCACCGTAAGTGCAGGTGAAAAACGCCGGACCGAATTCTTGCAATCGTTCAACATTTCGTTCCAACAGCTCCATCCCTTTGTCCGTTTTGGGTGGAAACAGTTCGAATGAAATCGGGCAGCCCTCGCCCTGGAAATGATCGGAAAGCTTGGTCGTGGATGTCATTGTCGACCGGGGATCCTATTGGAAGGTGTGATTGGTTGAGTCCGTATTGTATCGGCAAGCCTGCGTTCGCCCATAAGGCACAAAACTTGACCGCAAGAAAGGCCATGCCTAGACTCGCAGGCCTTCCACCGGACAGACGGCAGCGAATTTCGTTGACGATGCCAAACCAAAATCGATGGTTTGATGAAATTCGTTAGAATATCCGCCGGCCTATCCAAGCCTACGATGCGTTTACGCGCAGCCCACCTTTTCACCCACGCTTCTCCATCGGTGCCAGCCTTGATCGATGCCTCTTTGTTCGGACTGACGGACCTGCTCGGATCCAGTGCTTCAGACGTGTTCGTTTTGGCTCAGGCCGATGTCGCCGAAAACCCCCTGCAGCCGACACCGTTGATCGCGCTATTGGTGCTCGGGATCGCATTGTTGTTGGTGCTGATTTTGTGGCTGAAGCTGTCGGCCTTTTTGGCCCTGTTAATCGTTTCGGTGTTGGTGGCGGCAACCAGTCGTCTGGTCAATCCGGCAGCGGTCCCGCTGACCCAAGTTGCCGATACGATCGTCAGCAGCATGGGCGGGGCGCTCGGTTTTATCGCCACGATTATCGGGGTCGGGGCAATCTTTGGGGCGATCCTGGAACATAGCGGTGGAACTCAGTCGCTGGCGAACTTTTTGGTCCGTAAGTTCGGCGCCAAGCACGCGCCTTGGGCGATGTTGCTGACCGGATTCATCATTTCGGTGCCGGTCTTCTTGGATGTCGCCCTAGTGATTTTGGCGCCGCTGCTGTACGCCTTGGCGCGTGATACCAAACGACCGTTCTTGCATTTCGGTTTGCCGTTGGTCGCAGGGTTGGCGGTTACTCATGGATTTGTTCCGCCAACACCGGGTCCGGTTGCCGTCGCGTACTTCTTGGGCGTCAATCTGGGCTGGGTGATTCTGTTCGGCGTCTTGGTCGGGCTTCCGACCGCATTGATCTGTGGCCCTCCGCTGTGCATTTGGCTCAGCAAAGGCGTTGAGATCACGATGCCTGAAGAGGAATTTGTCGAGGAATCCGAAGTCGCATTGCCTTCGGTCGGATTCATCCTGGCGCTGATCGGTCTGCCCATTGGGATGATTTTGGCAAACACGATTGTCGAACAGTATTACGCGTCGGGACTGCCCGAAGGGTTGACCCGTCAAGAACGCGGCGCACAGCTTTCGGCGTTGTTGTCCAGCAGCCCTTTACCGATGCAATTGATCTCGTTTCTGGGGCACCCCGTCATCGCGCTGCTGTTGTCAACGACCATCGCGTTGTACTTCTTGGGCACACGCCGCGGTGTCGATCGAGAAACCTTGCTGGAGATTTCGACGAAGGCACTTGGGCCGGCAGGGATCATCATCTTGATCACCGGTGCTGGCGGGGTTTTCAAAGGAGTCTTGGCGGCGACTGGCATCACCGATGCGATGGAAATCATGTTTGCCGATTCAGGGATATCGGTCCTGTTGCTCGCCTGGGTTTTTGCCACGCTGATTCGAATCGCACAGGGGTCCGCGACGGTGGCGATGCTGACGGCCGCCGGGTTGATGGGGAACTTTACCGTCGGGATGACTCAGCCGCAGCTTGCGTTGATTGCGGTCGCGATCGCGGCAGGGGCAACCGGTTTTTCACACGTCAACGACTCGGGATTCTGGATGATCTCTCGCTACTTCAAGATGAGCGAAGGTCAGACGCTGCGTACCTGGGGCGTGATCTCAACATGTATCTCGCTGGTCGGTTTCAGTATGGCTGCCGTGCTATGGCAGTTTTTCGGTTAGTCGTCGCGTGGAGCGATTCATAATCAACGGTTAGGGTCAACGAGCGGCGGCTCGGTTGCTTGTTCAGTGGCCTGCTCGGTTGCCGGTTGAGTTGCCGGATCAGCAGATGGCTCGCCGTTGTCCTCGTCTTCTGAATCATCGTCTTCCGAATCGTCATCATCAAGGTCGATCGGCGCTGCGGCCGTTTCGGCAATGTCGGCCTTGGGTTCACGCAAGAAGATCGGCAGAGCCAAAACGGCTAACGACCAAGCGATAATCACACCGCGTTCGCTTTGGTCGCTGGGCCAGTATTCAAAGTTCCAGAGGACTCGCCAGAATGCGAGATGAAGCGTCAACGCAAATGGCAACGCGAACGCGAACGCTTCCATCATTCCGCGAGATTGGATTTGGCCTTTGGGGCCATCGTTGATCGGGATTGTGCGAAGCAGTGGCTTCAGTAGCACGGTTAGCACCCCAGCGACAACCACCAACGCGGGAAACGATTGCCAGCCGACTGCGACCGCCGCAATCGTCAGCATCGCGATCAAATCAACCAGGCGTGCGGTGCCTTTTCCCAGCGGATCGAGCTTCAAATCTGCGGTCGGGCAAAGCCCTTTGGCCAGCACTCGGCCAACGAATGCCGCAGCGACGGTCGCCGTGATCACCCGCATCAGTGCGTCGTAGTACAGTCCGCTTGGAACCCAGTGCGTCGGTCGCTGTGTTTGCCAAGGGACAACCATCAGCATCGGGTAAACCAAGATAGGCACGATGATCGCGACGGCAGCAAACCCGAGTAATTTCCGAGGCAACCTGACACCATCGATTCGAATCAGCGTCATTGCCCACAGCGTACTTAGGACAACCGCATGGTATGACAGGATTGTGATCAGGATGGGGCCGACCTGTGGTGCCCAAAGCGGACCACCATGGCCGTGGACGAACTGCGCCGGCAAAGCCAACGAGTAAAGCTCGGCGATGCCGACGATCGTCAACGTGATCCCGACCAGTGCCTCAACAATCGGGTAACGCCGAGAAATCGGTAGCGAGCAGGTCCGGCAGCGGCCTGTCAGCGAGATCCAGCCCAGGATGGGAACGTTGTCACGTTTACAAAGCGTGGCGTTGCAGCGTGGGCAATGGGACCTTCCGCCAATGCCTTCTCCTCGGGGCATGCGCCAGGCAACCACGTTTAAAAAGCTTCCGATGGAGCTGCAAAAGTAAATCAGCCACGATGCGATGACGGCGTCGATCAAACGCGGGCCGACCAGATCTTCGAACTCGTAAAAATCGTAAATCTGTGCTTGAACGTAGGCCAGTCCCAACACATAGCCGGCAACGCACAGCCCGATCGCCATCAGGGTGATCAACAGCGGGATTCGCTTTCGCAGTCGATGTCGAGTCAATGTGAGGTTCCAAAGATAAGAATTGCGTCACGGTACCTTGTGTCGCAGTGCCTTGCGTTACGGTGCCTTGCGTCACGGTGCAGTCGACTACGTTGCCGCCCCTTCCATCGTTCATCGTCGGCTGATATTACCCGATCAGCTACCGAGCATGGCTGTTGGCCAGAAAGGCTCGGTTGTCGCCCCGAAAGAATGGCGTACGCCGACTTTAATTCAAGCACAGGCCGCAGTGATCACGCCGATGAAACCGATTCCAGAAATTCGCATAACCCAGGCCAACGACAAAGAGGTCAATCCGGATGCGCAGTACGTGCTCTACTGGATGACTTCGGCTCGTAGAACACGATACAACTTTGCCTTGGAACGCGCGATTTTTCGGGCGAAAGAGCTTTCGCTTCCGCTGGTGATTTTTGAACCCATCCGCGTCCGCTATCAGTGGGCCAGCGATCGGATTCATCAGTTTGTCATCGAAGGAATGCGAGACAACGCGGAGGCTTTGAAGGACAAGCCCGTCACGTATTTTCCATACGTCGAACCGACCCCAGGTGCCGGTTCACCGCTGCTTCGAACGCTCGCCAAAAACGCAGCCATCGTGGTGACGGACGAATACCCCTGCTTCTTTCTTCCACATTTGATCACGGCGGTCAAAGACAATTTGCCCGTGCCTTTGGAAGTTGTCGACACCAACGGAATTGTCCCGCTGCGGATGCCAGACAGGACCTTCACGGTCGCACACAGCTATCGCCGCTGGATGCAAAAAAACATTCTGGATTGCCTAACGGAGTTCCCCAAGGCGAACCCATTTGCGAACGTCAAGCTACCGACGTTGGATAAATTGCCGTCCGCGGTGACGAGACGCTGGAAGGCTGCGGATTTTGACAAGCTGCTCAATGGTGGATTATCCAAGATCCCGATTGATCACGACGTCGTGCCCAGTCCAGTGCTCACTGGGGGCAGCGTCGCGGCGGGGAAAAGTCTCGATCGGTTTATTAATCGGCGACTCGATGACTACGGCGAAGATCGCAACCATCCCGATGAAAACGCAACGACCGAGCTAAGCGCGCATCTTCATTTTGGTCATATCGGAGCACACGATATCGTCCAGTCGGTGCTTGATAACGAACACTGGACCCCCGACAAGCTGAATAAACCGAACGGCAAAAACCACGGGTTCTGGAGCACCAGCGAATCCGCCGAAGGCTTCCTTGACCAGGTCCTGACTTGGCGCGAGATGGGATTCAACATGGCGTTTCGTGAACCCGATCGATACGACAAACTGGATTCGCTGCCGGACTGGGCTAAGAAGACGATCGCGGAAACAGCAGACGATGAACGCCCAGTGGTTTATGACCTGGAGCAGTTTGAATCCGCTCAGACACACGATGAGCTTTGGAATGCCGGTCAGCGTCAATTGGTTCAGCACGGGATGATGCACAACTACATCCGAATGCTTTGGGGAAAGAAAATCCTGCACTGGACCGAGTCCGTCGACGATGCCCTGCGGATCATGGTTCACTTGAACAACAAGTATGCCCTCGATGGGAGGGACCCCAACTCGTACAGCGGGATATTTTGGGTGTTAGGCAGATACGATCGCGCTTGGGGGCCGAAGCGTCCGGTGTTTGGCAGCCTTCGCTACATGACGAGCGACAGTGCGCGCAAGAAGTTGCATCTGAGCGGCTACCTCAAGGAGTTTTCGGCGAAGTGAAGGCAGCGACATGAAAGCATTGGCCCTCCCCTTCCCATTGAAAGCATTTCCTAAGATATTGGTTAAATCGATCATCTTGACGGCCAATCTGGCCGAAACGTGAGGGTAAACGGGGGGCGTTGAGACGCCTGATCGCGATCTGCTGGCGTTTATTTAGCAAAAAGCCCTTGCCGATCCGAGCACGGGTCGATACCCTTCCGAATTCTCCGCCCGAGGCCCGTAAACCGTCGGTTCCTACAGGCGGATCAGCTCCGGCTCGTCAGACACGACACCCTTCATCGGCGGTCAGAATCTACCGTCCGGCGAGTCGTCGAAAGCGGCGTCCGCAAGAAGAAATCGGAATCCATCCGACGAAGACGCTTCACGAATCCGGTCGCAATGGCGTAGTCCATGACGATCTGGGAAGAGCTGGCCCCCGACCCGCGTGGTCAACCCATTGGTGGCTGAACGCGCGATTACCGTATACCGAACATTAACCGCAGAATCATTTCCGTGACCGTGCAACGTTCCTACATGGCCAAGCCGGGCCAAGTCGAAAAGAGCTGGCATGTTGTCGACGCCAGCGACGAGGTGCTCGGACGACTGGCGAGTGACATCGCCGTCATTTTGATGGGCAAGCATCGCCCCGAGTACACCCCGCACACTGATTGCGGCGACTTTGTAATCGTCACCAATGCCGAAAAAGTCGCAATGACCGGACGAAAAATGGACGTTCGTCACTACACCTGGTACACCGGCTATCCCGGACTGCGTCTGGAAAGCTATGGCGATCGCCAAGATCGTAAGCCAGAAGACCTGATCTTCCACGCGGTTCGCCGCATGCTGCCAAAGAACAAGTTGGCACGCCAAATGATCTCGAAATTGAAGATCTACGCGGGCCCCGAGCACCCACACTCGGCGCAAAACCCCCAGCCGATGCAACGTACTAGCAAGAAAGTTAGCTAGTGCCCCCGGCATCTAATCGTTGCATCTAATTGATCCACTTACCTTTTTGACGAACTGTACTGATGACCCTGGTCAAAAAAGACAAAATTAACGGCGATTCGTTGGGGACTGGCCGACGAAAAAGCAGCGTCGCTCGCGTTCGTGTTCGCGACGGTGCTGGCAAAGTCACCATCAACCGACGCCCTCTCGAAGAGTACTTCGTTAACGACCAAGACCAAAAGGCCGTCAACGAGACTCTGGCGGCTGTCGAGCTGTTGGGTAAACTTGACGTAATCGTCCGCGTCACCGGTGGCGGTCTGACCGGCCAAAGCGGTGCAGTTCGCATGGGCCTTGCCCGTGCCCTGGTCAGCTACGACGAATCTCTCCACGACGCCCTTCGTGACGGCGGCTTCCTGACTCGCGATTCGCGAATGAAGGAACGGAAGAAGCCAGGTTTGCGTGGTGCCCGTCGTGGCGTCCAGTTCAGCAAACGATAACCTTTGGATATACTCTTGGGAAAGAAAGAAGAAGCTTTCGAGGTCGAGGGCACTGTTACACAGGCCCTCGCGAACACCCGGTTTCGAGTTCAACTGGAAACCGGCAACGAAGTCATGGCGCACGTCGCAGGACGGATGCGCAAGCACTTCATCCGTATCGTCCCGGGCGATAAAGTCCGTGTCGAGCTTTCTCCTTATGACCTAACGAAAGGTCGTATCACCTACCGAGAACGTTAGTTCTGCCGGTTTCTTCGACTCGAAAGCGTCTAGCTAATTAGCTGTAATACGCCGGGCCGCATATTCCAGAGCCTCCCGCTCTATCGGTCCGGTCGATTGCTTTCGCATCCAAGTCGTGTACGCTCAGGGGCCTCTCCTCTTGCCCCTCCCCCACGAAAGCGTGTACTTGAATGCGTCTGATCGCCGCTGCATTGGTGTTGGCTGCCCTTCTTCAAGCCTTCGGTCTCCAGTCTCCGTCCTGCATTGCCGCGGATGCGAGCCCGCCAAACATCGTGTTCGTTCTCTGTGACGATCACCGTTTTGATTGTATGGGTGTCGCCGGTCACCCGTTTATCGAAACGCCGCACATGGACGCGATGGCAAACGAAGGGGCCATGCTGACGCGTGCCTACGTGACGACTTCGCTATGTTCGCCCAGTCGGGCATCCATCCTGACGGGACAGTACGCGCATAACCACCGCGTCGTCGACAACTATCACCCAGTCGACCCGAACTTAGTTTTCTTTCCGCAGCAGCTGCAGGATGCAGGTTACGACACGGCTTTCTTTGGCAAGTGGCACATGGGCGGCGAGATCGATGATCCCCAGCGTGGCTTTGATCATTGGATCGCCTTCAAAGGCCAAGGAACCTACTGGCCCGACGGACACGGGACCACGCGCGAAGTTCCCCAGACGACCTACGATGGTTTCAATATCAACGGCAAGCGTGTGCCCCAAAAGGGATACATCACCGATGAGTTAACCGACTACGCGCTCCAGTGGCTAACAAATCGTGATTCGGAAAAGCCATTCTTTATCTACGTCAGCCACAAAGGTGTGCATGCTGATTTTGTACCCGCCGATCGACATCGCGGCCGATACGACGATGAACCGCTGCCAATCAAGATCCCAAGTGTCGACCAGATGCGGCAGGGGAATCTTCCGATGTGGGTTCGCAATCAACGCAACAGTCGCCACGGTGTTGACTTTGGATACAACCTCGCTGACTTTTCTCCAGAGGTTTACTACCGGCGATATTGCGAATCACTGTTGGCTGTGGACGACAGCATTGGGAAGTTGGACGCGTATTTGAAATCCGAAGGCATTCGAGATAACACGCTCTTCGTTTACATGGGGGACAACGGGTTCCAGTTCGGTGACCACGGATTGATTGATAAACGTGTCGCTTATGAAGCGAGCGCGCGTGTTCCGTTGTTGATGCGGATGCCCGGAACGATTCCTGCTGGCGACCGTTTCGAAGCTTTGGTGGGCAACATCGATGTTGGTCCGACGTTGCTAGATGCCGCAGGTGCACCGGCGCTAAAGAGCGTTGATGGCGAGAGTTTTTGGGCTGCCCTTTGTGCCGGCAAAGATTCTTCTGGCGAAGTCGAACGTCACCTGTTGTATGAGTATTACTGGGAACGCAACTATCCGCACACTCCGACGCTACATGCCGTGATCGGTGGACGTTGGAAGTACATCCGTTGCCATGGGCTTTGGGACCGTGACGAGCTTTATGATCTCGAAAGCGATCCTGAAGAGATGCACAACCTGATTGATGAACCCGAGCATGCTGATCGGATCAAGGAGATGAATCGCAAGTTGTGGTCGTTGCTGCAGGAATCAGCTGGGCACGAGATTCCGCTCTTGGAAGACCGCGGCCCAGTGTTCCCTTGGCGGCATCCAAGCCACTCCGGGCAGGCTTCGTTTCCTGCGGAGTATTTTCGAACGAGTGAAAAGGCGGACTGAGTCTGCGATTGTCGCCCTTCACTCCGTGAAGGCAGCGTTCGTTCCCGCTGGTTTAGCGAAGTCGAAAGCGACTTCGCGTGAGATCTAACCAGAAACAACCGGTCGTTAGGCTTCGTAAGCTGGTGGTGCCCAACCAGCCGGATCGAAGTCGGTTTCGGCAATGAACAGTTTACCCGCGTTTGAGCACACCGCTTGGTCGTCTTGGCTCATGTGTTCGACTGCCGTCGTGATGATCAGCATCAGCTTGCCCTGGTACTCAACCAAAGCCGGGCAGGTGTTTTGTGGTGATAGGGGCGTCCGCCAGACACGTTCACACTCGCCGCTTTCCAAGCTGTATTGTCTTGTTTCGCCGTATGGTGCGGCGCTGGGCAGGAACATCGATACGATCAAGCTTTTGCCGTCGGGTGTCAGGATCGATCCGTCGGGAACCGCAGGGTCATCGGTCAGATCCAAGACGACTTCCGGGTCACCCAATGTGCCGGCGTCGATGTCTAGTGGGTATCGAACCACGGTCCGAGTTGGCGAATCGGTATCGACCAAGAACAGTTGGCCATCGATATCGACAATCGATTTTCCGTTGCTGCAGATTTGATCGTCACGCAAGCAGATCAGTTTGGAATCTTTGCCACGGTACAGGTACAAGCCTGCTTTCTTAGTCGCGAACTCAAGATCTTTGCAGCCGAAGATCAGGTTGTCGCCAAAGGTCAGTCCGTCATTGATGATGGTGTTTTCAACGGCTTGGTCGACGCCTTCGCAAAACGGTTCCCACGAGCCATTCGTGACATCAAAGAACCCGAGGCTGCGTTCGCAACCGATTACGTACTTGTTCGCGGTTTTGCATGGGAAGGCAAAGCCAGGGCGTCCGGGAAGGTCAAACGATGTGTTTTCACCGCTCGCCATGTCGAAGCGGTTCAGGCTGCCAAACGTGACGTCACTACCATGTTGGATTCCCACCCATGAAAAATGGCCCGCAGCGTTTTGGTAAGGGCCTTCGGGAAGAAAACGCAGTGCGTCCGACATTGGGAAATCCAATGGGGAAGCTTCGATTACGGTAGCCACTTCGATGACCTCAAGGCGTGTCGTTGTTGGAATCAATGGTGGGGGCACAATAACGCGAATCGGGCAATTTCAAAACACCCCGAATTGATCCAGCAGGCATTTTGGAACCCCGATTCCCACAACATGCACCTCGCCGGTGAATTCTTGGGCTTCCGGCTGGCTAAAACCGTCTTTGACCGCGACGAAGGTGATGGTCATATCGGCGCGGAACGTCGGATCGCTTACCTGCCCCGAATCGCAGTCCAGGCCGCTGGGAAGATCAATCGCGACGCGAAACCCGGACACTTTGTTGGCCAGGCGGATCGCGGAACCAAAAAGCCCACGTGGGGCCCCCTGTGCACCGGTTCCGAGCATGCAGTCGACGAGGCAATCGCTGGGACGGAACAGGTCGGAAAGTTCCTCTTCCGAGCGGGCAATTTCGATTTGGATACCGGCTTTGGATGCGATCTCGGCATTGATTTTTGCGTCGCCGCGGAGCTTTTCCAGTTCCACCAGTGAGATCACACGGACCGCTCGGCCGGCCAACTCCAAATGCCGCGCGATCACATAGCCATCGC
Source organism: Stieleria sp. JC731 (assembly GCF_020966635.1). Lineage (NCBI taxonomy): Bacteria > Pseudomonadati > Planctomycetota > Planctomycetia > Pirellulales > Pirellulaceae > Stieleria > Stieleria sp. JC731. The sequence continues at coordinate 709,245 of NZ_JAJKFQ010000002.1, read as the reverse complement.
CGCCGTTGTTGCCGCTACCACAAATCAGTCCGACAGGGCTTTCAGTGGGTGTTTTCCGCAGTATCCACTCGGCTGCCCCTCGGCCGGCGTTCTCCATCAGCACGACGCCGCTGATGCCGAATTCCTCGATCGCAATTTGGTCCACTTGTCGGACGTCGTCACGTTTCATTCTCAGTCCCTGTTTTGTTTTTCTGAGCTTGCCAGTCTCGTCTCGTCGACAAAAATAGAAGGCGTCTGATCACATTGACTATTGGATTCTGATTTTAGGATTTCGCTATGCCACTTTATGAATACGACTGCCCCAAGTGCAATCAAGCTGTCGAAGTTCTCGTTCGTAATCCTGAGGAAAAAGCCGAATGCCCCGAGTGCGGCAGTGATGAGCTGACGAGGCTGATGAGCGCGCCGGCGGCTCCGAATATGAATGGCAGCAAGAGTTTGCCAACAGCAAGCGCAGGATGTGGGACACCCCGTTGCTGCGGCGGCGGTTCGTGCGGCATATAGCAGACCACCTGAGCCGCTAGCGTCGGTTATTGGTTATGCACCCCGGACACGTAACCGTACGCTAACGCGTAACGGCTGATCTAGTTATCACCTGAGCCGAAACGCGCTAGCGTCGGTTGATGGATTGGATCGTTATCAGCCGCTACGCGCCAGCGTGCGGTTAACGGTTTTGATCCCCAGACACGTATCCGTACGCGCGCCAGTGGCTGATCTATTTATCACCTGAGCCGAAACGCGTTAGCGTCGGTTGATGGATTTCGTCGCTATCAGCCGCTACGCGCCAGCGTGCGGTTAACGGTTTTGATCCCCAGACACGTATCCGTACGCGCGCCAGCGGCTGATCTATTTACCACCTGAGCCGAAACGCGCTAGCGTCGGTTAATGAATTGGATCGTTATCATCCGCTGACGTTAGCCCGCGGTTAGCGCCTATGCACCCCGGTCACGTAACCGCACGCTGGCGCGTTGCGGCTGATGGTTTTGAACCCCGGACACGTATCCGCACGCCGGCGCGCCAGCGGCTGACAACGCCTCAAAACCTTAATGGGCTTCCAGCCAATTCTCGCCCGTTCCCATTTCGACAACGATGGGGACTTCCATTGGTAACGCGTTCTTCATTGCGTTCTCAATCGCCGGCATGACCTGCTCGGCTTCCTCTTTGACCATGTCGAATACCAATTCGTCATGCACCGTCAACAGCATCTTGGTTTTGAATCCGCCGCTTCGCAGCGCGTGATCCACTTGGATCATCGCTAGCTTCAGCATGTCCGCTGCGGTGCCTTGAATCGGGCTATTCATGGCGAGGCGTTCGGCCGTCGATTTCGCATTACGTGATCGACTGTTGATATCACGAAGGTAGCGCCGACGTCCGGTCTTCGTTTTAACGAACCCGTGTTCCTGTGCGAATTCGATTGTCGAATCGATGTAGCGCTGAACTCCTGGGTACTTTTCAAAGTAATTGTTGATCAGCTCGCTAGCTTCGGCGCGAGGGATATTCAAACGTTGTTGGAGGCCGAATGCACTGATGCCGTAGATGATGCCGAAGTTCACCGTCTTGGCCTTTGCACGCATCTCCCTGGTAACATCATCGGGATCGACCTTATAGACCTTTGACGCGGTCACGGTATGAATGTCTTCTTCGTTGATGAAGGCGGACATCATCGCTTCATCCTGACTCAGTTCGGCCATGATGCGCAACTCGATTTGCGAGTAGTCAGCCGACAGGATCAAGTGATCGTCGGATCGAGGCACGAAGGCAGCGCGGATCTCACGTCCGCGTTCTTTGCGTACCGGGATCGTTTGTAAGTTTGGATCGTTGGACTGCATCCGTCCGGTTGCGGTCCACGTTTGACTGTAGTGCGTGTGCAGTCGTCCTGTGGATGGTTCGACGGCTGCTGGCAATTGATCCACGTAGGTCGACTTCAGTTTTCGCGCGTTGCGATAGTCCAAAACATCGCGAATGATTTCGTGCTTGCCGCTAAGGCGTTCCAGTTCGGCTTCACGTGTCGAGTATTGCCCGGTCGCAGTCTTCTTGGGTTTCTCTTCGAGCTTTAGCTCTTCGAACAGAATGACGCCAAGTTGTTTTGGCGAATCGATGTTGAATTCGTGTCCTGCGGCTGCATAAATGCGAGTTTGCAAGTCATCGATTTCTGTCTGCAGGTGTTCGGCGTAAGTCCCAAGTGACTCCGTATCAAGTGTGATTCCGTTGTATTCCATCTCGACCAGCACGGGCACCAACGGGCATTCGACTTCCGTGCAGACCTGTTCGACTTCGTGTTCTTTCATCACGGGGCGCAAAACTTGCGCGATCTGAAACGTGATGTCAGCGTCTTCGCAGGCGTATTCCGATAGCTGATCAAGCGGCACATCGGCCATCGACTTTTGGTCTTTGCCCTTGGGGCCGATCAGGTCGCTGGTGGGGATCGGTTTGTAGTTCAGGTACAACTCACACAACGCATCAAGTCCATGGCGAACTTCCGGTTCGGCGATGGTGTGAACCAGCATGGTGTCAAACAAAGGCGGCGCGACTTTGATGCCTTGCCAACGCAGCAGCGACACGTCGTACTTGAGGTTGTGTCCGATCTTCGTGATCTTCGGACTGGCGAGTACGTCAGCGAACTCTTCAAGCACTTCACGACATTCATCCGGATCTTCTGGGCAAACGACGTAGTAAGCTTCGTGAGCTTGCAAGCTGATCGCCAAACCGAGCGGTGCGGCTTTGCGTGGATCCAGTCCGGTGGCTTCGGTGTCGAAGCAAAACTCTGTCGATTTGCCGAGGCGTTCGATGAGCGCCGCGCGATCTTTTTTGGTTGTGATCGTGTGGTATTTGTGAGGGACATCGGCAAGTGTTTTTTGTTCGCTGGGTTCGTCGAACAGAGACTGTTGGATTTCTCGTTGACGTTTTTCTTGGACGACAGCGGTGCGTGCCGAAGCTGCCGAAAACGATTTACCAAACAGGCGTTTGCCGAGCGTTTCGAATTCAAGGTCGACCAACAGTTCACGAAGCTTGGCATCGTCTTGGCCGGTATAGCGAAGCGAATCCAGATCGATTTCGGTGGGGACATCCAGCTGGATCGTGACGAGTTGTTTGCTAAGAATCGCTTGGTCTCGATTCTCTTGCACCCGTTCCTTTTGTTTGCCTTTCAACTTGTCAACGTTTTCAAGCAAGCCTTCGACGCTGCCGTATTCGGCGACCAACTTCTTTGCCGTTTTGGGGCCGATTCCAGGGACACCGGGGATGTTGTCACTGCTGTCACCCATCAGCCCTAAAACGTCGATGACTTGGCGGACGTTTTCGATTTCCCAGTGTTTGCAAACTTCATCGATACCCAGCACTTCCGCTTGGCCGCCTTTGGATCCTGGCCGATAGACATGGATGTGTTCGGTAACGAGTTGATGATAATCCTTGTCCGGTGTGACCATCCAAGTTTCGAACCCTTGTGATTCGGCTTGATGTGCCAATGTGCCGATCACATCGTCGGCCTCGTAGCCGGGACGACGAATGATGGTGATGTTGAGCGCTTCGAGCAGTCGATCGACCAGGGGGATTTGGCTGGACAAGTCTTCTGGCATCGCGTCACGGTGTGCCTTGTATTCGGGAAAGGCTTCGTGTCGCTGTGTGGGTTCACTGGTGTCGAACGCACAAGCGATATGTGTCGGTTCGTGTTTCACCAAGATGTCGGTGACGGTGTTCAACATCCCAAAGACCGCGGAGGTGCACTGGCCCCCCGATGTGAATCGCGGGCTGCGGATGAGCGCGAAGTGTGCACGATAGATGAGTGCCATCCCGTCAAGCAGATACAGCTTCTTGTCGGGTGAGAACATGTCTTGTGTTTCGTTGGCCATCAAAAAAATCGCCTGACGGGCATTGGGGGAATCGATCGTGCTCGCAAAGAATTGAATTGGTCAGCGACAAAGTCACTCGATGTGAGTCGCTATCAGACGCACAACGTTCCTGGTCGTGGCGAGCCCTAGGGGTAGTCTCCGATCGTCACTGTGGAGCTTCGGACTATTTTCTAGGGTTTTGTAGCCTTCACCAGCTGACAAACCACGGATTTTGGCGCCTTGCCACTGCCCAACCTGGGCCAATTCAATCGCAGCGAATTTAAGCTGCGAACCACTGAAATCCTACCCGCGGCAATTGTTTTGCTTTGCCAAAGCGACAATTCAGACGCCATGGTGATTTGCCAATTTGGTAAATTGCAGGCGATTACGAGCGGTAGTACTCGGTGCTACAACCGATAAACTTTCGACTGTACGCAAATAGACGCTCGGCTTTGATTGCCGAGCCACTTTGAATCCTCTTTTCCAAAGTGAATCTGACATCATGGGCTTGTTCGACCGGTTACGTCACGAACTCATCGACATCATTGAATGGATCGATGATTCGCATCACACACTTGTCTGGCGTTTTCCGCGTTACAGAAACGAAATAAAAAACGGTGCTCAGCTGATCGTACGTCCCGGTCAGATGGCCGTGCTGGTCAAAGGCGGCGAAATCGCTGACGTCTATGAACCCGGGCACTACGAACTGAGCACCGAAAACATGCCCGTCCTGTCAACTCTGATGGGATGGAAGTATGGCTTTGAAAGCCCATTCAAAGCAGAGGTTTACTTTGTCAGCACGAAACAGATCACGGATCTAAAGTGGGGAACCCCCAATCCGATCATGTTGCGAGACCCCGAATTTGGACCGATCCGCATTCGCGCGTTCGGGACCTATTCGTTGCAGGCGACCGATCCCAAAGCCTTGCTGCGTGAAATCGTTGGGACCGATGACGATTTCCAATCCGAAGAAGTCACCGATCTGCTGCGTTCGATGATCATTTCGTCGTTCAGCCAAACGTTGGGTGAGTTGCAGATTGCGGCTTTGGACATGGCGAGTCGCTACCACGAAATCGCCGCGACGGTACGCAAGCACGTCGTCGAACAGATTGACGACGAGTATGGCTTGGACTGTCCGCAGTTGGTCTTGGTCAATATCTCGTTGCCCGAAGAGGTCGAAAAGGCGCTCGACACGCGTACCAGCATGGGTGTGATCGGCGACATGAACCGCTATCAGCAATTCCAAATGGGCAACGCGCTGACCGAAGCGGCTTCAAATCCATCCGGTGGCGGTGCCAGCGAAGGCATGGGCCTTGGAATGGGAATGGCGATGGCCAATCAAATGTTGGGTGGGGCGATGAACGCGGGTAACGCCGGACGCTTCGGTGCCGCACCTCCGCCGCCACCACCATCTGGTTGGCACATCGCGGTGAATGGGCAAACCCAAGGGCCGTTCTCGCTCGCGCAGGTTTCCTCGGGAGTGGCAAGCGGCGAAGTGACACGCGAGACGATGGTTTGGACCGCAGGCATGCAAGGTTGGTCGCCGGCATCAAGCGTCCCAGCGCTCGCGAATCTGTTTGCGTCACAAACACCACCGCCTCCTCCACCAGCTCCCTAACAATACGAAGCCACTCGCTGGGTATCACGTCTCCGTGCAAGGTAATCGACCGGCACTATCGAACCCGTTTTCTGGTGGGACGGAATGGCTGATCGACGCTCAAGGGTGCAGCGTCGAACGGTTGACCGATCCGGTGGTGCTGCGCGCCCTTTGTGACCAAGTGCTTGCCGACTTGCAGCTAAACATCGTTGCCGAACCGATATTTCATCGCTTCGGCGGACCGGGCGGTGTGACCGGAATGTACTTGTTGTCCGAGTCACATTTGACTTGTCATACCTATCCAGAAGTCGGCTTTGCGACCTTCAATCTGTATTGTTGTCGACAACGCAGGGCATGGCCTTGGGATCAAGCCTTGCGTGATGCACTTGGTGCCGCAGACGTCTGCGTCCGAAAGGTTGACCGTCAAGTGATTCATACTGCCCAGGATGACAAGCCCCAGGATGGTCAGCTAACCGGGCATCGGTCCGTGACGGCGGGAGGCTGTTCGAAGTGAAGGGATTCAAAACGCAATGTCCCGCATGCGGCGGGCCGACCGTTTTTCGCAACAGTTGGGCACTCGTCACCATCTGTGACTTTTGTGGCACCACGATCGGTCGCACCGATCGCGATGTAAAAGACCTTGGCAAGTTCGCTGAAGTCAGTGATCCCGCTTCCGGCTTGCGACGTGGTATCAGTGGTCGTTGGAAAGGCAAACGGTTTCGGATCGTCGGACGGGTTCGCTATCGGCATTCCGCAGGCGGCAGTTGGGACGAGTGGTATCTTGAATTCCCGGGAAATCAAGTCGGCTGGCTGAGCGAGGCTCAAGGGCAATTCGCACTGACCACGGAATACAAGTTGAACCGTGATGCGAAACTTCCAAAATTCGATTCAGTCGAATTGATGCAAACGGTTCCGATCAAAGGGACGAAACTGACCGTTCGTGAAAAGGGTGTCGCGACAGCTGAAGGTGCCGAGGGGGAGATCCCCTGGCAATTTGTGCCCGGTGCAGATCATCACTATGTCGATCTGCAAGGCGATGCGCATCAGGTCGCAACGTTTGAATACGGTCACGGCGAAGATGATGGGATTCAGTCCGCTTATCTAGGCACCACGGTCACGCTAAGTGACTTGGGGATCGATGTCGAGCGACTCAAACCGGAGGTCACCGAAAGTGTCGACGCGGCGCAGCTGTCGTGCCCGAAATGCGCAGGCCCTTTGTCGCTGCGAGCACCCGATGACACCCTTCGGATCGCCTGCCCGAATTGCTCGTCGATTTTAGATGTCAGTGAAGGCAAGCTTTCGTTGTTTCAGTCACTGCACCAGGAAGCTGCCCGTGTGCAGATCCCGTTGGGTAGCGAAGGCACTTTTGGCGATACAAAATATGTCGTCATCGGATTCATGGAACGCTATGCGAAATGGGAAGGCAAGATTTTTCCCTGGTCCGAATACCTGCTCTACAACCGTGACACCGGCTATCGATGGCTAATCTGCAATAGCGGTCACTGGTCTCTGGCTGCGCCCGTGACGTCGACTCCGAAAGCCAAGGGAACTCACCTCGGATACGACAAACAAGCCTTTCGCCTCTACGACAAAGGAACCGCTCACGTCCGTTACCTACTCGGTGAGTTTTACTGGAAAGTCAACATCGGCGATGTTGTGCAAACTTCCGACTACATCAACCCACCACGAATGGTTTCGTTTGAACAAGCCGGGTTCGGCAGGTCGAAAGAGGTAACGATTTCTGAGTCGTTTTACATCACGACCGAAGAAGTCGAATCGATCTTCGGTGTGAATGACTTGCCACGACCCTGGGGCGTCGGCGTAATCCAGCCCAAGCCATCGATGGGGAAAAGTTTCTGGTTCATGTGGGCAGGCTTCTTGGTCTATCTGCTGCTAGCCGCGATCACGGTGAACCGCAACAAATGGGACGGCGGGCTACTGACGTTGGCCGCGATCGGGGTGTCGATCATTCCCGGCCTCACGCTGTTTTACTTGCACAACTTCGAAGTCCAGCGGTGGCAAGACAGCGACTACAGTCCCTATGCATCGGACGATTAAGCGATGAAAAAAGCGATCTGGTTCACTTACTTGGCTGTCGGCATCGTCATCTGTTCTTGGTTCACGGTGGCGACCGCTTTCGGCTGGAAGTCACCAAGCTTTGGCGGCAGTGGCTATTCCAGCGGTCGGCCCTACGGCTCCAGCTACCTGGGTGGCGGACGATCCTTTGGCGGATCGTGGGGCGTCGGAAAATAATCTCAAGCCGCCATCGGCGAACATTCCAACAGCAACGGAGAAGCGAATCATGCAACCCTTTCAAACCCTATTGCCTTTGGCACAAGAAACGTCATCCGAATTGGCCATGTCACAAGAGGCGGCATCCGGAATGAGCGTCCTTGGTGGTCACATCCTCGCCGCACTGATCTTTTCAGTGATTGGCATCGTCGTCTTAGGCATTTGTATCGTGGTGATGGAAAAGCTGACGCCTTTTTCGATCTACCACGAAATCGTCGAGGAACATAACCAAGCACTCGGAACGATCGTTGGGGCGATCACACTAGGTATTTCTCTCATCATTGCCGCAGCCATCCTCGGATGATCAATCGAACGCCGAACTACTTGCTGTATCTAAACGTTCTCGTCATCGCGACCTGCGGGCTGATCTATGAATTGCTCGCCGGCACCTTGGCAAGCTATCTTCTCGGTGACAGCGTCACGCAGTTTTCATTTGTGATCGGCGTCTATCTATCTGCGCTCGGTATCGGTGCTTGGCTTTCAAAGTACGTTGACGAAAAGCTCGCCCGGACGTTTATCGAAGTCGAACTCGGACTCGCATTACTAGGTGGGCTTTCGACGCCTCTGTTGTTCATCGCGTTCGGGCATGTCACGTGGTTTCAAACGGCTTTGTTCGGCTCCGTCGTTTTAATCGGAACGCTGGTCGGGCTTGAGCTTCCGCTGTTGATGCGGATCATGCGCGAGCATCTGGATTTTCATGAGCTTGTCGCGCGTGTGCTGACGTTTGACTACATCGGGGCGTTACTCGCATCGGTCTTGTTTCCTGTCTTCCTGGTGCCGCGATTGGGGTTGGTTCGAACGTCGTTGTTGTTCGGCTTGCTCAACGCGATTGTCGGAGTGTGGGGGACTTACCTGTTGCGTCCTCTGTTATCCAGTCGCGGTCTGGGCGGTCTACGTGGTCGTGGTTTTGCGGTGATCGGAATTTTGGTCGTCGTATTCATCAAGGCGGATACGCTGACGATGTGGTCAGAGGAAGCGATCCTGGAAAACCCGATTGTCCATGCGACTCAGTCACAGTTTCAGCGTATCGTCGTCACGCAGCGGAAGGATGACTTTCAGTTGCATCTCAACGGGCATTTGCAGTTCAATTCCCGCGACGAGTATCGGTACCACGAAGCTCTCGTTCATCCCGTCATGGGCGCCGCCAAAACGATCAAAAACGTTCTGGTGCTTGGCGGAGGTGACGGGCTGGCTGTTCGTGAAATTCTGCGGTACCCAGACCTCGAAAGTGTGACGCTGGTGGATCTTGATCCCGCGATGACAAAGTTGGCGACCGAGTTTGGTCCGCTGGTGGAACTCAATGAGGATGCGTTACATGATCCGCGTGTCACCGTCATCAACCGCGATGCCTTTATCTGGATCGATGAAACGGATCGGACGTTCGACGCCGCCGTGATCGACTTTCCCGATCCAGGTAGCTATTCAGTCGGCAAGCTTTACAGCACTCGCTTCTTTTCGATGTTGTACGCCAAATTGAATTCAGATGCGGTGATCACCGTTCAGTGCACCTCGCCGCTGGTCGCACCAAGGTCGTACTGGTGCATCTTGGAAACGATTCGGCAAGCCGGATTTGATGTGCGTGGCTTTCAAGCGTCAGTCCCGACCTTCGGCATCTGGGGCTTTGCCCTTGCCGGAAAGTCTCCTTTGCGAAGCAGCATTGCCGGTGAGTATCAGGCTCTGCGGGAACTTCCCGATAACCTGCGTTTCTTGAGCGAGTCAAATCGTATCGCGATGTTCGATCTGCCTGTGGATGTGCATCCCGTTGAGGTCGAACCGAATCGGCTCAACGACCAAATTCTGGTTCGCTATTATGAACAGGAGTGGTCACAATAGTCCCGGACCGGTCCCGTCGTCTCTCGATTCAATTTGGAAATCCGATGAAGCTTCGCATGGTAAAGTCGCCGTCTCGGTTGCTCGTGTGTGTGACCGTTGTTTCGATGCTTTGCGGATCAAGTCTTGGCAACGTCGCGATCGCTCAATCGACCGACGATGGGTATCGCGAAGTGATCTATGGCCATAAAGATGGCTTGGCGATGACGTTTGATGTTTTCGACCCGACGGTAACGGCCAATGGGGCAGCCGTTGTGTTCATTGTCAGCGGTGGCTGGCGATCGAAGTGGAATCCGCCGGAGCAGACCAAGTTCATTCTCTCTCCGTTCATGGCGTCCGGTTACAAAGTGTTCGCGGTTCGTCATGGTAGCAGTCCACGATATTCAATTGCCGAAGCGGTTTCCGACGTGCGTCAGGCGATTCGTGTGATCCGGCGCGATAGCGAAACCTATAAGATCGATCCCGAACGTATCGGCGTGATCGGAATGAGTGCCGGTGGTCACCTGACACTGATGCTGGCGACGACCGGTGATGATGGCGACTTCGATGGGAAAACACCTTTGGAAAAAACCGGCAGCCGAATCGCTGCGGGTGTCGCTTTGGTGCCGCCCAGCGATTTAACTAACTACGTCTGGAGTACGCCAGGTTTGGCGGATCAGTATCGATCCTTTCCGGGGTTGGACATTTCCAAGGAAGAAGCCAAGGCGGTTTCGCCGCTGTATCACGTCACGCCGGATGATTCCCCCTGCCTGATTATCTCCGGTGGTAAGGACACGCTCGTTCTTCCGGAGCAAGGACGGATGATCCACGAGAAAATGGATGCCACCGATGTGGAAAACAAATTCGTGCTTTACGAAAACTCCGGGCACGGTTTGGAAAAAGACATGCCGAGTGCAATTTCGGAATCGCTCCAATGGTTCAAGCAACATCTCGGTGCAGGTGAATAGGTTTCGTTGGCTTTGGCAGTGCGTGGTCCATTCGCAAATCGATGAACGAAGTTCAGCAAGCCGCATTTGAACTCCAGTTGTTGAAGCTGAAACAGTTTCGAGGGCAGGGATATGATCTTGCCGGAACCTTGCTTGCCGCCTGTTCAGCACACGATCCGCATGCCGATCGTCAAACGCACGTCATTCGTTATCTGATTCAGGAGGGCGTCTCGGTCAACGAGACTGATAAAAACGGCGTGACACCGCTGCACCGCGCGGTCCGTTTCAGAAGCCTTGCCGCAACAGTCGAACTGATCCAAGCAGGTGCGAATGTTAACGCAGTTGACAAGCGGTCGGGCTCCACAGCACTTCATCGCGCGGTAACGCAAACCGGCGCACCATCGACCAAGGGCAAGCGGGCCGTCGCTGTGGAGATCATCAAATGCCTGCTTGGCGCAGGCGTCGATCATCGTCTGCGCAACAAGGTCGACAAGACCGCGATGGATTACATCAAATCTGATCAGGTGCGGTCGGCGTTTGGACAGATTTGCGATGGCTGATTTGAAATGCTGCGGATGAAGATATAGCGAAGCGTCCTGCAAGCGAAGCGAAAGCGGTTGCCGGTCGTGTCCACTTAAACTCTATAATCTGCTGATCCATGATACCCGCGCATGCATCGATGATGGTCCGTAGCGTCTCGTCCGCAGCGAACGAACAGCTGGCCCTTTGACGGTCTGCATTTCACAGCGACATCCACCAAGGCAACGAACTTCGAATCATTCGATGAATACAAACCGATATCTTCAACGGCTGAAATCTGCGTCGGCTTTAGTCGCTTTTGGCATCTGTGTCTTAGTCAATGTTGGAAGCGGCTATGCCCAATCAAAGACCGACAAAGTCTATTGGCAGGCCCATCGTGGTGGCGGCGCACATGAGGCACCTGACAATACGATCGGCGCCGCGATGTATACATGGAATTTAGGTGGGATTCCGGAAGTCGACGTGCGTACCACCAAAGACGATGTCATTATTTGTCTGCATGACGCAACCTTAGCCCGAACGACAACCGCGCCACAGCGACTTCGCAACATCAAGGTCAAGGAACTGGATTTTGCAGAGGTTCGCAAGTGGGACGCAGGGATCGGATTTAGTGATGACTTCAAAGGCGAAGTCGTTCCGATGCTCGAAGAGGTCTTTCAAAAGATGCAGGAAGATCAGAACCGTCTGGTGTATCTGGATATCAAGGATGTTGACCTGGCCAAGCTTGGTCAGCTGATCGATCAGTATCGCGTCAACGAACAGATCTTAATTGCCAGTCCCAGGCAGTCGGATTGCAAGACGCTCAAGTCGATTACCAAAGGGCTGCGAACGATGATCTGGATCGGAGGGACCGCTGAAGAGATCAAATCCAAGTTCGACAAAGTCGTCCAATCGGAATTTGATGGCGTCGATCAGGTGCAGCTTCATCTACATGACAAAGCAACCCCGGATGGGTCTCGGTATCAGCTTGAGCCCAGCTATCTCGCATCTGCACTAACGAAAACGCGGGATGCCGAGATCGATCTGGAAGTGTTTCCATTTCATTTCGACGACTCGTCACTAACCGCTCTGCTGGAATTAGGGATTCGCTGGTACGCAACCGACGAACCCAAACGATTCACTGACGTCGTGCAAGGCTGGCGTTCATCCAACTAGCGACCATGGTCGCAGGGATGACTTGCGGACTAGTGGGGCTTAGCCTGGCATCGGTAGCGATCTGTCATTAATCAGGGCACACCGAGTTTCCAGACGCCCTCAAGAGATCAAGAACCGCAGATTTCATGTCGGCTTGGGACCCCACCATCGTTTTGGTGGATGCATGGAAATTCAGCTCCGAGTTCACTCGATTTTGATGCTGTCGATGGATGCACCGTCCGGAAGATCTTTGACCTGACGGTGAATCTGGCCATGGATGCCAACATGAACACTGACGTCGGTCACTTCGACGTTGTCCGTATCATCATTGCCCCCAAGCACCAACGGCTGCGCGTGACTGTAGACGTGATTGGGCGCCAGTAACTTTCCGGCGTTCCGTAGCTGAATGATCCGCGAAGGGAACATATGGTCGGTCACGAATTTTGTATCTGATAGAAGAGATTGGAACGACGGACCATCGTCAGCAACCGATTTGATCATTCCCTCGACCATGTCGATGAAGTACACCGCACCCGATTCGCCTTGAGCGAAAACGTCACCCATTGCAGTAAGGAGAACCGGACGAAGAGGTTCTGGCATCGCCCATTCCCAGTCGCTCAGTAGATCATCCATGTCCACACCACTAGGGCTTATTGTGAGATCGTTCATCGTAATGGGCATGCTGTATTCCAGTCCTTATCCACATGGGATATTCAAGTTTGCTGAATAACGTCGGAGATCACCCGACACCTGGATCGATCACCCACGTTTATAACCCAACTCGCCGGCCCAAGGGGGCTTGGGTAGCCTCTTGATATTCGATTGTCGCCCTTCACTCCGTGAAGGTAGCGTTCTTTACGGCGATGGCCGTGCCCGTCTCGGGTTGTATAAACCTCGAGGCGATGAAATCGAGACTTCTTTATATGTATCTTCTTGTTGGAGTGACGGACATATTTCAACCGAATTCAGTTATTTCAAATGAATCCGTTTTTGGGCATAAGCTAGCGGAGATGAGTCACCCCTTTCAAAAACTTTGGTTTCACGGCTCCGTGTCGATTGCTTTGCGACGCCTTCGCTGAACCTGTAGGGTCTGAAACCTTGCGACCGGTGGCAGAAGCAACAGCACGCCCATAAAGGCAAGGTACACCATAAAGACAGCATTCGCAGTCCGAGCGTCTTGCCCATTGGGATTGAACAATGCAACTAGTAGAAACACAGCAAAAGTCAGCAATGATATCGCAAAGGAAAGGATCGCAGTTCCTATGCGGAAGATTCGGGAGCCACGCCATATCATTGTTGCAAAGAACAAACACGCTAGCGAACGAGTGAGGCGAAGTAAGATCGAATTGGTCGTGCCGAAAATCACTTCCGACGTAATGCACAGTAAGGGGAACGCAGCTACAACGGCTACCGCGGTAACCCCAACTTGTAACTCGAATCCTTTCTTGAAGTGTTGCATCTCTTCGAATTTGTGATTGCCCATTAGAAAGCTGAAAGCCAGTTAGGTGTCATGCCAAGGGAAACGTCAGGCATCACGGGGGATGGAGATTCGAACATCCGGTCAAGCAACTACCGTAATCCGTCATCACCTGCACAGCATTGTTGTGCGGCGTTTTCACTCTCGGATTAATTCTGCCAAAACAAACGACGTGAAATCGGCTGGACTGTTTCCGGTATGTACTGGAACGTTGTGGTTCAGCAGTACCATTCTCCATGGAGTTTGTGTTGTGTCGTATGCAAACATCCAGCCCGCCATGTTGTCACCAATTATCAGGAAGTGCCGAATATCTGTAGCACCATCCACACCAAAAATTTCATCGGGGTGAACTGGTCCCGAATAAACTACAAATCCGTAGTTCCCCCAGCCAATTGTCTTTAAAAGATCGAGGTAGTCATTCGGCACGTTTGGAAACGAAAGTCGGATTTTCCGGATATGTGATTCGTCCAGACGAGTTACATCCGTTTCGTCAGCTGCGTTCAACGTCGCTTGAATTTGTTGTAGCTTTGAATCCATTGTTGAGTCATATGACGCACCGCCATCACCGGATGGCGGGAGTTGATATTGCTTTCAGCACACGCTGGCCACCGCCGCTCCGGAGCATGCGATGAAACTGCTGTATTTAGGTGAATTCTGCAGTGCAGTCAGATCGGGATCCGCCACAATTCGGACATTTTGAATCTGGAGGTGTGAGCGAATTCTCTGTCGAACCGGGTACAGTGAACGACACGTCCGCCATTTGGCAGGAGTCACAGATGAGGAACCGTACTTGATCAATCGGATCGGGGAATGAATCAAAATCTTTGCCGAAAACCTTTTTGAATGTCGGACGGTATTCTGGCTCACGGTGCGGAGATTCATCACGCACAGCACAATAGAGTTCGATCGAGCGTTCGATCGGAAGCAGTTTAGCCAAGCGTTTTAGGCCGTCTCGCATGCATTTCAGATCTCCGTTGGCGCTGGCTTCGTCAATGTATTCAGCACTCTGGTTGCCTCTGAATTGCTCGTCGGAATCCCACGCTTCCACGAACCAGTCGTCTGGAATTGTAACCGGCTTCATCCAAAAGCTGCACGGATCAGCCAAGAACTGCTCGCGGGTAATTTCTAAGTTGGCAGTCGGAGCATGCTCGAATGCTGCAACGTATTCGTCGACAGAAATGATCTTGAATTCAGAGTTGGCTGCCAACTTTTTAAACAGATCTTCCTGCCAGTATTTGAACTTCTGTCGGCGTTTCGTCTCAGAGACTTGGCGTACGAGCGAGTTGTACTTCTCAACGCCAAATAGCTCTTGAATCTTTGAAAGAATTGCGTCGGACATTTTGCTGAAGACCGCCCGCGTTGATCGGGACGCGGCAAGAAGAGATTTTAATTCAACGCCGCCCGATCCACGGCTCCGTGTTCAACGCTTTTTATGCCTCAGTTTGATGCGGCTACATCCGTCGCAGCAACTTGCGATACTCTTCAAACTCGTTCTTCCAATCGGCATAACACCCAAGCAAGTTGCACTTAGGGCATCGGCAACCAATATAGAGCCATCGAACGTCGTCGGAAACTGAATCATCAGCATTTCTATATCGATGAACGCCAACAACAATTTGAAACTGGTCTTTTCTGCAGTTGCATTCGTGCGGTACTAGTTCGGCCTCGCTGACGTAGTCTGCACTATCGCCCATCAAGTGTTCGTTGTGGCACTGCGTGCAGGTACGCATCGCTGCACCTTGTTCCTCGTCGGTATACAGCTCGAAGAGTTGGCAGCCACATTTGCATTTTACATTGGTGAAATTATCGATCGGATACCCGTTCACTGTGCTGTAGCGAGCCAGTTCCTTACGCAGGTCTGCGTGGTCTTCTCCGTACCAATTGTTGCGGCGTTTCGTGAGAGCCATAAATCCTCTGATGTAGAACGACACAAATCATGTGGTCGCCGCGAACGACTCACCACTTCAGGAAACCCAACACGGCAATGCAAGTACATCCGTTGTTTATACGGAATGTTGAGTTTGAATTAGAATCAACCAAGGCGAGCTTCCGGTTTGCCAGCTCGGTCAAGCAGCAAGACGAGAGTTTGGCCCCCAAAGACGCAGCGCAATGCATCTGGTTCTTGCAGTTGAAGCAGGAATCGCTCTCCATCTTCTACCAAGTCATCATAATAGCAAAAACCGCCTGCCTTCGATGATTGAAGACGCCCCTCCTGTTCTGGCGGCAATGCTTCCACGGTATTCCAGTCGCCTGGCTCAACCGATTCGTTGACGACATTCCAATTGATGGCTGCCGGATCAAGTAGTGGCTGAGGTACACCGAGACATTCGGTATTTTCAGGAGCATCCTTTGGAATCGTAATCGCGACTGGCCAAGGATCATCGTCTGCACACTGGTAAATCTGGACTAGCCTAGCATCGTCTACTGGAATGCGGGACTCAATACACTGAAATTGCGCGATGAATGCCATTGGCTCTTCGTTGCTGGGGCAACTTGGAAATTCGGGTGGCAGATGCGTTGGAAGCCCGCCGATACGATCAAGTGTGCTTTCAATGTTGCTTGTGAACCGCATGTAGTGTGATTTCGCCATTTGCCTAGGCTCGCTTCTATTGAGATTGACTTTGCCGCAAAACAATTGCGATCACCCGACCGCCGCTAGAGGTTGTCCATTGTCAAAGCAGTCGGCTCCATGGTTCGATCCAACGTTGTGGGTGAAAGTGCTGGCTATTCGGCGTGCAACGTTCTTTGCGGGTAACGTCGCGGTTCAGCAAAGACAGAGAGTCAAACATCGATTCTCAGAAACTGACAACCCGTACTTCCTTGGAATTGAAGGATACCGGCTTGCTGGTCATTGTTCCGAGTCGTCGTCCGTTGACGATTGGAGCGATTTGATGACAGTGCGCGCGTGAGAATAGATGCAGTAACACCCGAACAACAAGACAGGGACGACCAGTAAGGGCATCGTAGCAACGGCAAGCGTACCGATCCAATCATGGCGTAGCGTGAGAGGAAATATAAGTCCGGCACCGACGCTCAACAGCGAGATGGCAACCAGCCAGTCTCTGGGAACGATGTAGTGTTGCATGCTACGAAAATCGCTTTTACCGGCGAACCGCGTGGTGGAGTCTTGGCGGCGCCTAGTTGCCAGACGATTCCTCTGTTATTCGAGAAACACAGACCACGGATTTTCCTGTCCGATGAACATAACGCAGTTTGATTTCTGATTCCGTTGCGTCGTTGAACCCTGATAGTTGATAGCGACCAAAATTGCGCATCCCGTATGGATCGAGTTCTTCAATTGATCGCGGCCACCGTCCATGCACGTCCGCAAACGTTTGTATTGCAAGTTTTAGAACTTCGCTGTGCCGCGGCATGTTGCAGACCATATTCGGAGGAACGCCAAGGATCACACACATTGCGACAGGTTTACTCCACATCGAAAACACAATTCGCCAGCACGTCTTGGATCCGATCGCTAATTGACATCGAAGTCGCCGCCAGTTTCACAAGTACAGTTCAAGGCGGAGGAAAACATCGGGGTCCTCCGTCCATCTTGCAGACATTTTCTGCAATGTGTCCCAGCGAGTTGCATGAGACGCTGCTTCGTAAGTCGGCTCTTCGTCTGGTAACTGTCGCAAAAGTTCCTCTCGGACAAGCATCGCACGGATCTTCTGAGTACGAACCGCCCCCGCTCGTTCACAGGTCAGGCACAGCAAGTAAGACTCAGAGGCAACAGGTTGTCCAGCGTCGGCCTTCAGGTGCCCTAATGCGAAACGCTCGCTAATTTCATTGAGCACAGAATTCAAATAGAACCAGCGATCGTCCGGCGGGATAGGGATAAACGGATCTGACGCGGTGGTCAGTTTTGCCAATTCGACGATTCGCGAGGACGCTGCACGATTCAAAAAGATATCTTCAGCGTCCGTCTCCAGGATCGTCCGAATCTTAAGCGTGCCGTTGTCAATCGAAGTTAGCGACACATTGAGTCGGTTCATGAAATCTCGATTGCGCCATTGAAGCTGAGACCGACGACCGGCAAGGTAAGACGCCACTCCAGCAACAAGGACAATCCAAACGAGTTCGGGCCAATTGCCGCTGAGGTACTCCAGGAGCGAATCAAGAATTTGTTGCATGTTTGGTCAATTACAGTCTTTGAGGTTGGTAACGTCACCCGACACGGGGCACGGGAAGTTGGCTACCCATTTTCGAAACCTTGCAATCCTGGCTCCGGTGAACTGGATCGTTCTCTGTCACTGCAGGATGCGTCCAGCCGTTTTGCGAGTTTCGTAAGTTGGGAAGAGAAATTGACCGTCGAATTCTTCGACAACCATAAATGCATTGGGGGCCAAAGGTAGCTTGGACAGCGTGCCATCGTCGCGAAGTTCGGTAATCAAGTCGACAATCATATCCCCAAATACGGCTTGAATCGTTTCTTCGTCGTCGGCGTCAGGGAATTTCACCTCAGTCCCATCGTGTTTTGTGACGACTACGGCGTTGCCTTCATAGATTGCTTCGCAGGCGGCGTTCCATTTCGGAAACGGACAGGTGCTGGTCTCATTGTCGATATGGACGGTCCATTCGCCATCAACCTCTGCTTGCTCACGTGTGTCGAATACGAGATTTACATAACCGCCCTGAGCCGCGTAGTAGCCAACGGTAAGCAAAGCGATAGCGGCTTCATCGTCACCAGGGCCAAGGTTCTCATAGACCGGGTAGTCCCGAATGCGTTTTTCGATGTACTTGCGGAGTGTGACGCGGTCTTTTTTAAGGTTGAGCTTCATTTGAACTCGCAGGATCCCAATGGTAAGAATGTAGAGAGCTTCTTTCGGCTAGCGTCTGGGGTGGCCGAGCAGCGGCAAGGAATCATCCTTTTCAAAAACTTTGACTTCACGGATCGGTTACCGCCACCGTTCTGCTTGGTTGTATGGGCACAGTGTGACGTTGACCGCCCAGCCTTGCTCGTCAGTTGGCCGTTCCCCGAAAAGCGAATGGGCAACGGCATAGAGGCGGTACTTCCGTCCGGCAGGAAAGCGGCGAGAAATCGTGTGTTCGCTACAGACATGCCCTAATCGAAACGCAACCGATGTAGGCATTACGAGTTGGAGTCGTCACGGTCAAACGTCAGAACATGGTCCGCCGATTTACAGCTTGGGATGCGGAAGGAGTGACCGGAACAATTTGAGCAACGACTTCGCTTTGTCGTCGTTAGCAAATCCGTACCAGCCGTGAGTATAGCGGCGCTTCTCGGGATCAAAACGCGGGACATAGAAGTTCTGGCATTCCCAGCAGACTGTCGTTTCGAACAACAGGACATTGTTGCGATATAGTCGAAACCCGTATGCAGGGTAGTGGCAAAACGCACCACCGAGTCGATCGAAGGCAAGCGATTGCCAAGCTTGCCGAAACTTGGTGCAGTTACCACCTGTCAATGAGACATGAGCGTGAACGTCCGCGTGCGTGCCATACGGGCGAACCGGAAACGTCTTGTCGGTTGTTTCGGGTTTCGGACTTTCGTCGTTGAATGGATCCCGCTTCGGAATGGAGACGGCGTAAAGTTCGACACGGTCAAATTGAGGTAGTGCATCCGTGTGGGCAAGCGACAGCATACGCTCGTGTGGTGTATCGCCATCAGGATGAGTCGGTGTCCAATCCGCATCGTTTGACGTGCTCTCATCTGTCGCGACGAACGGATTCGCATCCTGTGATCGCGCACTCGACAGAGCAGCAGTCATCAAAAGAAGGAAGAGCGATGGTCGTATCATGTGTTGACGATAAAGTGTGTTTGTCGGCGAGCGTCCGCGATAGCCATTTCGCGGGAGTTGATTGTCCAATCCAAAGTTGCCCGGCTTCGCGACTGATAGTACTCCGCATTCATCTTTTGTTCATCGCACGGTTCGGCCAGCATTTCGCTCCAGAGCGCTAGTACATGCCATGGTTGTCCGTCAGCATGGGGCCAGCGAGCGGGCGTTGGGAGTGCCCTGCCAAAACACCACAGGATGACAGGACCCCAAATTGGAAGGCCGGTGGCGATCACAGCATACCAGCCAAAATTTGTAACAGCGAAGGTCGATCGAACGAGAGTTGTGAGTCCGGGCAGTATGGCCAGCAGGGCGAAGGTACCAACGTAGATCCAGATCGCGTTCAGCGATATGAAAAGTGGGCGATCGTCTCGAACCCAACCGCAGATGGTAGCGATGGACAGGTAGGCCAGCGAGCAGAGTAGAACGATGGACGCTGCGACGGAGATAGAAAATGCGCACCAGTAGCCGACGGGGCTCAGCCCAAAACGTTCAGGTGTGTCAAGAAATGCTTGGCGGGAATTCGGTTGCGTCATTAAGGCCAGCCATGCAGTTTGTGGTAGCAACGCCAGAACCGAAGCAACCGAAACGCATTTGGAAGCCGCTGTAGGAGGTTCGTTCGTCAACACGGCATAGTCAGTCGAAGAATGCTAAAAATCACGCTGGAAGGGAAAAACGACTGCAAGAAGGCAAGTAACGGCAGTTCCCGTCTTCGCGTGCACAAGAGTTTTTTCGCAAGAGTCCGGAGCAAATAAAACACCGCCGACAAAAACAACTGAAACTTTAGAGTATGAAATGGGAAAATCGGTTTTGGGATGAAGCTGCACGCGAACCGTAGCAGGCCAATGCAAGTTCGATGAAATGGCTTGCTTGCCGACTGTCCTATCGCCTTCTGACCAAAAGCGAATGCGTTGTTATGTCATGCTTGCCTCAGTTGGGCACTCGAAGTGAGGTCATTAGTATCCAGCCTGTCTGTCCTTTGAGGTCTCCGTCTAAAACCGTAACCTTGGCCCATGGTGGACTCGGTTGCTCCGGGTCACCGTCTAGGAGTTCGATTTTCGCGACAGGGGTCCCATTGACTATGCGTCCGATAATTTTGTCGTTCTTACTCGACAGTGCTCCTGAGATGAAAGCACGAAAGTCGGGTTGGGTCATTAGCAGGGCGCCAGCGCCATCGTGATCCGTTATGAAGTCAGGTTTAGTTGAAGCGAGGTTGATAACTGCGTCTCTACCTGCAACAACCACGGGGCTATTGTCACCAGACGAGACCATCGATCGCCCCCCAATGACCGATTCCTTCTGGGGTGCGGTGTCATGCGTTGGGTTGTGGGGGGACGGATCAGGTGGGGCGGGGCGATTGGGAGTGTAGGGGCCAATGACAGCGTCACGCCCTGCTTCGATCACAGGGCTGTTCGCGCCTTTTGTAGACATTTCTACAGTTGGAGCTGATGAGGAAATAAGACGTATCGCGTCTATGTACCATAGGACAATCGCTAGTGGAATCGCGATGATCGAAGCCCATGTTCCGATTCGTGTTGTGTCCCAACCAGTAGATGTTTTGGGTTTACGTGGTGGCATCTAACTTCTTGATATGACTTTGGCAATCGCCCGGTCGCGACGAGAAATTCTCCATTGTCAAAACGCCCGACTTCGCGACTCGGGGGGCAGCTATTTTAACCAGCTACGTAGAGCGAAGGTGGAGCACCGATGGGCGGTGCAAGTTCTACATCGTACAGTTCTTTAAGGAGGTCATCACGAAGTTTTCCTTCATCCCCAGTGCTTGACCAGTGAATTGAGAATTTCGTTTTGAGATAGTTTGGAATCCCATCTTTAAACTGTTCCTCACGAACGACGATCAAGTATTTTCGGCTGTCAGGCGGTTGTTGTGCCATATCGCCTTGAATCAACATGGTTTCCCAGCCGACTCCTCCGCTTCGTTTGTCCGCGCGATCGCGATATCGTGAATCCGAAACAATCACGACACGTTCTGCTAATTCAAGTTCGTTTGTCATCCACTGTGGCAAGTCCATTCCTTTGCGCAGATGCCATTGGTCAAGGCGAGCATCAATTCCATTTGCTCGCAGGAATGTCCCAAGTGCTGCGACCCATTCGTTGTGCCGGTCGCTTGTTCCTGAATAGCTAATGAAGACTCGTTGTGGTGACTCAGGAGGTGTGGAAGTCACTTTTGATGGTGACTCGACACCTTGCAGGCGGTCAAACACGCTTTGGTGTAGCACATGAATAACAAGTCTCGCGGAGTCGCTGGCGGATTTTCGAAATCCTCGCGTCAGCGCATCAACCACCAATTCACTCTGAAGTCCACCCGCACCGGCGCCCAAAAGCGGTGCGGATATGTTGCGAATCGATTCATTGGCCCGCGTGAATTCCCCGACTGATGTTCCGATTGCTTCAATCGCATCTGCGCTTGAGTTGATGCCGTCTACCGAGGCCGCAAATGCAACGAACTGCGCTATGTTTTCCGCGCCGGTGAATGGCACAATGTGAGTTTCACCATGCGCCATACCGCGTTTTGGAGTGGGGATTGAATATTGCAGTAGGCGTTCTGCGACGAATCGCGTAATCGTGCCGCCCGTGGAGCAAGGTAATACGATCAGATCGGCTGGGCCATCGAATAGATCACCCAGTCGGAGTTCGACAACTGCTGACATTTAGGTGCTTTCCTGCCGGCTAACGGTACAAGTTAAACCCGACTTAGTCGGGTAATATTAATGATAATCTAGGATTACGACCGAATGAGTCGCATTGCCGTTCATGATCACTCGCTGGGTGAATATTGGGAAGATAAGTTTTACCATTTCGGTCGGGTGTGGTGGGGGCTTTGCAGAGCTGGAATTGAATTGATGAGCCTGAAACGGTTCGGTCAGCAATCCCGTGTGAACTGCTGTTGACGTTATGGCAGTTCGCAACTGCTTCGTCTTGTCGTGTCAATCTGAAACTCTTCTCGAAGTTTTTGGGCGATAGGTTTAACCAGGAGATCGCGAAGAAGGTGAATTCGGATTTCGCGGCTGAATGCGAAGGACAGAAAACTCAAAGGATTCATCGGAGAAAGTCCGCATTTTGACTGTTGACAAGGATCTTCGAGGCCTTTTGGCAGCTTTGGATTTCGTGGTTGATCACGGCTGATCTGCCAAAGGCGGCGAGGTTTCGTGGCGTGAGGCTTTGACGCACCGCTCATTATTTAGGAGCTATGTCGCAAGCGGTTGCGCGGTGCACTTGATGACCTGAATCTTGAGCTCCGTTTTCGACGATTGTCGTGATGGATTTCCTTGGGGCACGCTTTGGTGGCGACAACTGAATCCCATGGCATCAACACAGGGGTATCAGCCCGGGCTGCTTTTGAAGCTGGGCGAAATCCGAGGGGCCGAGAATTCGTTTTAAGAAGGCCTCGATGGAGCTTTAACCGCAGGCTGGCGCCTTGCGGCTGATTTGGATGCGAGTATCCGTTTCAAGAGGGCGTCTGTGAGGCTTTCAAAGAGCACCTCTGTGGAGCGTTAACCGCGGGCTAACGCATTGCGGCTGATTGGAAGCTGAAAACGAAAAAAGCCCAGCGGATCGAGATGATTCCGCTGGGCTTTGTCTTTCGGTGAAGTGATCCACCAGTACCGAAGGAGGGACTCGAACCCTCACTCTGTTGCCAGAATTGGATTTTGAATCCAACGCGTCTGCCAATTCCGCCACTTCGGCATGTTCTGCCGCGAAACACGATGAACGACGTCTCACGGAAGTCTAGAAGTATCCAATACGATCCAGGTTCGTGCAAGACGGTGTGTCGGGACGTTTTTAATTTACCCGGCCGCGGCGATACCGCATTCGTTTGGTTACACCTGTTTCGACCATTTTGCAGCCCAACTGAAGCCAATCTCCGTGATTCATCCACGGGTGGTTTGCCGGTCCTGCGGCGATCAATTCGATTCCATCAAGCTGCTGATCAGCGGAAGCAGCTGCTTTTTGCGACTGACAACACCGTCGAGCTGGTAGAGCCGGTCTTCCAGCTCGGGATAATTGATCTCTTCCCAGCCCTGCGGCTCGCGGCTCATCATCAACAAGCTGCCGTTGCTTGCGATGTCGGTGACCAGCAGCGCACTGAATTCCAACTGCTGCGTCGATGCCATGCTTTCCAGTGCGTTGAACAGTTCTTCTTTGCGTTGCCAGAACAGGTCGAACCCGATCTCTTCGATTTGCGAAATCGAGAACTTCTGACCTGCCTCTTCGAACTGTTTGCAGTCTTCGCGGACGACTTGATCTGGGGTGCAAGTTCGCAGTGCCGATCCGACACTGAAGAACTCGTTGGCAAACTCGTCCAACTGGACTTTGCAAAATCGCTGCAGCCAATTCAGGATGTCTCGATCGGTCGATGTCGTGGTCGGCGAACGCAAGAACAGCGTGTCACTGATCATTCCCGATGCCATGCACAAAGCCATCGATGGGTCGGGATCGATGCCGGCTTGGCGAAACATCTTTGCAACCAACGTGCATGTCGAGCCAACCGGTTCCATTGTCAAACGGATCGGGGCGGTGGATTTCAATGAACCACCAAGCCGGTGATGGTCGAGGACTTCGACGATGTTGGCTTCATCCGCCCCGGCGACGGCTTGTCCAATTTCGTTATGATCGACCAGCACCAGTTCGGGCTTGGGTGGGTTAACCAAGTCACTTTTACTGAGCACACCGACAAGCTTACCGTCTTCTAAGACCGGAAAGATCGTTTGCGGGGAGCGGAAGATCTCACGCCGAGCGTCGGCAACAGGCATCCGCGCCGGAAGCGACATGAAGTCTGATTCAACAACGCCGCTAATCAGCTGAGCCGCCTTGATCCGCATGGTCGTTGTCGCGGTATCAAAGGGGCTGCGCAGGACAGAGATTCCGCGCGCCTGTGCCAGTTGCATCAGGCCATCACTGAGTTCATATCCGCCTGTGACGACCAACGCTCGAACGCCCAGTTCCAGTGCCGGAAGTTGAATTGTCGGGCGGTCCCCGCTGACGACGATCAATCGGCCGGCGGGAAATTGCTTGATGTGTTCGGTAAAGCCTCCGGCGCTCATCGCGCCGACGCTGACGATCAGGTCTTCGTCGCGATCGGGTTCGACCGCATGTTGGAACTCGCCACCGAGCACCGAAACGATCTTCGACAGGTTCGTTCGGACCTGCCGACCGGTTGTCGGATCGACGTTGCTGTTAAGGACCAGTTCCAGCAGATCAAGAAGCGTGACGATGCCGGAGAGATTGTTTTCGCGATCGACAACGGGAATGCTCCGCAGGCCGCGATCATCCATCCGGCGATAGACTTCGTAGAAAACCTCGTCACAGGTTGCCAGCGTGACATCAGTTTGGCAAACGTCTTCGACGGTGGGGCGGACATCCATCACGATCCGTGGATGAGACAGCCCTGCTTTCTTGAGCGCGAATTCGGTCCGTTGGTTTGGTGCGCCACAACAAGCCGCGATCGCGTCAGGTCGGGTGGTGCGACGAAGGAAATCGGCGTAGGCAATCGCGGCACAAATCGCGTCGGTATCTGGGTTGCGATGGCCGAAGACGAAGAGAGGCATGGATAAGACTTTCGGATAATGAACGGGATCGCAGGTGCGATATTCTTAGCTGTCGTCGAGTGTTCGTCGATCCGGAGACGCCAGTATATTCAAAGCGCGGTCGAGGATGGTTTCCGGTTCACTCATCCGTCCGGTACCACGGACGCGGCAGGAAAGCCAGCCCGATTCCGGCCCGACAAGATGGCAACCGTCTTCAGCCAACTGCGCGACATTGCGTTGGACCGAAGGCTTTGACCACATCGGATCACTCATCGCGGGTGCGACCAACACAGGAGCCACGTTTTGCAAGTAGAGCGTGCTGACGAGGTCATCGGCAATCCCGTGTGCAAACTTGGCGATGAGGTTTGCCGTTGCGGGGGCGACAATCATGAGATCGACGCCATCTGCCAATTCGATATGTGGCCCAAGAGGATGCTTGGGGTCAAAAGATTCGATCGCGACGTGGCGACCTGAGAGTGCGGTCAGGGTCGCTGGGCCAAGAAACTCTGTCGCCGAGCGAGTCATCGCGGCCTGAACCCGATGGCCGGCTTGGGCCAGGCGACTACAGAGGGTTGCAGATTTGTAAGCGGCGATTCCGCCGCCAACGGCCAACAGGATTCGCTTGGAAGCATCCTGTTGGCGAGATGACGGATCAATTGCTGGCGAATCGGTCACGCCAAGTGCCTACAGATCGGCGGCATCAAGATCGGGAGCTTCTGCCGCTGCGATGGTCGCATCCAAGTCCAATTCGGTGACTTGTTCGACTTCGTTGTCGGTGTTCAAGAAGATCTTGTCTTGCAGGATCTCTTTGAGCACGATCGACATCTTGTCGTGGGTGTCGACACTGACGAGCGCTCGGCTGCCTTGGTTGAGCTGCACCAAACGCTTTTGGATCAGCGTGCTCAGTTTGAATCGTCCGCCAACCTTGTTGACGGTTTCTTCGTCTTTCAGTTCTTCGAGCATACCTGGTTCTCCTGGTGGTCTTTAAGAATTCGGCAAACTTGGGCGACGGCCGCATCGACCGCCCCATTGATAATTTCGTATTGGTATTCGTGTAGGAACCGCATCTCATCGGCGGCGGTTTCCAAGCGACTTTGAATCGCTTTTTCGCTTTCGGTTCCCCGGTCACGCAGTCGTCGTTCGAGTTCTTCCATCGAACCGGGATGGATGAACAGCGAAATGGCATCCAGATCGGAATGTTGCATCACTTCCAAGGCACCTTGGACATCGATTTCCAGGATGACCCATTGTCCTGCCCGAATGCCGTTGGTGACTTCGCTACGC